>JAVBVI010000012.1:0-68705 GCA_031554505.1 Bacteroides sp. | reverse complement strand
CATTTTGCGTAACGTTACTTTGTGCTTGTTTTCATACTTTTGTACCACTTAAAAAGAACAAAAATGAAGCAAGAAACATTGAGTATTCTGTTCTTTATCCTAAAGAATAAGAATCGGTTATTGAAAAATGGAGAAGCCCCCGTTATTCTGAGGGTAACTATTGAGGGGCGTGGCTCTGACGAGGTACGGATTCAGCGAAGTGTACCTGTTCATTTATGGAACGCAGCCAAAGGTTGTTCCAAAGGCAAAGATCGGGCGGCACAGGAATTGAACGAGTACATACGTTCACTGAACCTGAAACTTCTTACTATCCACAAAGAATTGACTTTGGCAGAAGCATTGATTACCCCCTCTCTTTTACTCAAGAAGCTATTTGGGAATGAAGACCGACGTACCGTGCTTTCTACATTCCGGGAGCATAATGACGAATGCAGAAAACTGATTGGCATTGATTATGAGAAAGTCACCATCAACCGGTATGACAACTGTATGCGTGCTTTAGCAGAAACTATCTGGCGAGAGTTCGGAAAGGAAGATATTACGTTCTATGAACTTACCGGCGAATTTATCCACAAGTTCGAGGTGTACATGAAAACGGAAAAGAAGTTATGCCAAAACACCCTTGTCCGTTATATGAAGTGCTTTAAGAAGGTCATAAATGTGGCTTTGGCCAATAAATGGATAAAAGATGACCCGTTTGCTGGCAAGAAATTCCGGCAGGAAGAAACAAACCCGACCTTCCTTACAATGGATGAACTACATTTATTTTCAAGGCAACTAACTTCTTCTTCCAATAAATCTGCAAGCACTGTTCAACGAGCGCTACGCGTTTTTTTGACGGGCGCTACGCGTTTTCAGAAAACGCGTAGCGGGAAAAAATAAAACGCGTAGCGCCCGTCAAGAAGCTTCTTGCAATAGCCCTGGAAGCTTCTCGCAATGTGGTCGGTTGCTTCTTTCTTCTAGGGCAAATGCTTCTTTCTTCCGGGCTGTTTGCTTCTTTCTTCTGAGGCGATTGCTCCTTTCTTCAGAGTCAGTTGCTTCTTACTTCCGGGCACTTTGCTTCTTGCTGTCAGGACGGCACAAAGTGAACTTTGTGAACCCCCGGTGGAGAAGGCCCTCTTCACCGTCAGCCCCGATGAACAGTGGGTTTCAGGGCAGGTGAAGAGGCTGGAGGCTCCAAAAAAAACTCTATGAGGATGGGGGATGCTAAGCCTTGATTTTGCTTACCACATGGTTTTACTGATGATCCGTTTTGTTTTGTGCAAAAAAACGTATCTTTGTCATCTAACAGCTTCTCACAGCAGAGAAGGTTATTTCAAGGAAGAAGATGAAGAACTATTTCTATTTTATCTGGGTGTTATGCCTCATGGGAGGAGTAAGCGCATGCAATCTTTCCGGAGAACAGGTGAATGGTCAGTCGCAGGAAGTTTCGGATATGGAACCGGCGGTAATGGATACGGTCACTTGGACTCAAACTGAAAAGGAGATGGATGCGGTTCAGGCGGGGTGGATCGACTCTATCAGGCCTCTGGAAACCATTGTGACCGAACGGAGAATAGATGATCAAACCATCACAGAGCGGCGGAATACGGATATACACGTGTACCTCTTGCCGCATGACCCGCGCACCAATGGTCGTTTCTTAGTGACCGAAGTCGTGAATCACACATCGGATACAATTATCCTGATTGGCGACGAGATTCTGTTTTGTAAGGAAAGTGATGGCACATGGGCTTCTGTACGCCCTGATAACTACTCTCGGGATGAAATGGAGCGTCGTGGGCTCCCTGCCGGAGAAACGTGTCAGCATGTACTCTATTTTCCCCGAAAGGAAGACCCCAAAGGGGTGTACAGGCTACAATTGACATTCTGCTGTGTTCCGCGAAACATATACTATTACATCCATAAGGACTTCCTGATAGAGTAAACGGCTCATTGCCTTTTGCCAATAGACTTCCGCTCTGCCCAATATACCCCGCAAATGATACATCCCGCACCCACCACTGAAGCAAGGGTCAGACGCTCGTCGAGCAAAGCAGCCGAGGCGGCCATCGTTACCAAAGGAATAATATAGATGTAGCTGGTGGTCTGGGCGGTGCCCAGCACTTTGACGGCAGCATTCCACATCAGATAGCACAACATAGAAGCTACTACTCCCAGAAACAGCAGATTGAGGTATACCTCGGGGCGTAGCAACATTTCCGGCGACAAGGTCAACGGATCGAACAGGAAATAAATCACCAACGAGAGCAGCCCGTAGAAGAAAACCTTTCGGGTGATGAAACGGGTGGAGTACGTACGTCCCAGCCGTTTCAGCAGGATGCAATATAAGGCCCATACCACAGCTGCCACTAACGTAAGCAGATCGCCCAACGGATTGATCTGAAGCAGGACTGTTCCATTGAATACCACTAATGCTACCCCCAGCAACGCAACTACCGAACCCGCAAGCAGATTCTTGTTCAACGGTTCTTTGTAGAACCAGAAGGTGAAGAAAGCTGTAATGATAGGTGCCGTACAGATAAGCAGGGATACGTTGGAAGCCAATGTGATGCCCAGCGCTGTGTTCTCGGCTATAAAGTAGATGCTTCCTCCACACAACCCCGCCAGCATCAACAGCCCTTCGTCCTTCAGTGAGTAGGCAAACAGCTTCTTGTGTGCCACCGTCAGGATACAAAGGTAGGCCAGGATGAATCGGTACAGAAAGATCTCCACAGGTGTCAGCCCGGCATGGATCAATACTTTGGTGGAAATAAATGTGACTCCCCAGATAATAACAGTTAGTAGGGCAAGGCAGTGATATAGGGCGTTTTTGCTCATCTTTTTCAGACTTTTGATGACAAAGTTAGGCATTTCCAATGTGAATCGTGTAAGAACGGTTGCATTTCCTCTCCAAGTTCTTTCGCAAAGCTCAATATGGAATGAGATACCTGTTATGAAGCATAATAAATCGTTGAAAGAAATGAAAAAACTATCACTATATTCGCGACAATTTTGTTTTTGTACAAATCACCAAAAATTATCTTAATAAAATACTATTAGTACCATGAGTAAAATGCGATTTTTTCTGTTGTCGGCAGTGCTGCTGATAACATCCGGGACCAACTTGTTCGCCAGTGAGGCCGACTTGGCTATCCCCGACCTGCACCAGGGGACTTTTCATGTGTTCGGCGTGGAAATGACTTCCTGGAATTTTCTTTTTTATGGGGCCCTGATTATTGCGGGAACATTGGGCTTCAGTTTGTATCTGTTCTCACAAATCAAGAAGATGCCTGCGCACGACTCGATGTTGAAGGTGGCAGGGGTTATCTACCAGACTTGTAGCACTTACCTGAAGCAGCAGGGGAAATTCCTGATGATGCTTTTCGGTATCATTGCTCTGGTGCTGTGTATTTACTTCTTTGGTTTGTTGGGCAAGCCGTTTGCGGTGGTTCTGCAGGTGTTGATGTTCTCTATCATCGGTATGGGAGGCTCGTACGCGGTGGCTTGGTACGGTATCCGTGTCAACACGTATGCCAATGCCCGCACAGCTTTTGCTTCGCTGAAAGGCCGTCCGCTGGACGTCGTTAACATTCCGTTACGTGCCGGTATGAGCGTAGGCTTATTCCTCATCTCTCTGGAATTGGTGATGATGGTGGTGATCCTGTTGTTCGTTCCGCGTGAAATCGTGGGTATCTGCTTCCTTGGATTCGCCATCGGTGAGTCGTTGGGTGCCAGTGCGCTGCGTATTGCCGGAGGTATCTTCACGAAGATTGCCGATATCGGTTCCGACCTGATGAAGGTGGTTTTCAAAGTCAAAGAAGACGACCCTCGCAACCCCGGTGTGATTGCCGACTGTACCGGTGACAATGCCGGCGACAGCGTAGGTCCCACGGCCGACGGTTTCGAAACTTACGGTGTGACAGGCGTAGCTCTGATCACGTTCATCACATTGGCTGTGGCCGATCCGGCTATCCAGGCCAAGCTGATCGTTTGGATCTTCGGTATGCGCTTCCTGATGGACTTCCTTTCGGGCTGTTCGTTCTTTATCAATCAAGGTATTTCCAAGAAACTATATGGCGATAAGAAGGAATTCGACTTCGAAGCTCCTTTGATGCGTCTCATCTGGATTGCTGCTGTACTGTGTATCTCGGCTACCTTCTTCATGAGCCACTTGTTGCTGGGCGATATGACCGACACTACCCTGTGGTGGAAACTGGCCATCATCATTAGTTGCGGAACGCTGGCTGCCGTGTTGATTCCTGAGTTTACCAAGATATTCACCAGCTCCAAGTCTAAACATGTACGCGAGGTAGTGACTGCTTCACGTGAAGGTGGTTCTTCACTGAACATCCTCTCGGGTATCGTAGCAGGTAACTTCAGTGCCTTCTGGACAGGTATGCTGATCGTTGGTCTGATGACCATCGCTTACTTCACAGCCGGAATGGGATTGGATCAGGTACTGGGTCAGCATGCTTCTATCTTTGCCTTTGGCTTGGTGGCTTTCGGATTCCTGTGTATGGGTCCGGTGACCATTGCTGTAGACAGCTATGGTCCTGTAACCGACAACGCCCAGTCTGTATTCGAACTCTCGCAGATCGAGCAAGTACCCAATATCAGCAAGAACATTGAGAAGGACTTTGGTTTTACGCCCGACTTCGAAAGTGGTAAACACTATCTGGAAGCCAATGACTCGGCAGGAAATACCTTCAAGGCTACGGCAAAACCGGTATTGATCGGAACGGCTGTGGTAGGTGCTACGACGATGATCTTCTCTATTATTTTATTATTGGAAAAGGTAGGTCTGCTGCACTTGTCATTGACCGATGCGCCGGTGATCCTCGGATTGATTTGCGGTGGAGCTGTGATCTTCTGGTTTAGTGGCGCTTCTATTCAGGCTGTAACGACCGGTGCTTACCGGGCGGTAGAGTTCATCAAGCGCACCTTCAACCTGGACAATCAGGAAGCAGATGCTGAAGACTCGAACACAGTGGTAAGAATCTGCACACAGTATGCTCAGAAGGGAATGTGGAACATCTTTATTGCGCTGATCTCCATTACGCTAGCCTTTGCGTTCTTCGATCCGAACTTCTTTGTGGCCTATCTGATATCTATTGCTGTATTCGGTTTGTTCCAGGCTATCTACATGGCCAATGCCGGTGGTAGCTGGGATAATGCCAAGAAGGTGGTGGAAGTAGACCTGAAAGAGAAGAACACCCCGTTGCACGAAGCTGCCGTAGTAGGCGACACCGTGGGCGACCCGTTCAAAGATACCTCTTCTGTCTCTCTGAATCCGATCATTAAGTTCTCTACGCTGTTCGGATTGCTGGCTACGGAGATCTGTATCGAGATGAAGGGTTCGGCGCACGACTACTCGTTGTACATTGCCATCCCGTTCTTGATTATCGCGCTGATCTTCATCTGGCGTTCGTTCTACTCGATGCGGATTCCTTTGGACGATCAGGCGACAACTACTCCAACGACGAATCATCGCGCGGACAACAACCATGCCCCGGCTGTGAAGGCTTCCAATGGGAAAGCAGCCGCCGAAGTGCAGGTGGAAGTAGAAGAGCAGATCACGCTAAATTAGTCTCTCATCCATAAAAAAGTCCGGGTCTTCTTGCGAAGCCCGGACTTTTTTTATGGATATACGCGAATCAATGATGGAACAACCGGATTCCGGTGAAGGCCATCGTTATGCCATACTTGTCGCAAGTCTCGATCACATGGTCGTCACGCACCGATCCTCCGGGCTGGGCTATGAAGTCCACGCCGCTCTTGTGGGCACGTTCTATATTGTCGCCAAAGGGGAAGAAAGCGTCCGACGACAGCGATACTCCACTCTGTCCGGCCAGCCATTCTTTCTTCTCTTCGCGAGTCAGCACTTCGGGCTTTACCGTGAAGAACTGCTGCCAGACGCCATCGGCCAGTACATCGTCGTAGTCTTCGGAAATGTAGATGTCGATGGTATTGTCGCGGTCGGCCCGGCGGATACCTTCGACGAAAGGCAGGTTCATCACCTTCGGATGCTGGCGCAACGACCAGATATCGGCTTTCGTTCCGGCCAGGCGGGTGCAGTGAATACGGCTTTGTTGTCCGGCACCGATGCCGATGGCTTGTCCGTCTTTGGCGTAGCACACCGAGTTGGACTGCGTATATTTCAGCGTGATCATAGCAATCAGCAGGTCTCTTTGCGCTTCGGCCGGGAACTGTTTCTTCTGTGTGGGGAAGTTGGTGAAGATCGAGTCGTCCAACAAGATATGGTTTCTGCCCTGCTCGAAAGTGATGCCGAATACATCCTTGTGCTCGATGGGAGCCGGTTGGTAGGCAGGATCTATCTGGATTACATTGTAAGTCCCTTTGCGTTTCTTCTGCAAGATTTCCAATGCTTCGGGGGTATAGCCCGGGGCAACTACTCCATCCGACACCTCGCGGTTGATCAGCAGCGCTGTTTCCTTGTCGCACACATCGCTCAAGGCGATGAAGTCGCCGTAGGATGACATGCGGTCGGCTCCACGGGCACGGGCGTACGCGGTGGCAAGCGGGGTGAGTGCCAGATCGTCTACGAAGTAGATTTTCTTGAGCGTATCGTTCATCTCCGTTCCTACGGCGGCGCCAGCCGGGCTGACATGCTTGAACGAAGTAGCTGCCGGGAGTCCTGTGGCTTGCTTGAGTTCTTTTACCAACTGCCATCCGTTCAGGGCGTCCATGAAATTGATATACCCGGGATTCCCATTCAGTATCTGAATGGGCAAGTGACCTTCCTGAATGAATATCCGGGCAGGCTTCTGGTTGGGGTTGCAACCATACTTTAATTGTAAATCTTCCATATATATTGTGTTTTGAAAGCACAAAAGTAGCATTATAAACCGGCATTCCAGCCTAGGCAAGCCATCTTTTTGTCGGATACTCCTAATTAAAAGATTTTGCATAAACATTCTGTTTCACATTTAAATGATGTATCTTTGGTTCGATTTGTAGTTTACGCGATAGAAACAAAACAATAAATACTACCAAAATGGGAAATAAAACACTTTCATTGGGCAAATGGCTGCTTGTTCTGGCCTGTCTTTGTGGGTTTAGCGGCGTTGCAAACGCCCAGTCGGTGAATGGTCAGCGGAAACAGCTTTTTGATGCTGGTTGGAAATTTAAGTTGGGCGACGAAGCCGATGCGAAGACTATCGGTTATGATGACACTGCTTGGCGTACCCTTGACCTGCCTCATGACTGGAGCATAGAGGGAACAGTCGATGCCAAAGCGCCGGCGGGCAATGACGGCGGCTATTATCCTACCGGTATCGGCTGGTATCGGAAAGCCTTTACATTCTCTTCTCAGGAATTGAAAGATAAAAAGATAGGCATCTATTTCGAAGGGGTCTATATGAATTCCGAAGTATTCCTGAACGGAAAGTCTGTGGGCGTGCGTCCTTACGGATACTCTTCTTTTTATTATGACTTGACGCCCTATCTGCAAGAAGGGACAAACCAGTTGGCCGTGCGGGTAGACAATGCCCAACAGAAGAATTGCCGATGGTATTCCGGTTCGGGCATTTATCGCCATGTGTGGCTGACGACAACTAACCTTGTTCACGTAGACCATTGGGGAGTAGCCATCACTACATCCGAAGTTTCGAAGGAGAAGGCCCTCGTACAGGTGAAAACCACTTTGAAGAACGAAACCGCTGCTGCCCGGCAGGTGACCCTGACTACCCGCCTGACCCAAGAAGGCCGGGAGGCCGGGCAACAAGCCACCACTGTAGAACTTCCCGCCAACGGAGTGAAGGAACTCACACAAACAGTAGCCGTCAATCGTCCCGAGTTATGGAGCACCGATGCTCCTCATCTGTATCAGGCTTCACTGGAAGTAACGGAGGCAGGTCGTGTGCAAGACCAACTGATCGAGACCTTCGGTATACGTACCGTTTCCTTCTCGGCCGAGAAAGGATTGTTCCTGAATGGTAAGCAAATCGTCCTCAATGGTGGCTGTCTACATCACGACAATGGCCCGCTGGGAGCCGCTGCCTACGACCGTGCCGAAGAGCGGAAGGCCGAACTGATGAAGAGTGCCGGATTCAATGCTGTACGTACTTCGCACAATCTTCCTTCCGAAGCGTTCCTGCACGCTTGCGATCGTATCGGGTTGTTGGTCATCGACGAAGCTTTCGACGGCTGGCGCGAGATGAAGACCCCGCACGACTACTCCACCCTTTTCGACAAATGGTGGAAACAAGATATAGAAGCTATGGTACTCCGGGATCGGAATCACCCTTCCATCTTCTGCTGGAGCACAGGCAACGAGGTGATAGAACGAAAGAAACTGGAGATAGTTACCACAGCAAAGAAACTGGCCGATCATATCCGCCTGTTTGACCCGAGCCGCCCTATCACTTCTGCCTTGGCTGCCTGGGATAGCGATTGGGAAATATACGATCCGCTGGCTGCTGTGCACGATATTGTAGGCTACAACTACATGATCCATAAGGCCGCCGGCGACCATGAGCGCGTACCCCATCGGGTGATGATGCAGACGGAATCTTACCCGCGCGACGCCTTCAGCAACTGGAAAGCAGTGAATGACAACGCGTATATCATCGGCGACTTTGTATGGACGGCGATGGATTACCTGGGCGAATCAGGCATCGGACGTTATTTCTATAAAGGCGAAACTCCGGGCGAGCACTACCAACGTGATATATACCCCTGGCATGGTGCCTACTGCGGAGATATCGACCTGACGGGATGGCGGAAACCCATCTCTCATTACCGCGACTTGCTGTACAACTCCGATAAGAAACTCTACTTAGCTGTCAAAGAACCGAACCACTATTACGGTGAGATCAAAGAGACCCAATGGTCGGTGTATCCCACTTGGGAAAGCTGGAACTGGCCGGGGCATGAAGGCAAACAGATCGAAGTAGAAATCTACTCCCGGTACGCCAAAGTACAGCTTTATCTGAATGATAAACTGATTGGCGAACGCCCCACCGGACGCGAACAGCAGTTCAAAGCTGTATTTCCTCTGCCGTATGAGCCGGGCGTGCTCAAAGCCGTCGGTCTGCAAGACGATAAAGAAGTAGAAACCATCCTTTTACAGACTGCCGGAGAAGCTGCCACCATCCGCCTGACTGCCGACCGTACCCAGCTAAAGGCCGATGGGCAAGACCTGTCTTTCGTCACGGTGGAGATACTGGATAAGAACGGTGTGATAGAGCCCAATGCCACTTCTCTGCTTACTTTCGACGCGAAAGGTGCGGGTAATATCGTCGCAGTGAGCAATGCCGACCTGAAAGATACTGATCCGTACATCGCCAAAGAGCGGAAAGCATGGAAAGGCCGTGCCTTGGTAGTGGTAAAGAGTACGCAGAAGTCCGGAAAGGCTACACTGAAAGTTACTTCGCCAGGCTTGAAAACGGCAACGCTCACTATCTCCTCCAATAAATGATTGGTTTTTAGCGAATGGTTTATCTCTTTGTTCGTACCACCGGAATACATACCTCTGTCAACAGCTCGTCTTGTGTCACCGCATCCGGACTATTGAGGTACCGCTCAAAGAACGAGATATCCCTCAACTCGTACTGGCTGCGGGGAATCCAATTCCGGTAGATGAAGCAATAGAGCGCTTCGAGATTTCTGTACGCTCCCTTATAGGTGAAAACTGCATACAGTCCACCTTCAATAGTCTGGCTACCAAACTCTCCTTTGGGTTGGATGCCGGGCTTAGTGGTGATGCAGGCATATGTCCGGCAAAGATCTGGGTGGGTGATGGTCGAAACATCCCTGCTTAGCGTCAGGTATTCATGTCCGTCGCCGGGGAGGCCGCTGCTGCCTGCGAAGCGGGTCAACTTCTGCCAGGCGTGAACAAAGGCATGGGGCTGTTCGTAGGGGTTCACTACCCGGACGGTGATCACCTGCTTGCTCGGTATCTCTCTGATCTCGGGCTCTATGCAGATGAAAGCAGGCGGTTCGACAGGTACAGACAAGCCCGATGGCTGTACGCGATACACCGATGGGGATACACCGAAACGCTTCTTGAAAGCTTTGGAGAGGGCATGCGGACTCTGGTAGCCCGTTTGTTCGGCTATCTCGGTCAAGGTCAGCCGGGTGGTCTGCAGGCGGAAGATAGCTTTCTCCAACCGTAGTCGTTGGATATACTCGCCGGGGCTTTCGCCTAAGAACGACTTGAATATCCGGTGGAAATGAAAACCGGAGAGGCAGGCCACATCTGCCAGGTCGTTCAGGTTGATGGGGCTGTTCAGATGCTCATTGATAAAATCCACAGCCCGGTTGACAGCCTTGAAATATTCCTGGTGGGTTGTTTCGTGTGTATGCCAACGTTTCAGCTGAGGGAAAGCGGCTTTCATCTCTGCCCGGGCCTCCTCTGCGGAAAACTGTTTCTCCGAGTCCTTGTTGAAATCGTTGAGGTACTGTAGGTTGTGCTCTATCATTTCTTCCATGCTCAGATCTTGCGTGAAACCTCCGTTCTGGTAGCAAAAGCAACAGTAGTCCGGAGTGGGACTACCGTTACTGTTGGTTCCGAAATGTTCGGTGGCCGCCATCGGCATGCCGCAACTCTGACAAGTCCTTTTTATGGCTGCTTCGTTCATACGGTTGGATGCAAGTGTTTGGGTCTATTAGCTCTGCCACCGTTTCAGTTGAGGGAAGAAAGCTTTCATCTCGGCCCGGGCTTCTTCCAGGGTGAACTGCTTCTCCGAATCCTTGTTGAACTCGCTGAGGTATTGCAGGTTATGCTCGATCATTTCATCCATGGTGACGTCGGCGGTAAACTGCCCGTCTTTCATGCAGTACACGCAATAGTCGGGGTTTTGACTGCCATCGGCATTGGTCCCAAAATGTTCAGCGGCAGTCATCGGCATACCGCAGCTTTGACAAAATTTCTGTTCCATCTTACTACTGATTTTTAAGTTAAACAATTCGATTTATTGAACAGGGGCAAAGGTATAGCCGTTTGGCGGAAGACGCTTTGTCCAATTTTGCTAATTATATTCCCAGAATCTGCCTGATGGCTTCTTCCGGCATGAAAGTCCGTGCGGAAGTGGCTGCGATGTTCTGTCCTTCTTCGTTGAAAATCCGTTGAAGGAAAATCGGCATAGCTTCACCAATCTCGATCAGATGGCCGTCAAGATCATAAAACCGGATGGTGCGCTGTCCCCAAAGCTCTGTATTTATTTCGTGCAGAAACTTTACATCATTGTTTTTCAGTGTCTGGTAGATAGTGTCCAGGTCATGCGTCTCGAAACAGAGCTCGAAACGACTGGCATTGGCGGCATTCTCTATATTTTCGCGCCCCAGCTTAGTCGGGATGATGTTGCCTTCGAGAATCTGCCAGATGGCAAACCCCTCCTGAAACATATAATTCAACCCGCCGAAGTCGGCAGTAACTGTCATGCCTAATACGTTGACATAGAAATCCTTCGTTTTCGGTGCATCCTTTACGAACAACACCGGAGTACAGTTTTGTAATTTCATTTTTCTTGTTTTTGCATTCATAAATAGACCTTTTCTGGTGCCGATCATTTCTGCCTCACACCAGCGCTACTACAAAGATATTCATTTCTTTGAGTATGCGTGTTATTCTTCGCAAAAAGTCGCCCTGGGGAATTATAGTTCGATGATTGCGTCCACCTCGTTGTTGAGCAAAACCATGAACTCCTTATAGTTCTCGGGCTGAAAACGATTCTGGTAGAACAGTAACATGCCCATGACTGAGAAGCGGAGTTGCTGCTTTTTCTTCTCAGCCGATTCACGGTCGAGCAGATCCTGCGCGACGCACTGTTCCCAGTAAGGTTCGCACAATGTGTCGAGGAAGGTGTAAATTAAATCAATGATTGGCTTCCGGTTGCGGATATTGCCCATCTTCTCCAGGTAAAAGAGTTCGAACACGCCCGTATATTCGGTGAAATATTCTACGTAGGCCAGTATCGCCACTTTGAGTTTCTCCTTTCCCGGTTCGCTCCGGCGTGCTTTGTTTTTAACGGCTTGTTGGCATTCTTCCTGGAAGTCCTTCACGCATTCGAAAATCAAGTCGTTCAGGTCCTTGAAGTAGTTGTACAGCGTGGCATACGAATAACCAGCTTTGTCGGCCACATTGCGAACGTTGACTGCGGTGAGGCCTTCCCCTTTCAGTAACTCTTTGGCTGCATCGATGAAGTACCTCCTCATGCGTTGCTCTTGAATTTGTTTTTTGTCCATATAGTGTCGATAAGTAAATAACGCTGCAAATATAATGAACATTGTTCAAATATAAAATAGATGTTTAATATATTAATTGTTTTTATGATTCGTTGTACGTGCTGAGAAGCGAATACAGTGCATAAATCAGCTACGCGTTATGCATAAACCAACTGCTGTTCTTCTATGTACTAACTGTTTTTTATAGATGTGACAACTGTCTCTTTAGTAAGAACTAAGTGGTCCCATTGTAACGGGACCATTGTCCTCTTGCAACGGGACCATTGTCCCCTTATAATGGGACCATTGTCCCGTTGCAATGGGACTGCTTAGTTTTTACTTAAAAAGAGGTTGTTTTATTCGAACAGAAGAGTTGGTTTATGCATCTGTCGGAGTTGTTTTATTCGACAAGGACGATCGCTGCTTGGCATTATTCGCCGGTATCGTTGGGAGAATCCGGTAATAAATCTTATCTTTGCTGCCGTATGACAACCACAGTATTCACATATAATTGTTGGATGACCGGGATGATTGCTTGATTCCGGGCGGTTTTATCCTTTGTATCTCTTATGAATTGGTGATGAAAAACGTCGCCAAGCAGGGAGTGTTGTAGCGGATAGAATGGTTCGGACGCATCGGATATCTATTTTACATCATTCAATAATATAAAGACAATGAATACAATCTTATCACTATATGGTTGGAACGACGAACTGTCCCAACTGAAACTACAATCTTCTTATTCCCAACTTATCCACGGTCGCGTGACGGTGGTGCATCGCACCTGCTACGAAGTCGTCTCCGAAGACGGACAGTTCCAGTGCGAACTCACCGGCAATATGCTCTATGGCAAGGAGAGTTTCGAGCTCCCTTGTACGGGCGACTGGGTTATCTTCCAGCCGTTCGACGACAGCAAGGGAATCATCGTCGATATGCTGCCGCGCGAGCGGACCCTGTACCGGAAGAAAAGTGGTACTGCGGCCGACAAGCAAGCCATCGCTTCATATGTGGACAAGGCGTTTATCGTGCAAAGCCTGGACGATAACTTCAACGCCCGCCGCGTGGAACGCTTCATGGCGCAGATTCTGGAAGAAGATATTCGTCCGGTGCTGGTGCTCAATAAAGCCGACCTGGATTTCGACCGCGGGAAAGTGGAAGAAGCCATCGGTCATCTTTCCCGCCACATGCCGGTGTTCCTGACCAGCATTCTCCAGCCAGAAACGATTCTCTGTTTACGGGAGTTTATCACTGAGAGCGAAACGGTGGTGTTCGTCGGCTCGTCGGGAGTAGGGAAGAGCTCCTTAGTCAATGCGCTTTGCGGGCGGGAAGTGCTGCTAACGTCCGGTATCAGCGAATCTACGGGAAAGGGGCGGCATACCTCCACCCGCCGCGAGATGGTGCTGATGGAAGGTGGAGGCGTGCTGATAGATACTCCGGGAGTGCGCGAATTCGGCTTGGCGTTGGACGATCCCGATGCGTTGGCCGGGATGCTGGATGTTTCGGACTACGAAGGCTCCTGCCGTTTTGCCGACTGTACACACGTCAACGAACCCGGTTGTGCGGTGCTCGAAGCAGTGAACAATGGTTCTTTGCCGCGTGAAGTGTACGAGAGTTATCTCAAGCTCCGGCGCGAAGCGTGGCACTTCAATACCGCCGAACACGAGAAGCGGAAACGCGATAAATCGTTCTCCCGGCTGGTGGAAGAAGTGAAGAAACTGAAAGAAAACCGGTAGTCTTCCTTCTTAAATGAGTAAATCCCCATCGACGGAATCAGTTTCCTGCCGATGGGGATTTATCTATAAGGAGGCTATTTCTTCCGGCCGAATCGCCAAACTACATCACCTGCTTTGGACAGGATCAGTGAGTCGGCATCCAATTTCTCTACCACAAGTGTGTCGATCACTTCGAAGGTCTGCTTGTTGCCGATGCTTTGGCTGGTCAGCGTCAGTTCCTTCCCGTCGAACGTCCATTTCTGGAAAAGCAGCGTAGCCATGCCCACCGATGAGGCTGTGCCGCCTTGCTCCAGGGTAACACCCTGCATCTCGGCTGCATTGATCGGATTGGGTTCCAGCCAGGTTCCTGCTATATAAAAGAAAGGAGAATGCGCGGTAATCGTCAGGCTGTCGGCCTTCAGGATTTCATTGTCACCAACTTTCTCTTTGGAGTAGAAGATTTCCACCGCGTCGTTTACCAGTACGCCCGGAACCTTGGCCGGATCGGTATCCATAGTACTGATGTTCAGCGTATCGCCCGCATCAGTGATCAGCATAATGTTATTCATGGTAGCATCTGCTACTTGTCCGGCGACGCTTTCCGATACCGGGGCGGCCGGTTTGCACGATAAAACACCTACTGCCAGGCCGACAGTAAGCAGAACATACATACTTTTTCTTGTCTTCATAACTTTGTTTTATTAACGCATTAAACGAACAGACAAATATAGGCATTTGTTCTTTTCTATATCTCATGGATAGGAATAAATTAAGGTGTATGTTTGTCAGGGCATCGCAGGAAGCGATGCTGTTAGAAACGAATGGTATGGTACAGATTCAGTTGAAACGTGTGTATGAAACCAAAGGAGCAGCCGATGGGTTTCGTGTATGGGTAGATAAACTCTGGCCGCGGGGAATGAAGAAGGAATATCTTCAATATGACCTCTGGGCAAAAGGTATAGCTCCATCTACCGAGTTACGGAAGTGGTTTCACCAAGACAATGATGCGCATTGGGAGGAGTTCAGGCTAAGGTATACCGAGGAGTTGAGAACTTCGGTTGCGGTGGAAGAGTTTCTGGCACTTGTCAAAGAGAAACAGATCGTTACGTTGCTATATGCTTCGAACAACGCGGTACAGAACCATGCTACCGTTCTACGGGATTATCTGGAAAGTGTGCTACATACAAGTTCTAAAATGAACTGCTAAAAAACAAAACAGGCATTCTTGCTATCGAGAAAAAGATTACTTTTGGGGTTCTATAGACTTAAAGAAACGCTCTATGCGTTGCTGGCAGCTACATTGAATCTTCCAAAACTAATAACTGATGGCAAAAATAACAGTAAAGGACACTGAAGTGACAGTCTTATCTATTGAAGAGGAAGACTATATTTCTTTAACCGACATGGTTCGTAATATTGAGAATGGATTAGCATTGATTGAAAAATGGCTGAGGAATAAGAATACAATTGAATTTCTGGGTATATGGGAAGAGATGTATAATCCTATATTTAATTCCCCCGAATTCGAGGGAATTAAAAATGAAGCAGGATTTAATCGATTTGTTTTGTCGGTGAAACAATGGACGGAAAGAACTAATTCAAAAGGTGTTATTGCCAAAGCCGGAAGATACGGGGGGACATTTGCGCATAAAGACATTGCTTTCGAGTTTGCATCCTGGGTTTCTCCTCAATTTAAACTCTATTTGCTAAAAGAGTTTCAACGGCTCAAGGAGCAGGAGCAACAGCAAATTAGTTGGTCTGCTAAACGGGAATTGGCGAAAATAAACTACCATATTCATACAAGTGCTGTTCAACAAAATCTTATCCCTAAAGAGCTTACGCCGCAACAGATAAACATTGTTTATGCAAGCGAAGCAGACATCCTAAATGTGGCTTTGTTTGGAACAACTGCCAAGCAGTGGCGCGAAGCACATTCAGATTTGAAGGGCAATATTCGCGATTATGCTTCAATCAATGAATTAATCTGTTTGTCTAATATGGAGAATCTGAACGCTGTCTTTATCAGCGAAAGATTGTCTCAAAAGGAACGATTGATTAAACTGAACCAAATTGCTATCCAACAGATGAAAGTGTTGTGCGAGGTGGAAAATCGCAAACTGTTCAAATAAACAGAATTGGGGGGATTGTGGTGTCTGATATATCCGTGTGATAAGCTCCAACCCTTTGCAGAACATTAGATTGGAGCTTGTTGTGTGGAGGGGATAGCGTAGAGTTACTTGTCGGCGTATAGCCCTAACTTATTTCCTTCACTGTCGATGAACAGGGCAAAGTACCCTCTGCCTTCTGCTTCGATCTTGGTTTTGGGGCGGACGATCTTTCCGCCGTTTCTTTCCACTGCTGCCAATGCCATTTCCAGGCTGTCCACTTGCAGGTTGATAAGCACGCCATCCTGCGAAGGCTTATAACCCTCTGCCCAGAACAAAGCTCCCGGACACAGCCCGTCTTCTTCGGGGAAGAATGCCATCTTCTCACTGCCGCAGTCCATCACGGGCAACTGGATACCTAACACCGATTCATAGAATTGAACCCCACGCTGGAAGTTCTCTGTGGGAATCTCAAAGAATGCAACTACCTTTTTCATTTCGTTTTGTTTTAAATAAGTGAATAATTCTGCCAATTGACGGGACAAAATTACTTCGATTCACTCAGTCGAAATTGTAAGAAAAGGACTTTATCTCGTTCCCTTCCGGCTGGCTTCCCAACCAATGATAGCTGCTTTCCGGGCAAACCCCCAATGATAGCCGCCCAGCTCTCCCGACGAACGGATCACGCGGTGGCAAGGAATGAGGAATGCCACTGGATTATCGCCAATGGCTGTCCCCACGGCACGCGAAGCATTCGGGTTGTCCAGCAGGGAGGCGATATCGCCGTACGTCGACAGTTGTCCCATGGGAATCCGCAGCAAGGCTTCCCATACTTTCAGTTGGAAGTCCGTGCCTTTCAGGTGTAGTTTTATCTCATTCAGCTTACTCCAGTCTTGTGTGAAGATGAACAAGGCGTTTTGCTGCAGGACGTCTACCCGTTGCTGATACTGAGCGTTGGGAAACCTCTCCTGCAACACCCGGAAAGCTTCCGCTTGCTCGTCGGCAAAGGCCAGATGACAAATGCCTTTCGGGGTAGCTGCCACCAGTATATCGCCAAACGGACTCTCGGCAAAGCTATAGTTGATAGAAAGATGTTCGCCGCCATTTTTATATTCGCCGGGCGTCATCCCTTCGATATTGACAAACAAATCGTGTAGGCGTCCGGTACCTGAAAGACCCGTCTCGAAAGCTGCATCGGACAATGTATTCTCTTTCAGTACTTCTTTAGCATATTCAATGCTGATGTATTGCAGGAACTTCTTCGGACTGACTCCGGCCCAGTCGGTAAACATCCGTTGGAAGTGGGCCGTACTCAGACCAACTTCGTTGGCTATATCGTCCAGCGTGGGCTGACTCTTGAAGTTTTCCCGGATGTATTCGATGGCCTCGGCTATACGGGCGTAATCGAGATTCTGTTGAGCATTCATGGCTTTGGCTTTTGCGATTTCTCCTTACTCTTTTCCTGGCGCGCTTTCTTCTTCTGTGCTTCAGTCATCGGGGCATAATCTTTCAGCTCGCAGGCACCACCGGCAATGGCCCACAGATAAAGTGAAGCCACTGTATTATAAGGTGAATACCGGCGGCGGTACTTCTCGAAGAGTTTCCGGTCGACCTTCCGATGGCGGTACAGCATCCTCAGTCCGCGATGAATGGCTAGGTCTCCCCAGCTCAGGATGTCGGGACGTTGCATGGAGAAGGTCATCAGCATCTCTGCTGTCCATACGCCAATGCCGTTCAGGGTCGATAGTTTCCGGCATACTTCCTCGTCCGGCAGAGTAGGCAGTAGGTCGATGTTCAACTCCCCATACACTACTTTGTGGGCAGCATCCCGGATATACGTGGCTTTCCGTACGGACATGCCCAGTTGTTGAATTTCTTCGACACTGGCTGCAACCAATACCTCCGGTGTTATCTGGCCGAATCGTGCTTCCATCCGTCGCCGGACAGTATCAGCCGCCTTGGTCGAAATCTGTTGCCCGACGATGGAGTAAATCAGCGCAGTAAATACATCGGGTGTTACTTCGCGCTCTATAAGCCCGATTTCCTCTATGATTTTACCGAGTGCCGGGTCTACCTTCTTCAAATGCGCTATCTCTTTCTCGCCGTAATGGAATGTTTCTTTCATGATGGGGTTGCTTTTCGGCAAAGGTAAGCAAATAGCGGACATGCACGCAACCCGAAACGTGCTGTTTTACGAAAAGAAGTCGGAATAGGGCGCACAGATAGCCAGGTACTCCGTCGGTGTATATCCACAGAACTGTTTGAATTCTTTGATGAAGTGAGCCTGATCGTAGTAGCCACACTCGTACGCCAGTTGAGTAAGGGAGATGTCCGGATGTTTTTGCAGGAGGTGCAAGGATCGCTGGAAACGAATCACGCGCAGGTATTCTTTGGGATTGGCACCCACGTACTCGGCAAATATCCGTTTGAACTGTTTGTAGCCGAGGCAGGTGGTTTGCGCCAGCATCTCCACGTTTTGCTGTCCGGTGTAGATAGACTGGATAGCAGCATCGATCCGTTTCAGGTTGTGTGCAGCTTGCTGACGGAGACGCTGGAAGAGGAATTGTTCGATGAGAAGTACGCAGACGTTCGGGTCGGGGGTGTCTGTCAGCCGTTTCTCCAGGTCGGAGAGGAGTGTGTCGTCCAAGTCGTGTACCGATACATTCAGTTCGTTCAGCTCTATCAACGGGAGATTGAAGAACGCTTTGGCCCCGGCCGGACGAAATACGACGCAAATCATGTCAACATTTCCTTGGTAGGACAGGTCGGTATAGCCTGTTCCCTGCCCGCCCAGAAAAGCGCGGGGCTGCCAGTCTTTATCGGAAGAAGAGAACATACGTTCGCCCCGGTGAAACATCAGGCTCATCATCCCGGTGGGAATGACGCGTTCGGATGCTTCGACGGCGCTGGCGGTGGTCATGAACCAGTAATGCTTCACGTAAGGAGCCAGTAGGGGCGAGGGTTGTATCAGTTGAAAATCGTCCATGCTTTGTAAAGGGCAAAGGTAGCAAAGCGTTGGGTTCTACGATTGTATAAAGCGGACTTTTTCTTCAGAAATGAAGCAAAGATTCTGGCCTTGTAGAGGGAGGTTGCTTTGCTTGAAAAGGTAGCATGTAAAAGATGTACATCTTATGCAGCCTAAGATGTACATGTTATACAGCCTAAGATGTACATCTTATACATCGTTGGTTGTAAAGCGAGCGATGCTTGGTTTATTTATTGCTTTAGGAACAATGGTTGGGTAGGCTATTTCGATTTCTTGCTCTTTAGTTTCTCTTTCCTGGCTTTCTCCTTTTCCTTGGCTTTGGCTTTCGCTTTGGCCAGGTTCTCCTTCACCCGGAGTCTCACGATCTTCTTCACCAGCGTCACGGGGATGGGTTTGGTCACCGGAAACTGGATGGTTCCGTTCGCCGTCTTGTACTCCGTCAGTTCTTCCCGGAACGCAGCGATGGCTTCCGGTCCGGGAAACAGACTGACGTGCTTCGTGAAGCCGCCGCAGTACACCACCACACCCTCTTGCTTGTACACAGGCATCTCGAAGCTAATACTTTCCTGTGCGTCGGGGGCTGCAGCTACAATAGCGATGCGTAGTTTCATCAAGTGTTCTTTTACGATGGGCGAAGCTACGGCAATGTATTCGTCTACCGTCTTGGGTTTGGATGTTTCCATACGATTATTTTAAGTGGTTATTCTTGCTTTTCTAAGATGGAGCAACGGATAAGGCTTCCCCATTCCGTCGAGCTCGGAACGGCCGGTGACGGTGAATCCCATGTGATGGTAAAAGCCGACAGCTTGTTCGTTTTGTTCATTGACATCCACGCGGGACAGGTGCAACTCATCGACGGCATAATTTAGCAGCGCAGCACCCATACCTTTTCCCCGCGCATCGGGATGGATGAAGAGCATCTCGATCTGCTCGTCCGATACTCCCAGAAAACCAAGTATGGTATTCGAAGCATCACGTACAGCGTACAGCCGCACAGCGTCGAGGTACTGCTCCGGTATCAGCCGGCGGAACAATAAGATGTCCTCTTCTTGCAGAAAATGATGGGTAGCCCGGACGGAGGCTTCCCATACCCGCATTACTTCGGGGTACTCGGATGAGGCAATAGACGATATCTGGTTAACCATACATTTATATTAAGTGATGGTGGCAAATGTACGAAAAAAACAAGACGTGATCTCATTTTGTGCATGGCTTGGAATAATTTAGCAGAGATGTCGGAAATTAATCGTATTTTAATCTCATATTAACTCCTTTCAAATGCCTCTGTTAATCTACTCCTCTTTACTTTGCGGACGATACTTTCGTTCAATCGTTTAAGTATCGTTTCAATTACCATAGAAAAACTTGTAATATGCTAATGATGAAGAAAAGACTAAGTACCATGTGGGTTCTGCTGGCAGGACTGTCTTTGTGGCCTGGTACGATGAATGCTCAAAACGGGCCGGGCGACAAGAGACTTGTGTATGACTTTGCTTTCGCCCCGAGTGAAGGCTTGGTGAATACAATGGAAAAAGAGTACCGGAAAGAGATTTGCCTGAACGGTTTCTGGGATTTCCAACCGGTGGCTGTACCATCGAGTTATGTGCCGGGAAGCGGCATGGCACCGGAACTTCCTCTACCTGCCGAAAATGAATGGAGTCGCACGCGTATTAAGATACCTTCTCCCTGGAATATCAATGATTTTGCCAACCGGAATCTGGAAGGACCGGATCATCGCAACTATCCTTCTTATCCCAAAGAGTGGGAGCAGGTAAAGATGGCTTGGATGAAGAAACGTGTTACCATTCCCGCCGATTGGACCCATCGTCAGGTGAAACTTCACTTCGAAGCAGTAGCCGGTTTTACCGAAGTATATGTCAATAAGAAGAAGGTGGGCGAAAACTTCGACCTGTTCCTCCCGTTCAGCGTGGATATCACGGAGTATGTTTCTCCCGGAGAGACTGCCGAGGTATGGGTGGGTGTGCGCAGCCAGGGCTTATTCGAGGATAAGTCCACCATCGGTCGCCGCATCGTTCCCGCCGGTTCCATGTGGGGCTATCACATTGCCGGTATCTGGCAGGATGTCTATCTGCTGGGCTTGCCACAGGTTCATATAGAAGATGTGTATGTGAAACCGCTGGTGTCGCAGAATAAATTGGAACTGGAAGTTACTGTACAAAATAATACAGCCCGGAAAGCGGAAATGCAGCTCCAGGGAACGGTACGCGAATGGATAAACCTGGCCGGAACGGATGTTAACTCGGCGCCTGTACCTGCTTGGGAATTGGGACTGGAAGCCCTGCAGGTAGCTCCGGTAAAGGTGTCGGTAGATGCTAATACATCGGCTAAATTCACGTTGCAAGTGCCGGTGTCGGCCGACCAACTGAAATACTGGACGCCCGAACACCCCAACCTGTATGCCGTATTGCTTTCCGCACAGGCTAAGAAGCAAACCATTGATACGAAGTACGAACGTTTCGGCTGGCGGGAATGGACACTGCAAGGTACCGTACAGTGCCTGAACGGACAACCGTATGCATTGCGAGGCGATTCCTGGCATTTCATGGGAATCCCGCAGATGACCCGTCGCTATGCCTGGGCCTGGTATACTGCCATCAAGGGGATGAACGGCAATGCGGTACGTCCACACGCACAGGTTTACCCGCGCCTTTACTTGGATATGGCCGATGAAATGGGCATTTGTGTATTGAACGAAACAGCCAACTGGGCCAGCGATGGTGGACCGAAACTGGACTCCGACCGCTTCTGGGAAGAGTCGAAACTGCATCTGAAACGGTTTGTCCTTCGCGACCGTAACCATGCTTCCGTATTCGGCTGGAGTGTCAGCAACGAGAATAAGCCGGTGATTCTGCACGTATACAATAAACCGGAGTTGATGCCGGCTCAAAAGAAAGCCTGGGAAGAGTGGCGCGATATCGTACGTCAGAACGATCCGACCCGCCCCTGGATCTCAGCCGATGGCGAGGACGATGGCGATGGACTGCTGCCGGTTACTGTAGGCCACTATGGTGACATGAGCTCCATGCAGAAATGGGGCGGAATAGGCAAGCCTTGGGGTATTGGCGAACACAGTATGGCTTATTACGGTACCCCGGAACAGGTGTCTAAGTACAACGGTGAAAGAGCCTACGACTCACAGGAAGGACGTATGGAAGGATTGGCCAACGAATGCTACCACCTCTTAGCCAACCAACGCTCGATGGGGGCTTCGTACAGCACAGTATTCAATATGGTATGGTATGCCTTGAAGCCTCTTCCGCTGGGCAAACGCGATAAGAGTCAGGCGCCTTCGTTGACGGACGATGGTATCTTCTTCACCGGCTATAAGGAAGGTGTACCGGGTGTGCAACCGGAACGTGTGGGTCCGTACTGTACCACCTTCAACCCAGGATACGATCCGAGTCTGCCCTTGTTCGAACCCTGGCCTTTGTACGAGGCTATGCGTGCGGCCAATGCTCCAGGTCAGGCTGCCTGGTCTCCTTATGCTGATGTTAATAAAGTGCAATACAATGCACCCGAAGCCATTTCGGCATCACTTTATAAAGAAGTTGTTTTCGTCGGCGAAGAAAACAGTAAACTGAAACAAATCCTGGATGGGCAAGGAGTGCAGTTTGCCGTGGAAGTCACCGAACCGGCTCGTGTGCTGTACATCATCGACGGAAGTCGCCTGCTGTCGGCTGCCGAGAAGAAAACCTTGTTGCAGCATATTGCCCGCGGAGCGGATGTATGGATCTGGGGGCTGGTACCCGAAACGGTACAAGGGTACAATGAGATCCTTCCTCAGCCGGTGGCATTGGACCACCTGAAACGTTCTTCTTTCATCCCGGTACAGAAATCATGGATCCGTGGTTTGAACAATTCGGATTTCTATTTCTGCGAGTTGCAACGGGCCGATGCTGCCCGATACTCGTTGACCGGAACCCTGGTGGACGAAGGGGAAGTGCTACTGAACGCTTGCCGTACTGATTGGCGTCTGTGGAACAAACGTCCGGAAGAGATCAAGACAGCGGGAGTTCTCCGTAGCGAATATGAATGTACGGCTGCCACTCCTGTGTTTGTCAGGTACCAACAGGATGCTTCAGCTTTCTATATCAGTACACTGACCGAATTTGCCAATTCGGAAAAGGGATACAACACCCTGTCTGCCATACTGAAGCATGCTGGCATTACGTGCAAGAAGATACAAGCCGACGTAAATGAAGTCTTTTTCCTGCGTGATGGCCAGTTGACCTTTCCGGTAACCGTAAAAGATAAGCTCGTCAAAGACGGCGATGGATGGGCGTTGAATCTCTATGTGTTCAGTCCTCGCCCGTTGGATGATCTGCTCATCGAACCGAACATGCCGAAGCTGACCTTGCAGATGCGAACCTCAGCATGTACCTTGTCCATCAACGGTAAGCTCTATGCCGCTGCCGGGCAGAACCGGCACGAAGTGACTTACAAAGAACTTCCTCTGCTACAAGGATGGAACAAACTGACCATCCGGATCGATACCGATAACCGGAACGACTTCGGCGGCTTTTTCAGGTGCGACAACCGGGAAGATTTTCTTCCTTTGCTGAAAGTTTCACTGACCGATTCCGGAGTGAAATAATATGAAACCCATATTACCATACGGGAGCATCCGACACAGGTGCTCCCGTATTATTAAGATGCAACCGGAAAGGACAGGAGGTCATTGCAGGAGCGCTACTAATAAACTTATTAATTTATTATAAGTTATAATATATTTAGTACATTTGCAGACAACTTGTCGACAATATACTATGAAATGTAAAGAACTAATACTCCTATTCTTATTCTGTTGGCCGCTTGGCATAAAAGCTGCTAGCCTTCACGACTATGGGCTCTATTTCAATTCTTATCATGTACCGGTCAATGAGAGAACTACCTTATCTTTGGAGGATGGTAAACCTTATCCTGTAAAGGATAATCTTGTGATTTCATTCTATATGCTGGTTCGCGACAGGGAACCGGATTTTGGCTCTATTCTTCATTTGACTACCAACGAAAACCAGGTAATCCATTTCTCCTTGATGGCAGCAGATGGACATCTGAATTATCCGGCATTGGTCTTTGATGACGGAATGGCCTTTGTGAAGCAGCCAATAGAAAGAGGTAAATGGATGCCGGTTTCGTTGAAACTCAATGTCCGGCATAACAAGATCGATCTGCATTTTGGTGGAAAAGATACTACTCTGGTGGTGCCTTTGCGCGGCATAGAGAATGTAAAGGTACAGTTTGGCAGGGTCGACGGATATATACAGGATGTAGCCCCAATGAATATTCGGGATGTCAGGGTGTCTTTGGATGGCGAAGAGATCCGGCATTGGATGTTGTGGAAACATAACAAAGGTATCTGCTACGATGAAAGAGCCGGAGTAGCTGCCCAGGCTGAATGTCCTTTCTGGTTGATTGATAATCATATAGAGTGGCGACAGATTTATGCGGATAAGATTACCGGCAGGTTCGATGTCGCTTTTAATGCTCGTGATGCGTTGTTTTATTTTGTCCACCCGGACAAAGTGGAAGTGTTCGACGGCGATAAGGGAATTGTCCATACTATGCCTGTTCGCGGAGGATATCTGGCCATGGAATTTTCTAATCATTTGATGTATGATACTTTGAGCAACAGCCTGCTTTCCTATTCCTTGTCTCAAGGTAATGTCTCCCGTTTCTCATTCGATACCCACGTATGGAGTGCCGGAGAGAGCAATAAGAGTGAACCCTATTATTTTAATCATGCCCGTACATTCAATGCCGTCGATTCATCTTTTTACTTTTTCGGGGGATACGGTTACTACCGGTATCGGAGCGACTTGTTTTGCTGGAAATCAGGTTCGGATGTGGTGCAGAAGGTAGCTTACGAACTGGCTCTCGAGCCTCGTTATTCGGCGGCAGCAACGGTAGTGGGCGACGATCTTTATATCTTTGGCGGTCGGGGCAATAAAGTGGGTAAACAGGGAGTAGATGCCTATTACTATTATGACCTGTCCATGATAGACCTGAAGACGAAGCAGTCTCGTCAGGTTTGGAAAAGTCAGCGGCCGCAACAGGAAATGATGTTGATGGCTTCGTCTATGTATTTCGATCCTACTGACAGCTCATTCTATGCGGTCAGCATGGCGGGTGGAGGAAAACTTCTGAAGATTTCATTGGCCGATTCCGTGTGGACCGCCGTATCAAGACCTATCTATAATGAGATCGTTTATCAGGACTGCGACTTAGGTTTCTACTATTCCCCCCTGCATAGCAAGTTCTATTTGGTAATTGACAAGATCGTAAGCGATCAGACACATGACGTAGCTATCTATTCCATCAACCGGCCGTTGGTGAGTGAACTTGATATCCTGCAAGCTGCTGCCGAAGAGTCCTCGTCCTGGTATGGATATGTAGTTGCAGTACTTATATTATTGATTGGAGCAGCGTTGGTTTTTCGGTACCGGCGTAAAATGCAGTCGGAGCAATCGGTGCTATCCGTGACAAAGGCCGGTGAACTTACCCAGTTCCCAGCAGAAGAAAAAATATCAAGGTCGAAGGTGGCAGAAGAAGAACTCCAACCAGTCGAAAAATACTTTGACCGCAGTCGCTCGGCTATCTCCTTATTAGGGACTTTCAATGTACGTGATAAAGACGGCAATGATATGGCTGCCAGTTTTACACCGCGATTAAAAGACCTGCTTATTTTGTTAGTGCTCTATACTGAGAAGAGCGAACAAGGTATTCTGACAAAGAAGGCAACCGATCTTTTGTGGTTTGATAAAGAAGAAGGAGCTGCCCGCAATAACCGCAACGTCACCTTGCGCAAGTTGCGTGTATTGCTGGAAAGCGTAGGCGATGTGGAAATCGTAAGCAACAATGGCTTTCTGTGTATCAACTGGGGGAAGGATGTGTTTTGCGATTATCGTGCCGTGCTTGCTTACATCCGGCAGTTCAATAAGAAAGGCGAAGAACCAAATCGGGAATTGCTCAACCGCATTCTGGAAATATTATTGTACGGTCCGCTGTTGTCCAATACCGTTGTCGACTGGTTGGATGAGTTCAAAGACACTTATTCCAGTCTTTCCATTGACTTATTAAAGAGTTTGCTGGATATCGAATACCGGCAGAACCATCAGGAGACAGTGCTTCGTATTGCAGATATCATGCTTTTGCACGATCCGCTGAATGAAGAAGCGTTGGCTGCTAAGTGTGCCGTTCTTTCCGCTCAAGGGAAAAAGGGAATTGCCAAAAGTGTTTACGACCGTTTTTGCAGGGAGTATAAAGACTCCTTAGGAGAGAAATACAAGGTTCCTTTCTCCGATCTGGAATACAGTTAATCTTATCCTTTTTATCATAAAGATAGGTGCTGCACAGAACTCTCTTCCCTGCCAGGAAGGGAGTTTTGTATTTGTATGTAATAGCCTGACTCTTAATCAGTACGAATTCCTGTATTTTTCTAATAAATCAGAAAATTAATTGCTTTTTAATTATTGATTAATAGCAATTTCCTGTCTCACTTAATTTCCGCCTGCTTAATTTGCCTCGGGTTAAAGATTCCCAAAGAGTAAAAATACTTCATTCTAATAATTCTAACGTATATGGAAAATACTAGTTAGCCGGATTGCATCTGCGGCATCTTTCTACAAGGAAGATTTCAAGAACAAGATTTCACAGATAATCAGTTATTAAAAATTTAATCTATGAGTACATTAAAAGAGTTTAAAAGAAAAGCAGGGATTCCTTCGAGGAATGCAGTTACATGGCTTTGCGTTATGATGATGTTCTCGTTTGTAACGTTCGGTTATGCTCAAAACACGAAAGCTATTTCCGGTAAGGTGACAGACGAAAGCGGAGAGTCTATCGTGGGTGCCAACATCAAGCTGGCCGGAAAAAGCACTGTCGGAACCATCACCGATATCGACGGACAGTTTAAGTTGAATGTACCCGCTTCGGGCACATTGGAAATCTCTTTCATTGGCTATGTTACCAAGAAAGTTTCTATCAGTACTGCTTCTACCTATTCGATTGTATTGAGTGAAGATGCAGCTGCTTTGGACGAGGTAGTCGTTGTGGGGTACGGTTCGCAAAAGAAGGTGAACCTGACTGGCGCTATTTCGGCTATTGCGAGCGATGAGCTTATTGCCACGAAGAACCAGAATGCGCAGAACATGCTGACT
Organism: Bacteroides sp.; assembly: GCA_031554505.1. GTDB lineage: Bacteria > Bacteroidota > Bacteroidia > Bacteroidales > Bacteroidaceae > Bacteroides. Next base: position 41,554 of record JAVBVI010000012.1, on the reverse strand, counting down.
GGTAAGGTCCCGGGAGTACGTGTGGTACAGAAGACATCCGAGCCGGGCGAGTTCAATAATCAGTTCGATATCCGCGGCTTTGGTTCGCCGCTGGTAGTTATCGACGGAGTACCCCGTGGCGACATGGAACGTATGGATCCGAACGAAATTGAATCCATCACCGTACTGAAAGATGCTTCGGCTGCCATCTACGGTGTACGTGCTGCCAACGGTGTTGTTCTGATTACTACCAAAAAAGGTGAACGCAATAAGGCCAAGGTAGAATACAGCATGTACTATGGTATCCAGACCCCGACCGAGGTATTGAAGCCGGTAGGAGCGGTAGACCGTATGACTTTGTTCAACGAACGGAGAATGCGCGACCTGGTCAACCCCAGCCATAAATATTCGGACGAGCAGATCAACGCTTTCCTGAATGGCGACAGACAGTCCACCGACTGGTACGACGCTATCATGCGCAACCATGCTCCGCAGCAATCGCACAACGTATCGATCAGTGGTGGAGGCGACAAGGTAGACTACTACGTTAGCTTTGGCTACTTGGATCAGGGAGGTTTCTTCACATCCAATTCACTGGACTACAATCGCTACAATGTCCGCTCCAACATCAATGCGCAGATGACGAAGAACTTGAAACTGTCGGTGAAGTTGGCTGGTATGATCGATAGCCGTGAAGGCAACTCCAAAGATTCCTGGGAAATCTTCAAGAACCTGTGGCGTTCGGCACCCGACCAGCCGCTGTATGCCAACAATACCGCTCCTTACTATCAGCATCCCGAAAGTGCCGACGATAATCCGCTGGCTTTGATCAACAAGGACGAAACCGGCTGGAAGAAGCGCGGCAGTAAGTTGTTCAACTCTACTTTTGAAGCCGAATACACCGTACCTAAGGTGAAAGGTCTGAAACTGAAAGCCATGTTCGGATACGATACCAAGATTAACGACAATTCCGTATGGACAAAAGAGTATAAGTATTACGATTACAACGAGGCTGCCAATTCGTATAACGGTATTTCACGCCTGGCCCCCACCAAGCTAGAACGTACTTACAACAACAACTGGAGCACCCTGTGGCAAGCGTCTATCAATTACGACAACACGTTTGGGTCACATCATGTATCCGGTTTGATGTTGTTCGAAGAAGCCCACTCGGTAGGCGACAATATCTTTGCTTCCCGTAACTTCTCTATACCTTTGGCATATCTGTTTGCCGGAAACTCCGACCAGCAGGTAGGAACAGCCAATCCGAACGGTATGGCCGAGAATGCTTCACAAGGTTTGGTTGGACGTTTCAACTATGATTTCGGCGGTCGTTACCTGGCAGAGTTCTCTTTCCGTTATGACGGTTCTTCCAAGTTTCCGTCCGACAGTCGTTGGGGGTTCTTTCCGGCTGCATCTGTGGGATGGAGAATCTCTGAAGAAGCTTTCATCAAGAACAATTTCTCTTTCATCGACAACCTGAAACTTCGTGGTTCTTATGGTAAGATGGGTGACGACTCGGCTTCTGCTTATCAGTTCGTTTCCGGCTATGACTATCCGAACACTTCTGGAGGTTCTAACAACAACTTCCCCACGGGCTACTCTTTCGGCGGAGCCTATACCAATTCATTAGGTACCCGCGCTGTACCGAACCCGAATATCACCTGGTATACGGTGAAGACCATGAATATTGGTGTGGATGCCGATCTCTGGAACGGATTGTTCGGCTTTACCTTCGAACTCTTCAAGCGGGATCGTGATGGCTTGCTGGCCGATCGCCTGTCTACTCTGCCGGGTACCTTCGGCTCCAAGATGCCACAGGAAAACCTGAACAGCGACCGTACCAAAGGTTTTGAAGTAGAATTGCGCCACACTCACAAGATTGGCGACTTCCGTTACAATGTGGCTGCGCAAGTTTCCCTGACACGCGGTATGCGTTGCTACTATGAGGCGAACCCGGCCGGAAACTCTTACGACTACTGGCGGAATCGGAACCTGTACCGTTACAATGACATCTGGTTCGGCTACGGTGCTGACGGACGCTTCCTCAGTTACGATCAGATTTACAACAACATCTATTCCGGTAATGCCACCCTACCCGGCGACTATAAGTACGAAGACTGGAACCATGACGGCGTCATCGACGATATGGACAGACATCCCATTGCAACGTCGACTAATCCGGGCAGTTCCTGGCAGGACAAGCGGAACTATCCGTTGATGAACTTCGGTCTGACGCTGGGCGGAAGCTGGAAAGGCATCGACCTGAATATGTTGTTCCAAGGTTCGGCCATGTCATACATCGCTTACGGTGAGCAATTGAGCGCTCCGCTACAGTTCGACGGTAATGCCTTGGATATGTTCCTTGACCGTTGGAGACCGACCGATCCTAACGCGCATCCTTACAACCCTGCTACCCAATGGATCTCAGGTTACTATGCATTTGGAGCCACCACTCCGGATGTCGATTCAGAGTTTATGATTCAGAGGGGCGACTACCTGCGCTTGAAATCAATCGAACTGGGATATACCTTCCCGAAGAGCATGCTTTCGTCTGTGGGCGTAAAGAATCTGAGAGTCTATTTCAATGCATACAACTTGTTCACGATCACCGGAGTGAAGGGCGTTGACCCCGAAAAGCCGACGGAACTCTACGGATATATGTACCCGATGAACCGGACGTATAACTTTGGCGCAAACATCACATTTTAATAAAGGAGGAATAAGATTATGAAACGTTGGAAAAATATATTTCTTTGTGCTGCCATCGGCGGTACATTCGTAGCTTGCCAGGATTTGGATATTCCGCCTAAGAATATTATCTCTGGTTCGGACATCTATAACGAAGGGGGTATCACCGCTTATATGGCAGGATTGTACAATCATCTGCCTATGGAGGACTTCAATATGGGCGACGACGGTGGTCGTGGCGGCTTTTATGATTGGAACTCGGAAAAGTCGACCTTGGGCTCTACCGGCGAGTTTGCTAATAATGTATGTGGAAACGATGTGGTGTATGGCGACAAAGGTTACTGGAAAGATGCTTACCAGGTTATTCGTCAGACCAATGTGTTGATCCAGGACTTACCTAACTACATCGGTAAACTTCAGGGAGCCGAAGAGTGGATAGCCGAAGCAAAGTTCGTGCGTGCTTACACGTATTTTGCTTTGGTGAAACGGTATGGAGGTATGCCTTTGTTGGACAAACCACAAGGAATAGACGAAGACCTGCTCTTGGCGCGTAGCAGTCATCAAGAATCAGTGGACTTTATCCTGACCGATCTGGAATACGCCATTCAGCACATGACCACCAAGAAAGTGAACGGTCGCGGAAATAAATATGTGGCTGCTGCCCTGAAATCACGCGTGGCTTTGTATGCCGGTTCCGTCGCCCGCTATGGTGCACCTTATGCTTACGTAGGCGAGAGTGGAACTATGTTGACCGGTATTCCGGAATCATTGGCCAATGGCTACTTTCAGCAAGCCTATGACGCTACCCTGGTAGTAGAACAAGGAGGATACTCCCTGATGAACGGGGGCGACAAGCGCCAGGCTTTCTATGATGTGTTCGATAAAGCCACTTCAAGTCCGGAATCCGTACTTATCCGCGAGTACGACATCAATAACTACGTTCATAGCTGGGACAAATTGATGTGCCCCGAACGTTGGACGGGTGGTTACGGAAGCCGCTACTTTGTACCGCTGGATTGGGTGGAGTTGTTCGACGGACTGCCTGTAGATCCGGCTACCGGTTACCTGAAGACTACAGACAGTGATGGTAATTATGTGGTGTATGACAGTGGACACGGCATCTTTGACAATGCTGAACCCCGTCTGAAGGCCAGCATCATGATTCCGGGCGATAAGTATAAGAACGGTAACGAACTCGATATGCGTTGCGGACTGATCGTAGGCGGTATCACCCCCGACCAGAAAATCCAAAAGACCACCAAGGACGACGGTAAGACCACCTACAGTTGGGATAACGGCATGAAAGAGTTCAAAGTAAACGGTACGGTAGTAGCCGTACGTTCTACCAAGAACCCCACGGAAGGTGAAACCTATAAGAATGGCGATAAAGATTCGGGCATTGCTATTGCCGGCTTCAATGGACCTTCTACTTCTGCCCGCAACGCCAACAATACTGGCATCTACGGTGTGAAATGGATTCAGCGTGCCGCCCCCATTGTCGATCTGCATAGAAGCATACAGCCTTGGATTGATATCCGCTATGCCGAGGTATTGCTGAACCGGGCCGAAGCTGCCGTGGAATTGGCTCAGAACGGAGGAGACGTTTCCCTGCTTACCGACGCTATGGCTTGTATCAACAAGGTACGCGAAAGAGCCGGAGCCGAACTGTTGACCAACAGTACACAACTGTCCGACCTGACCGTTCCTACCAATGTACGTGGTACGGGCAAGAACTCTTGGATCTTTGCCCCCACCAAAGGACTTCAGATCGTGCGTGTAGAGCGTTACAAGGAGTTGGCTGTGGAACACAAACTCTATTGGGACTTGCGTCGCTGGTTCACAGCCGATACACAGATCAAGAACTTCCGCTGGCGTATGCTGGCTCCATATCTGTTCCTCAGCACAGCGGTGAAAGATGTTTCTACGGGTATTCCTTACGGAAAATACATCTTTGATACTCGCGTGAGCGACAGTTATGGTGGCGAACACAACTTCGATTCGAAGTTCTACTATGAAAGAATACCCGATTCAGAACGCAAGGTGAACTATCTGTTGGAACAGAATGCCCGGTATTAATCTCTAAAAACAGAATACAATGAAGAAGATCATAAAAATATGCGCGTTGTTCCTTACTGTATGGGGACTCGCTGCCTGCGAAATGGATAACTATGATGCTCCTGACGCTACCGTGCAGGGAAAGTTTATCAATAAGGTGACCGGCCAACCGCTGGAAGCATCGCAGGGACAAGGGAACATGAAACTCCGTATCAAGGAAGTCAGCTACGCCCATGGTGACGAAACGGTTGTGGTGACGGAGCAGAACCTGAACGTGATGCAGGACGGTACATTCCTGAATACCCGCCTTTTTGGTGGTACGTATGAGATGTGGCCGTTCGAAAGCTGCTGCTATGAAAGTACCCAGGCAAAACAGACTGTCGAACTGAAAAGTGGAAAAACTACTGATATAGAGTTCCAGGTCACTCCTTACTTCGAAGTGGAGTGGGTGGGTGAACCTTATCAGGACGCTGCCGGCTATGTATGCGCTCAGTTCAAGTTCAAGAACAATCCGCTGCCCGACGATACCTATACCAAGGCAGTGGTGGACAAAGCTAAACTATTTATTTCGACCAGCATCAAGTGTGGCGATAACTCTGACAGCCGCTATACGGACAATGATATGACCGTGGCTGCGATAGACGAAGGCAACACTCTGACGGTGAAAACCAAGATCGCCATTGACTTCTCGCAGAAGTTCAGTGTACGGATCGGTGTCAAGCCCGCGAACAACAGTAGCAAGGGAGTGCTGGACAAGTATTGCTTCAGCAGCATCAAGACCATAGACGCTAAAGGTAAATAAGTTGTCTTCATAGACAATAGTTGTTTTTAATAGGTAGGTCGGAGGGAGGTCTATAGCGAAGTAGACCTCCCTCTTTTTAAATCAAAAACATTGTTTCTTTTAAACATGCATACCATGAAGAAATTACTCAAACTAAGTATATGGATGGCTGCCGTTATGTTGACGGCTTGTTCCAGTGGGGGAGACGAGGTAGTGAATCCCCCGAACCCAGATCCCGATCCGGTAGAACCGGTCGATCCGGACCCCAAAGAAGAAGGTGTGCCTGAGCACAGTTTCCTGATGGGCACCTTGTTCGGCTTCGAGAAGAGCATACGCAATGGGTCGTCGGCCAGTAGCGGCGGATCGTCCTCTACCACATACTATAATCAACCCTTGTTCGAAGCGAAAGCGTTCAACGCCACCGACGAAGAATGGTGGGACAACCTGGTGGAAGAACTCGTGTACAGCGGACTGGACTATGCTGTTCCCAACTGTCGCGGACGTCTGCCCAAAGCCGATACCGAAGCCAAGTACAATACAGACCACGGCGATCCCACCCGCATCAAGGACTTCATTGCCGCCCTGAAGCGCAGGGGAACAGAAAATCTGAAAATAGCGATCTTCGACGACTGTCCGGCCTCCTGGGCGGCTGCTCGTAACCTCGACCTGTACGGCGAATACACCACTACGCTGGACAACGGACACAAAGCCAAGCACAACCTCACGGACGAACAGATGCGCTATCCGGTAGAGAAACTGGACGACGTGTACAAATACATCTGGGATTATAACATCAAGTTGGCTTTCGATAACTTCTACGGCCCCAACCAGGCGAATAATAAATACCTGCTCCGTTTCAACGGTAAGCCCGTGCTCTACCTGTGGAGCATCAACGGCTTCCTGAACGTTACCTATGCCGCCTTGGACAACCAGCGTCCGGACTGTACCGGCAAGCTGAAAGCCATCCTCGACAAGATACATGCCGACTTTAAGAGCACTTTCGGCGAAGACCTGTTCATCTGTGCCGACCGGGCCTTTGCTGACCGTGACAGCCAGGTGGACCGGAATACGGTGGAATCCATGAACGACTGGTTCATCGCTTCGGAACAGACCACCAACCGCTGCTACTATACCCTTCGCTCGCTGAATGGTGTAAACGTGGGAGTAGCAGTTCCTGGCTTCCTTACCAACGATAAGTCTGGCAGCCGCATGCTGTTCGATGCCGAGCACGGCAAGACCCTGACCACCGCATTGGACTATATGGTGAAGAACAAAGCCGACTTGATTCTGCTGGAAGGATTCACCGACATGCTGGAGAATGCAGCCTACTGGCGCAGTACGGACACGAAGTATTACGACTTCCCCAACCAGCGGCTCAACATCCTGAGGCGATACAGCAGTACCGATGCATTTCCGAAAACATTGTGCGTGGAAGCCGAAGCGTGCGATGCGTATCTGGACAAGTCGGCAGGCAACAGTGGCAACCAATACCGCAAGGGCGATATGGACGTGAAGAAATGTACTGATGGATTCAATGGCTGGTGCGTCACCGCTACCGAAACCGGCGAATGGCTGAAGTGGGTGGAACTGCCTTACCGGGCCGGAACATCGACTCTGAAGCTACGCTATGCTTCGCAAGCCGCTGCCCGCATCCGTTTCGACGTCGGAGGCAAGGAAGGAACAGCCATGGATTTGCCCTCCACCAGTGGAGTATGGACGGATATAAATGCTGCCACAGTCAACTTCGATGCCAATGGTTGGCGCGAAACAATTTTGCATATCGTATCGGGCAACGTGGACTTGAACAACTTTACGATTGTTGCTGTCCAATAAAGTAGAAAACATAATTTAGGGTCGCATTTACAACTTGAATTCTTCTGTATAAGAAGTTATTGAGCGGACGCCCTGTTAAAGAAGGAGGTTAGAATTTGCGGCCGCTCATACTTTCTGCGGCCGCAAATTCTCTTTCCAGCTGTAAAGCAAAGTTATCGCTCCGAAGGTGGAAACGAAAAAGGGGAGAATTAGAAGCGCACTATAAAAAATATCCATGACTGATCTGTGTTTTGTAGAATGACGTATTCATTGGGCGGCAATGATACGACAAGAGTGTTTGCTGCTAACTGCGCACGAAGTTGCAATATTTTTATTTCAGCGGCGCATTTGGCATTGTCTTTTTGTTTACATTTGCATGGTTTTATATCTAACTTACTGAAAGCAATAGACATGGAAGAACAGAACAACCCGGTACAACCGTCCGAAACAATCCCGACAGGCAGTGTGCAACCGTCTGAAACAGTTTCGGTGAGCAATGAACCCAATGTACAGCAACCTCCGAAAAAGAAGAGTAAGCTGGGAAAGAGAATCTTTGTAGGACTTGTCCTGGCTTTGTTGGCGTATATGGTTTACTCGGTAGCCCATCTTTACATCTCCCCCGATCGCAATGTGCAACAGATCTACCTCATCCCCGGCGATGCCGCTTTCATCATCGAGTCGGACGATCCGATCAACGACTGGGCCCGGTTCAGCGGAAGTGAACCGTGGAAATGTCTGAAGCAAGCGAAGTCATTTGCTGAAGTCAACCAGAATATAGATGCGCTCGACTCCATCTTCCAGAGTAACAAGGTGCTGCTCTCGCTCATCGGGAAGCGCGATATGCTCATCTCCCTACATAAGACGCGGGCGTTGAAATGGGACTTCCTCATGGTGGTCGACCTGCAGAAAGTATCGAAGATGGAAACCATCAAAGAACAGATAGAGACGGTGTTCTCGGTAGGCGGATTCCGGGTTACCGGCCGCGAGTACAACGGGGTGAATATCCTCGAAATACGCGATCCCGAAACGCGCGACATCTTCTACCTTTCTTTTATTAGCAATCACTGCGTCCTCTCATATACTTCCAAGCTGGTTGAGGCCGCCATCGACGGACGCAAAGAGCCCAAGATTGGTCTGGAGAACAGCTTTATAGACGCCGAGAAACTGGTCGGTGGCAAGGGGCTGGTGCGTATGTATGTCAACTATGCCAACTTGTCCGACTTCATGTCCATCTACCTGGGCGGACGGAACGAGTATGTCGATATGATGAGCAACTCGATGGACTTTGCCGGGCTATTCTTCAATACCGATAAGGAGAAGATGGAAATCAAAGGCTATATGTTTGCCAAAGAGAACATCACCGATCCCTACATGACGGCACTGCTCCACTCCGGCAAGAGTAAGATGCGTGCGCACGAGATCCTTTCCGGACGTACGGCACTCTATACCAACATCGGCTTTGAAAACCCGGTAGAATTCATCAAGCAACTGGAGAAAGCACTGGCCGAGAAAGATCCTGCCTCGTTCGAGGCCTACAAGAGCAGTCGCAAGAAACTGGAAAGTTACTTCGGCATCTCGCTCGACGAGCATTTCCTCGGCTGGATGTCGGGCGAGTTCGCCATGACGCAGTCCGAACCGGGACTACTGGGGCAAGATCCGGAACTTATTCTCGCCATCCGCGCCAAGAACATCAAGGATGCTCATAAACAAATGGACTTCATAGAGAAACGCATTAAGAACCGCACGCCGGTGAAGATAAAAACGGCCAATTACAAGGACTTCGAAATTAAGTATGTAGAGATGAAGGGCTTCTTCCGCCTCTTTTTCGGCTCGCTGTTCGACAAGTTCGAGAAACCTTATTATACGTACGTGGACGATTATGTGGTGTTCAGTAACAAGCCGGCTTCCTTGCTCTCGTTCGTTGAAGACTACACCCAGAAAAATGTGCTGGAAAACAATGAAGGGTTTAAGAAAGCCTATTCGTACTTCAACTCCAGTTCCACTGTCTTCGTGTTTACCGATATGCAGAAGTTCTGCCCACAGCTCCGCACCATGCTCAATGCCTCTACCTGGGCAGAACTGGAAGCGAATAAGAACGTGCTCTACTCGTTCCCGTACTGGAGCATGCAGGTGATAGGGGATAGTCAGCAAACATCCTTGCACTATATCATGGATTACCAGCCCTATGTACCAACTACTGTCAGCGAACCATCTGATATCGATGAAGAAGCGGAAGTCGGGGAGGAAACAGTCAGCAAGGAAGAAGAGATGAACGAACTGCAACGCTTCTACATCGAGAAATTCGAAGGAAATGTGCAGCGCGAATTCTATCCTGATGGAGCTTTGAAGAGCGAAACGGAAATCAAAGAGGGTAAGCGTCATGGACGTTACCGAGAATACTACGAAAGCGGCAATTTGAAGGTCCGGGGAAAATACTCCAAAAACCAACCGAAAGGTACTTGGAAGTATTACACCGAAGACGGGGATGTGGAGCGAAAAGAGAAACATTAATAGACTATAGTATGGGAAATGGAACAGTTGCGAAGCTTCTGTTCCATTTTTCATGTTGTTTCGGTTAATATTATACGGTAAGTTGAAAAATTAACAATATTCCCCTTTGTTATTTGATTAATTTGATTACATTTGCAAAATAACGATCAAAATATACAAGTAATTTAAGGTCGTAAAACAGTTAAAACTTACTGATATGAAAAAAAACGTACTTCTCTTAGTAGCTGCCGTGTTGGCATTAGCCGGATGTGTGCAAGATAAAGACATGTACACACCGAACTTGCCGGAAAATGGAAACGACTTTAGCTTGTTCGACAAGATCAACGTGGAGTCGTCTCTACCCGATGGAACTCTCTGTTTGCTTTTTACCTCTTATCCATATGAAGATGGTAGTTTGGTAACAGAACCAGTGATGACAGCTTACGCTCCTTTCAATAATGTGGTTAGAATCCCGGAAGGAATAAATAAGCTGTATGTGTATGCCAATGGTTTGTTGAAAGAATATCCCAGAGGAAATATTAAAGTAGAAGGTGCAGGTACGACGAAAGCAATGACTCGTGCAGACAGCCGTCCAAGTACACCGGGTACTTATGATTGGATTCCTTTGTCGGAAGCATTCATTGCAGCTATCTATGCTTTCTATCCGGAAGCACAGCTCAATATCACGGAAGCCGACCGTGCGATAAGCACTGACCTGGTGGCGCCGAAGGGCACGAAGGAAATTATTGAACACCCTGGTGGTGGACAAACGATCATTGAGTGGGGAAATACCAAGGTGTGGATTACGTATGTTGGTAATGGAGGTTCTGGTTTTAAGGGCGACCTTTGGTACTATACATATAAGGTGGATGAAAACAAAACCCCGATCACTCCGTTGGCCGAAATCGAAGCCAATATGACACCCGTCTTTAATCGGGCCTTCCCCGGACAAGTAGAGCCACAAGATGGTCCGGGCAAGCGGGTTTATCTGGGTGAGTTCGAACCGGGTACCCGAATCGGATTCAAGTTCTTTGGTAACGCTTATATAGGCGGTGATACCAATAAACCGTTCCATAAGTATAGTACACCTTATTATAATAGGCAGGCGTATAAACACCTGACTACGCTCGTTAGCAATGCCACCTGTGGTGTGATTCGTTCGTGGGAATATGGCGACGTAACGTATGCCACTTTGGGAATGGAGAATCGCTTGCCAAAGGAGAACTCATACGATGGAGACTACAATGACATGATTTGCTTGATCGAAGCCGATCCGCTGGTCATCGAAAACAAGATCGATCCTCCCACACCGCCGATTGAAAAGATTGAATGGCAAGGTTATTGGCTGTTCGAAGACCAATACCCGAGCGAGGGCGACTATGACTTCAATGATGTGGTGGTGAAGTTTGCCATTACAGAAATCAAGGATAAGCCAACCATCATCGACATGCAGTTTATGGCCAGAGGTGCCGCTTATAGCAATAGCTTCGGTATCAATGGCAATATCTATTACGAGAACCTTACCGGATATGCCAATGTGTATGAATCTGAAGGGAAAGTAGAACAGCCTTATAAGCAGATTACGTTGCCCAAGTCTTCTAATTATATACCCATGCTGAATAATGGCATGGCCTCGTTCGATCTGAACACTTTCAATGCGTTCAATCTGGACTTCCCGAATGTGTTGGAAATCCCCATTGTAGACAAGTCCAAGTTTCTGTGGTGTATAGAGAAAACGAGAATTGACGTAGCTTATCCGCGGTACAAAGAATGGGTGAAGAGCAAATGTACTACCAATACCGACTGGTATAAGGATACCCCGGTTCCCGGTACTGTATGGGATAAGTAATTGTTTCACATTTCTTAAATTGTTTTGAGGACACCTCTTTTGCTGTGCATCGGCAAAAGAGGTGTTTTTGCTATTTTGCCGGATGGATATTTTTTTCTACTTTTGTGGAAGCGAACTTCTAAGTAAATTCTACATGAGTCACTCTGTTATATTGCTGCTGCCAACCTTTATGAGCTTGTTTTGGGCTGTCACTCTCTTTCTGCGGAGGAAAGAAAATTGGCGAGCGCAGAATTACTGGATTGTTGCCTTGCTCCTGATGGGTGTCAGCACATATATCTGGAGTCTCTATTTCTCCGGGATAAATGATTATCACCTGTTCTACAAGCTGGAACTACTCGAAGGCTTTACTACCCTGTTACTGATTCCCTTTCTTCATTATGGATTTAAAACACTGACCGAAGAGAAACCATTCGGGTGGAAAGATGCGTTGTGGCTCCTTCCCGCATTGCTCATCGGAGGAAGTATGACTATACTGTATCTCATTATGGGCGATGAGCAGGCTGCAGAATATATTCGTGAGGTGGCCACTCATAAAGAAGATGAGACGGCCTTTTCGGGCGCAATCTACCAGATACACCATCTGATCAGTGTGGAAATCTATGCATTGGTTGTGTTTGGACAGATTCTGATCGTGCTATTCATGGCTACTAAACGGCTCATCGGGCACCGTCACCGGCTACGCGAACTCTTCTCTAGCCTCGACGGCAAGTCTGTGCACCACCGTGCTTTGCTGGTTGGCCTTTATCTGGTGCTGTTGCTTTCGTTGGTCACTTACCGGGGGCGATTCCATTATGCAGATAGTTTGTTTATCGAGGTAGTCATGCTCATCTGGGGAGTGCTGATCTACTACATGGGCTATCACACGCTCCGTTTGAACTATACAGCCGATGCAGTAGCATCCGATCTGGCCCGTGCCGATCAGGAAGCTGCCGAACACGGGTATGCTCTGATAGGAGGAGGACAAAATTTGTTGCCTGAAACGAACGAGGAGGCGGCTGCCAAAAGACGGGAACTTATAGCTTTGCTCCACTATCAGATGGACAAGAATAAGATTTATCTGCAAAAAGAGTTACGGCTTGTCGATCTGGCCCGCGTTATACGCACCAACCGTACCTACCTCTCTCGCTTGATTAACGACGAGTACCAGTGCTCCTTCTCTGACTATATCAATGCCAAGCGGGTAGAGCATGCCCAGCAACTGGTGATTGCTTCTCCTGGCATGTCTCAGGACGAAATAGCTTATCAGTCCGGCTTTCAGTATACTTCTTCTTTCTCCCGGATATTCAAGCAACACGTAGGAATCACCTTCCGCGATTGGCGGAAAGAGCAAGGGTTGTAAGGGTGGCTGACGATCGTGTCGAATCATATTTCTCTCTTCTAAGTGGGGTGGATTCATTCCTTTTGTCTACTTTTGTGCCGGTAACAACAAATCAATTCTGTATATGAGCATCAAATTAGGAAGATTCAATACGTTGGAAGTAGTGAAGGCAGTCGACTTCGGTATGTACCTGGATGGAGGTGATGATGGCGAAATATTGCTGCCAACGCGCTATGTGCCCGAAGATTGCCAGGTAGGCGACTGGCTCCGGGTATTCCTTTATCTCGATATCGACGAGCGGCTGGTGGCTACTACGCTTACCCCGTTGGTGCAGGTGGGTGAGTTCGCTTGTCTTGAAGTGGCGTGGATCAACCAATACGGTGCTTTCCTGAACTGGGGGCTAATGAAGGATTTGTTCGTGCCCTTCGGTGAACAGAAGATGAAGATGCAAGTGGGCCGGATGTATGTGGTGTATGTATACCTCGATGAGGATAGTTACCGCATTGTGGCGTCGGCCAAAGTGGACCGATACTTGTCGAAGGAGATAGCTACCTACGAGGCCGGCGAAGAGGTCGAAATTCTTATCTGGCAGAAGACCGATCTGGGTTTCAAAGCCATCATTGATAATACATACAGCGGCTTGCTGTATGACAGCGAAATATTCCAACCGCTCCACACTGGTATGACGATGAAAGCCTACGTGAAACAGGTACGTGAGGACGGTAAGATAGACCTGGAACTGCAAAAGGCTGGATTCAAAAAGATAGACGAGTTTTCGCGGGTGCTGCTACAATATATCAAGGACAACGGTGGCCGCATTGCTTTAAACGATAAAAGCCCGGCCGAGGAAATATATGACGTGTTTGGCGTAAGCAAGAAAACCTTTAAGAAAGCGGTGGGCGATCTGTACAGGGGGCGGTTTGTTATTCTGGACGATGAAGGTATTGCACTGGCACGTTCCTAACCGGAATAGGGAAATCCCTACGAACGATTAGAGAGAATCATTAGGGTGGGGAGATTCCTCGCCCTATTTTTGTAACATAGAAATGAAACAAGATTGTCGAACCATAAAGACATACGATTATGAAACGGATACTTATTACTCTTTTTGCCATCGGGATGACTGCCATGAGCAGCATGAGCATGGCCGCTATGAGCAACAGTCAGGTACGCAAGGAAACTCGTTTCCTCACTGACAAGATGGCTTATGAACTCCGCCTGAACAATGCACAGTATAACGATGTATACGAGATCAATTACGATTTTATCTACAATATCCGTTACCTGATGGACGATGTTGCCCGTGGTTATAACTGGGCTATGGAGGATTACTATACGTTCCTCGATGTTCGCAACGATGACTTGCGCTGGGTGTTGAGCGATATGCAGTATCGTCATCTCCTGGGAATGGATCACTTCTTCCGTCCGGTGTACATGAATGGTTCCCGCTGGAGTTTCCGGGTATATCTCAACTATCCCAATGTGAATCTGTTCTACTTCGGAAAGCCTTATCATTATCGTACGTACAGTGGCGCACACTACCGTTCTTACTACAATAATGTAAGCTTCTACCGCGGACGTTACGATCACAACCACTATGGTAACATCTATAGTGTAAGAGACAACCGGGTATTCTCTGTCAACCTCCATTCAGACTTTGGATCGATCACCTTCCGTACTAATTCATCTACTCGTCCGAGCAATGTAAGTACAAAGACTCGTCCGGTGCCTCCTTCTTTCAATGCATCTCGTGGTAATGATCATAACAACGGTCGGATCAATGGTACCATCAATACCAATCGTAACAGCGTAGGTGGTAACAACGGAAACAACCGTAGCAGTGTGAATGGAAATAACAGTAGTCGCACCAGTACAGGCACAAGTGAAAGTACTACCATCCGTGGTAATGGCCGTACATACGACTTCGGGAATGGTAACTCTGACAATAATAACAACCGTAGTAATGTAAATGGTAACAACGGAAGTAGTCGTAGCAGTGAACCCCGTAAGGAAAGCGTAACGCCGACTACGACTCCTAGCCGTACTACAACTCCCAGTCGTACTACCACTCCTAGCCGTACCACGACTTCCACTCGCAGCACTACGACTACCCGCAGTACCTCCAGCAGTGATAAAGATAAAAACGACTCACGCCGGGAAAGCAAAGCTACTCCTGAGAAGAAGGAAAGCAAGTCATCATCCAGTACTCGTAGTTCCAATAACAGTACCCGTACTACAGTGACAAGATCGAGCAGCAGTTCGGATAAAGAAAAGAGTTCTTCTTCCAACAGTACACGCAGCAGTAGCAACAGCGGTTCCAGCCGTTCTTCCAGAAGATAAAACAAGGTCTTCCCTATAAAGAAAAGAGGTCATTCCCCGATGGAATGGCCTCTTTTTGCTTGAAATAGGGAAGATACTAGTCCTCCATATAGTCGTCGTAGTATTGACTACGATGTCCGGCGATGGTGTACACAGTGCCTTCGTCGTCCTGAAACTCCATATCCAGGCGGATACTGTCTTTCAGGATGACAGCGCCGTTCGTTACTTTAATCCAGATGTCGTCATAGTCAGGGATCGTATTCATACTACCTTCTGTTTGGAATGTACGGCTGGCCATGTTTACAGCTGCCTTGATCTTGAATTCCCAAAAGTTGCCGCCGTAATCGTCTATCCAGATAGAATCCTGCCCTACGGACGTGTTGTATGTCTTGATCTCGAACGGGCCGTAAATGAGTTCACCGTCTACATAGGCGTTGCATTTCCATTGTCCGGCCACCGGATAGGCCCAGTTATATTGTTTCTCGTATTCCTGTTCGCAGGAAGTCAATGTTAGTACTCCCCATAATGCGAATAAAAATCCAACTATCTTTTTCATATTGCTTTCATTTTTTGGTTAGTGTTACATCAAAAAGGTAAGCGTCTGAGTCGCTCATCTTAGCTACATAATGAATGGTTCCTGTCGTAGTGTCGATTGTAGGAAAAACACTGCCCCACACCAGTTGTACCACACAGCCCCAAACCACCGATTTTTAGGCCGTAACGATGGAGAGCGTATTGCTGCTGTCGAACTGCAAGATGGCGGGGAAGGCATAGTTGGGCCCGTAACTGGAGCCATACCAATACCATCCGCCCAGCAGGTCGGGCGTGTAGAAACTGTTGGCGCTGAATGGAATCAGCTCGAGAGTGAACGGACCACGGTTGGTACTTCCGTTGCGTACGATCGATGCACTCCAATTGCCCATGATATCATCGTTGGGGTAGTACACGATTACCTCGCGTACGGCCGAAGCCGAGAAACCGTCACTATTCACGGCACTGTACACGATGCTGTACAATCCGCTCTTGTTTGCGTCGACATTGGACTTGGTCGTTACATCGACTTCCTCGTCGCCTTCGTAAGCCGTACATCCGGGATCTGTGAACGGGGTACCAACTACGTGGTACGTCACTTGATCACCGTTCATATCGAATGTGCAATAGGTTGTCACTTTGGACACTCCTTCCGAGTCTTGACTGCACGAAGTCAGGAGGAAGGTGCCCACAACCACTAAAAGGTAAACTATCTTTTTCATATCTTATTCGTTTTTGAGTTTATTGGCCCCACCATACTTTGGTAGTCAAGGGTACCTTGGTTGGAGTGTTCGGATTCGACTTCCGCTCGCTGTCGGGGAAGAAGAGGCGTTTCGGCTTCGAATCACCCTGCAGCACCGATGCTGCCGAGCGGACGAAGAAATCAGGATATCCCGTACGGTTGTAGTCGAAGAATGATTCCAGCGCCCGTTTGTCAACAGCAGCTACCCATTTCTGTTCGATGATGGACTGGATGCCATTGTACGGATAGGTGTATCCTGCGACTCCCCAGCTGAGTAGCGAAGCGGTGATACCGGCATGGTAAGCGGCTTCTGCTTTATCAGCACTTCCGTAGCGGGCTTCCGCTTCGGCGATGAGGAACAGCACTTCCTCTTTGGAGAAGAAGTAAACCGGAGAGGTAGAACCGATGTTGGGTTGCGAATAGTTGTTGTATCCGCCGACACCTGTTTTGTAAGTACCCTGATCCATACCGGCCATCAATCCACCGATGCTCGACGGCTTGAAGATCTTGTTCAAACGTGGATCGGCTTCTTCTTTCAGGAAGTTCATTGTGGTATTGCTGGCCACTACGTTGCCCGAGAGCTTATAGTAATGGAGGGCGTAGAACGGATTATATCCGTTAACTTCGTTCTTGAAAGCCTTGAATGATGCATCCTCCTGAAGGAAGTCGTTATCGGCCAGCAATGCTTGGATCTCACTGGTATACTTCTGTGCGTCGACGTTGACGAAGCGCAGGTACATCTTCAGTTTCAATGTCTTGGCAAAGGAAACCCACTTGCTGAAATTGCCGCCGAAGATCAGATCCTGACTGCCCGGATTGGTCACCGTCTTAGCCGATAAGTCTTTCGAGAGTGCATTGTCGATACGTGCCAGCAAATCTACGTAGATGTCCTGGCCGTTGTCATACTTCGGTTGCAGGTTGGCTTCTCCTTGCAGAGCGTCGAAATAGGGAATCTGATCGTACAAGTCGGCCAACATTTGGAAGTCGTACGCCTGTATCACAGTAGCGATGAGATAATAACCCCAGTCTTCGGCTTCTTCGCTCTGTTCGATGATCTTCTTGCAGTCGGTTAGCGAACCGGCGTAGAGCGAACGGAACTGACGGTCCAGATCGTCCTCGGTGAGGTTATAGGTTTCATAAGCTGCCCATTGTGAGGCTGCCGGGCTTTGCGCGTAGTGCTGCGACCAGAATCCGCCCAGGGTCTGATAGTATCCTCCTGCCACGAAGGCGGTGTTGGAGAGGGGAGAGGGTAACGTAAGAGCCAAAGTGGCGTCTTCCGGATGATTCGGGTCTTTGTTGATATCGAAGAAACTGTCACTGCAACTGCCCCAAAGCAACGCTCCCGCAACTATGATGGATGATAAATATATCTTTTTCATAATGTTCTGTTTGTTTTAGTTAGAAACCGATGTTGATGCTGAAGCCCAGACTGCGGGTAGTCGGCGTGGCGCCGTATTCGCCGTAGTTGGCTTCGAGGTCGTTGCCGAACGTGGTGCTTTCCGGATCGGTGGACATGTTGGAGTTCGGTGTCCAGATGAACAGGTTACGTCCCACGAAGGCTAAGCTGGCCGAGTTGATCACCTTTGTCTTTGCCAGCCACTTCTGCGGTACGTTGTAGGTCACAGTCAGTTCGCGCAACTTGAAGTAGGTCTTGCTCACCAGGACGTATGCACCGCCAATACCGGCATTGTATGTCTGGTCGTAGAACGAGTTCAGGTTGTGGTCGTAGCCCGATACCGGTGTGGTATTCTCTGCATAAATGGGATCGCCATTGATGTCTTCGCCCACCTTCTGCACGGAGTTCGGTATGATCCACGGCTGACGGTCGTTGTACGTGGTTTGCGGAGCGTTACCGGTGAAGTACATCATCTCAGCCGTACGGGTGTACATCTTGCCGCCGTTGCGGTAGTCAAAGGTGGCACGTACGTTCCAGTTCTTGTAGGTCAGTGACATTCCACCACCCAAGCGGTATCTGTTCTGTGACGAACCGGCACTTGCTTTCTGGTCGGAGAAGACCGGAAGACCTTGCTCGTCGACGATGACTTGCCCCGATTCGGTCATGGCAGGAACGGTTACTTCAAACAATCCAAGCGGTTGTCCAGGGCGGGCCATGAATCCGATGGAGGAAGTACCACCGAGTGATATCTGATCCAGCCCTTCAGTCAGCTTCACCAACTTGTTGGCGTTACGGCTGTAGTTCAGGAACACTTCCAGTGTAAGGTCCTTCGTACGGATAGGAATGGCATTCACGGCCAATTCAACTCCTTTGTTGGTAATCTTACCCAAGTTCATGGTCTGGGTAGTGTATCCGCTGGTAGAGCTGATGTTAGCGGCCCAGATCAGGTTGGTGACCTTCTTGTTATAATATGCCAGGTCGAAGTTCAGTCGGCTGTCGAAGAAACGCAGGTCCAGACCCAATTCGATGTCGGTGGATAATTCCGGTTTCAGTTTCTGGTTGCCAATGCGGTTGGATACAGTGAAACCGTTGATGTTGCCGGCCAGCGGATAAGTCAGTGATACGTATCCGTCTGTGTCGCCCGACTGTTCCATGACTGTGTCGAGCAGGTACGGATTGGCATCATTACCCGTTTGGGCAATACCGAAGCGCAGTTTACCGAATGTCAGGTACGGGTTTTTCGGCATCAGCTCCGTGAAGATGAAGCTACTGCTGAAGCTGGGGTAGAAGAAGGAACGCGTGGCCTGCGGCAGTGTGGACGACCAGTCGTTACGAGCCGATACACCTACGTATACTATGCTCTTCCATCCCACGTTGACGTTTCCGTAGACACCTACCAGACGGCGCTGGCTGTTGTACTCGTACACCGAAGGAGTCGACGAACTATTAGACAGGTTGTAGAAGTACGGTATGTCCAGTCCGATGACGGATGTACGTTCTTCGGAATACGTCCGTTGATTGAAGTTATGCCCCAGCAGTCCGTCTACAGTGAAGTCACCCCAGGTCTTGTTAGCTTTCAGGGTGAAGTCTGTATTCAATTCGGCTGCAGAGAAAGACGATACTGCTACACGTCCCGGTTCGTTGTTGTAGTCGGCACGATCGCTTTCGAAGATAGCCCGCCAGTTCTTCAAGTGGCTGTTCGAAATATCAGCACCGATACGTCCGGTAGCGACGAGCCAGGGCAGCACCTGTACATCGAGTCCGATATTACCATACACACGGTCTTCCGAGAACTTTGTCCCATGTTCGTTCAGTACGAAGTAGGGGTTCTGTGCATAGAGTGTGTAGTAATTGTCTTGGTTGTTGAATTTGTTTTTATAGTCTTTGGCGTCTACGATGCTGATGTCGCGCGGGTTCTGCCACACACCATCCAGAACTGATTGTTCCTGTCCGGTAGCTGTGTACTTGGTATCCTTCCGCACATAGTTGATCGAAGCCGATACATTAAAGATGTCCAGGAACTTGGTCGAACCTCTGACCGAAGCCGTATGGCGTTCGTATGAGTCGGCGTCCGTAGGCATGATACCGTCGCTGAACACGTTGGCATATGATACATAGTAGCTCTTGGTGTCATCACCGTTGGAGATGGAGATACCATTGTTCGATGTCACTCCCGTGTCGAAGAAGTCTTTTACGTTAGTGGGCAACGCCGAGTAAGGCTTGATTTGTTGCTGTCCGTCGACTACGAATCCCCAGGGACGGGTTACTCCGTCAAACTTCGGACCCCAGCTACCATTCTCGGCCAAGTCGCCATTCTCTGCGGTGGAGCGGTTGTACCACCCCTGCCCGAACTCATTCTGCATTTTAGGCAGCTTCAGTGGGTTCTCGAACGTAGTGGTCGAGGTTACTTCCACCTTTGCTTTACCTTTGGACTGCGCTCCATTCTTCGTGGTGATAAGGATGACGCCGTTGGCTGCCCGGCTACCATACAGGGCCGTTCCCGAACCACCTTTCAGGATGGTCATGCTCTCGATGTCATTCGGGTTCAGATCATTAGCACGGTTACCAAAGTCCAGACCACCGTTGAGGCTCACGTTGTTAATGGTACTGTTGTCCATCGGCACTCCGTCGATGACATACAACGGTTGGTTGCTACCGCTCAACGATGTAAATCCGCGTAAAATGACACGGGTCGATGAGCCCGGCGCACCCGATGCAGAGGTTACCTCCACACCAGCGACCTTTCCTTGCAGGGCATTCAATGCGCTGCGGTCGCCCGTTGCCATGATGTCTTTCGATTTTACCGAAGTCGCCGCATATCCAAGCGACTTCTCCGAACGCTTCACGCCGACAGCCGTTACCAGCACCTCGTCGAGCATTTCCGTATCAGGTGATAATACAATTTTCAGATTAGGAGCGATGCTTACTTCTTTCGTCTTCATTCCGATGTACGAAACCTGTAAAGTTTTTGCCGTAGCCGGCACATTGCCCAAGATAAAATGGCCATATATGTCTGTGATACCCCCTTGGTTGGTACCTTTAATCAACACAGAAGCCCCCACAATCGGCTCTCCGTCTTCCTCCGAGACTACCGTTCCCGTAATACTCTGAGTCTGTGCGGTCGCCACACCGATGCTTACCCAAAGGCAAGTCAGTAAGAACATTAAATTTCTCTTCATAAGATTCTCTCTCTTTTAATTAAACTTCCCGTTATTGTCCAATCTTTTGTCGCAAATGCGTTAAATGTTTGATAAAATTTTCATTTGCTTCTTAAAGTTTCTGGGAGAATTAAATCGGCTTCTTTTTATTGACAAAATGTTAGGTTTTCAGGCTTTATTTATTTCTTTTCCAATCTTGGTGTAGGTTTCTAACTTTCTTGTCTGTAAAATGTTACGTCGGTTTATTCACTCTTGATGGGATAAACATTACAAGAAGATTAAAAGTTCGTCAATTTTGCAAAAAAGTGCATATTTGCCTTCTGTATATTTGTTTTTATGAAGGGTTTTGTAACTCATTTTATATTGGAATATGTAAAAGAATAAGTTGTTTCTTGGTTTTTGTTGACAGTATGTTGGGCGAATGGCCTTGTTGACCTGTATCCTCTGACATTCTTTTGATATTTTGATAATAATCGACAAATAGGGAAATTCCTATCGATTGAAAGGGTAAAATACCTCATTGAAGAAAAATCATCCTGTATATTTGCAGGAGTAAAGAGAATATTCACCCCTTAATAGATTATGTTATGCGTAAGTTTGTCCTTAGTTTTTGTCTCTTGTTGACTGTTGTCTCTTTGGCAGCCGCCCCGATAAAAGGATTCCGTATCGAGGCTGGTCAGTCAGTGATTGTCTATGTAGATGGTGTGCAGGTGTGTACAGCTACTACCAGTTGTTTTGTGGCTAACTTGCCGGTAGGGTATTACAAGGTGGAAGTATATGCCGTGGATCCTGGTCGTCGGGGCGCTGACGGTAATCGTCGGGGCAATCTGCTATTCAGCGAACGCATACATTTCTCCGGGCGGAATATTCATGATATCACTATCAGCGGACGCAATGATCATCGTCCTGACCACCGTCCGGACGATGATTCTATGGACTATTATCCCAGCGATTCTTACCATGTGATGAGTCCTTCGGTGTTTGCGCAATTTCTTCGTTCGTTGAAAGATACGCCATTTGATTCAGAACGGACCAAACTGATTGATACGGTGATGGTGACTTCTTTCTTTACCACTGATCAGTGTCGTGCTATTACTGACCTGTATACATTCGATAGCGAAAGATTGAAGTTTATGAAGCTGATATATCCGAAGATTGTTGATAAGGCAAATTTCTTTACTGTGATTGAGACACTTACTTTTTCATCGAGTAAAGACGATATGAATAAGTTTGTGAGGAAGTGGCACGGGAAGTAGGATGTTTTTATCTAAAAGAGATTAGCCCAGACCAATTTCTATATTGTATCTGGGCTAACTTTCTTGAGTAATTTTAAAGCCTTACTTATTCCAGCTAAGAAATACTACTTATTAAATGGGTCAATTACTTGATTTCTATATAGTTTTATCACATTACTGGGGTTTGCATCTTCAGTCAGTGTAATATATGCCGGCAAACCTTTGCCTCTGGTTAAAGTAAAAGTCCGCGGAGCGCTATACCCAAACGGAAATAGCAGATAGTCGAAACCGGCATTATTGTGATACCACACACCATTGCCTGCACCTGTATAGCTGAATGCCAAACTAACCTTATCTTCTCCTATCAGTTTGCAGTTCATACCTAACAACCCCGTGTAAGTATAATTATCCGCGATATTATAACTGCCAAAGTTAAATCCAAAACTACCATACAAGCTCGAACCGATAAATGCATACCTTAGTATTTCTCCCATTGGAGTCAGATAATTGTTTTTATCAAAAGCATAATAGGGCTGGGCAAACGAGCCTAATGTGCTATAGGCAATATACCAGTCGCATGCAACGAACTGTTCATTCAGTGCTGGAGAAACCATTTTAATGCTGGCATTTGTAAACTCGGCAAACCATTTATTGGTAGCGTCATAAGTAAAGCCGGCGAGAGTTACTCCCTTCACCACTACCGGCTCAAAGAACTTATATCCCGTTTCAGTAACAACGTATGATGCCATGACTGACTTCTGGTCACCATTCTCTTCGTATGTAAAGGTCAGGGTACGGTTAGAGATTGACACCGGAATCACCTCACCATTCATTTGTAATTCAACCATATAGCAGTACATTGCCTCATCTGCTTTCTGAATATTCGAGATAAAGCTACTCCAATCATCCTGCATGGGGGTCAGTATGGCGATACCGCCTGTCTTTTTCCCTTTGAGTACGACTTTATCGGCAGAAGCCTCTAGGATTAGAAAATCGTAGTCTCCCTCTAAACCATAGCCGACAACACTTGCCCATGCCGGATCGGAAGGATCAGAGAAGTAATGGAAGATATTATTGTATGTATCAAACGACAGCACGATACCGGCACTTTGTTTCACGGTATACAAGCTTGTTACCACATCCGCCGGATCGGCGGCTACTTCACCGGCTACCTTAACTGTCCCATCTTTACTGAAAGAGAGAATCATATTAAAACCACCATACTCTTGCATGGATGCCGGGAAATATTCTACAAACCACCCGTTGGACGGAGTCGCAAGAATCTCTATATTTGATTTTATAGCTGCATCTGCGCGATTGGCCGATGAGTCATTAAACAAATCCTCTTCCTCGGGCGTACAGGCAGTTACAAGAACCACCGTTATCAGATAGATAAGATAATATATTTTTTTCATACTGTTCATTAATTAAGCGTTGTTAAATCCATTGTTAAGATATCATCCGAACGACGCAATACAATCTCACGTAAGAGATCCATATCAATTCCCCATGTAGTAAGCAGATAGTCTCTTACCAAATCGAGCTTTTGGTTAATCATATCTTGACCTTCTTCACTGGCAGAGCTTACCAGATTATCCCAATAGGCTTGGGTATTGGTTATGTATATGGATATGATTTCTACAAAATCTTCCTGGGTTTCCGAACTGGCATACGGGGAAACGAATCCCATATCCAAAGCATCTTCTGGTGAAAGATTGACCCAGCTGCCTGATTGATAATTGGATGGTGATATCAGGTTGAAATCAGTAGAGTAATTTTTTGTTTGGTGCAAGATATGCGCAAACTCGTGGTGCATGGTTTTGAAAAACCAATAGTTGAGCATGTCCAAACTCAAATTATTCACATCAATGCTATTAACATTGTATAATGTGATTTTCAGACCGCCTTCTGCTGTTCCTAACACTACAGACCCTTGGCTGTTATAGGCTACCGAACCAACCAAGAACATAATTTTCGGGCAATAAGTACGAATGAAGTCAGTACCCAAAAGTTCTTCGTATGACTCAATCCAAACATATTTTGTCATTTTGGCTAATGCTATGGCCTTATCATAATCAGCTGGAGATAAATTGTAATCCGCATCGGCCTCTTTATCTTCAAAACGATATTTGAAATCAATATTATAGGGTTTCGTATAATTCGTATACAGCCATTTGTCGAATGAATTCTCAACGACCCCTGTTTCTTCGCCAAATATACTCTTAGAGTCCAATTCTTCTTCACTGCAAGATCCTAATGAGGTGGCAATGAATGCTATAAATAACCATTTAATAGTTCTCATATTCAAGTTTTTTATCGTTTATTTTCTGGGATTAGCATCTAATCCGGCACTTATAACATCTTGGGGTAATTGAATGGCACGGCGGGGATCATCCGGTGTTAAGACGTCTTCGCCCAAACCATCGCGATTGTGCGCAATTTCAATACCATAGCGTTTCACATCTTGCCAACGCAAACCTTCATGAACAGTCTCAACGCGTCGCATGTGAAGAATACATTGGATCATATTCTCCTGATCACCTTCTGCCACTGTGAAACCACGTGGGTTCAATGCTTTTTTAGGTGTACGTTTGCTGTCATCGGTTGTTGTTGGCATGTATTTCATGTCCTTATAGATTTTAATCAGATCAGCTTTCGTGCGCTGAACCCGATTGCCAGTATGTGTGGCCAACCAGCTGTTTATGTCTGTTGTTGCTTTATCCAGATCATTTTTTAAAGCATAAGCTTCTGCGCGGCAAAGCAATGTTTCGTCTGCGCTGAAATTCACAAATACATTCTTACGATAGCCTATCCCGTTCACCTTATCGGTATAGTAGAAATAGCCTCCGACCTTACTTACTGCCATTTTTTCATCCATGCCCCAAACTGAATAAGCCGGATAGAGGGCGTTGCTGGGATATGCACTTCCCCAAGCGCCTGCCGCACGAACTGTTTCAGTGGTGAAAATAGATCTGGCATGGCCATATCTTTTCGCTAAATCGTACGGGCCGACCCAATATCCCCAAGAAGAGGTTACAGGTATCATCAATAAATTACCTGGGTCGCTGGCGGAAATATACATGTCCACACGCAATCCCCAGTTGGCTGCCGAGGAATAGATACCAGCCCAGTTACGCAGCGCTTTTTCCGGCGTATTTCCCAGTACGACGTTAGCATACTGAATCACCTTATCGAGATTTTGGTAATACAAGTTGAAGCGGGTGGCAAATGCATGAGCTGCTTTCTTGTTGAAGTGATATTTAGGAACAGAATAGATTTCATCGTCTATCAATGGTAGCCCTTCTTCAATATCAGCACTTATCTTTTTATACAGTTCCTCCATAGTCCCTCTTGTATATTCAGGAGATACCTGAGTCTCAGGAGCTTCTGAATAGGGAAGTCCCATGTCAGATCCTGCCGTTTGAGGGCTGTATGGCAGACAGAAAACATTAGCCAATGCAAAATGTCCGTATGCACGACAGATCAATGCCTCACCACGCTGTGCCTGTAAATTAGCAGGATTGCCCATTTCATCGATGGCATATAATGCCTGATTAGCAGCTGCAATAGCACCATAACAGGCGTCCCAGAATGCTTTAGGAGAATCGTTACCGGTATTGGTGATGTCATTCCACAAATAAGCATCTTCCTGCTCTTTCATTTCGATGCTAAACTTAGTTCCATTGTCTTTGGCATTATCCGACGACATTTCTTCCATCATGATAGATGAAATACCGGGATAAGCGGATACCAACAAGGAGGTAATTTTGCTCTCAGAATCTATTTCAGTTCTATTGTCAGGCATTACATCCAGAAAGCCATCACAACTCGCTAACATGAAGCCTGAACAGACTGCTATATATAATAATCTATACTTTTTCATATTCAAAAGATTAATTTAATTAGATACCTAATTTTACTGTTAATGTAAATTGTCTGGGAACAGGTGCGGCAACTCCTCCGGTATTATAGAATTCAGGGTCTTGCCCGTTGAGTTTTTTGTCTGCATAGATCAAAAACAAGTTCGTTGCTTGCAACTTCAACGAAAAATCACTTATTTTCAATCCGCTCAGCCATGCTTTTGGGAAGTCGTATGCCAATGAAATTTCTTTCATACGTATGAAATCACCTTTTGCTACACGGGCTGTGGAGTAATTGTATGCATTATATGCATAGCTCAAATAGCGGTCGGACTCATTCTGACGTTTGTCGGCTATAACAGGAATGTTTGTAGTATTC
Source organism: Bacteroides sp. (assembly GCA_031554505.1). GTDB lineage: Bacteria > Bacteroidota > Bacteroidia > Bacteroidales > Bacteroidaceae > Bacteroides. The sequence continues at coordinate 14,959 of JAVBVI010000012.1, read as the reverse complement.
TCATCGCCTGCAACCGTCCATCTGTTCTTGTACTCTTTCGGCATAGCATCGAGGTCCGAATAGCGGTTACTAAATACCGGATCAAGACGGATGACATTACCAAATGAATAGGTGATGAAAGCATTCAAACGGAAATTCTTATAGCTGAAGATGTTACCAAAGCTACCCGTAATCGTAGGATCTGTGGGGCCTTCGTATATCAGGTGGTCTTTTTTGTTGCGTTCCTGAAATTCTATATCACTGACAGTCAGTTCGCCTTTTTCGTTGATGAAGGTTGGCAAACCTTCTTCGTTCAATCCCTGGAAGTCCATAGAGAACAATGAACGTACCGGATATCCTGCCATGGTAAAACCTGTGCCGGTTATCATGTCGATTACCCGCGCATTCGATTCCAGGTCTCTAACTTCATTCTTAGTCTTTGAGAAGATAAAGTCGGTGTTCCATTTGAAATCCTTGGTGGCAATGTTACGGGTTGACAACGTGAATTCGATACCGCTCGATTTCATGCTGGCAACGTTGGCAAACTTCGTGATCTGGCCACCGATTCCCATCGTGTTGATGATACCGATCAGATCGTAATTGTTACGTGTGTACCAGTCGGCGGAAAGGTTAATTCGGTTATTCAGAAAACCAATGTCAGCTCCAATATTCAGCTCATGTTTCTTTTCATACGTTAATTCGCTGTTCTCTAAATCCACAATTTCCAGTCCGGATTCATTGACACTTGCAAATGGACGCCAAGGATTGAAACTCTGAATAACGACATGCGAGTTGGTTACGTTAGCAGGACCACGGTCGGCCGTCAATGAATAAGAGGCTTTCAGCGTTAAATTGGACAGTGTAGGTTGCAAGTCTTCAAAGAATTTTTCTTCATGCATATTCCATGCTCCGGAAACATTCCATGTGGGCAGCCAACGAGCCGAACGACTTTTACCCAGCTTGTTGGTTCCTTCATAACGAACGGTACCGTTGATGATATATTTCCCCTGGTAGGAGTAAGTCCCTGTTCCAAAGAATGAAGTTGAGCGGGCACGCGTTTCATCAATAGTGAAATATTGAGCTCCTTCTTCATTTCCTTGTTTGAAGTACTTATAGTCATACGCGGCCAGCATACCCATGTCGTATTGCATGCCTGCTCCGTTGAACCATGTCTTTTTACGGTCTACAGAGTTTAGTTCCATACCGCCGAATAGGTTGACGATATGTGTATCGTTGAATACATCATTGTAGCTTGCTGTGGCACGGAAGTCATAGCTCGACATCGAATATTTCGTTTCACGATAAAATCCGCCTACCGGCAGTACGGTTACTGGCAATGAGTTGGCATTGTCCGGATCGGTGTACAGCCAGGGATTGGCATCACGCATGGTAGCATCGTCCATGGCCCGGAATGCCCACGCCTGGTTCGAGTTGTCATGGATTTCGTGTGCCTGAGTCGAAGAGGAGACCTTATAAGCACCCAATGCGGCCAATTCTACCTTCTTGACGGGTTTCCATTTCAATTCACCCTGGAATCTCAAGTCGACCACATCTAAATTCATGAAGTTGTTGTCCAACTCATTCATGATGTTGAAGGGGGCATAGTTGCGTACATAGAATTCGTTGGCATCCAGTGCACGTGAGGTATTCAACGAATACGAATAAGGATTGATGTCAAAGTCGCGTCTCACCTCACCCGATACCACGTCAACGCTTTGGCTTAATGTTCCCGGAGCTTTCTGCTTACGGTAAGATGCGTTTCCGATCATGTTCAGCGAAAGATTGGAGTAGATATTATACAAAGCATTCATGTTGGCCGTGTATCGGCTCACTTCGCTTTGCTTATACCATCCCGGATCCTGCATGACACTCAAAGAAGTATAGTAGGATGCTTTCTCTGTTCCGGACGACATGCTGACAGCATGATTCTGTGAAATAGCATTGTTGAACAGTACATCAAACCAATCTGTATTACGGAACTCCGCATTTTGCAAGTAGGCATTACGAGCGCTGAGTGTGTTTTCTAACGCATACTTCCCTGTCTTGGGGTCGTAGGTGTTAAGTAGGTGATACATTTTACCATAAACACCACTTTCGGAAGAACGATAAGTTTCTGCGAAATTCAGGTATCCGCCCTTTTCCATCTCGCGATATACCCCCATCTGTTCCTGGGAGTTCATAATGTTATAGTTATTATAGCTGGGAACCAATCTTAAAGAAAATTCGCCGGTATAACTTATCTTGTTGCTTCCGACTTTACCTTTTTTGGTTGTTACAACGATAACGCCCGCCATAGCGCGTGCACCATAGATAGAAGTTGCCGAACCGTCTTTCAGGATTTGGAAGCTTTCAATATCATCGGCATTTAAGCCTGCAACGGCAGAAGAGATCAATGTTTCGGCATCACCTGATGATAAAGCGTCAGCATCCACTTCTATAGCGTCTTCCATAATAACTCCGTCGACTACCCACAACGGTTTTGAACTACCGTAAATAGAGGTCGCTCCACGTACCCGGATTTTAGGAGCCGTACCAAATGTGCCTGATACGTTCTGTACAGATACCCCGGCAGCACGCCCTTCCAGCGCGCGACTTATTTCGGCAATACCGTCAAGTTTGACATTATCAGCGGCGAGTTTCGTTGTAGCTCCCGTAAAGAGGCGTTTGTCCATACGTTGCATACCCGTAACAACTACTTCATCAAGTATTTCACTGTCCGGTTTCATAATGACTTTTATTGTACCAGCTTTAATTACAGCGTCTTGCGTCTCCATTCCGATGTAAGAAATCCGCAAAGTCTTCGCGGGGCTATATTGAGTTGTTAGATATTGATAATCAGCATATTGCGTAAGTTTAAAAAACTTTGCTATGATGTATTTTTCAATTAAGAAAAGCGCTAATGTATTGATATCTAAAGGTGTGAAATTCCAATGAACACAAGTCGATTTACTAGTTTTCTACCAAGATGTGTATAAAAGTCGTGCAATAGTTTATTCTTAAAAGCCTGATAATCATTCTGATTCCAGAAAGGTGGTCTATGGTTAGAGTCTTGAAAATGGGTTGAAATTAGAATGCTAATAATATACCCACTAGTTCGAAATCATTTTGAGATTCAGCGATTTTAGAGGTGTTGAGTATAAAAAAGGGAATTATATGGGCGCTTCTCCGTAATGGGGCCATATCTTTGCTTTAGATCAAATTGTTCAATACTATTACTTCTCATGAGGTCCTTTGGAGAAAGGATTTTCATGCCTTCTAATCAAGGCTTGCAACTATAAAAAGAACGGTGAGCAAGTTTTAAACCTGCTCACCGTTCTTTTTATATACTCTCTGTCAAAGTGGAAATCACTCTCCACTTTTCGCTCTTACAGTTTCTTGAAGAAATCGTTTCCTTTATCATCCACGAGGATAAAGGCTGGAAAATCTTCTACTTCAATCTTCCAGATAGCTTCCATACCCAGTTCCGGGTATTCCACACACTCGATACTCTTTATGTTGTTCTGCGCCAGAATAGCTGCCGGGCCACCGATAGAACCCAAGTAGAAACCACCATACTTGTGGCAGGCGTCTGTCACTTGTTGGCTGCGGTTACCTTTGGCCAACATGATCAGGCTACCGCCTTGCGACTGGAACAGATCTACGTATGAGTCCATACGTCCGGCTGTTGTCGGTCCCATCGAACCACATGCCATGCCTTCCGGAGTCTTCGCCGGGCCAGCGTAGTAAATTGGATGATCCTTAACATACTGAGGAAGTCCTTCGCCACGGTCAATACGCTCTTTCAGTTTGGCATGAGCGATGTCACGACCAACGATAATGGTGCCGTTCAGCGATAAACGGGTAGCTACCGGATACTTTGTCAACTGCTTGAGGATCTCTGCCATTGGCTGGTTGAGGTCGATACGTACCACTTCGCCTTCACCGGCATTACGCAGTTCTTCCGGAATAAGGTTGCTGGGATTGTCGTCCATCTTTTCGATCCAGATACCATCGGCATTGACCTTGCACTTGATGTTACGGTCGGCCGAACAACTTACCCCCATACCCACCGGGCAGGAAGCGCCGTGACGCGGCAAACGGATGATACGGATGTCATGAGCCAGGTATTTGCCACCAAACTGGGCGCCCAGGCCTATCTTATAACTTTCTTCGAGGACTTGTTTTTCCAATTCGACATCGCGGAAAGCACGGCCGTGCTCATTGCCTGTAGTAGGCAGCGAATCGTAATATTTAGCCGAAGCCAGCTTTACAGTCAACAGGTTCTTCTCAGCCGAAGTACCGCCGATACAGAAAGCGATGTGGTAAGGCGGGCAAGCAGCTGTACCCAGCGTCTTGATTTTCTCTACCAGAAAGGGAACCAATGTAGCCGGATTCAGCAACGCTTTAGTTTCCTGATACAGGTAAGTTTTGTTGGCTGAGCCGCCCCCCTTCGTTACACAAAGGAACTTGTACTCCATGCCTTCGGTGGCTTCGATATCGATCTGAGCCGGAAGGTTACACTTCGTATTCACCTCGTCGTACATGTTCAGGGGAGCATTCTGCGAGTAGCGCAGGTTTTCTTCCGTATATGTTTTGTACACACCCAGGGAGAGGGCCTCGTCGTCGTTAGAGCCTGTCCACACCTGTTGGCCTTTTTCACCATGGATGATGGCCGTACCGGTATCCTGGCAAAGCGGCAATTTACCTTTCACCGACACTTCAGCGTTGCGCAGGAATGTCAGCGCTACATATTTGTCGTTATCGCTGGCTTCCGGATCGCTTAGGATCTTAGCCACTTGTTCATTGTGTTCCCGACGCAGCAGGAACGACACATCGCGGAATGCTGCATTCGCCATTGCCGTCAGACCTTCTTTTTCAATCTTCAGGATGGGTTTTCCTTCAAACTCGCTTACCGACACGTAGTCTTTGGTAAGCAGATAATACTCAGTTGTATCTGCTCCCAAGGGGAAAGGGTGCTGATACTTGAACGGATGTGTTGCCATATCTTTATCTTTTATTACGTAAAGTGAATTAGTGCGACAAAGTTAGTAAATATTTCACCATCGCCGCATGCTGAACTTCACCGAGTTTCAATTTTAAGCACAGATTAACGATTCTATGCCAGTTGTCCGATGCGATTGATCAGTTCCTCGCCCAGTGCCGTCTTGTCGTCGATATGCTTCAATACAGCCGTTACGAACGGATTGCTTTCGAAATCGCCACGTACCTGTTCGAAGTCTTGCCTCATCTCGCTGCGCGAACCGTCGACACCGAAACCTGTCATAGAAGTCAACGAGAACTCCTTCCGGGCATCCTCGTAAACCGACCGGTCAAGTCCCACGACCGAATCTTTCCACATTTTTACGATCTCAATGATATCCTTGGCAGTAATTGTTTCAGGGTCGAGTCCATAGAACTCCTGAATCTTGTTGTACGCCCAGGTCCATTCGTATGTATAGTAGTTGCGATGCATTTCCTCGAAGCAGGCATTGATTGCTTTCAGGCGGTTGACTTCTCCACTTTCCACGCCGGCAATAAGCTTTTCGATTTCGCTCTTCGGAGCTATCAGTCCGGAAATATCCGCCCATTCGCCTATACCGATTTCTGTATCCGGTTTCAGCTGTTTGCGGATTTCCTCACAACTCTGGAAGTTGATACCTTCCAGCCGCTTGATAATCGAGTTGCCTAGAAACTTATGGATAGCCACCTCGTAGTACTTGATGCCGTTATTGAGCGATGAATTCTTGATCTTGGCGCTCTGGTACGAATACGTTTCCGAAGTCTCGCCTGATACTCGTTTCAGTTCCTTCAAAATGGCACGTCCTTTGAACATTTTTTGGATGGTATACGGACTCAGGAGGTTGTAGTTGATATAATCGAGTTTGTTGGGGTCTGTACGCTTGTCGCGCTTTGGCCATTTCTGTGCATCACGAATAGTACCCACACTGCGCAGATTCACGCCGGGCACCAGATAAGTCGTATTCTGCTGCTCGATGAGGTATGAGAAAGGAAGGTTGGACGTATCGGCGTGGTTCACGTGGCGTCCCATCACCAAGGAGAAAGCTCCTACACGTGCCGGCCAGAGGATGTACGAGTCCGAAGTAGTCTTCGCTCCCCGCTCCATGGTACCTTGATGAATAGGCCCCAACTTATACATATGGTTGCTCTGGTTAGACCCCGAACCGGCATTCATGAACGAAAACATACCGGCAATGAGTAAGGTCGATTTGTGGTGGGTCACCGTGAACGGTCCGGCAAAGATGGCGCATGCCTCACCGTTCTCACCTTGGCAGTTGCTGAAGAACAGCGAGTCCGAAGCTGAATAGTTATGCCCCAATCGGCAAGCCTGTCCTACGAAACAGCGACTTAGCACCGTCCCCTCGTCCACATGCGAACCCGAAGAAATAATAAAATCGTCGCAAATAACCCCATGACCGATATGTACCGGGGCCGCTTCGTTACTGTTGAGGCTACCATTCGTCAAACGGCTCGTACCGGTAATGTAACAATGATCCCCAATCCGTACATTTCGGATGGAACCTGCATTGACAATCGTCACATGGCTACCGATATACCCTACTTCCGAAGCATGTTTGTTGGAATAGTAATCTGTGATTTCCTTCATCCGGTTGATCAATTCCGGACGATGGCGATACAGTGCCAGAATATACGCCTGATGGGCCGACAACTTGTCATTGATCAGTACTTCGCGTCCGCCGGTTTCATTGAGTACCGTAGCCTCCACTCCATTACCGAAGGAAGTACGCCCATCCACCAGGATGATATCCACATTCTCGATGAACACCTGATCACCTATTATATAATTGGCGATGTAGTTCTGGATATTCTCGATGCAGCAATTATCGCCCAGTGTCACATTGTGCAATGTCACATGGCGTAGCCCGGAGTGTTTCTTAATTCCTCCGGATAGTGTAAATTCGGTTTCGAAAACTCCGAGTTTCACCTCACCCGAGAAACGGGCATGGTGTACATAATCGGTCTTGAAGTTCTCAGCTACAGCCACCTTGCTCCAATCATCGGCCAAACACGACTGATTTTTCAACTGAAACACTTCAGTTTCAGTCAGATTGCGGTAAGTTTTCATACGTAATTTTAATAATGATTACTCTTCGTCTTCGTACGACTGGTAAAGGAAATCATTATAGGGGTACTTCTGCACGTGTAATTCTTTCACTCGACGGTAAACCACATCTTTCAGTTCCTCCATGTTGATCCGTTCGCGGGCCGAGATAAAGAGACAGTTGTCCTCCATCTTTGCCATCCACGTATTCACCAGTTCTTCGAGTGTTAAGTTTTCTTTTGTACGGGGGGTAAGGTCGTCCGGGGCTTTCTCTACGTAAGAGTAAGCATCTATCTTATTGAATATAAGAATCATGGGTTTGCCCGAACCGCCAATGTCGGCCAGGGTTTTGTTTACTACTTCGATTTGTTCTTCGAAGCCGGCGTGCGAGATGTCGACTACGTGCAGCAACAAATCGGCTTCACGCACTTCGTCGAGAGTCGACTTGAAAGAATCTACAAGGTCGGTGGGTAACTTGCGGATGAATCCGACCGTATCCGACAGTAGGAAAGGCAGGTTGTCGATAATCACCTTGCGCACCGTCGTGTCCAGTGTGGCGAAGAGCTTGTTCTCGGCAAACACCTCACTTTTGGCCAGTAGGTTCATTAAGGTCGATTTGCCTACATTGGTATATCCCACCAGAGCCACGCGCATCATGCGTCCGCGGTTCTTGCGCTGGGTAGCCTTCTGCTTGTCTATCTCTGCCAACCGCTCTTTGAGCAATGACATACGCCCCAGAATGATACGCTTGTCCATTTCCAACTGCGTTTCACCCGGTCCGCGCAGACCTACCGAACCACCTTTTCCACCGCCGGAGCTACCACTCTGGCGTTCCAAGTGCGTCCACAACCGTTGCAGTCGCGGAAGCATGTACTTGTATTGGGCCAGTTCCACTTGCGTCTTGGCATTGGCCGTCTGTGCCCGCATGGCAAATATATCGAGGATGAGCGAGGTCCGGTCCAGTATCTTCACCTTCAGTTCCGCTTCAATGTTGCGTATCTGCTTAGCCGACAGTTCGTCGTCGAAGATCACCATACCTATCTCCCGTTCGTTTTCCTCCTCGTCGTGTATATATTGTTTTATCTCTTCAAGTTTTCCTTTTCCTACATAGGTCACCGCGTGCGCCTGGTCCAGTTTCTGGGTAAAGCGTTTCACCACCGATGCTCCGGCCGTTTCGGCCAGGAACTCCAGTTCGTCGAGGTATTCTTTCGTTTTACGCTCGTCCTGCGTCTGGGTGATAAGTCCTACCAATACGGCCGTTTCGACCTGCACTTCGGATATTACAAATTCCTTCATTCTTACAATTAGCTAAATGTGATGGCAAATATAGTTATTTTTGTAAAAACATCGTAATACCCGGTTTGGTTTATCGCAAAAGCCATCAAAAAAGAGAGGACTCCTTTCGGAAATTCTCTCTTTTACTTGAAACCTTTGTCTATGTATGTCTACCAGCTTCGAAAGCTGCGTATCCTTATAGAAAATTAATCATCGCCTGCGAGTCCAGTGTATCTATAACCAGATATTCTGTACCGTGCAAACTCAAACTCTTCGGGAAGCGGGTCATTGCTGAACGAAATCTCGAAAACAATGCTGTCTGCCGGCATGCCGTTTGGAGTAGTGGCCGCTTTAGGCAATATTTTCCCATTCAAGATGGTTACTTCGGATTCATCATCGTAAGCATTACTCACACTACTTGCCTTGAAAGTGCCAGCGTTGATATCAATACTCATTTTGGACTTGAAAGGGAGATAAATATCCAAACTCTCCAGACCAAATTGATCACTGTCATCTATCCACATTTCACTCGAGTTGTTACTGGCCGTATTATAGGTGGAAATAAGGAAATTCCCAAGACCAAATACGTCAACATCCCATATACTTCCGTCGGCGTTGATGGCATCAGCAGTTACATACCATTCACCCGCCATACTCTCGGTAACTGTACCGCCAATCTCGTCTTTTTCGCAAGATGCCAAGAAGCAACTTACGAATAGTAATCCTAAAAATATTATTTTCTTCATAATGTCATTTATTTTTCAAAGGTGAGATAGAAAGTCATGCCTGCATATTCTGTTGCCAATTGTATCTTTCCACTGACAGGATCATATTCTCCTGCTATAGAACTAAAAGAATCTCCCCAGCCTGCCAGATATCCGCTTAATCCTTCAATACTGTTATCGTTATTAATCATAAAATATCCCTTCAATGCATAAGCGGCACCGTATTTAACAAAATATTGATAGTAACCGCCCAAAAGGTCCGAGCAATAGTAAACCCCAGGTCCTATTTGAGAGATAGCGACATTATATCCGGAAAAGGGAGTCTTACCGGCAGTGGCGTGAAGACGGTAAGACCCTGCAGCCAGGGTATATGTCTCAGAGATGTCGGCAGTTGTATTATTGGGGTCGTATACACATACAGTTCTGGTGGCCGAACCATACATGCCGTCCACATTCATTGCCGAATAGACGATACTGTAAACACCGATTTCGGCTGTGTTTACTTCACCGCTCACTTTTACTGAAGAGGTTATGTCCGTTTCTCCTTCCATGACTATGACTCCCGCATCGGCATATGTGGTTCCTAACGGAATTAATGTAGTTGGTCCATCAAGGATTGTGAAATCCGGATAGTAGGTGATTCTATCGTAACCCGCTGTGGATTCACTGTCGCAGCTTGTCCATGTGATGGCAACAAGCATGCTTATCATTAGAGTTAATATTTTATTTTTCATCTTTCATCTTATTTGAGATTAGTTGATCATTTATTTGGCCCAGAAAACTGGTTTTGCATCATGGTCTTCTGCCTGTTTCGGGGTGTTGCTGTTACGGTTGGCAGAGTTTTCCGCATACCTGAAACGCTGCAACACTTTGTTAGCTCCCAGTCTACTGTTGTAACGGATCGGGGTGTACAAGGTTCCGGGTACCAGGAGCAATGGATTATAAGCACCTGTACCTTCGTTGTATAGGTCTGTTCCGCTGACAGTTCCGAATGTCGGGTACTTCAAACGACGCATTTCGCACCAGGCTTCGAAAGTGTTAGTTCCACTCAGAGCCACCCATTTCTGGATACCGATCAGTTGTTTGTAGTTGGCATTGTCCCACGGATAATGGGTCGTGTAGATAGTGCTCGCACCACTGACTCCGGCTGTTTCAAAAGACGCCTCAATGGCGGCTTTGTAATGGCTTTCTGCTTCATCGCTTGTTCCATAGCGGGCGTAGTATTCGGCCAGGAAGAATTCTATTTCTGACAAAGTAATCAGATAGACCGGAGTGCTATAGCCAACTTTGGGACGGCACCAATAGCTGGCTGTATAGACTTTTGAACCAGAGAATTGGGTTCCGGAAATGCCACCGGTATATTCATCTTTTGAGTTGGTAGCGAAGAAAGCCTTCAGGCGTGCATCATCACTGTCTTGCATGGTACGTGACAAAGCCAGATTAAGGATCACATTGGTTTGGGTAGAACCAAAGTAAGTCGCAAATTCTTCCTGGTAGAAAGGATTGGCTTTACCTAATTCGTCGGCCCAGATACCTGTCCAGGCGATATTCTTTTTGGGGAAATTACCGCCTTCGATCAAAGCTGCTAGTTCCGACTGTACATTCTGTGTGTCGCTCATACGCATCAGTAATTTCAGTTTTACTACGTTGGCCAACTGGATCCAGTTGTTTGCATTCGAATTGCCGAACAGGAAGTTTGTGCAAACAAGGTCCGAAGCGGTTGTTTTGGACAAAGCGTCGTTCAGCTCAACCAAAACGCCATTGTATACATCAATCCCTTCATCGTAGTGTGGAGACAGATTGTCGATATCCAATCCTTCCGAGTATGGAGTCTCTCCGTAGCAGTCTATCAAGATCTGGTAGGTAAAAGCGCGCAACGTGGTGGCAGCTAAGTAGGTGCCCCATTCTTCGTTTGCAGATGCCAAGTTACGGATGTTTTCCAGGTTCTTCAGGCAGCCTACATTCAACGTGTTGTAGCTACCGCTGGAACGGGTGGCCGACATGGTGAACTGCGAATAATCCAGGTAGTTACTTGTTCCGAACACTTGTGAGTATTGTTGTGCAAAGTATCCCCCGGTGATGCGCAGATAGTTTCCATAACTGGCGGCGAGGTTCATCTCCGCACCCGGGAACATAATTGACGTAGTCATGTTCTCTTCCTGAGGAGAGTTGGGGTCTTGGTTTATATCCAAATAGCTATCGCAGGAGCTTAAGGCTAATGCGGCGGCAAATAGTGTAATAAATATCTTTTTCATTGTTTCTTTCCTTTTTAGAATTTAATGTTAAGATTGCAACCATATACCCGGCATGAGGGGTTGGCATAGAGCTCACCGAAGTTACCCGAGAGGTCATTACCTACTGTACTCGATTCCGGATCAATGAACGTGTTGTCTTTGGCAGTCCATACAAACGGGTTGTTTACGAATGCAGAAACCGCTACATTGCTCAGATGCAAAGACTTTAACCATTTCTTGGGCAGATCGTATCCGATAGTGATGTTACGTATCTTGGTGTACGAACGGTCGATCAGATAAGCCATACCACCATTTCCCCAACCGTAGTTGTTGTAATAGTCCTGATAAGTCTGGTCGGTCAATTTGATAGGCATTGTGTTTTCCTCAATGGCTGTGATGTTGCCAACATCGTCTCTGGTTACCTGTACGGAGTTGGGAACGATGAACGGGCGCCGATCGTTGTAAGTCGTCACTACGCCGTTACCGGTGAACTGCATCAGGTTCTTCGTACGCGAGAACATGTGACCGCCGGAGCGGACATCCAAAGTGGCGCTCAAGGTAACTCCATACGCCGTGAACGAAGTCGTGACGCCACCTGTCCATTTATGGTTCATATTGAAACCTGTGTCTTCGACAGATGTGCCGAGAACGGGTTGTCCATCTTCATCCACGATCGGTGAACCGTAGTGAGGACTGCTCTTGTCGGTTATATATTGAGGCAGGTACGTGTAGAATGTTCCCATAGGCTTTCCTTCTTCAGCGTACATGTAAACAGCGTCGTTTCCGGCAGAGAAGCGATAGATTGTTACTCTACCACCTTCCAGGCTTTCGGGTATGCTAAGTACCTTGTTGCGGTTCATGGCAAAGTTGACATTCAAATCCCAACGGAAGTTCTTGGTCTGAATGGGTGTGGTATTCAGCAATAATTCGATACCGCGGTTGCGCACCTCTCCAAAGTTTGTCACTTTCAAGCTGTATCCAGTTGCAGGGTCTATAGGCAATCGGTGTATCTGGTCACTGGTGATACGATTATAGTAAGCTGCATCGATGCCGAAACGGCCATTGAAGAACTGCAGATTCAAACCTACTTCGAACTCCTTAGTCATTTCAGGTTTCAGTGTCTTACTTCCGGACAGGTTCTTTTCGATAAACGAGTTGGTGGTGTTCATCGGGAACTTGGCTATGTCGAAATCATAGTATCCATCAGCATAAGCCTGGTTATAGCTTATTCCTGTATAATAGGGACTCGCATCATTACCGGTCTTACCATAAGCCATACGTACCTTACCGAATGTAAGAGCATTGTTATCGGACATCAGTCTGGTGAAAATCCAACTCAAGGTTGCCCCCGAGTAGAAGAAACTATTATTACCCATTGGCAGAGTCGACGACCAGTCGTTACGAGCTGTGACATTAAGGAACAGCATATCATCGTAGCCTAAGGTAACGTCGCCGAACAAACCTACCAGGCGGCGTTTGCTCTGGTATTCCGACAGCTCGGTCTTCGTTGCCCCGTTACTTAAATTCCAGTATCCGGTAAAGAAGGTCAGCCCATCGGCTTGCCCCGTCATATACGTATTCCCACGCTCATTCATGTTCAAACCGGCATTGACAGCAACGTCGTACTTCTCGTTGAATTTCTTTGAATAATTGGCTAAGAAGTCATGGTTTAACTCGTACGAACGATAGTAGCGGGCAAATACATATCCGTCCTGATTCATGGCTGAGGGCGGGTATCCCATATCATCGTCGATTAATGCGTCGTCCAATGAGATTTGCGGTGAACCCTCTTTGGTATCATAGTCTGTATAATCGAAACCAAAACGATACGTAAATTTCAGATCCTTGATGGGGTTGATGTCTACCTGTATTTTTCCAAACAACTGCTTGGCATCGAGGTGGTTGTAGTTATTGGCCAACGCCCAGTAAGGGTTCGTGATGCCATAAGGTGTAAAATATGCTTCTGGTGTATTGAACGGGCTGCTCAGGTCTTTTTTGTCAACGATGGAAACGTCACGTGGCATTTCATACAGACCGTCGATAACTGACGTGCCTTGGTATGAACCTACGATGTCAGTCTGTGACTTTGAGTAGTTCACCGAAGAGCTAACCTTCAACCAGTCGGCTCCTTCGTAGCTTCCACGAAATCCGAATGAATTTCTTTTGTAAGAGTCAGCATCGGTTGGCATGATACCGTCATCCGAAACATTGGAGTATGACAAATAGTAGGTCACCTTCTTGTCTTCAGAAGCTCCGCTAAAAGAGAAGTTGTGATTCCATGACGTACCGATATCAAAGAAATCTTTTACATTATTCTCTCGGGCAGAATACTCGTGAATAAGCTGCTGACCGTTCCATATAGGACCGTATACTTGTTGCGAACCATCCATGCGAGGACCCCATGATCCGTTTTCGATGAATGTTTGTTGCCCGTTCCAACCTTGCCCGAAGGTGTTCTGCATTTTAGGCAACACAGAGATTTGGCGTGCTTGCATACCACCATTGTATTCCAGGCTGAAGTTATTACCTTTTTCCCCTTGCTTTCCCGACTTGGTGGTGATGACGATTACACCGTTAGCCGCACGGCTACCATACAAAGCGGTTGCCGCCGCACCTTTCAGGATAGTCATTGAAGCAATGTCGTCTGAAGGAATGTTGTTGATACCGCTGGCGCTGATTGTATGTCCCGAACTTTGTATGGTGCTACTCTGCAAGGGTACACCGTCAACAATATACAAGGGCTGATTGTTACCGTTGATAGAACCAAAGCCGCGGATAACTACCGAGTTGGCAGTACCTGGAGAAGTCGAAGTCGACTGGATCTGCAAACCGGCTACTTTGCCTTGAAGAGAACTGGTCACATTGGTGTTGCGTGCCATACTGATCTCGTCAGCTTTTACTGTTGTAGCCGAATACCCCAATGTTTTTTCCGCGCGGGTGATACCCATGGCCGTTACAACAACTTCATCGAGTAGTTTTGCATCCGGGCGTAGGGTGATATTGATTAAGCCAGTTTTAATTGTTACATCTTGTGACTGCATCCCGATATAAGAGATTTGCAAAGTCTTCGCGGAACTGCAAATTGTTGAAAAACATTGATAATTAATGGGTTACGATGTTGTTGCTTGAACTCTATTTTGCTCTATTTTGCGTAAAGATAAATATCTAATTCATTGAAATACAGAAAGAAAAAACTGTAAGAAAAAGCGAAATGCGATACTTGTTTTCTACCCAAGATCATTCAAATAAGTAGTTTTGACACCACCTAATTATCTGAAAGCCACAACGACGATGAAACAAGTTGCTTGTGATTAAGACCAAGCTCAGGATACTTAAGTGGTAATTATAGAAGAAAGATGTGTTTCACTGATCAATCTCAATGCACTCTCAATAGAAAAAACTCAGATTAATCAACCATCAACCACAAAAATCGATTTATTTGTCTGGTTTTCAAAAAGATAGGTTGGTGGTTGATGCTGTTTTGAGCACTTTTATCAACCACCAATCAACCACCAATCTCCCACCCACTTATTCCGCCGCCGGCGTCACTTTCGCCCGCACAAAGTAGAGTTGATTCCCCGCCCCCATGCGTTCGATGACCCCCTGCTGCACAAACAAATTCAAGTCCTTCAACGCCCGGTTCTTCAACCGGCCCGTGATGGAGGTGTAGTTCTTCCGGGTGATAA
>JAVBVI010000087.1:0-30567 GCA_031554505.1 Bacteroides sp. | reverse complement strand
AGGGAAAGCCGGAGAATACTCGCCGATCATGTTTTCGACAACGACCGTAAAAGGGCGGAAAAACCGGTTACTACAAAGATTATGGAGTTTACCTAAACAGGAAAATCTCTGTAACTACAGAGATTTTTTTCGTTAGCAGAGAGACTTTTTATCCACAAACGGCCGGAGGCAGGTAGCAACAAAGTCTTGGGCAAGAAACGTCCAAAGGGCGCGACACAGTGAAGGCCATGAAGAGCAGGTGAAAGAGGAGGAAGACCAAAAGAAAAACTATGAAAAGAAGAGGAAATTAACAATCCCCCTATACACTTCAACTCTTTTTCGTACCTTAGCTCCGAAATCACTAATCAATATTTATTATGTACAAACTTACACACACAACGCTTCTGATGTTGGCCGCCACACTACTATCGTGCCAATCCCCCAAGGAAGAAGCAAACTATCAGGTAGTTCCTCTTCCCCAGGAGGTAGTTTTCAACCAAGGCGATCCGTTCATTATCAATGGAAGCACCCAGATTTTCTATCCCAAAGAAAATGAGTTGCTCAAACGAAACGCCGAATTCCTGTCCGAATACTTAAAGCAGTCGACCGGGAAAACACTGACAACCGCTGTACAAAGCGAGAAGATGTCCGCCAACAGCATCTCACTCGCCATTGATCCGGCTATCGAAGCTGAGGAAGGTTACCGAATTGTCGTCGGAAAAGAACAAGTGACCGTTAGCGGGAAAACCCCAAACGGTGTATTCTACGGCATTCAGATGTTACGAAAAGCGATTCCGGCTGTTGCTAAAGGTGCCGAAATCGTACTGCCCGCTGCCAAAATCAATGACCAACCGCGCTTCGGCTACCGCGGAATGCATCTGGATGTATGCCGCCACTTTTTCCCGGTGGAATTCATTAAAGAGTACATCGACTTGTTGGCTTTGCACAACATGAACCGCTTTCATTGGCATCTGAGCGACGACCAGGGATGGCGGGTTGAAATAAAGAAATACCCGAAGCTGACCGAAGTGGGTTCGCAACGCAAACATACGGTTGTGGGCAAAAACAGCAAGGAGTATGACGGACAACCTTATGGAGGTTTCTACACTCAGGAACAAATCAAGGAAGTGATAGCTTACGCCCAAGAGCGCTACGTCACTATCATTCCGGAAATCGACCTGCCCGGGCACATGCTGGCTGCCCTGGCTGCTTATCCGGAGTTGGGATGTACAGGCGGCCCGTACGAGGTATGCCCCAACTGGGGAATCTTCGAAGATGTACTGTGTCTCGGCAACGACCAGACCTTGCAGTTCATTGAGGATGTACTGGCTGAGATCGTAGAACTGTTTCCATCGGAATTTATCCACATCGGCGGCGATGAAGCACCGCGTACCCGTTGGGAAGCTTGCCCCAAATGCCAGGCCCGCATCAAAGCTGAAGGGCTGAAGGCGGATTCCAAACACTCGGCCGAAGACCGCTTGCAAACATACTGTACCCGCCTTGCCGAAAAGTTCCTGAACAGCAAAGGACGCCGCATGATAGGCTGGGACGAGATTCTGGAAGGCGACGTGGCCCCCAATGCCACCATCATGTCCTGGCGTGGCATGGACGGAGGCATCGAGGCAGCCCGACTGAGACACGACGTAATCATGGTGCCCAACACCTACGCATACTTCGATTATTACCAAACAGCCGACACGAAGGACGAACCACTGGGCATCGGCGGATACGTTCCACTGGAACGAGTGTATAGCTTGGACCCGATACCAGCATCGCTTACAACTGAAGAGAGCCAACACATTCTGGGTGCTCAAGCTAACCTCTGGACCGAGTACATCCTCGACGGAAAACATGTGGAATACATGGTGTTGCCCCGTATGGCAGCTTTGTCCGAGGTACAATGGACCATACCCGAAAAAAAAGAGTACCGCGACTTCACGTCTCGCCTATCGCGACTCATGGCTTTCTATGAACGCGACCAGCGCAATTATGCCAAGCACGCCTTTGAGTTGAGAGCCACTTTCACGCCCGACGCGACCAGCCGGAGTACGGCTATCACCCTCGAAACAGTGGACAACGCCCCTATTTACTACACCCTGGATGGAAGCACTCCTACCCTCGCTTCGACAGCCTATCAAGAGCCGATAGTCCTGACCAACAGCGCCTCTTTACGCGCAGCAGCCATCCGGCAAACAGGCAGCAGCAAGGTGATCAACGAAGAAATTATATTCAACAAGGCAACGTTCTGTCCCATCGAGCTAAAGTCACAACCCAACCCCAAGTACACTTACGAAGGAGCCGGCACGCTCGTCGATGGCTTGAAGGGGAACGACAGTTATGCCAGCGGGCGTTGGCTCGGATTCCCGGGATATGATGCCGAAGCGACGATACAACTACTGGTCCCAGCAGAAATCAGCCGGGTGACTACCGGTACGGTAGTCGACATGGGCGCCTGGATCATGGGAGCATCGGGAATCAGCGTAGCAGTATCTGCAGACGGAAAGGCCTTTCGTGAAGTGGCCAACAAGCCATTACCGATAGAGACCAATATAGACAAGAAAGGCGTTGAACGCTATGAGGTGGAATTTCCCCCGGTACAAGCAAGCTATGTACGGGTGACAGTGAAATACAGTCCGGAGTTACCGAAAGGGCATGCTGGCGAAGGTAAGGCTCCTTACTTATTCGTCGATGAGATCGGAATAGAATAAACATCCCTACCAAACAAAAAACAGCCGGATATGGAAATACGTCCGGCTGTTTTCGTTTGATATTTACCAGCTTACTACTTTACTTGTATTGGCAGGAGTCTTGTACCAGTCGCTTGCTCTATTGCCAGCGAAATGATACGCTTCATCAAGAGGTCTCTTCTCCAGGCACCATCTGAACATAAACTCAGACGTAGCATATGGAATAACCAGCACATAGGGGTATTCGCCCGTATTGTAGGTTTCGGGATCGACAATCTTATCTTCGCCACTTTGCAGATAAGGCAGAATATCGCCATACATGGTCTGTGTCGTCCATTGACTGAACAAAGTCGGATCAACCGCTCCATCTACCTGAGAATACCCTTGTATGCCTTCAATAAATGGAGCATACCCAGACTTGCTCTTGAAGCCAAATGTGTTATTGTTCACACAGCCTTTGCCCAACAGACGGGCAGATACCTGCTTGGCGTTATTCGAGCTCTTATAGTAATCTACTATACTGAACTCAACAACCGCATCATTGAAATCGTAATCGCCCCGAGCAGGATAGTTGTCTTCAAATAAGTACACACCTTTCTCTGTCTTGAATTCAGCAGGCGTGGCATCATCAATGGTTTCTGCCGGTTTCAATGCCAGCGGATTCGATTCGATCAGACAGAGCATATCGTTATAATCGCCATCATAGCTACCTTCGATCGGCGTACGGTTTTCCATACCCAGCACATTGCCTTCGAACGTTTTGCCCGTAGAGTCGTCTACTTTAATATGACGAATAAATCCATTTGACACATATTTATTGGCAATATTGAATTTACCCGATCCATCTCTGTAAGTAACTTCTTTATTCACCTTCGCATTCAAGAGAGGCGTAGAGAAACGCACTCCCGCATTGGGATCAGTAGCAGTACCCCAATATACAAAACCTATATTCAGCCCTTTTTCGAACGTTCCAAGCTTCACACGTTTGAAACTGGAAGCCCCATTCACTTGCTCCTCTTTGGAAGCAAACACATAGTTCTTTCTGGCCTGAATATCACTGTAAGGGATCTCAATAATCTCCTGTGTTGCCTTCGACAAGCCATAGAACTTCACATCGCCGATAGTCATTCCAGTAGTCAACTTATCCGTGGGATAGGTGTAAAACCACAAGTTGCCATAATACGCTCCTGAAGACATAAAGCCCCCGTCGTTGATGTAAGTAAGCCACACCTCAGCTTTATCGAACTCGCCCGTTTCGGCCGATTTATCAATTACCAAGTCCGTACAACTGAACAAGTTCTCTCCACGGACATTGTTAGCAGCCTCCGGGAAGCAACTTCCATTGATATATTCCACCACCTTGGCATCAATAGCATTAGTAGAGACAGCGCTACGGGTAGTAACAATCTCCACATCGCCGACATTGAAAGTCCGGAGTATACCATCGCCTACCACGTAAAGCTTATTCACATCGTTGGGAACATCCAACGTCGTATAAATCGGAGTTACACCTGTCAGAGCAGGAACTTTCGTCAAATCGCCATCTTCATAAGGGAATTCATAGAAAACCGAGTAGTACGTTGCGTTGTACTTAGAATTAATGTTCACATTGACTGTTGTGACATTGCTAAAAGATTTTGCATATTCCGGTCCACTTTCGTCTATATACAAATCCTTGTCGTTCACACAAGAAAACAAAGTAGCTGTCAAAATAATTAAACCAAGTAATTTCTTCATATTTGTGTCTATTAGAATTATCATTGCCGTATTTCAATTTGCAAATATACAACATTCAGACATATATCACAAGTTGAATTGCGCTTATTTACAAGAAATAGCAGAAAAATTATCAGATGAAGTATCTGAACAGCAGAAACCCTCCTCTTTTTTGATTTTTCGTATAACGAATTCATGCTAACGTAATAAGTATACCAAAAAATATTATCTTTGCAACGTTTTTCGAAACAGTATCAGGTGGATCCCCCCGATGAGAAGCTATTCTGAGAATAAAAACGTATTACTACTAAATAAGCAAGTCAAAACATATGAAGTATGACTATTTAAAACAAGTCCTCAAGGTCCTTGGACTTGCTATTGTTTTATTATTAATAATTGGGCACATCCCAAACCTAAAGTTTGAGTACAAACACTTTAGCCTACTGTCAGACATACAACAAAAAGACACCGTTTCCAACGATACAGATAGTCTGCGAACAGGAGGATTGGACCATATAACAGACAGCTCAGACTCTACTTCACTGGATTCTTTGCTTACCGAGCAGCCTGTCTGCTCTGAGGATGGCATCGTATCCATCGAAGATTTCTCACCAGACAAACAGGCCCTGAAAGCATTCTTTGATGCGTTGCAGAACAATCCGAAGAAAGAACCGGTACGCATCGGCTTCCTGGGCGACTCATTCATCGAGGGCGACATCATCACATCAGAACTCCGCAAACAGATGCAAGCTGCATATGGCGGTACAGGTATAGGATTCATTCCCATTGTATCCCCGGTTGCACAATGTCGGAAAAACATTCAACAAACCGCAATCGGATGGACTACACAATCTATGGTGTACTACAAAAAGGCGGACTGGACCAAGTTCTGCCTGACCGGATTCTACTACAGGCCGGCAGAAGGAGCTACGCTGGACTTGAAGTTCAACAACAAGGACCGGGCCAATCAGGCTTCGTTTTTCTTCATCAATGAGAAAAACACAAAGATCACCGTAGAAGTAAGCGGTGGAGCACCAGTGGAATATAGCCCTGAACCATCCGGAGAATTACAATCGATTTTATTGGAAAACAGCGATCTTACTTCGCTCAAAATCAAAGTAAGCAAGGTAGAAGGATTCACAGGAATCGGGCTCTTCCTGAATAATACGACTGGGGTCTATGTGGACAACTTCTCTGTACGCGGTTCGTCGGGCAGTGTTATGATCACGGTCAATAAGGGGTTGACTGAACAACTCAGCCAAAAGGTTCCATATGACTTGCTGGTCATACAGTATGGTTTGAATGTAATGACAACTGAAAAAACTATGTACACTTCATACAGAAAGTTGATGATCAACGCCATCAACCACCTGAAAGAGTGCTATCCGGGCGTTCCACTCCTGCTGATGAGCGTAGGCGACCGGAGCAGCAAAGGCGCTTCCGGACTCTCTACCCACCCGGGCGTGCTGTCACTCATCAATGCCCAACGGGAGATGGCTAAGGAAACCGGCATTGCATTCTGGAATACTTATGAAGCGATGGGAGGCGAGCATTCGATGATAGAATTCGTGAAGCACACCCCGCCGATGGCTGCTAAAGACTACACGCACATCAACTACCTGGGAGGCGACAAGGTAGCTGATGAAATGTTTAAATCGCTTATGAAAGAAAAAGCCCGTCTTATGCCCCGCTGACACAACGAACGACAAATATGAAAATAGAGAACAACAAATACTGGAAATCTTCAAAGTGGTTGCTTTGCTTTCTGCTTTTCCCTAGTCTGCTATGGGGACAGAAGTCCAGTAGCTATATAAAAGCGCCCAATAAGATTATTGACCCAACACATTCACTGGATCCTTTCTACAACAAACTGTACACACTCACCCAGAACACTTGGAGGTTTCCATTCAAAAATAACGATAACCCTTCCGTTGTATCCGTGGCACATATCGGCGACTCACACATCCAGGCAGGATTCTTTACCACTACCATCATGAATCTGTTGCAGGAAAAATTCGGAAATGCCGGCCGCGGGCTCATCTTCCCGTTGAAGTTGGCCAGGACCAACGAGCCGAACGACTATCTGATACGTTCAGAATCCAAGTGGGACAAGACTTTGTGTATACAACAAGTGCAGAAAATGCCTATCGGGTTAGGGGGAATGGCCATCAAGACCAATGACGAACACTTCACATTCGAAATACGGCTGTCTTCGGATAGCAAATCTGAAGCGAACTCTTTCAATAAGATCACCGTATTCCATCACGAAAAAGCTCCGGAACTGGTGGTGGCCGACCAAGGGATAAAAGCTCAGAACGAAAAAGCCAAATACCCGTTTGCCAGCACCATTCTCTTGGACAAGAAAGTATCATCGCTTATGTTGTCCACCATACCGTCGGCCAAAATGGACTCGGCCATCTACTATGGTTTCAGTCTGGAAAACGGGAACAAAGGAGTGTTATACCATGCCGTAGGGATCAACGGAGCGCAGTTCCGTCACTATGCTAGTGTACAAGACTTTGCCAAGCAGATTTCTTTGTTGGACCCTGCTTTATTTATCTTCTCGCTGGGCACTAATGAAGCTTTCCGCGGCAAACTAGTGGAGCGTCGTTTCTTCGAAGAGATAGACCGCATCATCGAACCCATCCGGGCAGCTAATCCGCGCGCGTTGGTATTGATTACCACTCCGCCCGATTGCTTGGAGTCCATGACCGGTGAAAACCGGAAAAGCAATCCGAACATCGGCCTAGTCCGAAATGCCCTGATCAACTACGCCCAGAAAAAAGGCTATGCGTATTGGGACCTATACTCTATCTTGGGTGGCGAAAACTCTGCCAATACTCTTTTACAGAGTGGAGCCTTGTCCAAAGACGGTGTACACTTCAAGAAAAACGGGTATACAATGCTCGGAGAATTATTCTTTGACGCTTTAATTAGTAATTACACAGAATATGTTCAACATAGATTTTAGCAAACTGGCTGAGGTTCTTACGTATCATCCGGAAGATCCTTTGATATTTAACAGTTCCTTCTTTTTATTCTTCCTCACCGGAGTACTATCGGTATATCTGTTTATAAAGAAGTACGAGCCTATTAAAATAGCTTTCCTACTATTGTGCTCGTTCTATTTCTATTACAAAACCAACGGGTACTATTTCTTGTTGATCATCGCTGTGGCGTTGATAGACTACATTGCAGCCTACCTGGTGCACCACACCCGCGAAAAGAAAATGAAAAAAGTATGGTTGATATCAAGTTTAATCATCGACCTGGGTATTTTGTGCTACTTCAAGTATACCAATCTGTTCCTGGACTTTTTCTATGAACTGGCGCACAAACCTTTTACTCCCTTGAACATTCTGTTGCCGGTGGGAATCTCATTCTTCATATTCCAGTCACTAAGCTATGTTATCGACATCTACCGAGGGAAAATAGAACCGCTGAAAAGCTTCTTCGACTACCTCTTCTACGTATCCTTCTTTCCTCAGTTGGTAGCAGGCCCCATTGTAAGGGCCAAAGACTTTATTCCGCAAATTCATAAGTCTGAGCCACTGACCAGAGAACTTTGGAACGAAGCTTTCGTTTTAATTCTCATTGGATTATTCAAAAAATGTATTATCTCCGACTATATCAGTATCAACTTTGTTGACCGCATTTTCGACGCTCCTGACCTCTATTCCGGCCTTGAAAATCTGTTTGCAGTTTACGGATATGCCGTACAGATCTATTGCGACTTCTCCGGTTATTCCGATATGGCCATCGGGTTTGCCCTGCTGTTTGGATATCGCTTCGCTATTAACTTCGATTTGCCCTATAAGTCGGCCTCTATCACAGAATTCTGGCGACGTTGGCACATTTCTTTATCATCTTGGCTGAAAGATTATCTGTACATTTCGCTCGGTGGTAATCGTAAAGGAAAATATAGAAGATACCTCAACCTGATGATAACCATGTTATTGGGCGGATTGTGGCACGGTGCCTCCTGGCGATTCATGTTATGGGGCGGGCTACATGGACTCTACCTGGTTTCCCACAAAATATTGATGCAGTATTTCCCGTCATTAAAAGCAGATGGAGAAAATATGCCTTTGTGGCAACGGATACCCTGTACGATCCTGACTTTTCACTTGGTATGCCTGGGTTGGATATTCTTCCGGGCGGATAGTATGGAAACAGGTCTAAAGGTGATTTCGCAGATATTCAGCCGGTTCAACGGCTCTGTATTGGTCCCTTTTCTGGAAGGGTATACCTTCATTGTCTTCCTGATTGTCTTGTGCTTGCTCTCACAATGCCTGCCGTTGCACATCACTCAAAGAGCGAAAGAATACGTGAGCCAGATGCACTGGGCGACTAAAGCTGTTGTGCTGGTCATCCTCATTGTATTTATCGCTCAAGTAAAATCGTCTGAGTTACAACCGTTCATCTACTTCCAGTTCTAACGCCGAGTTTGTTTCAACAACGTTATTGCCCGTGGAGACATACTGATTGTAAGTCTTCATCAGGGCTTCGTATAGGAGTTCCCCCTGAAGAATATAGCCTTCGGATTGGTAATGAACATGATCAGGCCTCATCATACGTGCGGCTTTCCAATTCAGGCAGGCTCTCTTAACTCCTCCCACTATGCTATACAGATCCCAGACTGCCAGTTGATAATCGGCTGCATACTTACAGATTGTTCCGGCTGCTATGGCCGTACGCGGATTGATGGAATAAAAACGCCGACGTTGATTCCGCACGTAATCATAAGATCCCGGAGGAGTAGTGAGCAAAATAGGCACATCGGGCAGGTGACGACGTAAAAGTTTGATCAACTCGTCCAACTGCCGGTAATGAATACGAGAATTGTAGCCTTTGTTATGGCTCTCATTGGTACCGAATGACAGGATCAGTAAATCGGGATTCAGTTCGACAATGTCCTTCACACGCTCAGGATGAGTAAAGGTAAGGCATGTAGCACCATTCACACCCATATCCGTATACAACACTTTGTGGAAAGCCGTCAATAGATGCGTACCAACCGTTTGCGGATAAATCCGTCCACGCACATGGCTATCGCCGATATGAACGATACGCAACGGATCACTCAATACATCGGTCTGCAGCAGGCGCAAAGTCTCCATCACCCCATCCAATTGTCCGGTAGGATCACTAATATGGTTACTACCCGTTCCAGTAAAAGCAACCGGAAAACGCATACTCAAGGGAATTGTATCTGACACAAAATCCAAATCCCCCAAGCTTTTACTCCCTTTTGTAGGCGCATGGGTAATCAATGATGCCCCTTCCCCCGGGAAAGGATCCTGCGCGTTTGTAGCAAACGGCAGTAGGCACATAGCCAGCAACATAGATATTCTTTTGTGTTTAGTCTGAACATTCAGACAAAAATGACCAGCAAATAAACAAGCCATCACTTATGAAAATATATAGAGTGTTCTTTACAATTTATCGGCAATAAAAATGCTGTGCAAACTTACTGAAAAAAACAAGAGAATATTACTTAGTAGTCGTAAAAAATAAATTGTGACAGTTTTCATGAAAGCTACAGGTCTTTAGGTACAGAGATTTTTTTGTTTACCTAAACGCAAAAATCTCTGTACCTAAAGAGAAAAATCTGTTTAGCAGCGCTAATCTGTACCAAGTTATTTTTTAAGCATTACTTAATGAAAATATTTAAACACATATAATAAGCTTTCAGAAAAGCGAAAACAAAAAGGGGGTTCCGGATAATCCAGAACTCCCTTCTCTATAATTTATGTAGACAGTACTAAATACTACGTTCTACGGGGGTGACAAACGCACGCAGCCCTAACTTATCAGACTGCTCGTCCAGTTTTCGTAAGGCATCAAGCAAAGCATCTACACGCTGGTCTTCTACAATGGAAATGATAGCCGAACACATAGCTGGCCATGCGTGACTGCCGTAATGCGGGTCGCCCGTTTTCGTACCACGCCCCTGCACTTTCTCCCAATAAGTGAATCCGCGACAATTCAAGCGGTCCAGCGTTGTGAGGATTTTCTCAAAATGCGCCTCATCAAAGGTGATTAATACAGATTTCATATCGTTCTACTTTTTAATAATCTCATGTTTATGCTCATCGAAATAAGCTTGCATATCACGCTTGCGTCTTAGGCTCCGGCGCTGGTTCTTGATGCCCACACCAGCAAAGACGCAATACAAAGTCGGAATCAGGATCAGCGTCAGGATAGTTGATATAGCCAAACCACCGATAACGGTCACAGCCATCGGGCGCCACATTTCGGCACCTTCACCTGTACTGATAGCCATCGGGATCATACCCAGGATGGTAGTGGCAGTAGTCATGATTACCGGACGAAGACGGCTGCGTCCACCGGTAACAACAGCATTGATGATGGCCTGCCCTCGTTCTCGACAGAGAATGATGTAGTCGATAAGCACAATACCGTTTTTCACCACAATACCAATCAACATGATGGCCCCCAGCACACTCATCACACTCAGCGTATTGTTGGTCACAAAGAGTGCTATCAGCACCCCACTGATGGCAAAAGGAATAGAGAACATAATGATGAACGGATAAGTCAGCGATTCGAACTGGGCCGCCATTACAATGAATACCAGTACGACAATAAGTATGGCCAGCACACCCAAATCGGTAAAGGCTTCGACCTGATCTTCATATGACCCGGATATCTGTATGGTAACGCCTGGAGGTAAGTGCATGCCTGCAATCTGTTTTTGACCGGCTTCCACCACGTCGCTTAGAACTCCACCTGCTTCGGACGATACCACCGCCGATACGGTTACGATACGTTCACGGTCTTTACGTTCAATGGTCGGAGGAGCAAAGCGTTCGACCACAGTTCCCACGTCCTTCACGCGTACAGCCTGTCCTTGCGCGTTATAAATAAGGATATTCTCCAAACTCTCAATGCTGGTACGGAAGTCTGGTGCATAACGCACTTTGATATCGTACTCATCACCATCTTCGCGGTACTTGGAGGCAATGGCTCCATTGACACGGTTACGCAGGAACGTTCCGGCTGTAGAAAGGTTGAGCCCATGCAAGGCCAGTTTCTCACGATCAAAGTCTACCTGATACTCGGGCTGATAGTCGCCACGGCTGATATTTACTTCGGGAACACCCTCGATACCCAACAACAGATTTTTCAACTGAGCAGCCACACTGTCGGTCGTTGTCAGGTCGTATCCGTAGACTTCAAAGTCAGCGGTGGTCTGTCCACCCATACCCATACCGCCGCCGCCCAGGATTACCTGTGCTTTCGCCAGCTCAGGATATTTCTTCAAGTCCTCGCGCATCTCTTCGCAAACCTGATCTAATTTCTTATCGCGGAGGGATGGGCTAACCAGACTGATGGTGAAATTCACAATGTGTGTACCATTGTCCTGCATGGAAGCCCAAGCGTTGTCCGAGTCAGCCTGTCCAACGGTATAGGTACAGACTTCCATTTCCTTTTCGTACTTGTTCATCCAGAGCGTAGTCAACTCCTCTGCTATTTGCTGTGTACGTTCTGTCCGGGCACCAATAGGCAATTCCAACTTAACTGCAATACGCGAGTTATCTTGTGAAGGGAAGAACTCAGCACTAATGAAATAATACAGGAACAAGCTAGCCACAAAGAGCAGGAAACAACCCAAGATAATAGTGATACGATGACGCACAGCCCAGTTCAACCGCTTCACATACCAGTTATCGAAGCCATCGAGTCCTTTTTCAATGGGGGTATAGAACAGCTTGAAGGCTTTGCTCTGTTTCTTCTGCAGACGCAACATCTCGGCACAGAGCATGGGCGTCATGGCCAACGAAGCAATCAGCGAAATCGTCATCATGATACACATCATCCAGCCCAACTGTTTGAAGAGTACACCCGACATACCACCTACCATGGTCAACGGGAAGAACACGGCAATCATGGTCAGCGTAGAGGCAATAACCGAAATAGCGACCTCATTGGTTCCATGAATAGCCGCCTGCTTGGGTTCCGAACCACGCTCAATGTGGGTTGTCACGTTCTCGAGTACCACAATAGCGTCGTCCACCACCATACCAATGGCTATGGAGAGGGAGGAAAGCGAGATGATATTCAACGTATTCCCGGTAATGGCCAAGTAGATAAACGAGGCAATGAGCGAAACCGGAATGGTGATACAAATAATCACCGTTGCACGCCAACGGCCCAGGAAGAAGAATACCACAATCACTACGAACAATAAAGCAAAAAGCACTGTCTCGGCCAGTGAGCCGATGGTGTTCCGGATATTCTCGGATGTGTCGACAATCACTCCCAACTTCACATCGGCCGGAAGGTTCTTTTGTAGATTAGGCATAGCAGTCAGTACCTCTTTGGAGATGTTCACCGAGTTGGCTCCCGACTGCTTCTGCACAATGATCATGGCACCCTTTACGCCATTGTTATACGTTTCCTGCGCACGTTCCTGCACTGTGTCAATTATCTGAGCCACATCACGCAGGAATACATTGGCGCCATTGTATGAACCAACGACCACTTCTCGCAACTGACGGGAGTCCTTGAACTCTCCTTCCACACGCAAGGCATAAGTCTCGGTACCGATATCAAAGTTACCTCCGGGTATATTCCGGTTCTCGGCCCCAATGATTGCACTGATCTGCTCAATAGTGAGGTGATAGGCTTCCAGCTTGGCCGGATCGCAATACACCTGGATCTCGCGTTTCGGCGCACCGGCAATGGAAACAGTACCAACACCGGGGATACGCGCCAGGGGGTTGACCACACCATCGTCGAGTATCTTGTACAAGGCCGACTGGCTTTCACCCGCCTGCACCGATAACATCACGATAGGGATCATGTCGGTGCTGAACTTAAAGATGATGGGATTGTCCACTTCATCGGGCAACATGGAGCTGATCATATTCAGCTTATCGCGAACATCGTTGGTTAATACGTCAATGTCGTTACCAAATTCGAATTCCAAGGTGATCAGAGACATGTTCTCGGACGACTTGGAGGTGATATGTTTCAGGTTGCTTACAGAGTTCAGTGTATTTTCCAACGGACGCGTCACGTTGTTTTCTATATCCGAGGCACTGGCACCAGGATAGGCGGTGAGCACCATAATGGTGTTAGTCTCGATATCCGGCAACAAGTCGATAGGCAGCCTGGACAAAGAGAAGAGACCAAATATCATCACTGCTACAAAGCAGAGCGTGGTCATGATCGGTTTTTTTACCGCACCTTCATATAAACTCATATTAATTTTTATTTGATTGTTTAAGCCTCCAACCGGCGATGTACCGGCTGGCAAAGGCTTCTTGAATCTTTTTACTTCTCTACTTCTACTTCAGATCCGTTCACCAAACGAGTCTGACCGGCAATTACTACTTGTGAATTGTTGTCTACGCCCGACTTGAGCTCGTACTCGGCACCCATGCGACGTCCCAGTTCTACCTTATTATAAGATACCTTTCCGGCGCCGTACACATACACATAGCGGTCGCCCGAACCGGCACGTTTCACAATGGCCTGATCGGGTACAACCACGTTGTTCTCTGTGCCGAAGTTAAGCGTAACACGGGCAAACATACCCGGCCGTACACGCTGGTCATTATTAGCCAATTTGATTTCCACCGGGAAAGTACGTGTATTGGAATCTATAGTCGGGTAAACCAAGCTGATCTGTCCGGTAAACGATTCGTCACCGTATACATCGAGCTTCACATCCACTTTCTCGCCCTTCTTCACTTTGGTGAAGTAAGCTTCGGACACGTTGATAAGGAGTTTCACCGGAGTGATCTGCTCTACTACCAGTACAGGCTGAGCACCACCATACATATCACCGTTGTCATAGTTGCGGGCTGTCACCACCCCAGCAATGGGGCTTTTCAGCGTTGTATTCTCGAGCAGGTTCTCGTATGAAGTCTTACGTACGTCGAGCATCATCTTCGAAGCATCCCACTCCGATTTCGAAGCACCACCTATCTTATATAATTCATCTACACGTTTGAACTCTGCCTCCTGATTTTCCATCTGAAGTCTTACCTGTGTCAGATTGGCGGCATCCATCTGTACCAGTTTTTGTCCTTTAGACACGCGATCACCCACTTCGACAAAGATGTTGTCGATGCGCACCGGCGCATTGGGAGCGATGTTGTTTCTCACTTCCGCTTCTACGGTAGCCGTGTACTCCTGTATCTGATCTACCGCCCGTTCGGTTACAGTAGCCAATTTCACAACGGGTTTCTCTTCTTTCTTCTCCGTCGAGCTGTCCTTATTGGTAGCCGAACAGGCACTCATAAACACGGCTGCAACAGCCAGCGTCATCAAATAAATACTCTTTCTCATATATTTTTTGTTTTTCTTATTTCTCAATCATATTGTTGTTCCCCAATACTTGATCCAGATCGGCCTTGGCCACCAGATAGTCGTAAATGGACTGGTTGTAAACCAATTCGGCCTGTGTCAAAGCCACTTCAGAGTCATTCATCTCGAGAATGGTTCCTTTGCCGACTTCGTAACGCTTCTGGGCAATTTGGCGCCCCTTTTCCGCCTGTACAATACCTTCGCGGTTACTTACCACCTGTTCGGTACTGGCTGCCATCTGATCCATGTAGCTAGTAGCCTGCATGTTGATTTGGCGTTCTATATTCACCCGGTTATCAGCCAATTGCATCATCTGAATTTTGGTCTGCTTCACTTTGGAGAAATTGCCTGCCTTGTACAACGGAATGCTGACACTCAGCCCCAAAGCCGATTTGGGATACCAATTGTATGCCGAAAACTTGAAGTTATCCGCCATTGAAGTATACAGATAATCGAACGAAAGAGCTACAACCGGCATGAAATTGGTGTATTGTAATTGCAGACTCTTGTCCAGCAACACTTTGTTCAGTTCTAATTGCTTCAGGGTACTATTATTTTCCAGCGAAAGATTGATGTCGCCCAACTGTTGCTGAAACATCACCATTTCGTAGTTCGTCAGATTCCCTACCACAGCGATGGGGATATCCGCATTCACACCAATAAGCACCTTCAATTGCAAACGAGCCAGATCGACCCCATTGTGCGCCGACACCACAGACGGTTTCAGGCTACGCACCTGTACATCGGCACGGATCTTGTCGTATTCACTTACGCTACCTTGCTCATATTTGGCGTTGACTATCTTATAATTAGCCTCGGCCTGGTTGTAGCTACGCAATAACACCTCGTAACTATCCTGCGCCAGGAGCAATTGATAATAGGCTTTGGACACCTGATTCACCAAGTCCAGCTTGGACGAGCGAGCTTTCTCTACCGCCAATTCTACATCGGACTGCGTCAGGCTGATACTCTTGTACAAGCCCGGAGCAAACACCGGAAGGCTTACTGTCAATCCACCTGCATACGTATTCTCTGTACCCATTGCGAAAACCTGTCCACCTAAAGACACCTTCTGGATCTTCAGATTGTGACTATAGCTACCTGCCAGCGCCACTTCCGGAAACAGTCCTCCTAAAGCCTCTTTCTTAACCTCTTTCTTGAGTTGGATCTCTTGTCCGGCCACTTTGATGGTCGGATTCTCGCTCATGGCGATTTCCAGTGCTTTGTCCAGTGTCAGTTTTAGGGTATCTGCTTCTTGCGCCTGGAGAGTTCCAAAGGCTAAAATGGCAACTACCGCCAGAACTATCTTTTTACCATTTCTACTTTTCATGTCCATAAATTAAATGCTGTTTTACGTTCGAGAGGTAATTTATTCTCACTTATTATTCTGCTTTTTCCGATACTCTTGTACGAATTCTTCAAGGATCTGCGCTCCTTTGGCTGTCGAAATACCACGTATCCAGATGAGCATGATCGACTCATATACTTCCAGAAACGAATATTCTTCCGCCAAATCAGAGTCGATGAGCAAATGCAACTGCAATTCCACCTGCTTGTTGACAATAGCAAAGTTCACATCGTCGCGAAAAATACCTTGCTCCACTCCCATGCGGAAGAAAGCCATGGTGCTTTCGGCATCCTTGTGCTTGCTGCTCTTCAGTATTTCCCACACTTTGGGATAGCGCTTGATGTCGTCGAAGAAGCGACGGTTGGTTCTATGAAACTCTTCGATGGAACGTTGGTAAAGTTTCAAGATAACCTCCAGTACATTGGCCGAACTATTGAACACCTCCGTCACATAAGCGTGCATCTCTTCCTGATGTTTCAGAAGGCATTCTTTCAGCAACTCTTCCTTGTCACTGAAAATCTCGTAAAGCGTACGCTTCGATATCACTAATGAAGCTGCAATCTGATCCATGGTAATTCCTTTAATACCATGCGCAGCAAACAGTTCGGCCGCCGAATGCAAGATTCGTTCCCTCAACTCAACCCGGTAGGGAGTTTCGACTACATGATTATCCATCGTTCTTTTCTTTTATTAGTTGTCACAAAAAAGCAGCGTTTCCCCGCCACAGGGGAAAACGCTGCAAAGATATATATAAAACTAAGAAAACCAGAATAGTTTCCTGAATTATTTTTATACTTTATTCTATAATATTTCTAATAATGCCGTTGCAGGAAAGCTACTGTCTTGTGGATTTCCTTATACATCACAATATCTTCTTTCACGAAGGGGACCTCTTTGCGGTATTCGTTCAGAAAACGCTCCAGTTTCGGAGAGGTCTTCGCCGGGCGACGGAAGTCGATTCCCTGGGCGGCATTCATCAGCTCGATGGCCAGGATGTGTTCCAGGTTGTCCATCACGCGGAATAGCTTGATCACGGCATTAGCTCCCATGCTGACATGGTCTTCCTGCCCGTTGGACGAGACGATGGAGTCGCTCGAAGCGGCGTAACAGTACATCGTGTTCTGGCTTACCATGGAGGCGGCGGCGTACTGCGGGATCATAAAACCGGAGTTCAGCCCGGGATTCACAACCAAAAACTCGGGCAGTCCGCGGAGGCCCATGATGAGCTGCGCCACGCGGCGTTCGGAAATATTACCAAGCTCGGCCAGGGCGATGGCCAGGAAATCATAGGACAGGGCCAACGGTTGTCCGTGGAAGTTTCCGCCGGAAAGTATCTGGTCGTCGTCGGGAAAGATGGTAGGATTGTCCGTCACGGAATTGATCTCGGTGAGCAACACGGAGGCGACGTAGCGGATGGCGTCCTTCGTGGCGCCGTGCACCTGCGGGATGCAGCGGAAGGAGTACGGGTCCTGCACATGTTCCTTAGCCCGGCTGATCAACTCACTGCCTTCCAGTATCTTACGGATGTAGTCGCCGGTTTCTATCTGACCCTGGTGCGGACGGATCTGCTGGATGCAGTCGAGGAACGGGTCGATGCGCCCGTCGAACGCTTCGAGTGAGAGGGCGGCGATGAGGTCGGCTTTCTTCGAGAGGCGGAAGGCTTTGAGCAAGGCCGATACGCCGTTGGCACTCATGAACTGAGTACCGTTGAGCAGGGCCAGACCTTCCTTGCTTTGCAGGCGGACGGGCTCCCAGCCGAACTCTTCGAGCACGCTGATGGCTTCGCGCTTCTTTCCTTTATAGTAGATATCGCCCACGCCAATGAGCGGCAGAAAGAGGTTGGCCAGCGGGGCCAGGTCGCCCGAGGCGCCGAGCGAGCCGCGATCGTACACGATGGGCATGATGTCGTTGTTGAAAAAGTCGAGAATGCGCTGCACGGTGATGACCTGCACACCGCTGTGCCCCAGCGAAAGGGCATATGCTTTGAGGAGCATCATCAGTTTGACGATGACCGGGCGCACCTCCTCGCCTACGCTACAGGCATGGCTTTTGATGAGGTTTTCCTGCAACGTTTCCAACTCGTCGGGCGAGATGTTCTTGCTGTGCAGGGAGCCGAATCCGGTGGTGATGCCATACAGCGGTTCGGCGGACGAGGCTATCTTCCGGTCGAGGTAGTCGCGGCATTTTTGTATGCGCTCACGGGCCTGCGGGGCCAGTTCCAGTTTCAGATTCTCGTTCAGGATGCGTTCGATGATCTCGAAACTGAGGGGGCCGGAACCTACTTGATATACATTGCTCATATACTTAATTCTTGAAGGACAACATCCAGTAATTCTTTCTCCTTGGCACAGGCGTCGTGCTCCAGTCGGTCGGCCTCGGCTTGCAGTTGCCGGGCAAACTCTTTGTCTTTCAGGGAGGTGAGGTTGATGCGCACGTTCAGCAGGGCGCCGAGTACGGCGGAACGGGCGGCCATGAGGGCCACGCAGCCGTCGGTCACGGCGTTCCGGTTGCCCAGGTGGATGGCGTCGGCGATGACACTCATCAGCTCGTAGGCATCGCGGGCCACCTGCATGGGTACCAGAGCGGCGTGCTTCGTGGCTTCCTGAATGGCGGCGCTGCGGGCGGCCTTCTCTTCGTCGGTATTTTTGGGCAGGCGGAAGCAGGCGAACACGCCGTCGTACGCCTCGGAATCGCGGTCTATATCGGCGATGAAGAGCTGCCGCCGGTCGGCGGACAACTGCCGGATGTGCTCCATGAGTTCCTGATTCTCTTCGTATCCTTTCTTACCGATGGTGAGTCCGGCCACCATCCCCGTCAGAGCAGAAGCGATGGCTCCATTCAGTGCAGCCACGCTGCCTCCTCCGGGTACAGGGTCGTTGCCCGCTATCTTGTCTAATAACTCTCTTACGGTTAAATCTGCTAACATGGGTTCTATAATTTTTAGTTAAACATTGGGATGCAATACACCGCCTTTGATGGTGGTGTCGACACA
Source organism: Bacteroides sp. (assembly GCA_031554505.1). Classification (GTDB taxonomy): domain Bacteria; phylum Bacteroidota; class Bacteroidia; order Bacteroidales; family Bacteroidaceae; genus Bacteroides. The sequence continues at coordinate 11,504 of JAVBVI010000087.1, read as the reverse complement.
ATTCATGCCTATATAATAAGGTAAGATGTGGTAATCGGGCGAGTGGAGCAGGGCGAAATCGCCTTGTTTGCCCACTTCGATGGAGCCGATGCTGTCGGCCCGGTTCAACGCGGCGGCGCCGTTGAGCGTCAACGCCGTGATGGCTTCCTCGATGCTGAGCCGCATGTAGATACACGCCAGCGCAAAGGTGAGGGGGATGGAACCGGAATAAGCGCTGCCAGGATTGAAGTCGGTGGCCAGGGCTACGGCGCATCCGGTGTCGATCATCCGGCGGGCGGGGGCGTACGGTTCTCTCAGGGTGAAGGCGGTGAGGGGGAGCAACGTGGCTACCACCCCGGCCCGGGCCATGGCCCGGATGCCTTCGTCGGAGGCCTGGAGCAGGTGATCGGCCGAGAGGGCTCCGAGTTCGGCAGCCAGCTCGGCACCGCCGAAGGGGATGATCTCGTCGGCATGCAGTTTCAGTTGGAAGCCCAACCGCCGGGCGGCGGTGAGCAGGCGGCGTGACTGTTCGACGGTGAACACGCCGCGTTCGCAGAACACATCGCAACACTCGGCCAGTCCGTATTGCCGGATTTCGGGAAGCATCTCTTTGATGAGGAACTGGATATAGTCGTCCTCCCGTCCGGCGTACTCCGGCGGAAGGGCGTGGGCGCCGAGAAAGGTGGAGACGATGTCCACCCGCTTGTGCTCGTCGGAGTGGAGGTAGCGCATCACTTCGAGCTGACGCAGTTCGGTGTCGCGGTCCAGCCCGTAGCCGCTCTTGCCCTCCACGGTGGTGACGCCCATCCGGCTCATCTGCCGCAGGTATCCCTGGGCGCGGGTGCAAAGTTCGTCGAACGTCAGGGCGCGGGTGGCCCGCACGGTACTGGCGATGCCTCCCCCACTCCGCATGATGTCCATGTAGCTTTCGCCTGCCAGGCGACGGGCGAATTCGCCGGAGCGTTCGCCGCCGAAGACGAAGTGGGTGTGCGAGTCGACAAAACCGGGTAGCAGGCAACGGCCGCGGGCGTTGTAGTGCCAGTAGCCGTGGATATGCCCGTCGCGACGCTCGCCCCGGTTGGGCCCGACGTAGGTGATGATGCCGTTGGTGACCTCGACGGTTCCGTCGTCGATGATGCGCAACTGCCCCATCTCCTCACCCCGGCGGGCGGTGGTGCCCGTGGGTGTCACGATTCTGGCGCGGAAGATGATCAGGTTCTCGTTCATATATATTACTCCATGATACGTGCTTCGAGTACTTGTTGCATGGTAAAGTTTTCCAACCCGAGATAGTAGGAAGCGGTGTCGATGAGCGCTTCCATGGGAACCAATCCGACGATTTCGCTGCCCACGATGCTCACGCCGTAGCGCCGGGCTTCGATGCGGGTCAGCTCGAAGGCGCGGTAGAGGGCGGTGCGGGTATAGTCGGTCATGTTGATGGATACCTGGGTGATGTTCCGGTCTTTCAGCTCCACGCCCATGGCCTTGACGTAGCGCAGTCCGCCGTTGATGTGGCGGATATTCTTGGCGATCTTCGTGGCGATCTCCACGTCGGGGGTGCTGAGGTTGATGTTGTAGGCCACCAGCGGCATGCGGGCACCCACGGCCACGGTTCCGGCAGTGGGATGCCGGTGGGCGGGGCCGAAATCGGGTGTCCACTCGGGGAGTTGTATCTTGGCTTCCATCCCTTCGAACTCGCCTTTGCGGATGGTGGCCAGGTTCTCGCGGGCTGGCGTGGTGGCCGACTTTTCGTACAGGAACACCGGAAGCAGGTAGCGACGGGCTATCTCCTGGCCCACCTCGCGGGAAAGTTCAATGGCTTCGTCCATCGTGACGTTCCGGATGGGAATGAACGGGATCACGTCCACCGCTCCCATGCGGGGGTGCTGCCCGGCGTGGAGGTTCAGGTCGATCAGCTTCACGGCCACGCCGACGGCTTCGAGGATGGCCTCGCGCAAAGCTTCGGGTTCGCCCACCAAGGTGACTACCAGCCGGTTATGATCTTCGTCGTTGCTGTAATCGAGCAACTTGACTCCCGCCCGGGCCCGGAAAGGGGATACTATTTTATCTATCTTCTCCAGATCGCGCCCCTCGCTGAAGTTGGGGACGCATTCTACAATCTTGTTCCAATTCATTGTATGTTGCGGTTTTAAAGAAATTCTTTTAATAATTCATCGTCTACCACATAGGGCAGAGTGATGTGATAGTTGTCGCCGTGCGAAGCATTAAACTCCTCACAGGTACGCATGGCATGTTCGTTGCGGGCCCACGAGCGGCGGGCCACTCCACCCATCACATCCCAGAGCATGGCCGAACGGATAATCTCGTCCACCCGCCGGCTGCCGTCGCACACCAGGCCGAAACCGCCGTTGATGGCTTTGCCGATGCCTACCCCGCCGCCGTTGTGAAGGGCTACGAGACTCATGCCCCGGGCGCAGTTGCCGGCGAAGCACTGCACAGCCATATCGGCCATAACGTTGCTGCCGTCCTTGATGTTCGACGTTTCGCGGAAAGGCGAGTCGGTGCCGCTCACGTCGTGGTGGTCGCGTCCCAGCATCACGGGGCCTATCTCGCCCCGGCGCACCAGGTCGTTGAAGCGCAGGGCGATGTTCATCCGCCCCACAGCATCCTGGTAGAGGATGCGGGCCTGCGTGCCGACAACCAGGCGATTCTTCTCTGCATCGCGTATCCAGTTGTAATTGTCGCGATCCTGCGGACGACGGTTCACGTCAATGCAACCCATGGCGGCGGTGTCGGTTTTTAGTAAGTCCTCGTGCTTGCCACTGAGGCAAACCCAGCGGAAGGGGCCGTAGCCGTAGTCGAAAAGTTCGGGGCCCATGATGTCTTCCACGTAGCTGGGCCAGATAAATCCGTCTTTTTCATCGATGCCGTTGCGGGAGATTTCGCGAACTCCGGCGTCGTACATGGCTTTCAGGAAGGAATTTCCGTAGTCGAAGAAGTAGGTACCGCGCTCCACCAGTTCGCGGATGACCCGGTAGTGGCGGTGTAGCGACTCATCGACCAGTCGTTGGAATTCCGCGGGCGATTCATGGAGCAGGCGGGTGCGCTCGTCGAACGTCAGTCCGGCGGGGCAATACCCCCCCTCGTAGACGGCGTGGCAGGAGGTCTGGTCGGAAAGCAGGTGTATGATGATGTCGTGGCGGACGGCGTATTCCAGCAGGTCAACCACGTTGCCGTGATAGGCCACCGAGCAGGACTCGCCGCGGTGCATGGCCTCGGCGGCGAGGCGGTAGGCCTCGGGCAGACTGTCGGTGACATGCTGTACCCACCCCTGACGGTGACGGGTTTCGATGCGCGAGGCGTCGACCTCGGCGATGATGGAGGCGGCTCCGGCAATGTCGGCGGCTTTGGGTTGCGCGCCACTCATGCCGCCCAGTCCGGAGGAGACGAAGAGGGATCCGCGGAGGTCGTCGTCGCCAGCGAGGCCCAGTTTCAGGCGTCCGGCGTTGAGCAAGGTGTTGAATGTGCCATGCACAATGCCTTGCGGACCGATGTACATCCATCCGCCGGCGGTCATCTGGCCGTAGTTGGCCACGCCCATCTGTGCGGCAATGCTCCAGTCGCGGCGGTTGTCGAACTCACCGATCATGAGGGAGTTGGTGATGATGACCCGCGGGGCGTCAGGGCGCGAACGGAACATTCCCAGCGGGTGTCCGGACTCGATGACGAGGGTCTGTTCGTCGGTCAACTCTTCGAGGTAACGTTTGATCAGGAGGTATTGCATCCAGTTCTGGCATACCTGCCCAGTTTCGCCGTAGGTGACGAGTTCGTACGGATACAGGGCGATGTCAAAACAGAGGTTGTTGTCGATCATCAGTTGGAATGCCTTGCCTTCGAGGCAACGTCCGCGGTAGTGATCCACCGGATGGGCTTTCAGGTCGCCCGGCGGACGAAAGCGGTAGCCGTAAATGCGTCCGCGGGTGCGAAGTTCTTCGAGGAATTCTGGGAGAAGTTTCGAGTGAAGCTCGGCTGGGATATAGCGTAGGGCATTTTTCAACGCCGTAACCGTCTGTGCCGGGGTAAGAGTGTAACCGCGGTCGGGTGCCCGCCGAATGCCTGGGATGAACTTCGGTGACGGGGGTAAATAGTTGTCAAGTGTAATTTTCATATCAAAAAAGGTTAATTAGACAATCTGTCAGTTTTAGCATCAGGTTTACCTTTGCAATATAGGAAGAATTGTTTGTATACGCAAAACAAATACAGATTTCTTATCAAATAGTTAGATTGTTTGGGAGTAGCAGGAGGGAATTATTGCAGGAAGCGAGCATCGTGAAATATCCTCATAGGATAATTATTTATCCTCATACGAAAATTTATTATCCTCATAGGATATTTTTTTTTCCTATGAGGATAATTTCTGCCCGGCAACATGTTTTTTAGATTTTGGCCAAGAGTTATGGGCGTTTCATCAAGTGTTCGGCGCGGAACAGTTGACGAAACGCCCATAACTCTCCAGCAAACGGAGAGTAAGAAGCTGTCTAAATCTGATTAGAAGTAACCTAATGATGCATTACATTACTTCAAAAAGATGGGAGATGAATAGGAAATATGGGAGATAAACCGTCAAAAAGCAGCATCTCCCATACTTATTCTTACTGACTTACAGCAAATTAGTTGTTTTTTATGGGAGATGGGAGATGCAAAACGTTTTTTGGGAAGAAGAGTTATTCTTTCGATTCGTGCAATTGCTGCAAGTACTTAAGCGTAACGGTGGCCGTCTCATTGTCCACCTCTTTCAGATACGCCTCCAACAATTCAGGATGACGATTGAGTAATTGCGCCATATTCTCGCAACTCATGAACTCTACGACACTGGCCTTCGGATTGAGCCGGTAACAAACCCGCCGTGATACCTGACCCGAAGCCGCCAGGGCATCGCCCACCGTACCACCCAACTTGACATCCATGCCCTCCGAACCAGCTACCACCGAACCCAACGGAATAGCCGCGAAGTAAAGCATACTGTCGACCATGATCGCCTGTGCATACCAAGGACCAAACTTCAGCTTCTTGTAACTCAACTTCTTACAGTTGACATAATACTTACCTTGATAGCGCGCAATGGAACAACGGTTGCGCATAAAATTGGATTTCAGTTCTGTTTCACTGGCGCTCAGTTTGTATTCGGCACCGCCGGTCATCATCACCTGCGTCTTCGAACGCCGTTCCAAACTCAATGTAGTCACCGTATCACATTTCCCTACCAGGAAGTCCTTCAGGCTGCGATATACCACATCCTGGGCCGACACTGACAGAAGTATCGCCCAACTTAAAACGATGAATGTCCAGAACTTTTTCATATGCGTAGCAAATTAAGACTGGCAAGTTACACGATTAAAAAAAAAGAAGCAAGTTTTCGGACAGAAAAGTTTAGAAAGTCACTTAAATTATCGTAGAACAGTGTTCCGGAATCGACCCGCCGATGCATTATAATTGAATAGTTTTCAGAAGAAAGGCAGGGGTTCTGCGTTAATAAAATGTAAATAGCCAGCCGCGAGAGCAGATGCGCCCCGGTACTTGGCGCGTTTGTACTATTTTTGCAATAAAGCAAGGATATAAAAATGGAAGAACTAAAAAAGATAACCCGCCAGTACCAAATCATCATCGAGGAATCGGAACAAAAGCTGAAGATAGTCAAACAACGAATCTACCGTGTCGGGACGTTGCGCCTGGCACTGTTCCTGGCAGGAATAACCGGAATCATCTACTTCTGGGCGGAAGGCGCGGCAGTAGTCACAGGCATTGCTTTCGTAACTTTCGTACCGTTCCTGTATCTGGTAAAACAGCATAACCAGTTGTTCTACCAACGGGAATACCTGGAAACGAAGGTCAAAGTGAACCATCAGGAACTACGGGCTTTGGAGCACGACTTCTCCTCGTTCGGCAGCGGGCAGGCTTACGTCGATCCGGCTCACCTGTATACGTACGACCTGGATGTATTCGGCGAACGTTCGCTCTTCCAATACCTCAACCGCACCTCGACCGAGATGGGCGAGAAGCTGCTGGCAAGCTGGCTGAATCATCATCTGAAAGAGAAATCCGCCATTGAAGAACGGCAGAAAGCCATTCAGGAACTCGTACCGGGAATCGGCATGCGCCAACGGTTCCGCATCCTGGGAATGCTTTACAAAGGAACACTCACTGACGCCGAAGAACTCGGTCGCTGGGCATCGACCCCCAACTACTACCGCAGCCGGCGATGGATGCGTCTGCTCCCCCCCTGCGTACTGGTTGTCAACCTGACGCTTATCGGCCTGGCCATTGCCGGCGTGGTTTCCTCTTCATTGACTGGAGGAGTATTCGTCGGTTTCATCATCTTAAGCCTCGCTTTCTCCAAGAATATCACCAAAGTACAGGCGGACTACAGCAAAAAGCTCAGCATTCTGGGTACTTATGCCCGACTCATCCGCATCATCGAGGAACAACCCATGCAGGCACAAGCCCTGAAACGGACACATGCCAAAGTGCATAGCGAATCGGGAACGGCTTCGAAAGCTGTCGACCGGCTCGGACAACTGATGAACTCCCTCGACCAACGAAACAACCTCTTTGTCGCCGCCCTGCTGAACGGCCTTTTCTTCTGGGAACTGCGAAAAATCATGCAGATAGAAGGATGGAAAGAAGAATACGGGGTACACCTCACACCCTGGCTCGAAGCCATCGCCGAAACAGATGCCTACTGCTCGCTAGCCACCTTCGCCTACAATCATCCAGATTATGCCTATCCCACCATCGGCCCATCTCCGTTCCATGTTCAAGCCACAGCGCTGGGACATCCCCTGATGAAGCGCGGGAAATGTGTCCGCAACGACATCAACATGGATAAGCAGCCGTTCTTCCTGATTATCACCGGCGCCAACATGGCCGGGAAGAGTACGTATCTACGCACCATCGGCGTCAACTACCTGCTGGCCTGCATCGGCGCCCCCGTCTGGGCCGAACAAATGGAACTGCATCCGGCGCAACTCGTCACCAGCCTGCGCACCAGCGACTCATTGGCCGACGATGAATCGTACTTCTTCGCCGAGCTGAAACGGTTGAAAATGATTATTGACAAGCTACAGAACGGAGAAGAACTCTTTATCATCCTCGACGAAATCCTGAAAGGTACCAACTCGGTGGACAAACAGAAGGGATCGCTGGCGCTCATCAAACAACTCTTATCCCTGCGCACCAACGGGGTAATCGCCACGCATGACCTACTCCTTGGTTCACTCGTCGAATCATTCCCACAGAATATCCGGAACTATTGTTTCGAGGCAGACATCACCAACGACGAACTAACCTTCTCGTACACCATGCGCGAAGGTATCGCCCGCAACATGAATGCCTGCTTCCTGATGAAAAAAATGGGAATAGCCCTCATCGACGACTATTCCCACAGCAACTAAAGAAATAAAGTATAGTACTTAAAGCAGGCGAGCCCGGTGAGGTTCTGCGCCTCTTAAGGATGCTTGCACTTCAAGAGAAAAGCAGCCACATCCGACGCTTCCCCGTTTGTGAAGTATTGTACGGGCGTCACCGTATTGTACACATAAGGCACGAACTGAAACAATTGCACAGCAGCAAACTGTTTATCCTCCGAGATCATCACGTCCAAGCGGAGGTTTCCGCTTGCTTCGCACTTCAGGTTCGTATCGCCAGTAAAAGTTCCGGAATTGACCATCCCTTTCAACTTATCCATGTTCTTCAGATCGAAGAAATAGCTTTCTGCCTTGGTCACGCTACCGGTAGGCAGGTAAACGAGCTGTTTCGACTTCCAGAACAGACGGAAAACTCCACCGAGAAACAAGCCGCTACCCAGCACCATCAGTCCCATGCCTAGCGCGGAACCTTTATCTTCGAGATGGAAAGTAGCAAAGAACACAAGAATCCCAGCCAGGATCATCACACCAGAGATGATAAGTCCGGAAAGACTGGTACGTTTAACGATATCAGGATGAGGGTATGCAACAGCAGTTGCATTGTTTGATTGTTTGGCCATAATTGAAATGTTTAATTTATTAGTAATAAGATAAGCGAATGGGTTCCACATGCCGTATACACATGGAAACCTTAGATGCTAATAAAATAAACGCTGGCTAAATGAGGATCCGCCGCAGTGTAAAGATGTAATACTGACTGGCGGGATCACAAAAATAAGAGGTGGTAGTATCGTATATCCGTTCCTGGTGCTGCGAAACGGCAGCTTTCCGGTCGGCAAGCTTCTGCAAAATACTCTTCACCGACACGATATATTCGGTCACTACAATGCGTTGTATACGGGAAGCCACTACCTGATGAGCGTGCGCACTGCTAGTGCTCAGCTCCACAGCAGGCCAATAAGGTAAGGAAGGATTTTGGAATCTGTTCGGTACGCTATTGATCGGTTGGAAAGGTTCACACTGTCCCAGTTCAACTGCCTGATGAACTGTCAACTCGCTCAACACACCGTCCAACGGCCACATGAGCAATAAAAACAAAGTGATTTTAAAGAGACGTACCATATACAAACAAACTCTACACAAAGATAACAGAATAATAGTCTAAAGAGTTTATATTAACACAAATTCATAAAAAAAGAGGATGCACCGTAGCACACCCTCTTTTACATATATAAAGCATTACGAATTTATTCAGCTTTCGGCTCTTCCATTGCCACTGCCGGAGCTTCTGCTACAGGAGCATCAGCCTTCTTTGCAGAACGACGTGTACGGGTTTTCTTAACTGCCTTTTCTTTCGCCATGTTTTCGTTGTAGTCCACCAACTCGATGAAGCACATTTCGGCGTTATCACCCAAACGGTTACCGGTCTTGATGATACGGGTATAACCACCCGGACGATCTGCAATCTTCACAGAGATTTCCTTGAAGAGTTCAGTTACTACATTTTTGTCTTGCAAGTTACTAAATACTACACGACGTGAGTTAGTAGTATCATCTTTAGCTTTGGTCAACAAAGGCTCAACAAACTTCTTCAAAGCTTTAGCCTTGGCTACAGTCGTAGTGATTCTTTTGTGCTTAATCAAAGAACATGCCATATTCGACAACATAGCACTTCTGTGAGAAGCAGTACGACCCAAATGATTGAATTTTTTATTATGTCTCATTTTTTATTCTTTATCTAATTTATATTTAGAAATGTCGGTTCCAAACGACAGATTCAGACCTTCCAGCAAATCATCAAGCTCGGTAAGCGATTTCTTTCCGAAGTTTCTGAATTTCAGCAAATCCGTCTTGTTGAACTGTACCAGATCGCCAAGGGTTTCTACATCGGCTGCCTTCAAACAGTTGAGGGCACGTACCGACAAGTCCATATCAACGAGCTTAGTCTTCAACAATTGACGCATGTGCAATACCTCTTCATCGAACTCTTCATTGCCGTCAGCATCTGAGCTTTCCAGCGTGATCTTCTCGTCAGAGAACAACATGAAGTGATAAATCAGGATCTTTGCAGCTTCCTTCAGAGCTTCCTTAGGATGAATGGAACCATCCGTAGTAATTTCAAGTACCAGCTTCTCGTAGTCAGTCTTTTGCTCAACGCGGAAGTTTTCTACAGCATACTTTATATTACGTATCGGAGTATAAATGGAATCGATCGGAATTACGTTCACATCGGTGCAATATTCGCGGTTCTCGTCCGCAGGAACATAGCCACGTCCTTTGTTAATCGTAACATCAATCTGCATAGTTGACTTGGAATCTAAATGGCAAATAACTAATTCAGGGTTTAACACCTCAAATCCAGTCAAATACTTGCCTATGTCACCTGCTCTAAATTCACTCGAATTCTCGATCGTGATGCTAACCTTCTCGCTCTCGAATTCTTCAACGACTTGCATGAATCTCTCTTGTTTCAGATTCAAGATAATGTTGGTAACATCTTCCTTGACACCAGGTACACTAGAAAATTCATGCTCAACACCGTCTATCTTGATAGTGGTGATGGCAAAACCTTCTAATGAGGAAAGGAGAATGCGGCGTAATGCATTACCTACAGTAATACCAAAACCGGGCTCCAGCGGGCGAAATTCGAATTTACCAAACTTCGGATCCGCTTCCAACATTAATACTTTATCAGGTTTTTGAAATGCTAATATCGCCATGAAATTAATTATTATTTAGAATACAACTCAACGATCAAATGCTCTTTAATGTTCTCCGGAATATCTGCTCTTTCAGGAGTATGCAACATCTTACCTACTTTTGATGTTTCATCCCATTCCAGCCAAGGATACTTGCTGTGGTTGAAACCAGCTAAAGAGTTTGCAATAACTTCTAAAGACTTAGATCTTTCGCGAACACCGATCAGTTGACCCGGTTTCACTGCATATGAAGGGATGTTAACAACCTTGCCATCCACAGTGATATGTCTGTGACTTACCAACTGACGGGCAGCAGCACGCGTAGGAGCTATCCCCATACGGAATACGACATTGTCAAGACGTCCTTCCAACAACTGAATAAGGATCTCGCCGGTAATACCTTTTGCTGATTCTGCTTTTTCAAACAAGTTGCGGAATTGTTTTTCTAAAACACCATAGGTGTATTTCGCTTTTTGCTTTTCGCGCAATTGGATACCATATTCAGAAGTTTTTCTCTTTCTTGAATTTCCATGCTGTCCGGGAGGATAGTTCTTCTTTGACAGAACTTTATCCGCCCCAAAGATACCTTCACCGAATTTACGGGCAATTCTTGATTTTGGTCCAGTATATCTAGCCATCTTATTTTAAAATTTAATTGTTATTCATGAACTCAATTTGTTGCAGCCGCGATTGCAGAGAAGAATTTGCAATCCAATAACAAAATCAAGTATCACTTTATTAAAAGGTAAATTTATACTCTACGTCTTTTAGGAGGACGACAACCGTTGTGCGGAAGCGGAGTTACGTCAATGATTTCAGTAACTTCGATGCCTGCACCGTGAATGGTTCTGATAGCTGACTCACGTCCGTTACCCGGTCCCTTCACATAGGCTTTTACCTTTCTCAAGCCAAGATCGAATGCAATCTTTGCACAATCTTGAGCAGCCATCTGAGCTGCATAAGGGGTATTCTTCTTTGAACCTCTGAATCCCATCTTTCCTGCAGATGACCAAGAGATGATCTGCCCTTCACTGTTTGCCAGAGAAACAATAATATTGTTGAAAGATGAATGAACGTGCAACTGTCCATTAGCATCTACCTTAACATTTCTCTTCTTAGCTGCGACTGTTTTCTTTGCCATATCAACAATTATTATTTAGTAGCTTTTTTCTTATTTGCAACTGTTTTCTTGCGACCCTTACGAGTACGTGCATTGTTCTTCGTGCTCTGACCTCTTACCGGCAAACCGATACGGTGACGAACACCACGATAACAACCGGTATACATTAATCGCTTAATGTTCAGTTGAGTTTCCGAACGAAGATCACCTTCTACTTTGAACTCTGCACCGATAATCTCACGAATCTTTGCAGCCTGATCATCTGTCCAGTCTTTTACTTTCAAATCTTTGTCAACTCCAGCCTTATCCAAAATCTTAGCC
>JAVBVI010000045.1:0-6694 GCA_031554505.1 Bacteroides sp. | reverse complement strand
TGCATCTTCCAATTTTGATGCTAATTCTAATGTCCAATACATAAGCTTCGAGCATTTAATTGTGATTAATTATCTACTTTCAAATTTTCGGCAAATGTATAATAAATTATTTCACTTGCAACTATTATCCCAAAATATTTCACCTTTCCCTTCCATATTGTTCATTTTCCGTGACAAAACGAACAGATAATCGGAAAGGCGGTTGACATACGCCAACAATTCGGGTGCGATTTCGCAGGTTTCGGCCAGTGCCAGGATACGTCTTTCTGCCCGACGGCACACTGTACGGCACACATGGCACTGAGCGGCCCCCCGACTTCCACCGGGTAGGATGAAGGAATGCAGTTCGGGCAACTGATCGTCCATCGCATCTATTTCGTGCTCGATGGCGGCTACATGGTCGGTAGTAATGATGCTGGCACAGTTCAGGGCTACTTTACCCTGATCGGTAGCCAGATGCGAGCCAATGGCAAACAACTTGTGCTGCACGCTGCGGACAAAGCCGGCCGCATGCTCATCGGTCAGGTAAGTCACCAGCAATCCGAGGTGCGAGTTCAGCTCGTCCACCGTACCGTAGGCTTCAAGGCGTATGTGGCTTTTGGGAACACGAGTTCCTCCAATCAGGCCAGTGGTGCCACGGTCACCGGTTTTAGTATATACGAGGCTTTTTTTCATACATGCTTGTTTTTAGTTAGAGTATGTTATATAAACACCGGATGGGTATCAGAAGTTGACAATGTAATGTTGTTTTATCTTCGAACGGTCGAAAAAGATGATCCCGAGGTCGTACAGATCGAAGGTGATTCCCGTCCGTTCATCGTCCTGCAGGCGTTTCCAGAGTTCCTTCATTGGCGAGGAGTAGCGGATACCTTCGATCACGAAGATGCTTTGCGGGGTGGTACGCGGAACGCATACCCGGAAAACGTCCTCCACCAGCGAAGGGTTGCGGTGGTGATGCACATACAGGAAGTCGACCGGCACACCAGTTTCGAGGAAAAGCTCGGTCAGATCAGTAGCACAAGTGTAATCCACTCCGACTTTGGCCGCTTGCAGGTAAACCGACGCTGCCGAGGGAGCACCCACATCGACCAATGTATCCGGTTGCCTCCGGTTGACCAGTCTGAACAGCAGCCGGTTCACCCGTCCGGGGGTACGGTTCCATCCCTTAGGCTGGTGCCGTTTTTGCTTTTTCACTTCGGCAGCCACCTCTTGATAGCCATAATAAGGAGTTTTCTCGTAAATCACATCCGTGATAAACTCAAAAGCGAAGGGAGAATGCACGCCATATCCGCAACGGTAGCGAAACCGGCGTAGCCAGATAAAGGGTCGTTTCAAGGTGAATAGTACGTTCATCGTATCAGTATATTTCCAGATTCGGGGGCAAAGTTAAGGTTTTGCGTGTAACCATGAAAAATAAAGCAAAAAAAGCCGGCACATAACGTACCGGCTCTCTTCGTTACACTCATTCTTATTGCAGTTTAAAATACACCGGCAACGTGTATTTCACCCGGACAGGCTTACCGTTCTGCAGGCCAGGGGTCCACTTGGGCATAGCCTCAATCACTCGGAGCGCTTCTTTATCCAGATCAGGATCCACGCTACGCACCACTATCAGGTTGGAAATGGAGCCATCGCGTTCCACCACGAATTGTACGATGACCCGTCCTTGAATCCCAGTTTCCTGAGGTCTGACAGGATATTTGACATTTTTATTCAAATAAGCCATCATCGCCTTGCTGCCACCTGGGTATTCGGGCATTTTTTCAGCGAAATCAACAATCTCTGTTTCTACCACTACCTCTTCGATCATGGGCGGAGGAGCTTTAATAACATAGCGTTCATGGGTTTCCTCCGACGGTGCGACCGTTGCTTCCTTCACGTTCGCCGTATTTTCCACGATGACCAGCACTTCAGTGGTCTGGATAGGCGGCGGGGGTGGCGGCGCTTTGGTTTCAGGATACGTGATAGGCACAAGCTCATCTACGAAAAAGGGTTCATTAACCAGCGAGCCGGCCGTGATGCGAAGGTCATGTCGTGTCCATTCGAACGATACGAACATGAACGAAAGCGCTGTCACCAAACCCATCAGCAACCAGGAACCTCTTCGGTTCTCAAGGGCTACCTTCTTTGATTTCTTTACTTCCATAAAAATGAAATTTAAGTAATTAATAAATAGGGAATATATAGCATATACACTACTTTTTCGGATTCAATTACTTAACAGCTCGCTCGCTTTTGCAGAATATGGGATGCGCCTCGGCCATTCAAGCAAGCTTGATGGCTCTCTGCTTTCATCATCTTTGGTAAATATAGCAATCAAAGTTATATGTTGTTATTTTTCGTATGATTAATTAAGAATAAAGGCGCCTGTTTTTGTAATTTTAAGCGAACCGATGAAGAAACGGAAGAAAGTTAACTTAATATTATCAGACAGGCGCCTTCGGGGAAGATCAAAGAGAACAAAAATTACAAAGGTTCAGGTTATTTCTTGCCGGGCAATACCCCAAAGCGATAGCCTACAGACAGGAGCCCGGTGGCACGGTCGCCCAGGAAATTCACCTCGGTACGGAACTGCCAGTGGCGGTCGAGTTGGAATTGCGCACCGAGTATCATGGCCCAGTTCTTAGCCGGGCGTTTCTTCAGGGTGTAGTGTATTTCGTCGCCCGAAATGCGGTCGGAGGCTTTGTCTACCAGCTCATCCACCAATTCTTGCTTGGCTGGGGCGAGGGCTTGGTACCAATCGCTGTTCTGGTAGTTGGCACCAAAGTCGGGCAGCACATCGGCCAGCTCGACGGTTCCTTCCGTGTGACTGGAGAGGAAATACCGGGTGGCTCCTGTCCACACTGAAATGTTCCGGACGGGATTGTTTTGGAAATGGAAGATGTAGCCGGTACGCAGCCCCAGATTCACTACGCTGTTCGTGGTCGCCATGTTGTCCAGGTTGGTCCAGATCTTACTGGCATCCAGCGAGAAGAAGATGGAGCGGATGCCTCCTGTCAGCATGGCTCCTACCCCATACTCGTACCCATGAAAATCGGCTTGGGTATGGAAGTCGACCGGCTTGTCCATGATGCTGCTGATGCCCACCTTGGTCTGCGCGGACACCATTCCGAAGATGCCGTAGACATCGAGGAACGGAAGCAGCCAGATATCGGTACGCATATTGATATTCCGAATGGAAGCGGATACTGTGCTAAACCCGACTACGTCGTCGAGCGACACCATCGGGTTGTCATTAAGTCCGACGGCCAGGTCGGAGATGACTACATCCTGCCGACCGGAATAGCCGTTAATCATCACACCGATGGGATAGGGAAGTAAAAAACCTTTGGTGCCCAATTTTTGCCCCCACAGGGGAAGAACGTATGGGTTGGCTAGTTCCTTGGTTTTATCGTACAACTCGCCTTGTTTAGGAAGAATCTTAACACCTGAGGTCTCCTGGGCCAGTAGACCTGCAGACAGAAAAAGCATAAAGGTAGCTAAGAGCAAATAGGTATATCTCATAAAACATTAGTCTTTAGATTTTCTCAATTTGGTTTAACAACAACAAAAAAGAAATAAAGTTCATACTCATTCCTTTCATGTCGATTTTTTATTTACATTTGCAGCCATATTGTAAGTTAACTTTTTATTGCTAGCAGAGCTATGCACAAATGCTTAATGAACTTCCCCCGACGCCCTATCTTTTGCGTAAAGAGAATGCGTTTTCTTTTCTCATGCATAGTATTCCTAGCATCCGCATCCTTGTATGCTGAATCTTCCTCTCAATCGGGCTACATACTCCTTATCAACTCGACCAGCTATCACGAAAAGTGGACCTATCGCCTGCCCGAATACCTCGTCAAGAACCTTGGAGAGAAAGAGTCCATACCCATCCACTCCGAACAGTACATAGGCGTTCAGGTGCAAAACCAGAACGAAGCTGAGATGTGGCGAAAAGACCTCCTGCAAAAGTACCCGCAACCTCCCCGGATCGTTGTCATTATGGGCAATCCCGGTTGGTTCATATTCCGGGAGTTGTTCGACTCGGTGTGGAAAGACATCCCGGTGGTACTCTGCCACTCCAAAGAGGTACACCCCACCGATACAAGTCAATACTACGGGTCTGTACAACCAGACAGTACGATTCAGCTCGTACCATTGGAGAGAGAGAACTACAACCTGACCGCCATCCAGGTACCTCACTACATACAAGAGAGCATCCGCACCATCAAGAAGATCATTCCGGACATGAACCGTCTGGCATTTATCTCCGACAAATGGTACATCAGCCACCTGAACCGCCGGGAAGTGGCGGACATCTGCCAAAAAGAGTATCCGGAACTGAAGCTGGAGTTCTTGAGCCAACCCGCCCTCAGCACGGAAGAACTACTGGATACCCTTAACACGTACGACAACCGCACAGGAGTGATCTACTACTCCTGGATAGCCACCAACCTGGAAACAAACGCCCTGCCGGCCGAACGTGTCCGCAACTACTTATCGGTACTTATACAGATTCCCATTTTCACGTTATCCGATCTGGGAACCGCCAAAGGAAGCTTTGCAGGTGGACATTACATTGCCTGCGATGAAACTATGCAGACCGTCACTACAACCATACAGCATATATTAAAAAGTGGGCAAGCCAGAGACATTCCCTTTCAGAAGAGCGGTACTGCCAAAACTTATCTGAATTATAGCTATCTGGTCGATCATGGAATCTCCCCTGATCAGTTTCCCTCTGACGCGGTCTACTTCGACTGCCCTCCTTCGTTCATCGAACAATATTTCTACCACATACTCGGGTTGGGCGGCCTCGTCGGGCTTATCATCCTTTTCCTTACATCGCGCATACGTATCAACCGAATCAAAGCGAAGCAAGTAGAAAAGGAACGGGAGATGCTGGCCATGCACCAGGCGGTGATCAAAAACATGCCGGTGATCTACTTCCAGAAATCTCTGATCAGGGATGCCGAAGGGAACATTGCCGACTTCGTCATCCGGGATGTGAACCCGGCCTTCGAAAATTTCTTCGGCATCAGCCGCCATGCGGTGATCGACCGGAGTTTCGAGATCGTGGTCCAGGAATACCCCGCGCTGAACTTCATCGACAAAAACAATCTGGAGGTTACTCTTTCCGTCTCCATACCCGACCGTCAGGGGGAAATGCACTATTTCGACAAGCAGTTGTTTGCCGGGAAAGACAAAGATCATATCGATGTGTTCTGCATTGACAAGACAGACAGCCAGAAGCTACTGATGCACGCCGAGGAGCACATGCACTCACTGGAGTCCATCCTCGACAACCTCCCCATCGCCGCCAAGGTGAAGGATGCAGCCGACAACATGCGATATGTGTTCTGGAACAAGAAATCGGAAGAGATCTTCGAGTACTCGGCCGAGGAAGCTGTGGGGCTCACCGACTTTGACATCATGCCGGAGTATGCCGACTTCATCCGGCAGGAAGACCTGGAGCTGGCACAGACCGGCATCGCGCAAACCGGAACCCGCCATTTCTACACGCAAAGCAACGACGAGAAATTCACCTACCAGCACAATAGTTACGTCACCCTGTCCGACGGACGAAAATGGATCATCTTCACCGCCTGGGACATCACGGAAATGAAGGTGATGGAACGCGAACTGCGCCGCGCCAAAGAGCAGGCCGAGGAATCGAACCGACTGAAATCGGCTTTCCTGGCCAATATGAGTCATGAGATACGCACTCCGCTCAACGCTATCGTGGGTTTCTCCAGCATCCTGGCGCAAGACATCAGCGAGGAAGAGAAGTTGGAATATATCAGCCTCATCGAGCACAACAACCATCTACTGTTGCAACTCATCGGCGACATTCTGGACCTGGCTAAGATCGAAGCGGGCACGCTCGACTTCACATATGCCAACGTGGACATCAACAGAACCCTGTCAGAGATAGAGCAGTCGTCACAGTTGAAACTGAACGGCAACAGCGCGGTACGAATCGTTCTGGAAAACGGGCAACCGGAACTGTCGCTCTACACCGAGCGCAATCGCCTGACGCAGGTCATCACAAACTTCATCAACAATGCCGTCAAGTTCACCGACGAAGGCAGCATCCGCTTCGGATACGAACCGGCCCGGAAAGGGTACATCCGCTTCTACGTCACCGATACCGGAGTGGGCATTCCGCAGGATAAGCAGCAGGAGATATTCAACCGTTTCACGAAGCTGAACTCCTTCCAGCAAGGCACCGGCCTAGGACTTTCTATTTGCCAGAGCATTATCGAAACGTTGGGCGGAGAGATTGGCGTGGAGTCGGAAGTGGGCATTGGATCGACTTTCTGGTTTACTATTCCGTATACTCCTGCGCGTATGTAGAGCGTATTGCCCTGCTGATCTTAAGATTACTCTTTCTTCTCTACACAAAAAATACAGATCATCTACCACATCAGCCACCAAATAGGGGCAATGTGCTGACATAGAGATGTATACATTGGTGGTTGATCAAGATAAATTACCATTTATCAACCACCAATCAACCACCATCTCCCACCAAATGCTGTCATCTCCCATCCAAAGATACACGTTCAAAGACACAAAACAGATTCTTACAAATAGCAACAAGTATATTGAAGAGGGCTCTTCAACGGGCGCTACGCGTTTTTTTGACGGGCGCTACGCCTTTTCTAGAAACGCGTAGCGCCCGTCAAAAAAACGCGTAGCGCCCGTTGGG
>JAVBVI010000140.1:0-27712 GCA_031554505.1 Bacteroides sp. | reverse complement strand
TAATAAAATAAAAACTCTGTGTGACTCTGTGGTGAAATAATTAGATTCGGTCGGCTTCTACGTAACCATTCATCACGGCATAGATGGTTAGTCCGGAGACCGACTTGATGCCCAGCTTCTCGGTGATGTTCTTCCGGTGCGTGATGACGGTAGTTAGACTGATATTCAGCTTGTCGGCTATCTCTTTGTTGATACAACCTTTGGCGATGAGTATCAGCACTTCGATTTCCCGGGCCGATAGTTCATGCTCCGGCAGGAAGGTAGAACGAGGGTGGGAGGCGTGCGGCATGTCCGCCGGGTGCCCGTCGTGATGGGCATGCTGATGCAGCTTCAGGATGTCTTTCACTAATGCTTCTTCGGGCTGGAATACGTTCAGGGTCGTTATGCCGGAGAGTTGCATCGGTTGGCTGCCGCTGGCCAGCACGATGGTTTTGCGCTTCCGGGAGAGGAAGAAGGCAGTGTGCTCCATGTATGTCTGTGCCGAGACGAAGTAGTGGGCATACATATCGGGCGTGTCGTCCGTAAGATCGGCAAAGGAGTGGAACGTACGGAGGATAGCCATCGGGAGAAACTTCTCCAGGATGGATTTCAGGCCGAGACAGGACAGTGTGTTGGGGTCGATGATGGCGATTTCGGGAGTTGACATATATCTATAGAATTAGACGATTTACAATTTATAGGCATCAGATGTTCAGGAAGATGGCGACAGCTTCCGCACACCGCTCCCCGTCCACTCCTGCCGAGACGATACCGCCTGCATATCCGGCACCTTCACCGCAGGGAAATAACCCGCGGATGGTGACGTGCTGCAAAGTATCTTTATCTCTCACGATGCGTACGGGCGACGAAGTACGTGTCTCCACGCCGATCATCACCGCTTCGTTGGTCAGGAAGCCGTGGCTGTAACGTCCGAACTGCTGAAAGCCCTGCGATAACCTTTGAGTGATGAACTCCGGCATCCAGAAGTGCAGGGGAGAAGCGATGAGCCCGGCACTGTACGATGATTCCGGCAGATCATAACTGAGCTTCCGGCGGGTGAAGTCGGCCATGCGTTGGGCGGGAGCGATCTGCTTCCGGCCTCCTTGCAGCCAGCATTGTCGTTCCAGGGCTTCCTGAAAGCGAAGCATGCTCAGCGCGGGATGGCTGTCCAGTGCGTCAGTTGCCGGGGGAGTGTCGGATATAGAAGTTCCCATCGGATGATAAAGCTCCTCGCTCATCGTCAGTCCTTTCCCATCGGCAATATCCTCCGGATGAATCTCCACCACCATGCCCGAGTTGCTCCATCGCGAACCGCGGTTGGAAGGCGACATACCATTGACCACCACCTGTTCCGGTCCGCTGGCAGCGGGCACGATGAATCCCCCGGGGCACATGCAGAAGCTATATACCCCACGCCCTTCGGCTTGCGTCACGAAACTGTACTCGGCAGCAGGGAGATAGTTCCCCCGTCCGTTGCGGTTGTGGTATTGTATCTGATCGATCAGTTCGGCGGGATGTTCCAGACGAACTCCCACGGCGATCCCTTTGGCTTCAATGGTAACATCGTTGGCGGCCAACCAACGGTAAACATCGCGTGCGGAGTGCCCCGTAGCCAGGATCACCGGGCCGAGGAATGTTTTCCCGGTACTGGTCTGGATGCCTTTCACCTCGTTGTTCTCAATAATAAGCGCTTCCATACGGGTTTCGAAATGTACCTCGCCTCCACATTCCAGGATGGTGTTGCGCATGTTCTCTATCACCCGGGGAAGTTTGTCGGTACCGATGTGCGGGTGTGCATCGGCCAGGATAGCGGTCGATGCTCCGTGCTGGCAGAATACATTCAGTATCTTATCCACATTGCCGCGTTTCTTGCTGCGGGTATAGAGCTTCCCGTCGGAGTAGGCACCGGCACCGCCTTCGCCGAAGCTGTAGTTCGATTCCGGGTTTACGCTGTGCTCCCGGCTGATAAGTGCCAGGTCTTTCTTCCGCTCGCGTACATCTTTTCCCCGCTCTACCACGATGGGACGGAGCCCGAGTTCCACCAAGCGCAAGGCGGCAAACAATCCGCCCGGGCCGGCACCTACCACGATGACTGCTGGTTTGTCGTCCACCTTATTATATATAGTATGCACGAACTCATCGTCCGCCGGCTGCTCGTTGAGGTACACCCGCACGTTGAGGTTCACGAAGATGGTGCGCTGGCGGGCGTCGATGCTTCGTTTCAGGATGCGGGTAGCGGTAATGTGTCGTACATTCAGCCCTTTCTCCTTAGAAAGGTATTCCTTCAACTGTTGCTCATTGGCAGCAATCTCAGGCAGTACTCTTAATTGATATTCTTGTATCATCTGTTCTTATCATCCAAAGAGCGCCCGAAAAGCCTCTTCCACCTTCCGTACGGGCACCAGTTCTATCTTCCATTTCTTCGCATCCAGCCCCTGCATGTTGTATTTCGGAAGGATGAACCGCTTGAAACCCAACTTCTCCGCTTCGCCAATGCGCTGCTCGATGCGGTTCACCGGACGGATCTCGCCCGACAGACCGATTTCACCTGCCATACAGATCTCCGGTTCGATGGCTACGTCCATATTCGACGATAGGATGGCACTGATTACTGCCAGGTCGATAGCCGGATCGTTCACCTTTAGTCCCCCGGCAATGTTCAGGAATACATCCTTCTGAGCCAGTTTGAAGCCGACGCGCTTCTCCAGCACCGCCAGCAACATGTTCATTCGACGGATATCGAATCCGGTGGCCGAGCGTTGCGGATTGCCGTATACAGCCGAGCTGACCAGCGCTTGGGTCTCGATAAGAAAGGGCCGTACCCCCTCGATGGCCGAGGCGATGGCGATGCCGCTCATCCCTTCATGATCCTGCGTGAGTAGCAGTTCCGATGGGTTGCTCACCTGCCGCAGGCCGTCCTGCCGCATCTCGTAGATGCCCAGCTCGGCCGTGCTGCCGAAGCGGTTCTTGATGCTGCGCAGGATGCGGTACATATAGTGCTGATCGCCCTCGAACTGGAGCACCGTGTCCACGATGTGCTCCAGCACCTTCGGGCCGGCAATGCTGCCTTCCTTATTAATATGGCCGATGAGCAGCACAGGGGTATGCGTCTCCTTGGCGAAGCGCAGGATGGAGGCCGAGCACTCGCGCACCTGGGCGATGCTGCCGGGCGAGGACTCGATCATTTCGGTGGAGATGGTCTGGATGGAGTCGACTACCACCAGGTCGGGACGGGTATTCTTGATGTGGACGTAAATCTGTTCCAGGGAGGTTTCGCATACGATGAGGCAATCGCTTGGTACGGCCGACAGGCGGTCGGCACGCAACTTCAACTGCCGGGCGCTCTCTTCGCCCGAGATGTACAGCACCCGTTTTTGCGGGATGTTCAGTACCGTTTGCAGTACCAGGGTAGACTTGCCGATGCCCGGTTCGCCGCCTATCAGTACCAGTGAGCCGGGAACCAGTCCCCCACCGAGTACCCGGTTCAGCTCATCGTCGCGCAAGTCGATGCGCGGTTCGTCGTCTGCCTGGATATCGCTGAGTGCCAGCGGTTTCGGTTTGCCGGTCTCGATGCCCGACGTGGGGCGTTTGCTCACCGGTTCTTTGCGGACGATTTCTTCTACATACGTGTTCCATTCCCCGCACGACGGGCATTTGCCTACCCACTTGGGCGAATCTTGTCCGCAGTTGCTGCATACATAAACGGTTTTTTCTTTGGCCATCGTGTTACGTTGAAAAAGTTTGCCCAAAGGTAGCGAATTAATGCGAACAATCTTTTATTCTCCACTGCAAAAACTATCTGGTCAGTATTCGGAAACTAACGATCCGGTATGCATATAGCAACTGTTTCTCTTGCTAAAACTAAGTGGTCCCATTGCAACGGGACCATGGTCCTCTTGCAATGGGACCATTGTCCCCTTATAACGGGACCATAGTCCCCTTGCAATGGGACCACTTAAATTCAGTTAAAAAGATAGTTATGATATACCAAAGAGAGACTTATTCTATACGAAGCAAATTTTTAGTTTGTGCATAAACCGGTTCCTGTTGGTTACAGAACGAGTGGAAGGAGGTTTCATGTCAATGTCCGGGCGCACTGATTTCACCAGCGATGGACATGCCCATCTTCCGGCGGATCTCTGCCGGTGTCAGCCCATGCCCCAGCAAGAACATTAGCTTCGTTACGGCTGATTCTGTGGTACTGTCCAGTCCGCTCACCACCCCTGCCTGCAAGAGTTGGTATCCGGTTTCGTACCGTTCCATCTCCACCGTCCCGGCGTTGCACTGCGTCACATTCACTACTACGATGTTCCGCTCGCTGGCCTCGCGCAGCAACCGCAGGAACCACTCTTTGCGGGGCGCGTTGCCCGAACCGTATGTTTCCAGAATCACCGCTTTCAGTCCTTCTGTGGCCAATACCGCCGCCACGACATTCTCCTGGATGCCGGGGAAGAGTTTCAGCACCGCGATGTTAGTGTCCAGCGAGAAGTGTGGAGTTAGTGCTTGTGCCTGGTCGTTGCAATGAATCTGCACGTTGTTGTACTTGATGTGAATCCCCGCGTCGGCCAGTGTGGGGTAATTGAACGACCGGAACGCGTTGAAGTTTTCCGCATTCAGCTTTGTGGTGCGGTTGCCCCGCATCAGGTGGTTTTCGAAGAAGATACATACCTCCGGCACCATCGGATGACCCTGTGCGTCGCATGCCGCGGCAATCTCGATACTCGTCAGCAAGTTTTCCTTGCCATCCGTACGCAACACGCTGATGGGTAGTTGTGAGCCTGTGAGAATCACCGGTTTGCAGAGCCCTTCGATCATAAAGCTCAATGCTGAAGCCGTGTACGCCATGGTGTCCGTGCCGTGCAGGATGACGAAGCCCTGGTAATGGTCGTAACACTCGCTGATGATACGCACCAGTTTACGCCACGCCTCCGGCTCCATGTCCGACGAGTCCATGGGCGGATCGAACTGGTAGGTGTCGATAGCGAAATGAAACTTCTGGAGTTCGGGCACATGCCGTTGGAGCTGGTCGAAGTTGAAGCTTTCCAGTGCGCCCGTTTCCGGATTTTCGATCATACCGATCGTTCCGCCGGTATATATTAGCAATATGGAAGTATTGGGTAGTGTCATCCTTTTGTTTCTGGGTGCTATTGTGTTGCAAAGATAATGATTTGTCGGATTGGTTGTGTCAAAATGTCATAAAACTATGGATTGTGAAGCAAATAAAGGCCTGTTTTGCTTACCAAACAAAAGGCCGCTGCATAACACTTTTTCGACGCTTTTCAGCTAAATCTATGCTTTTATTACAAAATATTCTGAAAAAGTGATAGAATGCTGGAATTAATTACTACTTTTGCGACACTTATCAAAACAACGATAGAAACAACGAGAATGATGCAGTATTACTCACATACAGTCACATCCATGTTCACCACAACCATGACCCTTAGGGGTTAATGGATATTTTTGTGTTTCTACGTGATACACCTCTTCGGCAAATTTTTCCTTTATTTATTTTTAATTATTAGTTAATAACCCACGTCCGCTCTTCAAAGAGTGACTTGGACATAAATACAGCATTCGCATGAAAGTAATGAAATTCGGCGGAACATCCGTAGGTTCCGTGAACAGCATTTTAGAAGTAAAGAAGATAGTAGAGTCGGCCGACGAGCCGGTTATCGTAGTCGTTTCGGCCCTCGGAGGTATTACCGACAAACTGATACTCACGTCGAAACTGGCAGCAGCGGGCGACATCGCTTACGAAGGCGAGTTCCGCGAAATCGTCTACCGCCATGTGGAGATGATCAAGGAAGTGATTCCGGAAGGCGAAGGACAAGTGTCGCTGCAACGCCAGGTGGGCGAACTGCTCAACGAGGTGAAAAACATCTTTCAGGGCGTGTACCTCATCAAAGATCTTTCGGTGAAAACGTACGATACCATCGTAAGCTACGGCGAACGCCTGTCGTCCATCATTGTGGCCCAACTCATCGACGGAGCCAAGTGGTTCGATTCGCGTACGTTTATCAAGACCGAGTTCAAGCATACCAAACATATCCTTGACACGGAACTGACCAACCGCCTGGTGAAAGAAGCCTTCCGGGAAGCTTTCAGCGTGATTCCGCAAGTGTCGCTGGTGCCCGGTTTCATCTCGTCGGACAAGACGACGGGCGATGTGACCAACCTGGGCCGTGGCGGCTCGGACTACACGGCTTCCATCATCGCCACTGCGCTCGACGCCAGTTCCTTAGAGATCTGGACCGATGTGGACGGCTTCATGACTGCCGATCCGAAAGTGATCAGCACGGCTTACACCATTAACGAACTGACCTATGTAGAGGCTACGGAGTTGTGCAACTTCGGTGCCAAGGTGGTGTATCCGCCTACCATCTACCCGGTATGTCACAAGAACATTCCTATACTTATTAAGAATACCTTCAACCCGTCGGCTCCCGGCACCATCATCAAGCAGCATGTGGCCAACGGTAAAGGCAAAGCTATCAAGGGCATCTCGTCCATCAACGATACGAGCCTCATCACCGTGCAAGGTCTCGGTATGGTGGGTGTCATCGGGGTGAACTACCGCATCTTCAAGGCGTTGGCAAAGAACGGCATCAGCGTGTTCCTCGTATCACAGGCATCGTCGGAAAACAGTACGTCGATCGGTGTGCGCAATGCCGATGCCGACCTGGCTTGCGAAGTGCTGAACGAAGAATTCACCAAGGAAATCGAAATGGGCGAAATCTCGCGCATCCAGGCCGAGAAGAATCTGGCTACAGTGGCCATCGTAGGCGAGAATATGAAACATACGCCGGGTATCGCCGGGAAACTGTTCGGTACGCTGGGACGCAACGGTATCAACGTCATAGCTTGTGCACAGGGTGCTTCGGAAACGAATATCTCGTTCGTGGTCGATGCGAAATACTTGCGCAAGTCGCTCAACGTTATCCACGACTCGTTCTTCCTATCGGAATATCAGGTGCTGAACCTCTTTATCTGCGGCATCGGTACGGTGGGAGGTAGTCTGATCGAACAAATCCGCCAGCAACAACAGAAACTGAAAACGGAAAGCGGACTGAAACTGCATGTTGTGGGTATCGCCGATGCCGACCGCGCTATGTTCAGCCGGGCAGGCTTCGACCTGGCCAACTATCAGCAGGAACTGATCGAGAAGGGTAGCCCGAGCACCTTACAGTCTCTCCGTGACGAGGTGATCGGTATGAACATCTTTAACTCGGTGTTCGTGGACTGTACCGCCAGCGAAGGTATCGCATCGCTCTACAAGGATTTCCTCCAACACAATATTTCGGTGGTAGCCGCCAACAAGATCGCTGCTTCATCGGCTTACGAGAACTACCGCGACCTGAAGCAGGAAGCCCGCCGTCGCGGTGTGAAGTTCCTCTTCGAGACAAACGTGGGAGCCGGCCTGCCGATTATCAATACCATCAACGACTTGATTCACAGTGGCGATAAGATTCAGAAGATCGAAGCCGTCCTGTCGGGTACGTTGAACTATATCTTCAACAAGATCAGTGCCGACATTCCGTTCAGCCGTACCATCAAGATGGCGCAAGAAGAACGTTACTCCGAGCCCGATCCGCGTATCGACCTGAGTGGAAAGGACGTGATCCGCAAGCTGGTGATCCTGGCGCGCGAAGCCGGATACGTACTGGAACAATCGGATGTAGAGAAGAACCTCTTCGTACCGATGGACTTCTTCGAAGGTTCGCTGGACGACTTCTGGAAGAAGGTTCCCAGTCTGGATTCCGACTTCGAGGCACGCCGCCAGGTGCTGGAAAGCGAGAACAAACATTGGCGTTTCGTGGCTAAGTTGGAAGATGGCAAGGCATCCGTCGGCTTGCAGGAAGTAGGCCCTACCCATCCGTTCTACGGACTGGAAGGTAGCAACAACATCATCCTGCTCACTACGGAACGATATAAGGAATACCCGATGATGATTCAGGGATACGGCGCCGGCGCCAGCGTTACAGCCGCCGGAGTATTTGCCGATATCATGAGCATTGCAAACGTATAAATCAATGAAACATATCATTATATTAGGTGACGGAATGGCCGATTGGCCGGTGAAGGCGCTGGGCGATAAAACGCTTCTGCAATATGCCCACACACCGAACATGAATCTTTTGGCTCGCATGGGACGTAACGGACTCCTGGCAACAGTTCCTCCGGGCTTCCATCCCGGAAGCGAGGTGGCCAACATGTCGGTCCTCGGCTACAACCTCCCGAAGGTGTACGAAGGCCGTGGCCCGCTCGAAGCTGCCAGCATCGGCGTCGACCTGCAACCGGGTGAGATGGCGATGCGTTGTAACCTCATCTGCGTGGAAGGTGAGATCCTGAAAAACCACTCTTCCGGTCACATCACCACCGAAGATGCGGATGTGCTTATCAAGTACCTGCAGGAACAGTTGGGCAACGATCGTGTACGATTCCATACTGGTGTGCAGTACCGCCATCTGTTGGTCATCAAAGGCGGCGACAAGCGTATCGACTGTACCCCGCCGCACGATGTGCCGTTGAAACCGTTCCGCCCGTTGCTGGTGAAACCGGAAGTACCCGAAGCAGAAGAAACAGCTGCTTTGATCAATGACCTGATACTGAAATCGCAGGAACTGTTGAAGAATCATCCGTTGAATCTCCAGCGCATAGCCGAAGGCAAAGATCCGGCTAACAGCATCTGGCCGTGGAGCCCCGGCTATCGTCCGCAGATGGAAACCCTCTCGGATACGTTCCCGGAAATTAAGAGTGGAGCCGTTATCTCGGCTGTTGACCTGATACGTGGCATCGGAATTTATGCCGGCCTACGCATCATCGAAGTAAAAGGTGCCACCGGACTGTATGATACCAATTATGAAAACAAGGTGGCCGCTGCGCTGGAGGCTTTGAAGACAGACGACTTCGTCTACCTCCATATCGAAGCCAGCGACGAAGCCGGTCACGAAGGAAACGTGGAACTGAAGCTTCGCACCATCGAGAACCTCGATCGTCGTGCCGTAGGACCTATCTACGAAGCCTTGAAGAGCTGGGACGAGCCGGTAGCCATCGCCGTGCTGCCCGATCATCCCACCCCTTGCGAATACCGTACCCACACGGACGAACCGATTCCGTTTATCATCTGGTATCCCGGCATCGAGCCCGACAGTGTACAGGTGTATGATGAAGCATCGGCTAAAGAAGGTTCGTACGGTTTGCTGAAAGAAGACGAATTCATCCGTGCATTCATGAAATAAATAGAATCATATGAAATATTACAGTACCAACAAACAAGCCCCCGATGCTTCGCTGCAAGAAGCCGTCGTGAAAGGGCTGGCATCCGACAAAGGTTTGTACATGCCGTATAGCATCAAGCCGTTGCCGCAAGCGTTCTACGATCACATCGAGAACCTGTCGTTCCAGGAAATCGCTTACCAGGTAGCCGATGCTTTCTTTGGTGAAGATATTCCTGCCGATACGCTAAAGGCAATTGTCTACGATACGTTGAACTTCGATGCTCCGCTGGTGAAAGTTACAGAGAATATCTACTCTCTCGAGCTCTACCACGGTCCTACGCTGGCATTCAAGGATGTAGGCGGACGCTTCATGGCTCGCTTGCTGGGCCACTTCATCCGCAAGGAAGGACAGAAGAATGTTAACGTACTGGTAGCCACTTCCGGCGATACGGGCAGTGCCGTGGCCAATGGCTTCCTCGGCGTAGAAGGTATTCAGGTGTACGTGCTTTATCCGAAAGGAAAGGTTAGCGAGATACAGGAGAAACAGTTCACTACCCTGGGACAGAACATCACTGCCCTCGAAGTAGACGGAACTTTCGATGACTGCCAGGCGTTGGTGAAAGCTGCTTTCATGGACCAGGAACTCAATAACCACCTGTTACTCACCTCGGCCAACTCGATCAATGTAGCCCGTTTCCTTCCGCAGGCGTTCTATTACTTCTATGCGTACGCTCAACTGAAAAAGCTCGGTAACGCCGACAATGCTGTAGTCTGTGTACCCAGTGGAAACTTTGGAAACATCACTGCCGGTCTCTTTGGTAAACGTATGGGCCTTCCCATCCAGCGCTTCATTGCTGCCAACAACCGCAACGATATCTTCTTCCAATACCTGCAAACGGCGCAGTATACTCCCCGTCCGTCGGTAGCTACCATTGCTAACGCCATGGACGTAGGCGATCCAAGTAACTTCGCCCGTGTACTCGACTTGTACGGCGCTTCGCATGCTGCCATCTCTGCCGAGATCAGCGGAACCACCTACACCGACGAACAGATCGCCGAAACCGTGAAGAAGACCTGGGACGAAACGCATTACCTGCTCGACCCGCACGGTGCTTGTGGCTTCCGCGCCCTCGAAGAAGGATTGCAACCGGGCGAAACGGGTATCTTCCTTGAAACCGCCCATCCGGCCAAGTTCCTCGAAACGGTAGAAAGCATCATCGGTGAGAAAGTAGAGATCCCTGCCAAACTGCAAGCGTTCATGAAAGGCGAGAAGAAAAGCCTGCCCATGACGAAAGAGTTTGCAGACTTCAAGCAATACCTGCTTTCGATTTAAGCTGTTTGAGAGCGTGTAAAACAACAATCCCCGGTCGGCCATTCGATCGGGGATTGTTGTTTTAGAATAATCAGTGCGCCATGAAAACCAGGTAGTTTCCCGAGGCCCGCACGGTGAACTCTTCGCCGGTTGCTCTGTTGAGGGTACCTTGCCACCAGTTGGTAAAGTCGCTTAACGGATAGGCCAATCCTTCGCCTTCCAGATTTGTCGCTCCAAAGTTGAAGATCGATATCTGTTGTCCCGGATAGCAAGCGAAAGTAGACGTGTCGCTGGCTGGGATGAAGACACCGTAGTCCGTGACCATCCATACTTCGGCACCAGCTTTCAGGTAATCCATCAGCAGGCTGATATTGCCCAACGTATGGTCTTCGCGCTTTCCGGTAGCACCGATCAGAACTATTTTCTTCTTGCCTTGCTCCACTAGGAAGTGAACGGCTTTGGTCTGGTCGTTCGTCTCCTGATCGTCCACTTTGTGGAAGATGTGCAGGAAGCGGTCCTTGTTCTCGGGTAGGAGAGAGTCGCCGTCGCCGATGATGATGTCGGGGTTCTGTCCGCGACGCATGAACTCGTTGGCTGCGCCGTCGCAGCAGACCAGGTAGTTGGGCTGTTCCAGAATGCCCAGTGGGAGGGAGTGCGTCGGATAGTCGCCATTGCCCAGTATCACGGCATCCCAATCGGTGTGGATGATGGTATGTATTATTTCTTTGGCTGTCATAATGGTTCGTTTGTTTGATAAACCTGTGCCGGTGCTTCCAACATCTCCTTCCATTTGAGGTAGCCGAAGACGGCAATCACAGCGTAGAGTCCGTAAAGTACTCCCGTGAAGTACAGCTCTTTGTAGATGTACAGACCGCAACAGGTCATATCAACAACAATCCATACCAACCATTGTTCAATGTACTTGCGTGCTAGCATCCACATGGCGATGATACTCAAGGCTGTCGGGAAACTGTCGAGCCACGGCACTGTGCTGTCGGTATGATAGATGAGCACATAAGCTATACCGAAGAACAAGGCCAGGAAGGTGCAGAGCAGGACGGTCAGGTAACTGATAGGCATTGAGGTGATGGGGAGCTCGGCTTGCTTTTCTCCGGTGCTGCTTTTTTTCTTGCCCAGCTTCCGTGTCCAGTAAGCGCCGTACCGCCAAACCAACCATCCGTAGATGGCCACCAGCAGGTAGTAGATGTTGATCCCGAAATCGGCATACAGCCCTGCCCGGTAATAGACAAAGAGGTAAATGGCCGGCATGATGATACCTGCTACCCATAGGTAGATGTTGGCTTTGTATTCCAGCCAGAGATAGATCAGGCCGACGATGGTTCCTGTGATTTCCAGATAATCCATACTGTTGGTGTTAGAATCGAATCGTTACATGAGCCAGTGCATTGGTACCGGCCATCGGGTAATAGAGCGGATCGTGAGCCAGCACGTATTGGTTGGCTTTGTCACCATTCTGGTACACGGCTGCCGTCTGCGAGTATCCGTTGGTTTCGTACTTGGCGTTGAATAGGTTGTACACACTTACTCCCAGAGTGATGCCTTTCGTATACGGCGCTTTGAAGCTATGGGCCACATTCAGGTGGCTCACAAAGTAGGGATCGATCGAATTTACTTTTAGCCCGAAGTTGTCCAGGTATTGGCGACCGACATATTGCGACTGGAACGAGGCATCGAAACCCCGGTAGTTCACGCTGATGAGGCTGTTGCCCATGAATGCCGGCGAGAATGATATCGGGGTATTGCCCACATGGATGGAGGTTTGTGTCCACATCTCCTCCCAACTGTCGTCGTAATCGCTTACATATCCTTGGTAGTTCTTGATGCGGTTCTTGCTCCAGGTGGCATTCACATCCCAACGTAGCCAACGGGTGATGCGGGCGCCGAGGGAGAACTCTGCCCCCATGCGGTAACTGTCCTTCACGTTTTCGGCCATCGGCTCGCCGATCTCGTTCAGGCGACCGTTGAGCACCAACTGATCGGTGTAATCCATATAATAGAGGTTGACGCCTGCCGTAAACCACTGGTTGCGGTAGGTATAGCCCAACTCATAGTCGAAGAGCTTCTCCGGACGGGGATGTTCCGTGAAGAGACCGTCGGTGTAGTTGTTGCGGGTAGGCTCCTTCTGTGCTACGGCAAACGAACCGTATGCGCTGTTGTGTGCGTCGATTTGCCAAAACAATCCAGCTTTAGGGTTGAAGAAGCTGAAGCTTTCGTCGATGGCGAGGTTCTGCATGTGTGCCGGATCGTCTTTCCAGTTCCACTTGTCATTGGTTCCGTTGATGGTATAGTTGATGTAGCGGTATTGCAGGTCGGCATACACGCTCAGTCTGCTGGTGATCTGGTAATTCGCCTTGGCATAGATGTTTCCGTCGGTCTTGGCACCGGTGTTTCGGTAGTATTCGTGTTCCGGGTCGAGTTGATCGAGGTAGTTCTTCACCCAGATTACCTGACCGTAGTGATCGTTCTCATAACGGCTCAGTCCGCCACCCAGCGAAGCATCCAGTCCGTCCCCTTTGTAGTTCAGCGAGAACACACCTCCGCCGAAATCACTGTCTACCATCTTCTTGCGCACCAGGTTCGATCTCTCGTAAGTCGTTTCGCCGATGGTATACGGGGTCAACCCATATTCCACCAGCTTCCGTCCGTTCTTATACTCTTCGTAAAAGCCGAATCCGTCTGTGTAGTGCAACCCTACGTTCATGTTCCATGCAGAAGAGAAGGTGTGGTTGAGCAACAGTTGGTAGTGCGTCTGGCGGTAATCGTCTATCTGGTTGTTGTAGAAGCCGATGACTTTCCCTTCGTCTATGTTGTCGTCCTTGATCTTTCCGTTTGGATTGTACGTGCGATTGGTTCGCAGCATTTCCTTGCTGATACCGTCCCAGGCATGGTACGTTTCCTCGTGTCCGCCGAAAGTGATAAACTTCACCGAAGTGTGGTCGCCATAATATCCGGCCTGAGCAAAGTACGACTTCAAGTCGGCCGAAGCCCGGTCGCGGTACCCATCACTCTGGATGTTCGACAGGCGGGTATCGAATGCCCACCGGTCATTGATCAGTCCAGAACCCACCTTGATTGTCTCTTTGTGTGTGTTGAACGAGCCATACGAACCTGACACCTCGCCATACGCCTGTGACGGAATGCCCTGTGTACGCATGTTGATGCTGGCTCCGAAAGCACCCGAACCATTGGTCGAGGTACCTGCTCCACGCTGAATCTGCATATCTTCGAGCGACGAAGCAAAGTCGGGCGTGTTCACCCAATAGATGGAATGGCTTTCGGCATCGTTCATCGGGATGCCATTGGTAGTCACGTTGATACGCGTAGCGTCCGTACCCCGAACACGGATACTGGTATAACCCACTCCTGCTCCGGCATCGGAGGTCACCAGCACAGACGGGGTAGCCGTCAGCAAGAACGGGATATCGAGTCCGGTATTCTGCTTGGCTATTTGTTCTTTCTTCAGGTCGGTGAAGGCCACCGGAGTCTTGGCGGTGGCACGCGTAGACAGAACTTCTACGGCTTGGAGATTGATCACTTTCAGACTATCTTTCTGGTCAGCCTGTGCGGAAAGCTGAACCGTTGCAGCCAACAGGATGGCGGCAACCAGGGCATTTCTTTTCATTTTACTTAGTTCTCTACGCCGGCATTACCCGGATCAGGTTTTAAGGGTATGTTCTCAGCCCGTCATGTATAAGGCACCCCTACTACTCAAATTTCGCTGCAAAAGTAGAGTTTTTTTTGTTTGAATACAAAAAAACTTCTTCTTACAACCAAAAACATTGTAACTTTGCCTGTTGTTCTCCCATTTTTAATTCTTAATCTTATAAGTATGTTACTTTTTCAAACGACACAAGCGGTAGATACCGTACAAGAAACTGCGCACGAACTGACACGAGCCATTGCTGAAACAGGAATGTTGGAACGTTTCCCCATCCTGAAAGATTTGATTGATTTTTGTGTGGTAGGCGGAGGTCGTATTCTGGCGGCACTGATCGTCTTTATAGTAGGACGTTTCGTTATCTCCCTGCTCAACAAATTTCTCTCCAAGTTGCTCGACCGCCGGAAGGTGGATATCAGTGTGAAAACTTTCGTCAAGAGCCTTGTCAACGTGCTGCTCACCATCCTGCTGATCATTGCCGTGGTCGACAAGCTGGGTGTGGCTACTACTTCGTTTGCTGCTCTGCTGGCTTCTGCCGGTGTGGCTATCGGTATGGCGCTCTCGGGCAACCTGTCCAACTTTGCCGGCGGCCTGGTGATCCTGCTTTTCAAGCCTTATAAGGTAGGCGATGTCATCGAGAGCCAGAGTTTCATCGGTACGGTGAAGGAGGTTCAGATATTCCACACCATCCTCACTACGGGCGACAATAAAATGATTTACGTGCCCAACGGCTCGCTGAGTAACGGGGTGGTGATCAACTACAGTCATCAGACGACACGCCGCGTGGAGTGGGTATTCGGAGTAGACTATGGCGAAGATTATGCCAAAGTAGAAGAAGTGATTCGCAGTGTGATAGCTGCCGACCCGCGTATCCTGCCTGATCCGG
Organism: Bacteroides sp.; assembly: GCA_031554505.1. GTDB lineage: Bacteria > Bacteroidota > Bacteroidia > Bacteroidales > Bacteroidaceae > Bacteroides. The sequence goes on along the minus strand of JAVBVI010000140.1, from coordinate 12,635 downwards.
CTCCTTTCGTAGCCTTGCATGCTCTGGCGGCCAGCAGCGTGAATGTTATTACCCGCGCGTGGGTGAAGAGCGAGGATTACTGGGATGTGTACTTCAAGATTAACCAGGAGATTTATGCTACCTTCAATAAGGAGGGAATTAACTTCCCCTTCCCGCAGATGACGGTGCATCAAGCGAATGCTTAGGACGTAGTTAGCTCTTCACAGTAATGACGAAGCCTCTTCACGTATATGACGAGACTTCTTCACAGCTGTGAATAGGTAGGAACGTCCTAATGAAATTACAACGTACTTGCCTTCGGTTTCAGCGAAGTGAGCGACTCTATCTGGATGGGCTTGCCGCTATCGATGCTCTTACGAGCCGCCACCCCGATGAGGATAGACATGGCCCCCTCACGTACCCCGGCACCTTGTTTCAGCGTATCGGGCAGGTCCTGATCCTTGAACAGGTGAGCGTGCAGAATCGGGTCGCCACCGCCGTGTCCGCCTTCGGGCGAGGTGACACGGATTATCTTCGACTTGCCGAAGTTCTTTGTCAGACGGATTACATCGCCCCCTTCCAGTTCTTCCCACGGTTGCCGTTCCTTGATCCACGCTTCCAACCGGCCTTTCGTGCCGTTGAATGCGATGCGGTAGCCCTCGTACGGCGAGTAGGTGGTGAGCGAGTAACTAACCTGCACCTTGTTCGCGTACCGGATCTGCACCGCCATCTTGTCGAATATATTGATCTCTTCCCGGTACACGCAGCCATCGCGGAAATAACCGTCGTGCTTCTCGTTCTCGGCATATAGATTCATTAGGCGTTTGTCCTTGGTCATGTCCCAGTAGAAATCGCATTCCTTCTGGTGGCTGCACACACGGCAGTTCTTCCCACGGAATTTACCGTTCTTCCCATAGAACTCCAATCCGCCGTAAGCGAAAACTTCTTCCGGCTCCGAACCGAGCCACCAATTGAGCAGGTCGAAATGGTGTGTCGACTTGTGTACCAGCAAGCTGCCGCTCCATTCACGGAACCCGTGCCAACGACGGAAATAGTCCGCCCCGTGACTGGTGTCGAGGTACCAATGGAAGTCCACTGAGGTGATTTCACCGATCTCTCCGGCGCGGAGAAGTTCATAGATCTTGGCTCGGTGAGGCGAATAGCGGTAGTTGAACGTCACCGTTACCTTCTTACCTGTGCGGGCCTGAGCATCGAGAATCGCCTGGCACTTGTTCTCATCGGTGGTCATCGGCTTCTCGGTGATGACATCTGCTCCGGCGTTCAGTGCTTTGATGATGAATTGGTCGTGCAGGGCATCGGGCGTGGTGACCATCACTACATCCGGACGTGTCTGCTTCAACATCTCGTCGAAATCAGAGAAGCCTGGGCAGTTGGGTTCGCTAATCATCTGCTTGGCGTATTCCACACGGCCGGGGTTACTGTCGCACAGTCCCACGAACTCCATGTACTCCTTGTAACCGGTGTCCACCAGTTGCTTTCCCCACATGGTCGAACCGCGGTGTCCGCACCCCACCATGGCATAGCGAATCTTCTTCTTGGGTGTCTTCTGCTTGTCGGCAGGGGCTACCATCCCGAGGGTGGGAGGGGCTACGAGTGTACTTGCTACTAAGCCGCTTGTCTTCAGGAACTTTCTTCTGTCCATACTTCTTGTGTTTTTCGTTGGGATAAAAAGAATTTGATAGATACTAAGAACGCAAACATACACATATTTATGCAAAAAGAGAATGAAATCATCTGTAAAAAGGTTTATATTTGCATCCCGAAGAGGATGGTTAAAAGAATTTAGCAACCAGAGGTGCATTCGCCTCGCAAGTTCAGGCCCTTTTCTGTTTATCATATAGATGATAAAGTAAATCACCATCCTCTTCACTTTTCATTCATTCATTGCTGACGTGGGATTAAAGAACTTTTTGTGCGAACTCTTCGGGATTGGGGTCGATGCGCGCCGGGGCCGGGAACCCAGCGAGTCGGTGGACCGTACACGGTTGGTTTCTTTGTTGAAAACCGATGAGAAGATGCTGCGCAAACTCCTGAAAGATCCGTCGCGCTACTACAAACGCTTCCAGATGCGCAAACGCCGCGGAGGAAAGCGCACCATTTCTGCTCCGCAAGCTCCCCTGATAGACATTCAGCACCGCATTTACATGCTGCTGGGCAAAGTGCAGGTACATCCCGCTGCCATGGCTTTCCGTGCCGGACATTCAGTGGCCGACAATGCGGCGGTTCATCTGGGACAGCCCAACGTGCTGAAAATAGACATCCGCTCCTTCTTCGGTTCCATACAGATAGATAAGGTGATATCTGTCTTCATCAAGTTGGGGCACAACCGCAGCATGGCCGAACAGTTGGCCCGGCTGTGCTGCCTTCACAACCGTTTGCCGCAGGGAGCTCCCACCAGTCCGATACTGAGCAATGCCGCGGTGTACGAGATGGACGTACAACTGAGCCAGTTGGCCCGCACCTACCGACTGTCATACTCCCGCTATGCCGACGACATGGTATTCTCCGGCAGTTTCGCGCTGAACGACCTCTATCCGCAAGTGCGACAGATCATCGAGTCCAACGGTTTCACGCTGAATGATAAGAAAACTCAGTATCTGGAAGAAAAACAACGGAAGATCATTACCGGCGTATCTATCAGTTCCGGTAAACTTACTATCCCCAAAGCCCGCAAACGTCTCCTTCGCCAACAAGTGCATTACGTACTTACGCGGGGAGTCGAAGCCCACAAAGCGCATATACACTCCACCGATTCGCTGTACGTGCAACGTCTCGTCGGGCATCTCTGTTTCTGGCACCTGGTGGAACCGGAGAATCAGTATGTCGTCGAGTCTATCCGGGCTCTAAAAGCGTTGCTTTGATGATTGATTAGTACGTATGGATGCTGTTCTGCGCGCTCGGTAAGTAGTTGACACCGATCCAGGTAATCATGAGCAGCACGAAAGCCACGGGCAGTACCCAGGGCACAAAACGCAGTTGGCTCTTCTGTAAGCGCGCGTGTATATAGATAAGGTAAGCGGCGGCGGTGACAAACGCCCAGGTTTCCTTCGGGTCCCACGACCAGTAATGTCCCCAAGCTTCTTTTGCCCACACACATCCCATCAACATGCCCAGCATCAGGAAGCCGAAGCCAATATACACGAGGTTGTCCATCAAGCGGAACAATTCCGCTTTGGAGGTACGTATCTGGATGATGGAGGCAATGGTAGCCGCTCCGAACATGGCATATGACAGAATGTACACCGTGACATGCGGCACAAACCAATAGCTTTGCAAGGCAGGCATCAGATTCTTGGAGTGTATCTCGGGCTTGAACAGGTTGATGCAGACGAATACGCACGCCACCAGGCAACTAAAGGAGAGCAGCCACTTATACCGCCAGTGCTTGTAAGTGAGGAAGCCGACAAGTGCCAGGAAGAAGGAGTACCACAAACGAGTTTCGCCCATCGTACGCAGAGGCGGACGTTCTTGTCCTATCCACAGTCCAATAATGAAAGCGGCAAAGACGGCGATGCCTGCCAGCATCAGGAAGTCTGTGTACCGGTGGTGCAGGCGGGTGTACACCAAGGCTCCGGCGCTGATCCACAAAGCGATGGCCGGCAGGGCGAAGTATATGAATTCATTCCAAGTCATTTCATTAATTGACAATTGTCGGTGGACAATTGACAGTTTTTTGTTTTATGTGAAACTTCTACTTTAATTTTTAATTGTCAATTGTCCACTGTCAATTGTCAATTGATTTCTCCGGTTTCCTCCCCATAGCATGCAGACGGAGCCGAGCGCTAACAAGATGACTCCGGCATAGACGGGTGTCACCCACGGATCGTACACCAGCTCGAAACTACTGTAAGAGGAGAGCGTGCCCGCTTCGCTGTCGTAGCCATATTGATACACCATCCAGTGCCCCAGCTTGTAGGGCTTGTTCACTTCCAAAAGCGTGTGCGCCTGGTGTCCATCTTCAGTGTAGATGTGGATGTCCGATACGAAACGCTTCGGCTCGGGGCGTGTCATGGCTACACAGAACTCCTCATTCAGATTCAGCGTCATGTAGAGTTGTGAGAGATTGCCGGCGCATATCCAGCCTTCTTTTCGTTCACCTGTTTCCGGGCGGTATACCTCCACCAGGGCAGCGGGTGAGGCACCGGGCATGCGTACCTCGTGGTAGGTGCTGTCGCTGTTGCGTACCGCTTGGTGGATGTATTGTTTCAGTACGATCTGCCAGTTGCAGAGACGCCCTTCGCGAACTTGTTCGTCTATCTGGAAATACTCGGCTTGGGCCTCGGGTTGCGTGGTACCTGTCTCCCGGTCGATGATGGCCAGCTTGGGCGGGTACTCGTCCATCGAGAAGTCGATGAGTTCGATAGCGATGGGGAGGTCGAGCACTTCCTTCTGGTCGTTGTACACCCGCCATTCGGTTTCGCCTTCACGTACGTACATCACGTATCGTTTGATGTCCGAGGCACTCATTCCTCCGGCAAAGAGTAGTAGCCACAAGCCGATGTGGTTGAGGTAGAATGCGTAGTCTCTCCAACGGAAAGCAATGAGGCGGCGGATGATGAGCGCACCGAGCGAGAGAAGGGTGAGGGAGTAGGTCAGCACGAAAGGCCAGGAGGAAGTCATGTGGGTCAGCCCCAGGCGGTCGGGTAGGGAGTGGGAAGGGGAAGACAACTGTGGCGTCAGTCCCATAATAATGCCGAGCACCACCAATGTCCCGATCAGTGTCACAGCCATCGGCACGCCGGAGAGCCACTGGTAGAAGGAACTCTTCCGCCAGATGCTCATCAGAAGGAGTGCAGCCAGAAGCACGTCACCCAGGATCAGGTTGACCGGCCATCGGAGAATGCCGAAGTCGAATGCCCCGACTGTATATTGCAGGGCAATTCCCACAGCCAGCATACCTCCTGTGAAAGCGATGCTTTCCCGGTATTTCCAGGGGAATTGCCACATTCTTCTTTCTTCCAACATGCGTATTTTAGTTTGCTTTACTCAGCAAACGACCTTTTTCTTTGGCAGATTCCACCCACTTCGGCATTACATTCTCCATCCACTTCTCTTTCTTCTCTCGGATGGTTTTCATATCGAGGCCAATATACTCCTGTGCTTTCTCTTTCGTCGAGATATCCGGCAGTTTCACATCGGCCACGCCGTGTGCGAACAAGACTTTCTGTATCTCGAGCTGTGCCAGCAACGACTTGTCCAGACTATGTGCCAGGATACGTTGCGTCTCCACCGGAGCATGGAACGAAGCGCCGTGCGAAGCCACCGCAAAGTCCCAACGCCATTGCGCCTGACGAAGTAGTTTCAGTACCGGAGCCATTTCGGCGTCCGATGCACCATTGTCCCAGGCAGTCTTCGCCAGGATATGTGCTTTGGACAGTTCCTGTTCGATGCGGTCGCGAATCTAGAGTGGCTTGTCCTGATACTTATATCCTTAGTTGCGGAGATTATCTTCCGAATCGCGGTGACACGTCTGACAAGTACCGGAGATGTTCTTCAACGGGCTCACTACCTGATGATTGGAGTACTTGATACCTCCCTCGGATACGTACGGCATGTGGCAGTCGGCACACGCCAGTCCACGTTGGGCATGTGGGCCGAGGAGGAAGATCTCATAATCGGGGTGTTGCGCTTTCAGCATCGGCGCCTTGCTCACGGCATGCACCCAGTCCTTGTACTCCGTTTCGTCGTAGTACTTCTCCATGGCTTCTACCGTCATACCGCCATCCCACGGGAAGGTGAGGTACTTGCCGTCACCCTTGAAGAAATATTCCACGTGGCATTGCGCACAGACCAGTGAACGCATCTCCTGCGGGGTAGCTTCGGTGATGTCATGTCCCTGACGTTCGAAAGCTTCGACCAGCGCCGGGCGGGTGATGGTGAGCGCCATCGTCTTCGGGTCGTGGCAGTCGGCACAGCCGATGGGATTGACTATTTGGTCGCCCATTGAACTCCACGGCGCTTTGTAGAAGGCTTCGATACCTGCTTCGTGCATCATGCGGGGCACGTCGGGACTCTTACAGGTCCAGCAAGTAGCCGGTTGCATGTCCTTCGTCTGCTCGTCGGGCGAACCGGTGCGGAGCGTGGCCCGTATATCCTCCAGCGCATGCATGTGCCCGCGTGGAGCCGAGTAGTCTTGGGCAAAGGCATAACCAGCCCACAGTACCACCATCTCCGGGCGACCGGCGAGCACATCCTCCGGCATGTTGCCCAGGTGCTTGCTGCGGAAGTCCATGTCGGCCGTCTTCTTCCAGGTGTTGTACTCGCGGGGGAAGTCTTCGCCCCACACTTCGTTGCGCGATTCGAGTTCCTTGATCTCCACTTTCCGGTTGCCGAACAACGTGGCGATTTCCGCCCGCCGCTCGGTGATGGAGGCGGCGAGAAGTCCGAGCATGAACACAGCCACCATGACGGCAGCGAATATTCCCCATCCGATGATGGGTCGGTTTTTGATAGCTTCTGTTAGTTTTTTGAACATACTTATGTGTTTTTTTAGTTCACCACAGAGTCACACAGAGTTTCACAGAGTTTTTTTAGTTCACTCAGAGTTAAATTTTAATACTCTGTGGAACTCTGTGTGACTCTGTGGTGAAAATTACTTATTGTTTTTTCTTCATGACTTTCTTCAGCCAATCGGGTACCGGCGATTCGGGTAGTGGCACGATGGCGTTGGGCGACGAGCCGAGGTTGCTCACCTTCGTGTGCGGCACCTGCGTGTGGCAGTCCCAACAGGCTTTGCCCTCTCCCTCCCGGGCTTCGGTATAGCTGATCATGCCCGTCTTGACGAAATCCGTATTCAGTTGCGTGTGGCAACGGATGCAGTTCTCCATGATCACATTATTACTGGCTTCGCGCGGGCGGATTACCTGCGGTTCGCCTTTCACGGTGAACACAGCCGAGTGGTACAGTCCGTCCATTGCCTTGAACGCATACTTGGCTGCCACACTGCTGTGTGGTACATGGCAGTCGTTGCAATTCGCCCAGCGGGCATGCGAACTGTGGTTCCACGATTGGTAATAAGGGGTCATGATGTGGCAGTTGATACATGCCGACGGGTCGTCGGAGAGGTAGGAGTACGCCCTCGACATGTACATGGTGTAAGCCCCCAAGCCAGCCAGCACTCCCCCGGCTATGAAGAGCGGGAGAATAATCTTATCCGGTAAGCAGTGCAGAAGCCTTTTCATACGTATATCGATTTAAACTTGAATAATTGTGCAAATAAATAAAAACTTTCGATGAAAGAGTGTAACCAATTTTACAAATTACGCCTCGATCAGTCTGATAAGTCCCTTTTTATCGGTGATCTCTATTCTTTTCTTTGTAGCGATGATCAGTCCGTCGTTTTCCATCTTCGTGAGTTCCCGTTCCAGTGAGGGGCGCGATACACCGAAGTATTCGGCCAGTGCGGTTTTGGGCTTGTCCAATTCTACGATGTCTTTTTGTGCTATTTTAGATAAGTTGAGAAGGTAGAGTGCCAGCTTCTGCCGGATGGTACGGAACGACATGAAGTGCAGCTTCTGGCTCAACCGGGCGGCAAAAGTGGCTGAGATGTCCAGATAATTCTTCAGAAGCGTCTCGTTCATGCTCAACATTCGGAGTATTGATTGCCTGGAGATGACCAGAGCGGTAACTTCTTCGCGCGCGGTAACTTGCACCGGGAAACGGTTGTCTTTACCAAACAGGAAGAGGATGGCCAGTGGGTTGGGGGCATGGATGTCTTCTACCTTGATCATCTTCCCGGAGGAATCGATCATCTCACCCTTTACGCTGCCGGAAAGCAGGATGATGAGGCGATTGCACGGCTCATCCTGCAGGGCAAGCAGGTCGTCCTTGCGAAAAGCTGTTTCGGTGATCTTCAGCTCCGAGAAGATGCCGGTCAGCTCTTTCTGCTCCACCGAAGCAAACAGTGGAATGCGGGATAAAGCGGTAAAGTCCATCGGTGTCGTGAATTAAGACTACAAAAATAGCAAAAAAGTTGAAACTGTAACATAGGAGACTATTTAAGTTTACCGGTCATCGTACTTTTGCGGTGTAATTTAAAGAATAACGACATGAAACGTACAATTATCAAGATCGACGAGGAACTTTGTAACGGTTGCGGAAACTGTGTAAGCGGCTGCCACGAAGGGGCTTTGCAACTGATAGACGGCAAGGCCGTGATGGTAAGCGAACTGTATTGCGACGGGTTGGGCGCCTGCATCGGCGAGTGTCCGGTGGGAGCCATCGAACTCGAAGAACGCGAAGCCGAACCGTACGATGAGGAGGCAGTCATGGAACGTCTCTCGGCAAAGGGTGAAGCGGTGATCCTGGCGCACCTGAACCACTTGAAGGATCATGGCGAAACGGGACTGTATCGTCAGGGATTGGCGTATTTAGATAGACACAACATAAAGATTGATATATATAATAAGGTAGAGGCACCGCTTCCCTGCGGTTGTCCCGGTTCGATGATGCGCGAACTCAAACCAGCCGCAGCAGGGTTTGCTTTACCATCGGGTGTGAAAGTACCGCAGACTATGGGGGCAACTACCGGGTGTGCTCAGCCGTCCGAGCTACGCCAGTTCCCTGTGCAACTGCATCTGCTGAACCCGCACGCCGGATTCCTGCAAGGTAGCAACCTGCTTCTGGCAGCCGACTGTACTGCCTTTGCCAGTGGGGAGTTCCACAGTCGTTTCCTGCGGGGCAAGATGCTGGCCATCGCCTGCCCGAAGCTCGACAGCAATACCCAGTCGTACGTAGAGAAGCTCACGGAGATGATCGACGTAGTACAGATAGATACGCTGACGGTGCTCATCATGGAGGTTCCTTGTTGCGGCGGACTGGTGCGCATTGCCGAGATGGCCCGCGAACAGGCCGAGCGCCACATCCCCATCAAGGTTATCGTGCTTTCCGTACAAGGTGAAGTGAAGAGCGAGAAGTGGATGTAAACAAGAAAAAGTGCTATATTTGCGGGAAATACAAACATCGCAATCTTATGAATCACTCTTCTTCTGGTAATCCCTGGCTGAAGTGGGCAATGGAACTTCAATTTATAGCACAGGCCGGGTTGACTTACTCCCAAGACCCTTTCGACTTGGAACGTTTCCAACGAATACGTGAAATGTCTGCCGAGATGATGAGCTTCCATACAGGCTTCTCGCTAGAACAGGTGAAAGAAGTTTTCTGCAACGAGACCGGTTTCCAAACCCCTAAACTCGATACACGGGCTGCCATCTTTCAGGACGGCAAGATCCTGCTGGTGGAAGAGAAGAACGGCACCTGGTCGTTGCCCGGCGGATGGGTAGATGTGCTGGAGTCTATCGGTTCCAATACCATCAAGGAAGTGAAGGAAGAAGCCGGACTGGATGTAGTGCCCGTCCGACTGATTGCTGCGCACGACCGGAACCTGCACAACGAACCTCCTTATGCCTACGGTGTGTGCAAGGTTTTCGTGCTGTGTCGTGTCACCGGTGGCTCTTTCCAGGAGAACACCGAAACGCTTCAAACCAGGTATTTCGCCCTTGACGAACTTCCCCGGCTAGCGCTCGAAAAGAACTCCCCGGCACAGATAGCGCTCTGTTTCGAGGCTGCGAAGGATGACAACTGGGCTGCGCAGTTCGATTGATGTAGCCTGCTTATCGAATAAAGCACCCGAGGATCTTGTGTGACTAAATGTCTGCAAAATCCTCATTTTTCTATCTTTAATTCTGCGTGTGCTTCAAATGGCTGACGCATACTTTCTTGTTTGACTCTCATCTAACCTTTTTTAAGGATAAATATGCGGTATAAACATGCAAGATAAGCTGTTTTTGAACCAGTTTTTGGCTAAATATTCAGTTTTTCTTGCGGAGAAAAGAGTGATTGGTCGTAAAGAAATGCTCCGAAGGTTTAAAACCTTCGGCCCGGATGTTCTAAACCTTCGACTTGAATGTTTTAAACCTTTGGGTGGAACCTTCTGACCACTCTCTTTTTAACTTTTATTTACGATTTTTCTTCCGGTCTTTCGAATAAGTTGAATGTGTCGTTTTGCTGTTTGTGTTTCTTGTTTATTGGTATGCCGAATTGAATTTGTGCAATTCGAGATGAAATGAATAGCATATCCCTGTATTTAAAATCACTTTGTATTTGTTGTAATCGAAATGTGGCGGCTTTTTCCCATGTAGATACGTTCCGGCTCGAATACCGCGATTGTAGCCCACGCAGGATTGACATTTTGTCGGAACTATCATTCTGTTAAATGATAAACAAGCAGATGCTCTCTCTTTTTATAGTTGACCTACAGATACTTTGAAGTGTAAAATGAATTGTTTAACTTTGAAGACCATAATGTTTATGTATGACAGAGATTATAGTTGAAAAGATACACAATTCGGAAATGAATGAAGCGGCCGATATGCTGACCGATTCCTTTCTGACCAATCCGGCATACGCTATTCTCTTCAAGAAGGAAAATCAGCGGAGAGAAGGTTTACGGTGGGTGTTCAAAGCAAGCCTCCTCTTGAATAACCAGAAGCAGACATTAACACGCGTTGTCAAAGAGAAGAATACAGGCCGGATCATCGGAACATTTACATTGGTGCCACCAGAAGGAGCCAAAAGCAGTCTCTCAGCCTATGGAAAGATAGGGCTTCCCGGCTTTATCACTAAGTTTGGGATAGTCTCACTGATACGGATGCTTGGGCTGGATGCCTGTAATAAGAAATCGTTGACAGTGTCGATAAAAGCTCTTCCGCATTACTATTTGTCTATGGTCGTGATCCGGGAAGAATTCAGAGGAACAGGTATAGGTTCCTCTGTCCTGAAGAATGTGATTCAGGAACTCATCGCTTCTAATCCGGCGTGCCGTTTAGTGGGGCTGACCACTCAGCTTCCGGAGAATGTAACATTCTATTCCCGGTTGGGTTTTGAAAAACTGGAGGAAGGTTATATTGACTTCAAAGGAGACAGGTACTATAATTATACCATGAAACGCACGTTGTAAAGTTAATGAAGTGAAAAAATAGAAATGGAATAAAGAAGATTTCTATTCGTCTATGTATATTTGAACATCGTTTAGACTAAACACATGCTTCGAAAACTAGATCTAAGATAAATCATGAAAGCAAAATCACTCTCGAACGCCCTGTTCATCGGGCTTGCCGGTATGTACACCATGGCCGGAATATTCTACGCCGATAACTATACGTTTAAGCTGTGTCTTTGGGCGATAGCCGTCTCTCACATTGGTCTTCTGTTTCCGGTATGGAAACACCACCTGCCATTCGTCGTTATCGGACTTGTCCTGATCATAATCTCACAACTTATTTAAATAGAAAACCTATGACTCACCCCACCTACACCCACTACGCCAAACCGGCCGATGTGTGGAAACACCTGGCATTGTGTGAGATTCTTGTCAATGAACACCCCTCGGTCTATGTGGAAACCAATTCGGGCTGTGCGGAGTATGTGTTAAGCAGAACTCCCGAACAGCAATATGGTATCTATCACTTTATTGAAAAGGCGCAGGATATGCTGCTCCGATCCACCTATTATACTTTGGAACAAGAAGCCTTGCGGGACAACAAATATATAGGCTCGCCGGGACTGGCTTTGGCTATTCTTGGCAAACAGGCCAACCGTTTTGTCTTCTATGACCTTGAAATAGCAGCGTTGACCAACGTTGCGGCATTTGCCACCCGGCACTCGTTATGGGATAGGATCCGAACCATCCGGCAAGATTCTATTCCCGGAATGAATAACTTATTACCCCAATTGCCACTCAACACTTTGGTGCACATCGATCCGTACACCATTGACCAACCCTCGGCCAACGGATGCGACTATCTCGATGTGTTTATCCAGGCAGCAGAGCAGGGGCTCAAATGTGTGCTGTGGTATGGTTTCCATACGCTTAGTGAGAAGAGGTACCTTCATGAATTTATGAAGAAGAAACTCTCCGGCAGACACATCGGGAACTTGTTGGGTATAGAGCTAATCATGGACGTCATACAGGAAAGCGATGTGCTTTGCAATCCCGGTATACTGGGCAGCGGCTTACTGACATGCCATCTGTCCAAAGAGTCTACGGCTGTTTTACACGAATGTAGCAAACACTTGGTGGGTTTGTACGAAGATACTCAGTATGGCGGTTTTAGTGGAACGATATACCCAGAGATTGTTTTTTGAAAAGTATTCGCCATTCGCCATGTTTTTAGAGGTAGGTGCTTGGATATCAAAATTATGAATGATGGTGAATACCTTTTTTATTCACCATTCATTCGACATAGATTAGGGTATTCACCATTCGTGCTCGTTGCATTTGCCCTTTTATCTACCTGACAATGCCCCGGAAGCAAGGAGCAAAAGCCCAGTTTCAACCGGTGAAACACTTTGTTTCCTCCGATGAAACACGCTGTTTCAAGGCATGAAACACCTTGTTTCCGCTGATGAAACACTCTGTTTCACCTGATGAGACTTTGAAGACATGACTTATACTAAAAAAGGTTGTCAGTTTTGACGCTGGTTCCCTAAACAGGTTGTCAATGACTTGCCCTTCTTTCCTAAGTGTGTTGTCACTTGACTCCCCTGGTTCCTTCGTCGGTTGTCTTTTAGAAAATACTGGACAATCCATAGCAGTCTCTGCTTCTGGGTAAAAGTTGGTAGGGCTCGATGCCCTG
>JAVBVI010000111.1:0-9822 GCA_031554505.1 Bacteroides sp. | reverse complement strand
TGGGCTCCCAGGCGGTGGCTGGTGCCTGCGCTCATGATCGAGGCGCGTAGTAAGTTCTGGTTCTTGTACACCATCATCAGGGCATTGACCAGGAAGGTGAGGAACAGCATGTTGCCTTTCGGGTTCCGGCCCGGGGCGAAGAGGTTGATACCCGTGTCTGTGCAGAGCGACCAGTTGTTGTGCTTGCCCGATCCGTTCACCCCGCTGTAGGGCTTTTCGTGGAAGAGCACGGCGAAGTGGTGCCTGCGGGCGATGCGCTTCATCAGATCCATGACCAACTGATTGTGGTCGTTGGCCAGGTTGGCATTCTCGAAGATGGGTGCCAGTTCGAACTGGTTGGGCGCCACCTCGTTGTGACGTGTCTTTACCGGTATACCCAGCTTGTGGCATTCTATTTCCAGCTCCTTCATGAAAGCAGTGACGCGCGGCGGGATGGAACCGAAGTAATGGTCTTCCAACTGCTGGTCTTTGGCTGAGGAGTGTCCCATCAGCGTGCGACCGCTGAGGCAGAGGTCCGGCCGGGCATTATATAAGGAAGAGTCTACCAGGAAATACTCCTGTTCCCAACCCAGGTTGGTGTAGACGCGGGTGATGTTCTTGTCGAACAACTGGCAAACTTCCGTCGCAGCCTTGTCCACGGCAGCGAGTGCTTTCAGTAGCGGTGTTTTGTAGTCCAGTGCCTCGCCCGTGTACGATATAAATATGGTGGGGATACAGAGCGTTGAGTCCACCACGAAGGCAGGCGACGAAACATCCCAAGCCGTATATCCACGTGCTTCGAATGTGTTGCGGATACCCCCGTTAGGGAATGACGAAGCATCCGGTTCCTGCTGTACCAGCAGTTTGCCCGAGAAACGTTCGATGATGCCTCCGTCTTCGCCGAACTCAATGAAGCCGTCGTGCTTCTCGGCCGTACCGTCGGTCAGCGGTTGAAACCAGTGCGTATAGTGCGTCACATTGAGTGACTTTGCCCAGCTCTTCATACCATTGGCAATGAGATCGGCCATTTCGCGGCTGATAGGGATTCCCTTTTCGACAGCATCCGCCACAGCCTTGTAGGCTTCGCGCGGGAGGTACTCCTGCATCTTCTTGCGGTCGAACACATGACTGCCGTAATAATCGGATAATTTGTTGGAAGGAGTGTTGACTTCCAGGGGAGTTCTGTTGGAAAGCTCCTGTAGAGCGAAAAATCTCATTTTTGACATACGGGTATGCTTTTTTGTTGGTTGATGGCGCAAAATTATATGTTTTTTCTGATATGACCCCTATTTATTAGGGGTTAATTTCGAGAAAACGTGTATTTTTCTTGAGAGAGTCCGGTTTTTGACCTGTTTGTTGCAAACGCTGCTTACTGCCGAAACAGCCTTGCAGGAAGTGTTGCATAAAGTGCATTTCTGGGAAAGCCATGCCGGTACACCTTTGAACAACCGGCAACGCCTTATGCTCAATAAACTGCTCGACGGACTTGATGGTAAGCTGACTTCTTCCAAATGGGCGAAGATCACCAAATCGTCATCGGATACAGCTCTGAGAGATATACTAGATTTGATAAATAGAGGAATTCTGCGCAAGGAAGCCGGTGGTGGACGGAGTACAAACTATGAATTGGATGATCCAATAACCGGGAGAGATTCGGTGCTTCGGCCATGTTAGATATGCCGAATTACTTCGGACTTATGTACCAAAAAGGGATGTAATAACTTTGTTAGTAATAAAGTTATTACATCCCTTTTTGAGCTAATGATTAATGATGGTGTTCCGCCGCCATAGCCTCCTCCTGTGTAGCGTGCACAGTTCCTACCGGATGTTCCACGGGGGTATAGATGGAATAGAGCTTCAGCGGTTTATCCCCGGTGTTGACGATATTATGCCATTTGCCGGCGGGAACAAAAACGGCAAAGTCTTTTTTTACCGGTTGGATGAAGTCGAGGGCCTCTTTATAGCTTCCCATCATCACACGTCCTTCTCCCTCCTCAATTCGGAGAAACTGGTCCGTCTCCATGTGCTGTTCCAAGCCTACATCCCCTCCAACTGGGATCGACATTAAGGTTACCTGCATTTTTCCTGCAGTCCAGATAGCCCTTCTGAAATCATTATTCTCCAGGGTATACGCTTCGATGTCCAATACGGCAGGTTTGCCACCGTAGTCTTTCCATACCAGTTCCGCTTTCGCGGTGTCACCTGCAGGTTGTGCCTCTTCCTGAACCTGCTTCGGCTGTGGTTTGCACGAGGCAATGGTCAGGGCGAATGATGCGAGGCATACGTAAAATAAAAACGATTTCGGTTTCATGGTTCTTTGTTGTTTTTAGTTATGTTCCTCAAAGATAGTGTTTTAAAGGATAAATCCAATAGGGGGAGAGGGATTATAACGTTACCGCTACCTTAATTTATTATGTATTCTCCGTTGGTACTCCGTCGGTAGTGGGTTGCGCTTTGACGAAATGCATCTGGTTTCCCCAGCCTTTGCGTTGGATAACACCTTTCTCAACGAATTTATTCAGGTCGGCCAGCGCGGTATTTTTCAGTCGCCCGGTCAGCTGGCTATAGGTGACGCGGTTGATGAACCCATGCTTCTCGATATGCGCCATCATCTGCCTTTCCAGCTCTTCGGCCGTGAGTCGGGTATTCGACTGCCGGTGGCTGAACTTGGGCGAACGATCCAGTTCGCACCTGGATACTTTATCGAGGAATTTCTTTGACGAGCGGAAGTTTACCCCCGCGAACTGAATGGAACCTGTGCGTATATCCGTTTTCTTGGCCACATGCTTGGTGCTTTTTATCCGGGCCGAGAAGAAGCCGAACTCACCGAGTTCCACCCGGTAACCTTCGCCCACATACTCGGCCACCACGTCCATGACTTCCATCAGGATACCTGCCATCATACCGTCTTTGAATCCGCATCGTTGTTCCACGTAGTGGAGTATAGTCTCCGAAGGAATGGTTCCCTTGTAAACGATGCTGGGGTACAGGATCTCTTTCTCGCCTTCCTGGGTGGTAAGCGAGGGCTTCTTTTTTAGGTCGTAATGTGCCATACTTTTTAATGTGTAAATTAACTGGTTTATTGGACTAAATTAAATTCTAGCTCTTCTAAAATCAACTGTCTCGTTAACTAAAATTAAGTGGTCCCGTTGCAACGGGACCATTGTCCTCTTGCAACGGGACCATTGTCCCCTTATAACGGGACTATTGTCCCCTTGCAACGGGACCACTTAATTCTTACTACAAAAATAATTGTTTTTAGGCAGTTGTGCAATTAGTTTATGGCTTTCTTGGAGTTAATTTTAGTATACGGAAAAATATTTTTCATTTTGAACCGAGTAGCCCTTTTTGTTTTTTATCCGATCAGTTGTGAAAATATATAGTTTTTATGTACGCAATGTCTCAATGAAAAAATTAACTTTGCTTTTTTTATTACAAAACATGCTCTATGATAGGACTAATCGCTTTGTATTTGATCTCTCTATTGGTGCTGCTCGTTGTCATTCTGGTGCGACAAATATCTTTGTCGCAAAAGCTGGACCAAGAGACGGCAGAGTTGCGTGGACTGTTGAATAAACTTGTCCGATTGCAGGAAAAAACGGTGAAAGAAGAAACCGTGGAAGAAACACTTGTGGAAACTCCCGCTGTCGTTGTCGCCCCGGTGGAGGTTGCTGAAACAATCTCTGCGGTGGCAGAAGAAGCTGTCGAGGTGCCACTGGTAGCTCCGGAGGAACCGTTGGAATTTGTAGCAGAACCTACCGTGATACCGTCTCCTCAGTCCCAACCCGTAGTAGCGGAAGTTCCGAAACCGGTGCGGACGAAAAAGGCGGTCAACTACGAGAAACTGATCGGTGAGAACCTGTTCGGCAAGATCGGTATTCTGATACTCGTGGTTGGCGTGGGCTTCTTTGTGAAATATGCCATTGACAAAGACTGGATCAACGAAGTGATGCGTACCGTGCTGGGATTCCTCGTCGGTTCCGCCCTGTTGTTCGTCGCCGAACGGTTGCGCGAGAAGTACCGCACGTTTAGCTCCCTGCTGGCCGGAGGTGCTTTCGGTGTGTTCTATCTCACCGTCTCCATCGCTTACCATTACTATCACCTGTTTTCGCAGAGTGTGGCCTTCGTCATCCTTATCATCATTACCCTGCTGATGTCCGTACTGGCCATTCTGTACGACCGTCGCGAACTGGCCATCGTAGCCCTGGTGGGTGGATTCCTCGCTCCGTTTATTGTCAGCTCGGGCGATGGCAACTATGTGGTACTGTTCACCTATACCGCTGTGCTCAATCTGGGTATGTTCCTCATCTCCATGTACAAGAAATGGGCTGAGATACCCATCGTGTCGTTCGTCTTCACGTACCTCGTCCTCGGACTCTATGTAGTGGATATTTATCTGTTCAGTTCGTCTCACATCACGCCCCTGAAAGCCGGGCATTTGCTGGCTTTCGCTACCCTGTTCTACTTCATCTTCCTGCTGCCGGTGATGCTGATTCTGCGCAACGAGGGAATGAAGATGAACCGCCTGCTGCTCTCCCTCGTGGTAGTCAACAACTTCTTGTTCCTCGGCTTCGGATGTTTGTTCCTGGCCGACATGGCGCTTCCTCTCAAAGCCGCGGGATTGCTTAGCCTGTTCATAGCCATCGTCAACCTCGGCATGGGGCTTTGGCTGAAGAAGAATGAAGGCGATTACCGCTTCCTGCTCTACACCATGATAGGGTTGGTGCTGACCTTCGTCTCCATCGCCGTTCCGTTGCAACTGGATGGTCACTACATCACCCTGTTCTGGGCGTCGGAGATGGTATTGTTGCTTTGGCTCTACGTGCGGTCGCAAATCCGGGTGTACGAGTATGCCACCTGTGTGTTGATGGGGCTGACCGCCCTGTCGTTCGTGATGGATCTGCAGTACGAAAAGGACTCGTTTGTGGTCAACCTCTATTCGGCATTGGCTGCCGGAGCGTTTGCCTGGTTGCAGAGTCGATACCGTGCAGAACTGTCGGATGTCCGGCTGCTGACCTACCGGCCGTGGAACGGAGTGATGTGGTGCGTGGCGGCGAGCGTGTTCTACCTTACCTTTATAAAAGAGTTCAGTTCGTGGGATGTGTACTATACGGAGCACCTGCAACTGCTGTTTACCGTAGGCTGCATCGGAGCATTCAGTTTCGCTTTCCGTAAGCGGTTTCCCATCGGTGAGTTTTCGTGGGCTTACTACATCGGCATCGGCATCAGTGCTTTGAGTCCGCTGACCGGCGTGCTGCGCGATCGTGCCGGCGGTATGAGCATTCTCCTCTCGTGGATAGCTGTGGGGGCGATTGTCGCTACCATCTATTATGTGGGGCGTATGCATTACACCCGGTTTGGCTTTACCAACCGCTTCACTGTATATCTCAACGTACTGGCTACCTTGTTGTGGCTTTCGATCATCAATCAGTTCCTCTACCAGATCGGTGTATGGGGCGAAGCGAGCGCAGCCTTCTCGGTGGGGCTTGCTACAGCCGGATTCGTGCAGATGTTGCTCGGCATGCGTTTGCACCAGAAGGTATTGCGAATGATCAGTCTGGTAGTATTCGGCATCGTGCTGGTGAAGTTAGTGGTGCTCGACTTGTGGGCGTTGCCTCCGTTGGGAAAGATCATCGTGTTCATCCTGCTGGGTGTGCTGCTGCTGGTGCTTTCGTTCCTTTACCAGAAATTGAAAAACGTATTATTCAAAGACGACGATGAAGAAATTAACTAATATGTTTGTCATGATCCTCTTGCTGGCGGGAGGAGAGACCCTGGCGCAGCACGTTTGCCGGGTCACACTTCCGGCGGTTCCGACCGACGGGTTTTATGCCATCGACCTGCCTTATGTCATCCGGGGAAATGCCCAGAACACCCTGGCTGACTTACGTATTACTGATAGCGAAGGTCGTGAAGTGGCTTGGATGCCACGCGAAGATACCCAACGGAAGTATGCCGGCGGGTTCCGTCCTTTATCGGTCGAAGTTCTTTCAGTTCCCGAAACCACCCAGTTGGTGGTGGAGGCCGGAGGAGAGACGCTCTCATCGCTCACCTTGCGCATGAATAATGCCGAAGTCCGCAAACAGATGACACTTGAAGGAAGCAACGACCGGCAACGCTGGTTCGTGGTGCGCGAGCGCATCGATCTGGTCAATACCACGAACCCGATGTTGATGCCGGAAGCCTTTGTTAAAGTAGACTTTCCGCTGTCGAACTATCTATACTATAAGATAGCTATCAGCGATTCGCTTTCGGCTCCGTTGAACATCACCGAAGTAGGGGTGATGAAAGAAGGATACACCTACGTGTCGGAAATGCTGGAAGTTCCCGTACAAGAGTTGACCATCAGCACCATAGGCAAGCAAACGCATATCAACGCGGTACTTTCTTATAAAATACAGGTGGCCGACGTGGAATTCCATATCTCCGCACCAGCCTACTACGAACGGCAGGTGAAAATGTGGTTTCCCGAATACGACCGCTTACCGGAGCGTCGCACCTTGCTGGGAAAGCGAACGAATACAGCCGAACAGGCCTGGGGGTGGTTTACGCTGAGATCTGATAACGGCCGTCCAACGAATATATCCTACAATGAATACACCAATGTCTTGCGGATGGAGGTGGAGAACAAAGATGACCAGCCGTTGCACATCGATTCCATCAAAGTATATGCCCCGAAAGTGTATCTGATAGCCTTCTTGCAGGCAGGGCAGATCTACCAGCTGACGTGTGGCGACGCGACAGCAGTCCGTCCGGAGTACGATCTCTCGTTTATCCGGCAGTTGCCCGACAGTCTGACACATCTTACACTTGCGGAAATCGAACTGCATCCCATTGACATTGCTAAGAGAGCCTGGTGGGAAGAAGTCATGCACTACGGTTTGTGGGTGGTCATCATCGCAGTCATCATACAGATCGTATTTACCGTCAGAAAACTGCTGAAACAAAAGTCATAATTCCATAAAACAGTGTTAATCTATGCAAGATTGTTCCTTTTTCTGCGTTTTTCTTTAAATTTGCTATTCGTAAAAAGCGAACACTCTTGAAACGTCAACTCTCGATATGGATACTGTGCATCTTCTTGCTCGCCTGTTCGCAAACAGGGCGAGCCAATAGTGTATTGAATCCTTTCACGCACGAACCCGTTTCGGTCGATTCTATCCTGGATAATCTACAGAAGTTTGCCCCTACGTACCGGAGGATGGTCAGCGACTATCGGGCCGATCTGTATATAAAAGGTGAGCTCCGGGTGAAAAAGAAGAATGCTCTGTACCGCTATATTCCTGTCACGTTCCGGATGCAGAAAGGAGTACGTGAGTACCTTACCGAGTCGTATAGCGACCTGCACTTCACCTCGCCCAACATCTACGACCACAAGGTGAAAGGTAACATCGGTACCGCTTCCGGTGGACGGCGTTTCGAGGGAATGATGCTGGAGTATTTCCGTGTCAACATCTACTCGTCCTCCCTACTCTTCGATAAATTGGTGTCGCCACTGGCCAGCAACGGCCGGAAGTATTACTATTACCACATCGACTCCATCATGGGTACGCCGGAAGATGTACAGTACAAGATCCGGTTCCGTCCCCGCACGCAAAGTGATCAGTTGGTGGGCGGGTATATGGTGGTCAGCGCCAATGTGTGGAGTGTACGCGAGATGCGCTTTTCCGGCCGGATGGAAGCCATCGCTTTTGAGAACCTTATTAAGATGGGGGAGGTGGGGGCCGACGATGAATTCCTGCCGGTGAGCTATGACTTCAATATGCGTTTCTCTTTCTTCGGCAATGTGGTCGAAGGCAGCTACTTCACCAATCTGGACTACAAGTCGATCACTCTCGATATGAAACGTGATAAGTGGCGAAGAAAGATACATACGCACGACCTGTCGGACTCGTACACGCTGAGTACCGATACCAATGCTTACCGTACCGATAGCACTTACTTTGAACAAGTACGCCCTGTCCCCTTGTCCGATTCCGAACGACAGTTATACCAAAGTTATACCCTTCGGCGGGATACCATACTGGGAAAGCCTATCAACAAAACCCGTGTATTCTGGGGACAGGTGGGTGATATCTTGCTGACGGACTATAACCTCAACCTGGCCAATGCCGGAACGGTGCGTTGCTCACCGCTCTTCAACCCCTTCCTGATGAGCTATAGCCCGAGCAACGGACTGTCGTACCGGCAATCGTTTAAGTACAATCGCCTTTTCCCCGGCGATCATCTGCTGCGAGTAGTTCCCCGGTTGGGATATAACTTTACCCGGAAAGAATTCTACTGGTCACTTGGGGTTGATTACGGATATTGGCCGGAGAAGATAGGAACCATCAGTGTGCAGACGGGAAACGGTAACCGTATCTACAGTAGTGATGTGCTCGATGAGATCAAGGCTACTCCCGATAGTATATTCGACTTCGAGCACCTGCGTTTGGACTATTTTCACGACCTTTATTTCAATGTAAACCATAGCGTGGAACTGCTTAACGGGCTGTCGCTGGGTATGGGACTCTCCATTCACAAGCGTACGCCAGCCTCAAAGCCCAGTTGGGGACTTACCCCTCCCGGAAGCTCTCTTCCCGATATGGATCATATAATAAGGGATGCTTATGTATCCTTTGCTCCCCGTGTAAAGGTGGAATATACTCCCGGACTCTTTTATTATCGGGCCGGAAAGCGCAAAGTAAACCTGCGTTCCGAATTTCCCACCTTCTCGATAGACTGGGAACGGGGAATAAAAGGTGTGTTCGGTAGCACAGGACGGTACGAACGCATGGAGTTCGACCTCCAACACCATGTGCCTCTGGGGTTGATGCGTAACTTTTATTACCGCTTTGGCTGCGGAGCATTCACCAACCAAGACGAACTATACTTCGTGGATTTTGTCAACTTCACCCGCAACAACCTGCCGGTGGGGTGGAACGATGAAATCGGCGGCGTGTTCCAATTGCTCGACAGGCGGTGGTACAACTCTTCCCGCAAATATGTCCGGGCACATGGCACATACGAAGCCCCTTTCCTCTTCCTGAGCCACTTGAATAAATACACCCGTTATGTAGAAAACGAACGGCTCTACCTCAGTGCTCTGCTGGTACCCCATCTGAAACCCTATCTTGAGGTAGGGTATGGCATCGGCACCCATATCTTCGATTTCGGCGTGTTCGTGAGTAGTGAGAACTTCCATTATGGGCAATTGGGATGCAAGTTTACCTTCGAACTTTTCAACCGTTGATTTTTTATTCACCACAGAGCCACACAGAGTTCCACAGAGTTTTTAAGTTTACCACAGGGGGCACAGAGGATAAATAAAGAGTTAAGAAAAATCACCAAGTTTGTCCTCTGTATCCTCTGTGCCCCCTGTGGTAAACTTAAAAACTCTGTGGAACTCTGTGTGGCTCTGTGGCGAATAAAAAAACATCAGCCAAACAACTCATTGATAGCAGTTTTTCTCTTCGTTATTTTTGCATCTCGCAAAAGATTGCTATCTTTGCGCCCGATTTATAGATAAATATAATGTCTTATTTAATTAAAGTTTTAAAAACAAGTAGTATTAATGGAAAATTTAAAGAACATTGCTCCTATTGAAGATTTCAATTGGGATGCGTATGAAAATGGCGAAGCCCTCACCTCGGCCAGTCATGAAGATCTGGAAAAGGCTTATGACAGCACACTGAACAAGGTAAACGACCGTGAGGTTGTAGATGGTACTGTAATTTCAATGAACAAGCGCGAAGTGGTTGTAAACATTGGTTACAAATCAGACGGTATCATTCCATTGAATGAATTCCGTTACAATCCTGAATTGACTGTAGGCGACGTAGTAGAAGTGTACATCGAAAATCA
>JAVBVI010000065.1:0-10704 GCA_031554505.1 Bacteroides sp. | reverse complement strand
AACGCTGGTTTTGTGTTCCTGAACA
This sequence comes from Bacteroides sp., assembly GCA_031554505.1. Taxonomy (GTDB): domain Bacteria; phylum Bacteroidota; class Bacteroidia; order Bacteroidales; family Bacteroidaceae; genus Bacteroides. The sequence continues at coordinate 10,679 of JAVBVI010000065.1, read as the reverse complement.
ATTTCCAGGATCACGCCCAGCGTCATGACCTGACCGGCGTCAGCATCTCCGTAGAAGCCGAGGGCGAAACTCTTCGCTTCCCTGCCCGGGGCACGATGACAGTCAGCGAAAATGTGTCGGCCATCCTGCCGTTCAACCTCAACATGGAGGGAGCCTTGCTGAAAACCGCCACGGCGCAGCCGCTTGCCATTGTCAACAACCGCGGCCAGAAACATTATTTCTTCTTCGCACCCGAGGGAATGGTAACGGAATACATGTTCGACCAATCTACCGTCAAAGGCAAACACCAGCTGACTCCCGCACCCGGCAAAAACAGCACGCTGAAAGTTCGTACCGCCGCCGGCAAAGAGTTTCTGCTCACCACGCTGACCAGGCAGGAAGCCCTGCAAGCCTACAAGGTGGCAAACGGCAACGAAGAGCGCTTGATACTGACCGGTGCCGACCTGATGCAGTATGGCGAGAGCATCTGCTTGCAGGACACTGCCGCCAGCTTCACCGCCACCGTCTTTCCGGCACGCAAAGGCTCAAAAGCGTATCAGATCTTTAGTTTCGAGAATGAACCCGTCCGCATCGAGCCTCAATTCACCACTTCCGGAAACCGCCGCCTGATGGTGAATCTTCCGGCTACGGCATTCGACAGGGTGAGCGATCTCTACCTGATGGTCGACTACACCGGCGACACGATGCAGGCTTTCGTCGACGGCAGTATGGTTTCCGACAACTTCTTTGACGGCACTCCCTGGCAGGTAGGACTGAAACGCTTCAAGGCGCAGCTTACGGCAGGCAAAGGCATCTACTTCTACATGACTGCCCTTCACCCCGACGCTCCTTTCCTGGATGACCTTCCTTGTAAGGAAACCCTTGATTTCTCTAAAGGTAACATCGCCCGCTTCAACAACGTGCGTATCGTGCCGGAATATAAAGTGGTGTTCAGTCCTTTCAACTAATATAATAAGATAGTCTATCTTTTTCCCGGCATTATCTATTTTGGGACATTATGGAAATGGCTACTTTTGCAGTATCAATTTCATTAAATTAAGAATCTTGAATCAATAAAAGCATACAACCATGAAGAGACTTTTATGCGCATCGGCGCTTTGTGCCATGACCCTCGCCGGAACGGCGCAACAAGTGTACCAACTCACAGCCCCTGCCCAAGAGAAAACCATCTATACCGGCCACTTGAAGTTGGGTGGCAAGAACGCTACAGGTGGTAGCATCGATGTAAACAGTTACTATATGTCTATCGACGGGAAGCCAGTTGTCCCGGTGATGGGCGAATTCCACTACAGCCGTTATCCGCATGAACAGTGGGAAGAACAAATCCTGAAGATAAAAGCGGGAGGCGTAAATGTCATCCCTACCTATGTGTTCTGGAGCCTGCACGAAGAGGTGGAAGGTGTGTTCGATTGGAGCGGAAATAAGAACGTATGTAAGTTTATCGAACTCTGTGGAAAGCACGGGATGAATGTCATCATCCGTATAGGCCCGTTCTGCCACGGCGAGATTCGCAATGGCGCACTGCCCGACTGGCTTTTTGCCAAGCCATTGGAAGTGCGTTCCAACGATGCCAATTACTTGTTCTATGCCAAACGCCTGTACGGCGAAATAGCCAAGCAGGTGAAAGGGCTTTTCTATAAGGATGGCGGCCCTATCATCGGCACACAGATAGAAAATGAACACCAACATTCGGCTGCTCCCTGGGGTGTCAACTATCCGGGCGAAAAGTTAGATATGACTACTGCTACCTACGATTCTTCTATCACGATGATTGGTGTCAGCGTACAGGATAAGAATATTACCACCGCCGAATTGGGCGATCTACACATGAAAACATTGAAGGCGATGGCTGAGGAAGCCGGATTTATCACTCCGCTCTATACAGCGACAGGATGGGGGAATGCAGCAGTTATCGGCAACGAAGCACTTCCTGTAACAGCCGCTTATACCTATCCGTTCTGGGCTGAACCCAGCATGTCGCCCTTCTGCATGTTCAAGGATATCCAGCGGAATCCCGATTATTCGCCGGTGCGCTATGAAACAGATAAATTCCCTTCTTTCTGCGCTGAGATGGGTGCGGGCATCCAGATGATTTACAAGCGTCGTCCCATTGTTACCGCCAAGGCTGCCGAGGCGTTGATGGTTCGCACGTTGGGCAGTGGCGCTAATGGTATCGGCTACTATATGTACCATGGTGGCTCTACCCCGAAGATGATCGGTGGGGTAGGCTCGTTTCAGGACGAGCCGATGGGTATGCCAAAGGTGTCGTATGACTTCCAGGCACCATTAGGTGAGTTTGGTTTGGAGCATGAGTCGTATCGTACACTCCGTTTGCTGCACTCCTTTCTGGCCGATTTCGGCGATCGTCTGGCTCCTATGGAAACAGTTCTTCCTGCGGACTATAAGAGTATGACGCCCGGCAACCGGGAAACATTGCGCTATGCAGCTCGTATGAAAGAGGGTTCAGGCTTTGTTTTTATGGTTAACTTTCAGGATCATGATACGGAACGCATCGACCAAAAAGATCTGCAACTTCGTCTGAATCTGAGTAATGAAACCGTTCAGATTCCCGCCCAAGGAACATTCACGCTGCCAAAGGACGAGAGCATGATCCTGCCTTTCAACTTCCATGCCGGGGATGCCTTACTGAAATACGCCACTGCCCAATTGTTGATGAAGATAGATGATAACGGAGAGGATCATTATTTTTTCTTTGCTTCCGACGGCATGAAAGCGGAGTATGTGTTCGATAAGTCGACCGTTCGTGGAAAGAATATCTACACGCCTGTTCCTGGCTTGAAGAGTACATTCAGTATCACTACCAAAGCCGGTAAAATGATTAAGATCACCACACTGACCCGCGAACAGGCATTGAACAGTTGCAAAGTAGATGGAAAGTTACTGATCACCCAAGCCGCTGTACTGCCCGGCCAAGGCGAAGTGCAACTGCTGAGTATGGGCAATAATAAGTTCGAGTACATCCTCTATCCTTCGAAGCAAGGTTTCAATGTGCAAAGTACTTCGGTAGCTGCTGTCACTCCCGATTTCTCTTTCAAGAAAGTAGGTGCCCGTCGCCTGACTGTACACTTTGATGATAAGCTACAAGCACCGCAGGTACAGGAATATTTCCTCCGAGTGAACTACACCGGTGACGTGGCGATGGCTTTCCTCAGTGGCACGCTTGTACTCGACCATTTCTACCACGGTGCCCCGTGGACCATCGGACTGAAACGTTTCTCTGAACAATTGAAGAAGGAAGACTTTAGTTTCTACTTCCGTCCGTTAGATTCGTCTGCTTCGTTCCTCATCGACCTGCCGAAGACGGCCATTCCCGATTTCTCGAAAGGCTCAGTGTGTTCGGTCAATCAGGTGGAAGTAATTCCGGAATACGTAACAACAGTCAAACTATAACGGTGCAATACTTATGAAACGAATCATACTATTAGGAGTATGCCTTCTGGGGTACCTACTTCCCATGCAAGCTCAAGAGTTGGTGTACACCGATGCATCCGGCGTTGTCCGCTGGAAAAAGAACAAACAGGAAGTAGCGCTCTTCGGAGCCAACTACTGCCTTCCCTCTGCCTGCGACTTCCGTGCAGCCGGCTATGTAGACGGCGACCGGAAACAGATGATAGCCGAAGACATGGAGCACTTCAAGCGGATGAACTGGGACGGACTGCGTCTGTGCTTCTGGGGCGACTTCCAGAATACCGACCGCGATGGGAACTTACTTCCCAATGAGCATCTTGACTTGTTGGACTGCCTGATTGCTGAGGCCGAGAAACGGGATATCTATATGCTTCTCAGCCCCATTGTAACCTACGATTCGCAATGGCCCGAGATGAATGATACGACCAATACCGGTCTTGCCAAATTCTATCCCAAAGGCACGCTTATCCATGACGAACAGGCCATCCGGGCACAGGAAAACTACATCAAGCAACTGCTTCAGCACCGGAATCCTTATACCGGACGTTGCCTGAAGGACGAACCGAAGATCTTGTTTGTGGAGCTTATCAACGAACCGAGCCAGTTCCCGGACGATATTCCCGGCATGGTGCGTTATATCAACCGGATGCACGATGCAGTACGAAGCGCCGGATGCAAGAAGCTTACCTTTTACAATGTAAGTCAGAACTTCGGAGTGGCTCCGGCTATCCGTCAGTCCAAAGTGCAAGGCTCCACGCATGCGTGGTATCCGCAATCGTTGAACAATCATTTTACGATACCGGGCAATAGACTGTTGGCTGTAGACCGTTACGAGCAGATGTTGAATCCTCAGCTCAACGGAAAGGCAAAGATCGTTTACGAGTTCGATGCTACCGATAATGTTTCCGGCTATATGTTTCCGGCCATGACGCGTGAATACCGTCGGGGCGGTATCCAGTTTGCTGCTATCTTCTCGTATGATATGTTGCGTACGGCTCCGATGAATCTGGGCTGGCAGTCGCACTATATCAATATGGTGTACACACCTTCCAAAGCAGTGGGTGGCATGATTGCTGCCGAAGTGATGCGGCGTGTTCCTCGTGGCAAACATTACGGGTACTATCCACAGAACAATACGTTTGGCGATTTCCGGTTGAGTTACGACGAAGATTTGGGCGAATTGAATGCCGACGACATGTTCTATTATTCGAATTCAACGAATACCCGCCCGAAGAATCTGCAAGCATTGAAGCACATTGCCGGATACGGTTCTTCTCCGGTAGTCAACTATTCCGGAACGGGTATTTACTTCCTGGACAAACAGGCGGACCATAGTTGGCAGTTAGAGGTTTATCCCGACATCATGGAACTGGATGATCCTTTCAAGATGCTCAATGCCCATCGGGTTTCCCGGAAAGCAACCTATAATGACCGCGTTATCCGCATACAGCTTCCAGGGCTGGAGACAACAATGACTGTTCAGCCTGGTAAGTATCTCTTTACCAATGGGCAGTTGGTAAGCCGTTCCGAACTTCCTGCGAAAGACTTCTACGACGTTCCGTTGAAAGAATGGAAGGTGGTCAATCATACTTCTCCCGAATTTACCGATGGTAAGCAGATGAAATTTGCATGTGAAGTATTTGGTCCGAATCGTCCTAAAGAAGTGACATTGTATGTGATGCTGAACCCATGGGGCTGCAAACGTTTCCCAATGGAAGCAAAGAACGGTTTCACTTACGAAGCACAAGTGGATATGAGTTGGCTCGAAAAGGGAGGTTACGGCTATCATTATGCCATAGAAACAGGAGATGACGCGCTGTTATTCCCCGAGGGCACTCATAGCTTGCCCGACCGATGGGACTATTACGAACAGTCAACCTACGCTTTCCGTCTGGTCAGCGAAACCAGCCCGTTAACGCTCTTAGATTCGCAAAGCAACTGGAAACACATCCGGTATTCGCGCACGTATTTAAGCACTCAGACCACCTTTAAACCAGTCTTTTCCGGAAAGGATTTGGTTCCAGCCTTCCAGCTTTCAGTAGCTGATTTAGAGAAGAAGGATACGTATATTACACCTTGCGATGCCACCTTCGTCCATTTTATAATAGATAAGATGGCTGGTCGGAACCTGGCTCAAACGCCTCCGACGCATATTCGTGTCCGCGCTTATGGTTTGAACGGCACAGATAAAGCCATCTGTAATATAGTCGATAAGAACGGTAGAGGATACGGAGCAGTGTTCTCACTCAAAGAAGAATCCTCCGATATACTGATTCCTATTTCTTCTCTTGTTCCTATGAAAGCGGCGATGTTGCCACAAGATTGGCCAGGAGTGAACTCGTACTGGTATCCTGCTTCTATGCAACCGGATGGTTCTTCGTTGGAATGGTCGGCAGCGGAGTTGCTGCAAGTATCACTCAGAGACGAGCTATTCGAAACAGGTAACCAGAAAAATAAAGGAGTAGTCATAGAACAGATAGACTTGTTATTCTAACATTCAGGCAATCTGTGAAACAGAGATATTCAGAAAATAAAAGCCCGGAGCATTTTGCAATGTCCGGGCTGATATACTTTTTATAGTGCAGATTACAATGCTTGATAAACAATATTGCAAGGGCACTTTTGTGATGCAAAGATACGCATCTTTCGGAAAACAACAAAATTTTATAGTTAATTGTTTACTCCGCAAAGCTATAGCCTATACAATTTTCTATAATGCATCTTATTGTTTTGTCATTTTTATACTCATCAAATAAACCCGTAATTTCTTTTTCCAAATCCACTTTTCTATTCACAGAGATCTTGCCCAAAATAAACAAAACAACCCGAATAACGGATTGCAACTGATTCTTATTACTCTGTGTAATTTTTAAAGCTGGCCCTTTCTTTAAAGATTTTGGTAACGTGAAATCAAATAAAGCTGTACTATGTGCACAAACATTTCTAATCTTTACAATGCTTTCTATATAGTTTTCTAAAACAGAAATAGAACCAATACCGAAATGATTTGATATTTTTTGCTTCACAGATGGGTCTTTCAGATTTCTCAAGACATTAAGAACGCCGCCGAATGTAACAAACTCCATGGTTTTCCAGGCAGGAGCATATTTGTCGTTGATGTATTTCTTGTGATGCAACTTTATGACATTGTTGTTCTTGAAAGTATCGTTGTAAACTTTTGTGTCAAATTTATCAATATAGCTCTTATCCATCACTGTGGGGTCAACAAACCACGTATTTGAATTTGGGTAGGATAATGATACTTCATAAATAACCTTAGTCCTAAAATTCACCTCTATTCGATTGATGTATTTAGTCAGCAGATACCGTAGATTAACATCTAGATAGTACAGGTTTATTACATCTGAAAACTTCGTTCCGGATTTATATTCATGTGACCGATTCTCTTTCCTGGGATAATCTTTCTCAAAAGGAAAGCAGTAAAATCCAAGCTTGAAATAACCGATGTCCAGAAGAACTTCTTTTGCTTTTTCTTCACTAACATCAATTGTCATTCCGCGGCTTCTTAGGATTTCTATTTGCTGCTCTATTGTAGTAGCTTTTTTCATGTTAATCTTATTGGAAATGAAACATACGCAAAATTAATAATTATTTGTTAATCTGATAATTACGTCACAATAAAATCTGAATGAGAGATACATTGTCGTTCTTCGTTGGAGTGGTCGGCTGTGGAACCGGAAGATTGCCACGGTCGATATTTCATAATAAGATAGTCTATCTTTTTCATGGTATTATCTATTTTTAGGAAACGGGGAAATACCTATTTTTGTCCGATAATAGAATATCATGGGAACAAGAATCTTTCTGGCTCTGATAGGAGCCATCGCCCTGTTACAGGTTTCGTGCAGACAGGAAGTACGGGAAATCGATTTATCGGGAGAGTGGGAAGTATCCCTGGACAGTCTGGACAAGGGCATTGACGGGAAATGGTACGAAACGACTTTCTCCGACCGGATACTCTTGCCGGGAACTCTTTGCGATGCCGGATATGGTACGCCCTGTCAGCTGGAACCGAAGATGGAAAAGGAAATCTTCTTGAATCTGAAAGCTAAATTCTCTTATGTGGGTCCTGCCTGGTACCGGAAAGTGTGTGAGGTGCCGGAGGAGTGGAACGGTAAAACCATCCTGCTGACGCTGGAACGGGTGCTTTGGAGTTCGCAACTCTGGGTCAACGGAACCCAGGTGGAGGGGAGCCAGGAGAGCCTTACCACCCCGCATTGTTTTGACTTGAGTAAGTACCTTATTCCGGGGCAAAAGAATTCCATCGTTGTCCGTGTGGATAACCGGAAGCAGTACGATATCTCCGTCAAGAACCTGGCACATGCGTATACCAACGACACGCAGACCATGTGGAATGGTGTGTTGGGAGAAATCAAACTCACGGCCAAGGACCGGGTGCGGATAGACGAATTGCGCCTGGTGCCGGATGTGGACAACCGCCTGGTGAAGGTCACGGTGAAAATGACGAACCATACGACGGCTTCCGTGTCCGGGAAACTTCGGCTGTCTGTCGAAGACCCACATGGGAACCAATTACCTGCCAAAGAATTCGAGATCGAGGACACGGAGGTGATATTCTACTATCCGTTGGACCAACAGATGCTGTGGGACGAGTTCCATCCGAATCTGTACAAAGCCACGGCAACGATAGAAGTGGGAGAAATGACCGACTCGAAGAGCGAGGTCTTCGGTCTGCGGAAGTTAACCAACAAGGGTGCTCTTTTGCAGATCAATGACAGGAGGCTCTTCCTGAGAGGTACGTTGGAATGCTGTATATTCCCCTTGACCGGTTACCCTCCGACAGACGAAAAGGGATGGGAGAAGGTCTTCGAGACTGCCCGCGACTATGGGCTGAACCATTTGCGCTTCCATTCGTGGTGTCCTCCAGAAGCTGCTTTCCGGGTGGCGGACAAGATGGGATTCTATCTGCAAGTGGAGCTTCCTTTGTGGGAACTCCATGTAGGTGAGGATCTAAAGACAGCCGATTTTCTACGTGACGAAGCCAACCGCATACTGAAAAAGTACGGCAACCATCCTTCCTTCTGTTTCTGGAGCATGGGCAATGAATTGGAAGGCGATTTTGCTTTCCTGGACGAGTTGATGACAAGTCTCCGGAAGCAAGACCCCCGGCATTTGTATACCACTACCTCTTTTACCTTTCAGAAAGGACATGGGGCATGGCCCGAACCTCACGATGATTTCTGGGTAACCCAATGGACCCAGAAAGGTTGGGTACGCGGACAGGGCGTTTTTGATAGCGAACCTGTCAGTTTCAATAAAGACTATTCCGGCTCCATAGAAGGGCTGCCTGCTCCGTTGGTTACCCACGAGATCGGGCAGTACAGTGTATTCCCTAACCTGAAAGAGGTGGATAAATATACGGGCAACCTGCTCCCCTTAAACTTCCGGGCAGTGGCCGAGGACCTTCGACAGAAAGGCCGGCTTCCATTGGCCGAAGATTATTTGATAGCGAGCGGGAAGTTGGCGGTACTATTATATAAGGAGGAGATAGAGCGGGCCTTGAAAACTCCCGGCTTCAGCGGCTTCCAGTTGTTGGACTTGCATGACTTCCCCGGTCAGGGTACGGCGCTCGTGGGAGTGATCGATGCTTTCTGGGAAAGCAAAGGGCTGATTACTCCGGAGGAATTCCGGCAGTTCTGTTCTCCGGTGGTACCGTTAGCCCGGTTTGAGAAAGCAACCTACCGGAATAATGAAACACTGAATGTCTCCTTTGAAGTAGCCAACTTTAGCGAGGGAGCATTGAACCAAATAGAACCTGAATGGCAATTGGTCAACTCGAAAGGCGAGGTCATGGCGCAGGGTAAGCTGAGCAAGCAGGATATCCCGGTGGGTAATGCCATCCGGTTGGGTGATGCCTCTATTTCCTTGAAGTCTGTATCCATAGCCGATCAATTGACTTTATCCATCCGATTGGGCGGAACCGGTTACCAGAACAGTTGGAGTGTCTGGGCGTATCCGGCGGCGTTGCCGGAGGCAGGTAGCGGGGTTTTGTACACACAGAGCTTTGCCGAGGCAGAGAAAGCCTTGAACGAAGGAAAGAAAGTACTGCTCAATCCGGTCAAAGAGGAGATCAACGGACTGGAAGGAAAATTCGTGCAAGTGTTCTGGAGCCCTGTTCACTTTCCTAACCAACCGGGTACTATGGGTGTTCTCTGTGATCCGGCTCATCCTGCATTGGCCGACTTCCCTACCGAGATGCATAGTAACTGGCAATGGTGGGATATCTGCAAGCATGCCACGGTGATGCAGCTCGATAGTTTGCAGAACAATCTGCAGCCGGTTGTCCGCATGGTGGACAACTTCTATAAAAACAGAAACCTGGGCTTGATCATGGAAGCCAAAGTGGGCAATGGCAGCCTGCTGGTTTGCAGCTCGGACTTAGAAGCAGATCTGGATGCCCGCCCTGTGGCTAAGCAGTTGCGCTATAGCTTGCTGAAGTATATGGAGGGCGATAGGTTCCAGCCGAAAGATGAAATTTTATTTCAGCAGATAGAAGAAGTCCTTCACAATAAGACGCGTAAAAAAACAGAGAAGAGATCCATTTACGAATAGCTTCCGGATGTGAGTCGGATAAACTCTCACTTATGCAGAATCATCCATAGGTTTTTTTGTTGGGTCCTCCGCCTCCTTCAACCCGTCCGAAGCCCCTTGTTCATCGGGGTTTAAGGTGAAGGGGCGGTCCTCCACCGAAACTTCACCTCTTCACCTTCCTGACAGCCAGAAGCATTTGCCCCGGAAGAAAGAAGCAACTGCCTCGGAAGAAAGAAGCATTTGCCTCGGAAGCAGGAAGCAAAGTGCCTGGAAGCAGGAAGCAAAGTGCCTGGAAGAAAGAAGCAAAGTACCCGGAAGAAAGAAGCTTCCAGGGCAATAGCAAGAAGCTTCTGACGGGCGCTACGCGTTTTATTTTTTTCCGCTACGCCTTTTCTGAAAACGCGTAGCGCCCGTAAAAAAAACGCGTAGCGCCCGTTGAACAGTGCTTGCAGGTATATTGGGAGAGGGAGTTAGTTGCCTTGAAAATAAATTTAGGAGGCAACAAAAGGGGCAGGACATGCCTTCAAAATCAGAACGCTACAGTGTGACTTGTCCTGAAATGGGTTGACCATAACCTATAAAAGTAATATGGTAAAGAAAGATTATCCTCATGTCAAAGGCGATCCTTACTCTATGGAGGTTCGTAAGCTCGCCGTAGCCGAATACCTTCGTGGTGT
>JAVBVI010000072.1:0-19890 GCA_031554505.1 Bacteroides sp. | reverse complement strand
CAAATCATGCTCGATGCCGACCAACTCAAGGACCCGGCTTTCTTTCCCGAAGGCAACGACTACCTGGCCGAATATCTCCGCGAACACCAACTGGCGGAGTACCTCACCCTGATCAAGGAGAGCAAAGCGGCGTGCGACATTCCCATCATTGCCAGCATCAATTGTCACTCGGACGCGGAGTGGGTGGACTTTGCCCGCCTCATTCAGCAGGCGGGAGCCGATGCACTGGAAATCAACATCCTTTCTTTACAATCAGACTTGAACTACCGATACGGAGAGTTCGAGCAGAAGCACATCGACATTCTGCGGCATGTGAAGGGCACAGTGAGCCTTCCGGTGATCATGAAGTTGGGCAGCAACCTGACTAATCCGGTGGCGCTCATCGACCAACTGTATGCCAACGGAGCAGCGGCAGTGGTACTGTTCAACCGTTTCTATCAGCCGGACATCAACATCGAGAAGATTGACCATACGTCGACAGAGGTATTCAGCCATCCGTCGGACTTACCACATACGCTGCGCTGGGTAGCCATCGCCTCGTCCCGGGTGGACAAGATAGATTACGCAGCTTCGGGTGGTATTCATTCGTCGGAAGCGGTAGTAAAAGCACTCCTCGTAGGGGCTTCGGCTGTGGAGCTATGCAGCACCATCTACCAGAACACCAACCGGCGCATCGGCGAGATGACTTTGCACCTGAACGACTGGATGGACCGGAAGGGCTTCAGCCGGATCGGCCAGTTCCGGGGACGGCTGAACGCGAAGGAGATGGAGAACGTCAACGTGTGGGAGCGGACGCAATTCCTGAAATACTTCGCTGCCAAGAAGTAACGCGGGGTATATATACAATAAACGGGGGGCACAATCAGTGTTGTACCACCCGTTTACTTATTCTATAGTATCTGCTGATCAATTGATCCAATCGATGGCTGTATTGCCTACCCAATCTGCAAACTTGGGATACTTCGAGTCTATAGCTTCGCGTTCACTGGTCCACTCGTATGTAGCCGGCACACAGATCTTCTGCGGGGCCTTTCCGCAGTCGCCCTTCAACTTATAAGTCACAGCTGCATCCTGCACCAAGACCTCCACTTGACTGGCATCATACTGGCCATTGACTCTGAGCATAACAGGAGCCTTCGTTTCCCAACCCGTATTGACCATGGTGGTGGTAGGTACACCAAAGAGTTCGTGCACTTCCTTTTGTATACCGCCTACCTTAATATACAACGGCAATGTACCACCAGCAGCCTGCAAAGTGATCAATGTAGTATTGTCATTCGTCTTAGCTACATCGAAGATCACATCATTGAAATCGAAATCACCAATAGCCCCCAAGTCTTCTGCGATAACTCTCTGGGTATTCTTATAGACAGCCGGGGATATTTTGATGATCCAGTCATTGTAATAGCCATCACCTTCTACTTGCTCATTGGGATTGGGTCCGTGAGCCTCAAGATCGAGTCCTACATAATAACTACCATTGATGTATTGAACAGCGTGCTTATAGTACTTACCGCCACCATAAACAGACGTTTTGTAACCAAATTTAGAGGTCCCACTATTCTGCATAAGCATAATGTATCCGCCGTTAGCATTGAAATTATTCATGTGGTCTTCCGAATTATCTTCACGCACTGCAAACAATTCATTCATAGTAACTTTATCATTTTTACGGCCAACGTATTGAACAAAAAAGTCCACCCAATTTACACGAAGAGATGTAGGATCTTTATGTGTAGCAAACCATTCCTCAACAGCACTCTTTTCCTCCGCTGTAATGCTGGGTGGAACAATCACAAAGTCTTTCCACTGATTAGAATTCGGATTAGCGCCACGAGATATTACAGTACCAAAGCCCCAATCCTGATCGGCAGCTACCTTTCCATACTGTTTTTCGAAAGCGACTGTATACTGAGTAGCTTTCAACTCGGCAGCTTTGTCGGGGTCGTACAAGTCTTTGTCTGAATCACAAGCAGAAAATGCCACTACTCCCAGGGCTAGTACTAAAAATCTTAACTTTGTTTTCATACGTATCATACATTTGTCATTCATAATATAAATCAATTCTATTAACTTTTTTACGATTTTACGACGCAAAGATAAGCATATAGTTGTATATTACGTTGGATAAATTCGCACAAATAGTGGAGATTTTACCACAAATGTAGTAAAAACTAACATTTTATACCCCAGACACTTTGCAAAGAATTAAAGACAGAACATAATTAATTTTTCATAATTAAAATTAAACCATTAACAAAAAAACATCTTCCATCTGATATTTGTCGGTAAAATAACACCGATCAAAATCAGATGGAAGATGGAATATAAAAACAATAATGACAAAGAGAATTACATCAGGTTACTGGCTAGTTCACTCAATTCGCTTCTCTCTCCCTTCACCAGGTTGACGTGCGCAAAGAGATTCTGGTCCTTCATACGATCGATCATATACACCAGACCGTTGGACTGGCTGTCCAGATAAGGTTGGTCGATCTGCTGGATATCACCAGTGAACACCATCTTGGTGCCTTCGCCGGCCCGGGTGATGATGGTCTTGATTTCGTGTGGGGTAAGGTTCTGGGCCTCATCAATGATGCAGTACGTTTCGCTCAGGCTACGCCCGCGAATGAAAGCCAAGGCTTCGATGACCAATTGTTCACTCTTCTGCATATCCTCTACGCGCTTCACCTCCGGCGAATTGGGGGCAAACTGACGCTTAATGACATTCAGATTGTCGAACAACGGCTGCATATACGGCGCTACCTTCTCTTTGGCATCGCCCGGCAGGAAACCGAGGTCTTTGTTAGACAGTGCCACGATGGGGCGTGCCAGCAGAATTTGCTTGTAATCGGTAAGCTTACCCAGCGCAGCCGCCAAGGCCAGTAAGGTCTTGCCCGTTCCGGCCTTACCGGTGATGGCCACCAGCTTGATTTCGGGGTCGTTCAGAATCTCGAACGCGAAGCTCTGTTCCGCATTGCGCGGTTCGATGCCGTAGTTCTTACTCTTATTCACCCGGCACACCGTGTGCGTGAAAGGATTGTAGCGAGCCAGCACGCTGCTGCGGTCACTCTTCAGCACAAAGCATTCGTTGGGACGAAGAATATCCTTGAAGTCGAACTCACTGATATCCAGTCCGTCACGTGAGGAGTAGATACGGTCGATGAGTGCGGGATCTAATCCTTCGAACACCTCGTTGGATTTCTCGAAGATATCCACATTGATCACCTTGTCGGTGATGTAATCTTCGCAGAGGATACCCACGGAGCGGGCCTTCATGCGCAGGTTGACATCCTTGGTCACCAGAATGGTTTTCATCTTGGGATATTTCTGCACCAGGAAGTCGGCTACGGCCAGGATCTGATGGTCGGGCTTACGGGCCGGAAATGAGGCGTACACAAGTTCGGACTCTACATCGCCCGTGATGATATAGAGTTTGCCCAACCCCTCGCCCAGACTGACTCCCTTCTTGATGATAGCACCGTCGGTAAGTAAATCGAGCTCGCGCACGAATTCGCGCGCATTGAAGTTGATCTGTTCATTCCCTTTCTTGAACTGATCCAACTCTTCCAAAACGACAATAGGGAGGTAAATATCATTCTCTTGAAAATTCTTCAGACAGTTGTAGTCGTGAAGGATGACATTGGTGTCGATCACAAAATTTTTCTTCATACCCTTACTTTTTGTTTGGTTTAAAATGCCCATATTTGCACTCCTGTTTCGTTGTCGCAGTAGCGCGCATGGTTCGTGCACTAAGATAACAAATAAAAAACCAATTCAGATTGGACAATCGTTAAATATTCAGAAAGATGAATTATCAAGAGACTTTACATTACTTATATACCAGCGCGCCCATGTTCCAGCAGATAGGAAGTAAAGCGTATAAGGAGGGACTGGACAACACGTTTGCTCTCGACGAATATTTCGGACATCCGCACCGCCGGTACCGCACCATTCATGTGGCAGGGACCAACGGCAAGGGTTCTTGCTCGCACACGCTGGCTTCCATTCTGCAAGAGGCAGGCTACAAAGTGGGGCTGTACACCTCCCCGCACCTGATAGATTTCCGGGAGCGTATCCGGGTGAATGGCATTCCCGTATCGGAAGCCTACGTGATACGCTTTGTGGAGAAACACCGGTCGTTCTTCGAACCACTGTACCCATCGTTCTTCGAGCTTACTACCGCTATGGCCTTCCGTTACTTTGCCGAGGAGCAGGTAGACGTGGCCATTATCGAGGTGGGACTGGGCGGACGGTTGGACTGCACCAATATCATCGGGCCGGACCTGGGCATCATCACCAACATCAGCCTGGACCATATGCAATTCCTGGGGCATACCCCAGCCTTGATAGCGGCTGAGAAAGCAGGCATCATCAAAGCAGGTATCCCGGTAGTAGTGGGCGAAACCACGGAAGAAACGAAGCCAGTCTTTGCTGCCAAGGCCAAAGAGGTACAGGCTCCGATCGTCTTTGCGGAAGAAGAACAGCGCCTACACGGTGCCCGTCCCACTGGCACGGGCTGGGAATACGACTGTCCCGACTACCCCGGCCTAAAGGGAGAGTTAGGCGGACTCTATCAGATCAAGAACACGAATACACTCCTCTCGGCCCTGCCCTGCTTGCAGCAAGCAGGCTACCGCATAGACGAAAAAGCCGTACGCAACGGATTCGCCCGTGTGTGTAGCAACACCGGACTGATGGGCCGGTGGCAGAAGCTTTGCGAACATCCCACGCTGATTTGCGACACAGGGCACAACGTGGCGGGTATCGCATACGTCACCGAGC
Source organism: Bacteroides sp. (assembly GCA_031554505.1). GTDB lineage: Bacteria > Bacteroidota > Bacteroidia > Bacteroidales > Bacteroidaceae > Bacteroides. The sequence continues at coordinate 15,105 of JAVBVI010000072.1, read as the reverse complement.
AACTCCGGCAACAGACCTACCGGCAACTACACTGTGTCATCGGCATGGTGAACGACAAGGATGTGAGCGGAGTACTGGCCCTACTGCCGAAAGAGGCTGTGTATTACTTCACCAAAGCCAGCGTGGAGCGAGCGCTTCCCGAAGCTGAGTTGGCTGCCGAAGCCGCCCGTGCCGGACTGCAAGGCACCCCCTACCCCGATGTGGCGACGGCTGTACGTGCAGCCCTACAGAAAAGCCTCCCGGAAGACTTGATCTTCACAGGAGGCAGTAGTTTTATTGTGGCCGACTTGTTAGCGAACCGCGATACACTCGATCTCCACTAACGCATCTTTGGGCAGGGCCTTCACGGCAAAAGCCGAACGGGCCGGGAAAGCTCCGTCGAAGAAGGAGGCATACACCCCGTTCATACCGGCAAACAGAGTCATGTCCTCCAGGAATACCGTAGTCTTCACCACGTTGTCCATCGTCAGCCCAGCCTCTTCCAGAATCGACTTCATATTGGTCAACGACTGGCGGGTCTGTTCCTCGATGCTTCCGGGCATCTGCCCCGTAACAGCGTCGATGGGAAGTTGTCCCGATACGAATACCATGCCATTGGCCTCGATGGCTTGGCTATAAGGGCCTATAGCGCCCGGTGCTTTCGCACTGCAAATCACTTTTTTCATATACTTACTATTTTAAAAGAGGAGCTGATGCTTCCGTATTATTGTCGAACAAAAGTAGTAAAAATCCTCTATTTCTTACTTGTTCACGGAAGAATAAGATACAATCCGACCCGATTCAGACAATGAAGCAACCATAGAAGGAGAATTATATTTAAAAGTATAAGTAAAGTGTTTGAAAGTACAAAGAGCAAAAAGAGATAGCCGGTACCTTTGTAAGCAAGCGGGACTCATACCCGTTGCTATCTTTTTATCTCTGATATTCTTATGTTTAAAACGCTCAAACTCTCTTCAGTATTCAGTGGTCTGGCCATGGTCGGGCTTCTGTTGGCCACTGCTTGTGGTCCAGGCAGTTCTCCATCGTTCACACGCACCAACAATCTGGTATTGAACGATTCCAACTATTTCGAAACACGCGGACTTAATTACTTGGTCTTCAGCAACAAGTACGACGCGATGTTCGACGATTCCAAAATCAGTGCCGTCGAAGTGATACATCACGGCATCCGCACGGCCACCAATGGCGATGTACGCCTCAACCCCACGCCGGGACAATGGGATAAGTTACCCCGGTTTGTCGACCGTCACATCAATAAGGAAGCCAAGCGGATCGATGTGAAACTGGAGTACCCCGACTACGGTTTTGCCTACACACTGACCGGTGAGGCACGCGACGAAGGTTTCTACCTCAGCGTATCGACCGACAAAGCGTTGCCCGATTCGCTCGTGGGACGCGCCGGACTGAACCTTGAGTTCTTTCCACCCGTCTTCTTCGGGTGTTCGTACCTGATGGATGGAAAGCCCGGTCTCTTCCCTACCTCTGCAGCCGACAACATGACCACCATTAACGGCATACCCGAACCTACTCCCATGGCTACCGGCAAGCAGATAGAAATTGCCCCGGATACGCCCATGAAGCACCTATCTATCCGCACCACCGACGACAACCAGCTGATGCTGTTTGACGGACGTGACAAACAGCAGAACGGCACTTTCGTCGTACGTACCCTGTTACCAGCCGGCAAGACGGGAACCATCGCCGAATGGTTCATCCAGGCCGAGACCAACCCCGACTGGCTGCGTCAGCCGATGATCAGCTATTCGCAGGTAGGCTATCACCCTGCACAGCAGAAAAAGGCAGTGGTGGAACTGGATAAATACGACAAAACCATACAAAGTGTCACGCTCTACCGGGTCAATACCGACGGCAAGCTGACAAACGTCTTGTCGGACAAACCCACTCAATGGGGTATCTACACCCGATACAATTACTTACAGTTCGACTTTACAGCCGTCAAGGAACCGGGTATTTACCAATTGGCTTATGGGAAGCAAATCACCGGCCCATTTCCCATAGATACCCATGTGTACCAACGTGCCTGGTATCCCACACTGGATGTCTTCATGCCGGTACAGATGGATCATATGTTTGTCCGCGAAGCCTATCGTGTGTGGCATGGCGCCGCCCACCTCGACGATGCCCGGCAGGCACCGGTCGGCCGTGTGCACTGGGATGGATGGCGGCAAGGCCCCACTACCGGCAACAAGTACCAATCACTGCAACATATTCCAGGACTGAACGTAGGAGGATGGTTTGACGCAGGCGACTTCGATATCCAAACCGGATCGCAGCAATCAACGGTACAATCGCTGGTCGATATATGGGAAGAGTTTGCCCCTGATCGCGACGAAACGACCGTCAACCAAAAGACTCGTTACACGGAACTCCACTTGCCCGACGGTAAACCCGACATACTGCAACAAATCGAGCATGGTGTACTGCAACTCGTGGCGCAGGTCAATGCCATCGGCTATGCCATTCCGGGTATCAATGAATCTCACCTGTATCAATACCGACACCTGGGCGATGCTGTAACCAAGACCGACGGCATTGCAGGCAACGACGACGACCGCTGGGCATTTACCAACCGCTCATCTCGCATGAACTACGGTACTGCGATCTCACTGGCTGCTGCCACACGGGCGCTGAAAGAGTACGATCCTGCCTTGAGCAAGGAAGCCCTACGTGTAGCCCAATACATCTGGGAAGACGAGCAAAACCGTCCGGCAGAACCTGAGCCCACCACAGGTCGTCGCCTCGGGAATATCTATGCACAAGAATGCCGTGCAGCTTTCGAGTTGTGGCGCACCACCGGCGATAAAGCCTACAAAATACGCATGGAACAATTATTGCCCGAGCTGGTGAAACAATTCACACCAAACATCAGCCTCATTGCCCGGATCATGCCTTTTATGGGTGAAGACTTCAAACAGCACATGAAATCATCGGTAAAAACATATGCCGAACAATTGGCAGAAGTGGATTCCACCAACCCCTTTGGTATTAGTATCAGTTTGCACGGTTGGGCTGGGAACGGTACGATCATCCGTTCGGGCATAACCAATTATCAGCTTCACAAATCTTTTCCCAATCTGATTAATCCCGAATACATCTATCGGGGACTGACCTATCTCTACGGTTGTCATCCCTATCACAACCTGTCGTTCGTATCGGGCGTCGGTGCACAACCCAAGAAGGTGGCCTACGGAAACAACCGTGCCGACCACTCCTTCATTCCCGGCGGTATCGTGCCTGGCATACGCATACTCAATCCCGATTTCCCCGAGAATCGCGATGACTACCCGTTCCACTGGAGCGAGAACGAGTATGTGATACCCTTGGCACCCGATTATATCTACTTAGTCAACGCAGTAGAACATTTACTTAATTTAAAATGATAATAGCATGAAAAAAATGATTCTCTTAAGCAGCATCCTGTGCTTACTGGCCGCATGCGCGCAGCGCACAGCACCTCTCCCTACGTTTCGTAACACGGGAAACCCGCTGATTAAAGACAAGTTCACCGCCGACCCGGCACCCATGGTACACGACGGTACACTCTACCTCTATGTAGGGCACGACGAGTATTACGAAGGACAAGATTCGGCATCGGGAGGCAAAGAGTTCAACATCACTGAATGGCTGTGCTACTCTACGACCGACATGCAGACGTGGACCGACCACGGCTCGGTACTGAAACCCACCGACTTCTCTTGGGGTGTGGGCGAAGCCTGGGCCTCGCAAGTCATCGAACACAACGGGAAGTTCTACTACTACACCACAGTACAGGCCGGAGCACCCTACAACAGTAAAGCGGTAGGCGTGGCCGTGAGTGACAGTCCCACAGGCCCCTTCACCGACCCGCTGGGCAAGCCGTTAGTAACGGACGACATGACCCCCAACGGTCCGCGCGGCTGGTGGAACGACATCGACCCCACCTTCCTGATAGACGACAACGGACAAGCCTGGCTCTGTTGGGGCAATGGCACCTGCTTCTTGGCCAAACTCAAGCCCAACCTGATAGAGATCGACGGCGAGATCGAAACAGTGGATCTGCCCCGCTTTGTAGAAGGCCCTTGGTTGCACAAGCGTGACTCACTGTACTACCTGACGTATGCTTCGTTCGGACAAGGACGGGAGAACATAGCCTATGCTACCTCCACTACCATAGAAGGGCCATGGACACCGCAAGGCGAACTGACCGGCATGGCCGAAAACAGTTTCACCATCCATCCGGGCATCATCGAATTCAAAGGAAAATGGTATCTGTTCTATCACAACGCCGTGCTGACAATCGATGGGCATAAAGGTGCTATCGGACGACGCAGCGTATGCGTGGACGAACTGCATTACAATGCCGACGGCACCATGCAACCCGTGACACAAACTAAAGAGGGTGTATCGAAACAATAATCATCCGGAACAAGCGTATTATGGAGAGCGGCTTCACTCGTTCATCACTTTTGTAGGCGCCTTTCCATAATACTCTTTAAATACCTTACTGAAATAAGCCACTGTATTGAACCCGCACAATTCGCTCACTTCTGTCACGTTATATTTGCCGGATTGCAGCAGTTCCATGGCATAGTTCAGACGTATTTCACGAATAAACTCTACCACCGACAAATTGGTGAGAATTTTTATCTTCTTATAAAGCAGGGAAGGACTGAGGGCAAGGGAGGAAGCAAACTCGTCCTTATCAAATGCCCCATTGGTGATATTGGCACGTACACAGGCTACGGCTTTCTTCAAAAACTCGTCATTGATCTGGTTCTCCAGAATCTGCCGTTCCTGATTGCGTTGCATACGGAGTGCTTTTTCGAGTACAGTGCGACGATTCTGAATAATGGACTTCATGCGACCGGTTAGCAAGTCCATATCGAAAGGTTTCAACAAATAGCTATCGGCTCCTAATCCTAAGCCACGCAGTTGGTCGGTCGTATCAGATAAGGCGGTAAGCAAGATGACCGGTATATGCGACGTTTCATAGCTCGACTTGATAAGACGGCATAGTTCGAAACCATCCATCTCGGGCATGACCACGTCGGATACTACCAAGTCGGGCAAATTCTCCTGAATGAATGCCCAGGCCTGTACCCCATCAGTAGCAGTGCTCACATGGAAGTGATTACGCAGTGGATGGGCCATGAACTCGCGCAAAGCTTTATTATCTTCCACAATCAGGATGTGCATATCATGTGTAGGAATATCACTGAGTGCCTGTGGCATTGCCTCTTTTGTAACCACTTCCGCGGGATAGTCGGCTGTACCGGGTAACTCCGTTTTAAAGCTATGCTGACGCAACGGCACTATCACCTCAAAGGTAGAGCCTACGTTCAGTTCGCTCTCCACTCTGATCTTACCACCGTGGATAGCCACATACTTCTTCGCCATCAGCAGCCCAATACCCGACCCTACTATCCTTGCGTTCACAGCATTATCGCTGCGGTAGAACTCGCGAAACAGCTTGCGTTGGGCTGTTTTGCTAATACCCATGCCGTAATCACGTACCCGCAACACCCATTGTTGAGCATCACCGATGAAAGTCACTTCAATGCGCTTGCCCGCCTGCGAATATTTCACAGCGTTAGAAATGAGGTTATCCACTACCCGTTCTATCAAACGGGCATCGACCTCTGCCCAATAGTTATCCGGTTCAGCGGCATAGACTATCTCAATGTGTCGGCTTTGTGCATGCGAATCGTGTACACTGATGCGACGGCTCACCAACTCCGTCAGATTTATAGAAGAAAATACCGGCTGCTCTCGTCCGACATCTATCTTCTGGAAATCGAGCAACTGGGTTGCAGTAGCTGTGAGCCGGGAGATTTGTTCGGAAGCCAGCCGCAAGCATTTAGCTCCCCACATGGAGAGAGCCGTCTCTTTTTGCAGTTCTTCCACCGGTGCTTTGATTAGGGTCAGCGAGGTGCGTACATCGTGTGCCATCTGTGCAAAGAAGCGTATTTTCTCCTCTGCATAGTGCCGATGCAGACGATTGACGTAAAAGCGAATGATGAATCCGACCACACTTATCAGCAACACTATCATAAAGAGAAGAAACCACACAGTCTCCCAAAAAGGTGGAGATACCACGATGCAAAATTCACGCGAGGACAACAATGTGCCATCGTACAGCCGGATATGGAGGGTGTATGTTCCTGCATGAAGGTTGGTGTAGTTGATAAACCGGTTAACAGTGAAAGCGCTCCATTCGGTATCTGCTCCCTCCAGCATCCACGAAAAAGTAGCGGTTTTAGAAACATCCCCCAACGGAAGTACCGACAGCGTGAAAGCATTTTGAGGATAGTCCAGATGAAGACTGGTAAGACTATCAATGGGAGTGGTAAGCTTTAAAGCGGGTATGGAACGGATGGAACGTCCGTCAATGCGTATATCAGAGAAGTAGATACGGGCCGACGGTTGTACGTGCTTCAGGTCGGCCGCATGGAAGAGTACCGCTCCGTTACCGGTGCCGAAAGCCAGTCTGTCATCATGGAGCACGCAGGCCGTATTGATGTTGAACGAGGCCCCTGACAGTTCGGGAATAGAGGCAAACGTCTGCACCGACCGGTCGGCAAGACTCAACCGGCAAAGACCTTTCTCTGTTCCTATCCATAAAGTGCTGTCGACTACGAGCACACTGCTGGTGTAGTTGGAAGGAAGTCCCGACTGTGTGGTGATATACTCTGTATGACGAGTATCCATGTCAAAGCCGAGCAACCCGCCACCCGAAGTACATGCCCAAATGGTGCGCCCTACCACCGCTATATCATACACGGTATGCTCGGATACCAAGGGATAGATGCGTCCGGATTCTTTTTCGAGCATCAATAGTCCATAGGTGCATCCCAGCAACATATTGCCCGGCATCCACTCGGCAAAGCAGTACACCGACTCGGAGGTATAGGTGGCAAATTTTCGTTCCTGGGTATGGTAACAGTAAACATTCCCCTTGATACCACCTATCCACATATCGCCCATGCTGTCACGGTAAATATCGAAAATACAAGCCCCTTCACCGAAGAGTTTCCCCTCGTTGGTGGTATAATGATTTAACTCACGTCCGGTTTGTTCATCGAGCTGGTAGAGACCTTGCCCATAGGTTCCGGCGTAGATATGCCCCTTTCCGTCGGTAGCCAACGATAGGAACACAAGTGACCGCCCCTGATAAAAATGTGTCCATGCACCAGTACGGGCATCACGCCGACACAGTCCGTCATTAGTGGCAAACCACAGATTGCCTCCGCTATCTTGCAATATGCGGCTAATTTGATTGTTGCTTGGTGAATGGGGATTGTTCAATTGATGGACGATATGTTCCACTACGGAGGGAGCTGTTTCGGTGTACGACAATCCGCCACTGTTAGTACCTACCCACACGCGCTGTTTGTCGTCGACGAGCATGGCGTATACCCCATTACCCCGCAATGAGGAGGGATTATTGAGGTCTTCTTTCAGCACGGTACGCACCTGCTTTCCCTCCCGGTCGAGCACCCAGATGCCTGCTCCGTCAATACCGACCCATAGCGAGGTACTATCAGGAGCGAGAATGCTGCGAACAACGAGTTGGGGAAAAGCCGGAATCTGCGACTTGAGAAGAGCCTTGCTGGTCAGGTTGTACTGCCACAGCCCAGTACCAAAAGTACCTATCCAGACATTTTCCGTTTGTTCATCGTAGTGAGCCATGGATATCGACAGCGGGAGACGGTCGCTCAACAACTCTTTGGTATGTTGGTGGGTATCCACCAAATAGAGATTCGGCGCCATGAGCACCAGTACTTTTGCATCCTTATATGGAGTGATATAGGAACTGATGTTTGGCAGATCGAAAGCAGGTTTCAATGCACCGCGTTCCCATATGTAGAGTCCTTTGTTGGTGCCTATCCAGAGTGCCCCGTCGTCGCCAGGCCAAATAGTGGTTACCCAACACTCACCGTCGAGCCAATCAGAAAGGTTGAACGAACGTTCGAACAGATTGAGGATCGGGTTGTAGCCGAACACTTGTCCATTCTGGGTGCAAGCTATGAGTTGCCCATTTCGATAGACGATTCTGACCTGAACCACATCAGTGGTATAGAAAGGGAGTTCGTAAGTACGTATATCGTACGGAGTGACACGCAAAATACAGGTTCGGGCAGCTGCCCACACAAAGCCATCGTCGTCACGGCAGACGGCAGTAATTTCGCGAACGGAAGTATCGAACAACTCGTTGATGCTCTTAAAGGAATACGTCTGCGACCTCGCGCCGCATGGTAAAAGCAGAAGAATGATAAGTCCAAACAACACTAATCTACGCATACGTATGTGTTTTTCCGAGTTCAAAGTGCAACAAAGATAACGATATTTCCACTCTATGAATCAATTTGAGTTTGTTTTTAGCATGATCACCTACAACTAACCGACCCGAACGCGTAAGGGGGTGAGTTTAAACCTCACCCCCTACACAAGAACTATCTACTTGAACAATCGTTCCGCTATCCTTGTCAGATAAATCCGGCAGTTCATCCAGGTATGCCCTCCTGGCGTATAAAGCGTTTCGCACGCCACTTTTTGACTCTTTAATTCTTTCTCCAATGCTTTCGAACCGGCATACAGACTATCGTCCTTGCCACAACTCAACCACAGTAGTTTCAATGCACGAAGCTGTTCAGGAGAAGCGTATTCATTCTTGAAGCTCTCGGCCAATCCTTGCGGAAAGACAGCGGGGGCAAAAGCACATACCCAGCCGAATGTATCAGGATGTCCCAGACCGGCTCCCAATGTCTGCCTTCCCCCCAATGAGAAGCCAGCTACAGCACGGTTGTCACGATCGGTCCTGGCACGATAGTTGGCCTGCACATAGGGGATGATCTCGTTCAGCAGTTCGTTGGTGAACAGGTCCGTACTCATCAGATTCATCTGTGGGAGAGGACCCTTTTTCATCAAGGCCGGATAAGCGTTGGCATAGGGCATTACCACAATCATCGGCTCGGCCTTGCCTTGTGCGATGAGGTTGTCCAGGATGTAATTCGTACGGCCTACCTTATACCAAGTTTCCTGTGTATCGGTCATGCCATGTATCAGATAAAGCACGGGATAGCTCTTCTGTGTATCCTCGGTGTAGCCGGGAGGAGTGTAAATCACCAGCGGACGTTCCAGATCAAGCCCTTTGGAGTGATAGAAAGCGTAGGTCACCTTACCATGAGGCACGTTTTGAAGGTCTTGTACCGACGGAGTCTTTCCTTTCACATCGAGCAGGCTGCCCTTGAAGCGTTCATTGGGGAAGATGTCGACGTTATTGGGATCGGCCACGGACACACCGTCGACCACAAAGTTGTAAGGATAGATGTCGGGCTTCACCTTGCCGGTGGTAACACTCCACAGTCCTTTGTCGTCTTTGGTGAGTGGCAGGTTTTTCTTGAGAAACTGTCCGCTCAGTTCTACATTCTTGGCTTCGGGAGCCTGGTAGCGGAAAGTCACGGTATTGTCTCCATGCACTTCCGGAGAAATGGTACGCATGGGGCGGGCCGACTGCGGACGTACAGTCTGGGCAGCCGCCGGAATGGCTGACAGCACGAGCATCGTCAGCAGCATCGTTGAGAGTCTATTCTTCATAATTTTAGAGTAAACAGATTAGTATTTGCTTGTTTGAAACAGGCGTTGCAAAGTCTCATGCAGGTAGAGCTTGGCATTCATCCATGTATGCCCGCCATTGCTAACAAAGGAGAGATGGTTGATACGGTGTTCGCTGAGCGTACCGACAAAATCGCAAGCCATCTTATAGAGGAAATCACTATTGCCTACACCGAGCCAAAACATCTTCAGGTCTTTATTGGTCTTATCCGGGTTGTCGTAAATTGATTTGAAATTCTTTTCGAAATCCTCTACGCCTATCCCTGAGCTGTAGGAACAGATCCAGGCAAATTGATCGATGTGCGTCAGCCCGTTACGCAAGGCTTGTCCGCCGCCACGCGAAAAACCACCGATACCTCTTCCTTCGCGGGTAGCAACGGTGCGGTAGTTTTTATCTATAAACGGGAGAATGTCCTTCATTAGCTCTGTGCTGAACAAATCGCCCGTGGGTAGTTCGGCCGTTGGAGGGAAGTAGGCTGCCGGATTACCATAGGGAAGTACGATAATCATCGGTTCAGCTTTGCCCTTGGCAAGCAGGTTGTCCATGATGAAATTGATGCGTCCCACCTTGAAATAGACCTCTTCGGTATCGGTGGTACCGCTGATGCAATAAAATACGGGATAACGCTTACTACCCTGCGGATCATAGCCGGGAGGGGTATACACCAATAACCGACCGGTGGCTCCGATAGAAGGTGCATCGTACATGACGTACTCCATGTTGCCGTGAGGTACATTCTGGATGGAGTGTACCAACGGATCATCGCCCGGTACTTCCAACAGGCTTCCTTTAAAATTCTCATTGGGAAAGAAGTCGGCATTGCCCGGGTCCATGGCCCGTACACCGTCCACAATAAATTCGTAAGGATACATGTCCGGTTCAATAGGAGCCGTCGTAACGCTCCATAGACCGTCGGCATCCTTAGTCATATCCAGCGGCTTGCCAAATTGGCCATTCAGTGTCACCTTGGTGGCATTCGGTGCCAGATAACGAAAAGTCACGGTGTTGTCGGCATGTACTTCGGGCGAGGTTGTATTCGGCCGTCGGTTGTTGCCGCGAGGCTGTGCCACACTGTACGTCGTGGCGAGCAACAACAAAGCAAATAGGAGGATGTTTTTCTTCATATTAAAATATGTATGGTGAATGATAGAACAAAGATACGCTAAGCAGGGCTGCGCAGTTTGTAATTTTAGATACAATCTTTATAGTATCAGATAATCGACAACTGATTTAAAGCACAGAGTAGGATAATACTGCTGATCCCTTTGTTCAGTTGTTAAAGTATCGCTGATTAATTGTTATTCTGTATGAACTACTTTCAGAATCTCTCCGTTGCTTTTTCGAATTTCAATGTATGCTTCTCCGCCAAAAGTAATGCCTTCCTTTTTATAGTTTCCTTGGAGTAACCAAATGCCATTTTCAAGAGTAATAAGGAATGGCATTTCGCTTTCAATTGTTTCTTCTCCGTATATTTCTATAAGTATTGTCTTTGCAATTTTGAATGCAACTTCTGGAGTGGGCACTAAACCTTCATTAGGTTTATAACCTTCTTGTTCGGAATACATCTGAGAAGATATACTGTCGCAAAGTATATAGTCAACCTTTTTAATATTGCTATTAGAGAGATCATTCTTAGAATTACATCCAATAAGAAATAAGATAGTTATAACAAAAAAAAGAATTTTATTCATACCTTTATCTATATAAATTTATTAAATCGCCAAATGACTGTTTCAAACTTTGAATAATTTTCTCCACTTCTTCTTTAGGACGATCAGTAGGTGTAATATTGTTCTTCCTGCTGGGATCATTAGGGTCACTTGGGAGATCTGTGGCTATTGGAAAATCCAATTCAAAACATCCTACTTATCCTACTGTAAAAAAAAATGGCTAACAAGGTCTTTCTAATTAGATTTTCCAACATACGTAATATCACTGATAATCTATGACTTCTTCATCTAGCTTACCGGCTTCAATGCCCTTTACTAAATATTCAACAGTAAAAAATTTTTTCGCCACTCTCTTCTTCAGTTTAAAGAACTCTAATATGAGAGATAATAAATCAACACCTTCACCTTTAAAGTAATCATACATTAAAAAATTAGTTATGTCAACGTTGAATTTTTCGCTATACTTGACAAAAAACGCCCACGCGTCATCACCAGTAATTCCCAAATCTTCCTCTATTTTGGTTTTTTCAGTTATTAGTTCAGACTCTAAGCTAGGATCAAAACCTTCCATAAACGAAATAACTTCTTTCAAAACTGTTAAACTGACCTCTTTCATATTAAATAATTATTTATCACCAAATTAATTAAAAACCAAATCCACTAAAATATCCTGGAACATAATATTCTCCTGTAGTCGGATTTACAGTGTTGTCTGGAAAATCCAATTCACAATGCCCCACTTATCCTGTTGTAAGACAATTGGCTAACAGGGACCTTTTTGATTGGATTTTCTAGTTGACAACCAATCAGTTAAAGTCAAAACAATGTATGATTACCCAATTCTTATGCCTATTTCTGATCCAGAACTGAGGTTTCAAATATAAAGTAGATATACACCTACCCCAGCAAATGCCAGACCACCTACAAGTAAGAAATAAATAGGAGGAGCTAAAGTTGCTCTTAATACTGCTTTTGAGGGATATTGCGGATCATAATGCACAATGCATTCTTTGCCTACACCATATTCCCTTACGATTCTCTTGACTAAAGATGAGAAACTTATGGATATCCAATCTCCATAATAGATTTTTCTTGAAGTATATACTTTCTCATCTATTTGATACTGGTATTTTATATCTGCTTTATATGTTTTGCTTGAATCTGCATTATCACTGCCAAAAGATGACCATTCAGATGAAAGTATTATTCCTGTTGTTATGGGCCACTGCTTTGATCTTTCTGTTTGATAAACTATTCTCAGGAAGAATAATATCTGTAATACACCACCTATTAGTAGGCATATTCGCAATAAAGGGATATATTCCATAATCATTCTATGTAATAAAATTTGGCAGACTCAACTAATTCATCCACAAAATCCGTAGAAAACTGGAAATTATTCAACACCCATGTATCTTTCGGCTTATAAAATGTAAATAGTAACCGAATGGGCTGCACTTCATAGTTAACTATGCACGAATAATGAACCAAAGACTTACCTACAACACGCCTTGCAATAATCTCATATCCACAATACTTGCCTATAGAATCTGTATAAGATACTAGTTTACTTTTCACTTCGTTAATACTATGAGAGTTGAAATATTCATTTGTAGCAAACATCTCATCTAATGCTACTCCAACACCTTTGCCCTCATATGTTCCAAAAAATGAATCAACTAATTTCTCCGATTCTAAGTTTATTGATTTCTTTTGTTCACATGACATCAACAATAAGAATGATAAAATAATTAAGTGTTTCATACGTCATATATTTATTAATGATTATCCTCATCTTTATGAGGTTTCATGATAATTTCAGGAGAAAGCATCTCTGCAATAGTCTTTACTGTTCCAACAAACCAGTCTCTCGCCGCTTCAAAATTTATTGATAAACTTGCATTCGCAGGACCAACTTTTACACCAGCACTAATCTTTCCGTCACTATCCAAATTTGCATGCGGATCGCTACCAACCTGAATTTTTCCACTAGCCACATCAAAATTAGTATTTACTCCATCAGTTCCAATCGTTGCTTTTCCCTCTGCAAATGTGACTTCAGCTCCTGCAGATGTGGAGTTTGTAGATATTTTGGCTGTCGCTTCCACTACGGAGGCTGTTGCAGACATTCCTGCTTCATCTGCTTTTGCAGAAATATTGCCTACGCCAGCACTAAGTTTACCTTCAACTGGACCTACACCCAATTTACCGCCAATAGAAATAACAGAACCAGAAACACTAACTCCAGTCCCCTTAAAAACACGATTCCCTGCCGCAGCAGTTGATTGAACAGAGGCAGCCACTCTCACTTGCTTTTCACGGCTCCAATTCCAAAAGCCGCCGCTAGGAGGATCTTGAAGTGCTCTCCCATCCAGATCCACAAACTTCATCGGATTATTCGCACAATACGATACTTCTCCGCCAGCGGATCTATTGATAAAAATCTTCCCAAAGCAGGTTCCATCTGCCGGGCAGAGTAATCATACCAGTTCAATCCCATTTCACCATCCAGTCCCTTGCCGTTATACTTGTAAGGCTGCTTGCTGGGGTCCACACCATCCGCAAAAGCCATCCCGAAAGGATAGTATTGGGTACTCTGTACGATCGTTCCACTCTGGTTGGCAACAATCCGGTTGTTCCCCAAATGATCATTAATGTAAAAGTAATAAATTCCGTTCTCATAATAACCATTATCCACCAAAATTCTTTTCAGGGTACCACCTTCGTAAATCATATTCCCCACATAGTCTGTCGTAAAGCTCCCTTTGCTCACACTCAGCTTCTTCCCATCGGCCGAATAAATATAGGTATTGGTGGCTTGTCCTAATGTATTGCTGATAACAAGTGTCCGGGGTAAGTTCAGGACATTGTAGGTTATAGTGTCAATCCCTTTGTTCCGGTCTTTGGTCAGGTTACCGTTTCTATCATAGTAGTACTCCGTGGCGAGCGATACCCCGTTATTCCGGAAGTCGGCCGAAGAAGAGAGTGTCGGAACCACTCCGCTATCCTCCACTTTGATCAGTTGGTTACCAGCATACCCCCATTGTCAGGTTATCGATAATCCCATGGGTAGAGGTACCTTCAAAACACATACACAGATAGACTTATCCCAGCAAACAAGAAACCATCTAAAACTAAAAACAGACAAAGAAATCTATTTAATGATCCCATTAAAACTCGAAATAGTCTCTTCATTACGTCTATAGTCTTTAATTAATTCGCGTAAATAGAAGTAAACATCTTCTTTAATATACTTGTTGTATTCGAGAAAATCTAATAATTTGGAGACATTTATATCAATAGGTTCTTTCATATTCAGAATCTGAAAAGAGTGTCTTCCTACCAATAAATAATGTCTTCGGGCTCCAGAAGTTAATAACCCAAAATCAAAAATGCCCTCTTTACCTTCCTTAATAGCACCCTTTTTCCGGTCAATTATTAAAGAATTTAGTATTTCATCAGGGCCCCTACAATCTTCTACTTCCTTTAAAAACTGAAACAGAGATGCTCTAATGCTATCTAGAGGGATATCAGTTGCCTTGCTTTGAAGGGTAAATAAGAATACACTTGCCAAAATAATTGCTAATCGTTTCATATCATATTTACTTATTGTTCTCTGAGTTCATCAAAGATTTTATTTTCTATCTCATTGAGAAGCTTATCGACATCATGAGTGGCTTTCTTTTCTGAATTCTTGTAAAACAGTTTTGCGTTTTCCTTTTCCGTATGACTAGGCAAACAATAAACCATCTAAGACTAAAAAATAGATAAAGAAATCTATTTAATGACCCCATTAAAACTCGAAATAGTCTCTTCATT
>JAVBVI010000148.1:0-21088 GCA_031554505.1 Bacteroides sp. | reverse complement strand
CTATGATCTCGTCCGCTTCGTATCTGTCGGCTGCCATTTTATGCGCCGTTTCTTTCGCATTTTGCAACATGTCCACTGTCATTATACGAAAATCATATTGATCGCCTTCGAAAGTAAAAGGCTCTGTTTTTATTCTTTTTTCATCATTCAAAACCTGCAGTGTAGCAATCTTAGGCCGGATAAAAGCCTCTTGCGTAGGTTCTAAAGAACGTGATTGTGATGATCGGAAGGAGTCTTTCTCCTGCGCCAAACTCTTGCCTGCAAATATTATCAGGCATACAGCCAGTAGTAAAAAATGTTTCTTCATGTTTATTTTGCTTTATAATTTCGAGAGCAAAGTTAAGCGGGAATAAAGTCAGGGAAGACATATCGGGCGACTGTAAATTGTACAGAAACGACCTTTTAATCTACAAAAGTTGCCGACGTAGCAATTCCAGCAATTCGTCAGGAAGATGCGAAAAGTCAATCGCCTGATTTTCAAAAGGAAGGATAATACAAGGCCGGTTAGCACCTGCAAGATCTGTCTTTTTGAGATAAACTTCTTCTATAAAATTGTATTGCAAGACTTCCGAGATATGCAGAAGTCTTTCCACATCAATATTCTTGCTATTGAAAATATGGTACAATGAAGTTCGGGCACAGTGTATCTGCCGGGCAAATTCGGCATAGCTCATACGACGTTCATCCACTTTCTCCTGGATGAGTTTACCAATGTATACATCTTTGTATTTTACCTCCACCATAATATTGTCGTGTGTTAATAGTATATAGTAGTTGTATTAATATTTTTGCAAATCAGTGATGCCATAAATTGCATCCGGTTATTCTTAAGTTGTTAAACACATGCCTATTACAAGTATGCATTGTTGTATGTTTATATGACCAGCGCCTCGGCAATGGGCCGAAATCTATTTTTATAGGTTAGAACAATTTGAATGTTTTTATATCTGTTTCTTCTTTGGCTAATAAACTAATAGCCTGAGATAGGGCCGGTTCTATGTGTTACCTCATAGTGTATACCACTCTCCACATGATTCAATACAGCCGAAATTTCTCTGTAATGTGTCCATTCTATATCCGATACATGAAAGCTGACTTCCTTATGTCCCTTACCTATGTACCCGAATTTATTATTTTGCCAACCGCCACTTAGCCCCCACAGGTAAGTGTAAAACTCGTAGGTACCTTCTTTTTTGATGTCACAAATAATTGTTCCGCTTCTAGAATTGACGTTAAAGTCAATATCGACATCACCTCCGATCGTTTGGAATGAAGTCCCTTTGTAATACTTAATCGCAGTATCCACTATCCTGTAAGGTCTGATATAGTAGGTTGTACCTTTTTTAAGACCGCTTATACGTTCAACCAGGTTGGTGGTTGGGTTTACAATTAGTATTGGACTGGTTATATCTGTAACTGTAGGATATGGAGTGGTTCCTACGCAAAATCCAACACGTAGATATTTGTCGCTGGAGGTTGGATTAACGGCATACTTTCCTTGTACTAAAACAGAATGGTTTCCTTCATTAAGCTCAATACAATAAATTTGGGGAGTGATAGTATTATCTTCATCTACGGTAATAACGCATGAAGCCGTTTTATTCCCGTCTACTGTACTTACTGTAATGGTTGCTTTGCCTAAATCGACAGCCTTCACTTTCCCCGAGTTGTCAACTATTGCAACTGCTGTATCACTGGACGACCATTTGCATTCCTTATTCTCTACATTGTCTGGTTTTACAGTCGCCACCAGTGCAAGAGTTTCGCCAAGATATATGGTTGAACTTGTCTTGTTTAAAGAAACCCCACTTACATTTTCATACTGTCTTTTTGTTGTGCTGAATGATTTAGATTCGCCATAATAAGTCTTTTCCCCAATTATAGCATAGGGGCGAACGTAGTAGGTTGTTTCCTGCTTTAGTTCTGTTATCTCGCAACTGATATTGTTCGTAGTTGCTACTATTTTTTTATCATTAATGGTTGGAGTTGCATTGTTTGAATAACAAATGCCCCTTTCTTTAATGACTACATTGTTGGAGGTAGTAATGGTACCTAGAATCTTGGCGGATTTATCTGTTATTTCACTTACCGCACATTCGGGAAATTTGATGCTATTCTTAACAAATTCATCTTTTGCTTTATCAATGGATATTTTATCGGGCAATTTGGAGCTATCTATGATAAAGTACCAACTTAGGGCATCGCTGACTTGTAAAACTTGCCCTTGAAATAGCATGGCAAATGATACTTTTCCTTCAGCAAATCCTTGCGTAGGAGATGTGAAGTTCATTACTAATTTGTATGCATGTTCATAATCACCCACTTGTTCTTCCCTGCCGGTGGCAGAAGCATACATAAGCAGCATGGACAGATCAGCCGTTGTTAGGCTCGTTTTGTTGTATGTAAAGGTGTCGTTGCCGAACATCTTTTTTGCACTGTACGCAAATGCGATGAGTTCTCCATCTTCTTGTATGGTGATGGAAACAGCACGGAGAAGTTCGCTCTTGAGTTCATAGTAGAAATCAATACTATGTCCATTGAGAGCCGATAAAGCATTTTCCTTATCGGAACCTCGCGGATTTTCTTCATCTCCACTCCAATCTTCGTTCTTGGCACAACTAGATAAAAGTATTAATAGGATGGCGATAAGTAGACCTGTTTTCTTTTTATTTTGCATATCCGTTACTACTAGTGATGCAATAATTTGCACCTAATCATTATTAAGTCGTTAAACACAAGCAGATTACAAGCATTCTGTTATTTTTTGATTTGGAATGAGTGGACAAACAGAACTTGACAATCAGAACCTTGTGGGGACACGCAAAGAATGCGAAAATTGATATAAAAGAGTTGCCAACTCTTGCCGAGCCACTCAATCAGAATCAAAATGTGATAGAACGAATTTTATTTGATTTCTAATTAAAAATTTATTGCATCAGTAATTTGCGTGCAAAGATATGCTTAAGTTAAAAAGGTTGGACAGAAAAGCCGTCGGCAAAGCATACAGATGTGACTGCATTTTTAACACATCCGCATTCAAACGTTCAAGGTTTGTACTATTCAGAATAATCGCCCCATCATTCGAAGATTGACAAGAAAATAAAAAACGTGAGGATTTAAACTATTCGTCAAGAACGTGGTATCGCCAAACACCATACAACCCAATGAACCGAATAAATACCTCACGCCATGCTATATGAGGCGATACTTAGAAAAGCATCAAAGATCATACAACGATGGGAGAGAGCATTATACTGTTCATCCTGGTTGAAAAAATTGGCGATTTTCGTTCTTGGATGAAGCTGTAACGCTTTCCTTATCAATGTCCGCTATGGAGTCTTTTCTCCCCTCGGACGACAAACAAAAATACAAAACTTTATTGACACCACGAAGATTCACGGGGTGTTTATTCGGCTCGCACGGATAAAACTATGGGAATAGGAATGCAAAGGAACCTCTCCTCTGGGTCGCAAGAAGCAATGCGCCCGGAAGCAAGAAGCATTGGCCTCGGAAGCAAGAAGCAACTGACCCGGAAGAAAGAAGTATTTGCCTCGACAGCAAGAAGCAACTGACCCGGAAGAAAGAAGTATTTGCCTCGGAAGAAAGAAGCAACTGGCCACATTGCAAGAAGCCTCCAGGGCAATAGAAAGAAGCTTCCAACGGGCGCTACGCGTTTTATTTTTTCCCGCTACGCCTTTTTGAAAAACGCGTAGCGCCCGTCAAAAAAACGCGTAGCGGCCGTTGAACAGTGCTTGCAGATCTATTGGAGGAAGAAGTTCGTTGCCTTGAAAATAAATGTAGAAGGCTACAAAAGGGTCAACGCATGCTTTCCAAATCAGGGTAAGCGGCTTTTAACCTGTTTAGTTTTACACGGTGAAGGGGTGAAATTCCGGTGAAGACCCGCCCCTTCACCGTCAACCCCGATGAGCAGAGGGTTCAGAGCAGGTGAAGAGGCTGGAGGCTCCTTACAAAACCCTATGGGGATGGGGATACGAAGCCCTGATTTTGCATCACACATGGCTTTACTGACGATCCGTGAATACCTCTTAATTATGGCAAATGCTTCCCACAAAAACGAATGGAGAGAGAAGTCAGCTATCGGATCGAGCGGACCAGTTCGTCCACGGCCACAAGCTGTTGTTCGCCTGTCGCCATGTTCTTCAACGTCACCTTTCCTTCGTTCATTTCGTTCTCGCCTACCAACGCCACAAACGGGATGTTCTTCGCATTGGCATAGCTCATTTGCTTCTTCATCTTTGATGCGTCGGGGAAAATTTCGGCCCGGATGCCTGCGGCACGCACCTGCATCAATGCATTCATGGAGTAAGCAGCCTCTTTCTCACCGAAGTTGATAAACAGCAGTTGTGTGCCGTTGACCGCTTCGCGGGGATAGAGTTCCAACTGGTTGAGCACATCGAAGATGCGGTCGGCACCAAACGAGATGCCTATACCCGATACGCCTGCCATGCCGAACACACCCGTCAGATTATCATAACGGCCACCGCCGGTAATGCTACCTATCTGTACGTCGAGCGCCTTCACTTCGAAGATGGCACCGGTATAGTAGTTCAACCCGCGCGCCAGCGTCAGGTCGAGTTCGATTTCGTTCTTCAGTTCCAGCGATTGGAGTGTAGACAGGATAAACTCGCTCTCTTCTACCCCCTTGATGCCCACTTCGCTACCAGCCAACACTTGTTTCAGCGTAGCCAGTTTCTCGGCATTCGTTCCGCTCAGCAAGATGATGGGCTGCAACTTGGCAATGGCTTCATCACTAATACCCTTCTCGCGCAGTTCGGTATTGACATTCTCCAGGCCGATCTTGTCGAGCTTATCAATAGCTACGGTGATATCTACAATCTTGTCCGCTTCACCGATGATTTCGGCAATGCCCGACAGGATCTTGCGGTTGTTGATCTTAATGCACACCCGGATGCCAAACTGACAGAATACCGTGTCGACAATCTGCATCAGTTCCACCTCATTGAGCAGAGAGTCACTGCCTACGACGCCGGCATCGCACTGGTAGAACTCGCGGTAACGGCCCTTTTGCGGACGGTCGGCACGCCATACCGGCTGAATCTGATAACGTTTGAAGGGGAAAATGATCTCGTCGCGGTGCATCACCACGTAGCGGGCAAAGGGTACAGTGAGATCGTAACGCAAGCCTTTTTCGCAGAACTTGCTGGCCAGGCGGGTGGCATTGCGACTCAGGAGCTCTTCGTCGGTAATACCCGAGAAGTAGTCTCCCGAATTTTGTATCTTGAACAAGAGTTTATCACCCTCCTCACCGTACTTGCCCATCAGCGTGGAGAGCATTTCCATCGACGGAGTCTCTATCTGTTGGAAACCATAGAGGTGGTATACATCACGAATCGTATTGAATATGTAGTTGCGTTTCGCCATTTCTACGGGCGAGAAGTCACGCGTTCCTTTCGGAATACCCGGTTTTGAAGCCATACTTGTACTGTTTTTATTTCAAGCCGCAAATTTACGGTAAAATATCGAGTAACGGAACAACTTCTGCCAATAAATGCCGTATGCAAGGGCAACAGTTCGGGAACGTTCCGGATGGGCATAAAAAAAGCTGCCTCAACTTTTCAGTGAGGCAGCCTTAAGGTTTTTGTTTTTTTACGAAAGGTCAATAGCAGTTTGCTGTCATTTTATGTTTGCCACTCTATATATTAACGGTGCAAAGATAGGGACTATACCAGCAGAAATACTTAGCATTTTGTATATTCCTTTTAGCAAATCGTACAAACCTTTTATCAATTCGTCAAAAACCAATAAACAAATGAACAAAAAACCGCCATTTAATCGCGTCTTCCGAGGAAAATCATCACATAATAGATCAAAGTAGCCAATGACCCCAATGCGGCGACTACATAGGTATAAGCTGCGGAGCGAAGAGCGTCTTCGGCCTGAGAATGGTTGTACGAGTTAGTAATTCCCGAGCGGCTCAACCAAACCAACGCGCGCTTGCTGGCATCAATTTCCACCGGAAGCGTGACAAAACTGAACAACGTAGTCAGTGCGAACAACACAATTCCTGCCAGCAATAAACCCGGAAAAGAGTTGATCAGCAAGAAACCACCCAACAGCACCCACGTTACCCATTTGGAAGCGAACGACACTACCGGCACAAGCTTGCTGCGCATGGTAAGCGGCGCATAGGCACGGGCGTGCTGTACGGCGTGTCCGCACTCGTGAGCAGCCACGGCAGCAGCCATGATGCTGTTACTCTCATACACCCCTTCGCTGAGGTTCACGGTCTTATTGACCGGGTTATAGTGATCGGTCAGTTGTCCGGGTGTGTGTGTCACCGTCACATCGAAAATACCGTTATCATGCAGCATCTTCAGGGCCACATCGCGTCCCGTCATACCATTGCCGGTAGGCACTTTAGAGTATTTCTTGAACTTATTTTGCAGATTCAGCTGTACCAGCCAGCTTACTAAGGCTACACCTATAAAGATGATCCATCCTTCCATTCCTGTTCCCATTTCTTTGTTGTTTTAATGTTACGATAATCACTAAACAAATACTTTGCCAAATATAAATAAAAAAAGCAGGAGACGGTAGAAACGCTCCTGCTTTTAGGAAGATTTAATTACTCTTCCGTGTATCGTTCGATGGTCTGTGCCCTGTCAGGGCCTACTGAGACGATCTTTATCTGTACGCCCAGCTGTTCTTCGAGGAAATCGAGATAGGCATTGAATTCTTCGGGAAATTCGTCCTCGCTCTGCATCTTTGTCATATCCGTCTGCCAACCAGAAAGTTCCACATAAGCAGGTTCTACCGATTCGCTGATGTCATACGGGAAGTATTCGATCTCTTCGCCATTCATCTTGTAAGCGACACAGGCTTTGATGGTTTCGAAGCCATCGAGCACGTCGCTCTTCATCATGATGAGCTTCGTTACTCCATTGATCATAATGGAGTATTTCAGTGCTACGAGGTCGATCCATCCGCAACGACGCTTACGGCCGGTCACTGAACCAAACTCATGCCCGAGGGTGCAAATCTCGTCGCCCGTCTCGTCGAACAGTTCGGTGGGGAACGGACCGGAACCTACGCGGGTACAATACGCCTTGAAGATGCCGTACACTTCGCCGATCTTGTTCGGAGCCACACCCAATCCGGTACAAGCACCGGCGCAGATGGTATTCGAAGAGGTAACAAACGGATACGATCCGAAGTCCACATCGAGCATGGTACCTTGCGCACCTTCACACAGAATACTTTTCCCGTCGAGGAGCAGGTTGTTGATTTCGTGCTCGCTATCCACCAGGGTGAATTGCTTCAGGTATTCGATGCCTTCGAGCCAGGCCTTTTCCAGTTCTTCGAGGTCGTATGTATAGTTGAGACTTTTCAGAATCTGTTCGTGGCGCGCTTTAGCGTCGGCATATCTCTGTTCGAAGTTGTGCAGGATATCGCCTACACGGAGGCCATTACGGCTCACCTTATCTGTATAAGTCGGTCCGATACCGTTTCCGGTGGTACCTACTTTGGCGTCGCCCTTGGCTGCTTCGTAAGCCGCATCGAGGAGGCGATGTGTAGGCAGGATAAGATGCGCTTTCTTGGAGAGGTGCAGTCTATCCTTCAGATTATGCCCCGATGCTTCCAATGCTTCGGCCTCAGCTTTGAACAAAGCCGGATCGAGCACTACACCGTTGCCTATAATATTTACTTTATCGCCTTGGAAGATTCCCGAAGGAATGGAACGGAGTACATACTTCTGTCCTTCGAACTCCAGCGTGTGACCGGCATTCGGTCCGCCTTGAAAACGTGCTACCACATCGTACCGGGGTGTCAATACGTCGACTACTTTTCCTTTTCCTTCGTCGCCCCATTGTAACCCTAAAAGAACGTCTACTTTCATTTTTCTTTGTTATTGTTGTTATTTATCTTTTTCCGTTTGTTGGCTCGCGAACACTTGGCACATAGTCCGTATATATATAAGGAATAGTGCGAGAGTTGGAACCGGCTTAACCGGGTGCTCTCGATGGCACCCTGCAACCCGCTGTTCTGAAACTCGGTCACCTTGCCGCACTGCGTGCAGATCTGATGATGATGCGTATCGCGGTTGTATGATTTTTCGTATTGAGAAGAAGTGCCGAACTGGTGCTTGATAACCAGCCGGGCATTGATGAGCAGAATGATGGTATTATAGAGCGTGGCCCGGCTGACCCGGAAATTCTCCTGCTCCATCATGCGCAGATAAAGCATATCTATATCGAAATGACCGTCAATGGAGTAAATAGTTTCGAGTATTGCGTACCGTTCGGGGGTCTTCCGATGCCCGTTCGCGGTGAGATATTCTGTAAATATCTGCCGTACCGTATCTTTCACATTCTGAATCTCCATATCGGCAAAAATTAGCGCGAACAAAGTTAATCCTTTTTCGCAGAAAGAAAAATGATAACGCAAAGTTTTTTGTGCAACTCCCCGCAAACGGAAGTTAATCGTCCTGCGCTTCCTCTTTGACCAAGATGTAAAGTGACTGTTCGGCTTCGACGGCAGAGTCGGCCATGCCCTCTACCAGACGGCATACCCGGAAAGCATGTTCCTGACTGTGCTGCATGTATTTGCGGATGGCCAGCAAGGCAGCATTGCGCACATGATAATTTCCGGACAAAACGGCACAAATGGCCTGATCGAGGAACTCCTCGGCCACACTGTCGGTCATATCACCTTTGACAGGCAACAAGCGGGCAATGGTCAGGAAGCCGCAGGTCTGCACGTACTCCCGTTCATCGGCTATCCAATGAAAAGACTTAGCAGGTGCATAAGGCAAGTGTTGAAAAAGATTCATGCAGGTAAGTTCGGCTATTTCGATGTTGGTAATCTCTTCCACCCAGATATCGGCAATCTCGGGGATGAAACTATCGACGGGCTGAAGTATGCCTGCCATTATTTTGCACTCGCGGATGTTTTCTTTCCACAAAGCTTGAGCGAGCTTATGGTCTTTCGGAAAAGCGGCGGCGATGTTCTTGATGCGGGGAAGTTCCACACCGAAGTTCAGTGGGTAGGCCAGTCCTTTTTCACGCATGCTTTGTGACACAACCCCGTTCATGTGGAGGCGGAGTTGTGTCTTGATTTCTCTGAGTTGTTCGTTTATGTCCATCCGGTTATTTGTTTACGGTAGGCAATGTAGAATAGTCCTTGCTGTAGCGCAGCATTTGTTCGGCATAGCCTTCGCTGTAGTCCACTGCGATATCGACCAGCTTGCCTTTGCTATCCTTCACCAAGGTGTAAACGGGATTTACAAAACCTTTGTAAGGCGAGAGATTAAGTTCTTTGTAGCGCGCCAGCACTTCGGCATGCAACACCGGGTCTACCTTCACGGCATAGGTCTCGACCAGACTACGGGCAGCATCGAAATCGCCGGTCGACTTGATACGCTGTATCTCGCTGAGCAACTGTCCGAAGAGTGTGCGTAGTTTGGTATAGTCATGGATGACGACATATGTTTTTCCATTCTTCGACAGTAGTTCCACCACCTTATCGGCAGTTCCCTTCTCATACACCCAATGGGCGATGAGCTGACGGTTGCGCATGTGCGCCTCTTCTATATTGTTGCCCGGAACGATGCGTACCAACTGTGTCATCAGACCGTTCATCAGGAAACTATAGTATTCGGCCTTGTAAGCTTCACTGTCGGGAGTCAGTCCCAACTCTACCAGCTTCGGATCGGCCACATAATAGAGGCCGAACAGGTCGGCACGTGCCTCTTCGATGGTCGAGCCGTAAGCCTTCAAGGCATCCGGATCCACGCCGGGAAGCAGTTTGCCCGAGCCATGCCCCAGGCACTCATGCAGGTCGGTATGCAGGTTGCCCGTCAGGTCGCCATAGGTATCGAGCAGTTTTCTTTCCGCATCACTGTACACAAACTCTTCGTTGAACCCGTTGCCATGTGCCGACTTCTGATACGCATCGGTAATATTGCCGATGGTGACCGACTTAGAACCATGCAGGTTGCGAATCCAGTTAGAGTTGGGCAAGTTGATGCCTATAGCCGTAGCCGGATACAAATCACCAGCCAGAATAGCCGCCGTGATCACCTTGGCCGAAACGCCCTTCACTTCCTCTTTCTTATATGAAGCATCCACGGGCGAATGATCCTCGAACCACTGGGCGTTGTTGCTGATAAGCTCGGCACGGCGGGTCGCTTCAAGGTCTTTGAAGTTGACGAGCGACTCCCAACTAGCCTTCATCCCAAGTGGGTCGCCATACGATTCGGTGAATCCGTTCACAAAGTCGATGCGCGAGTCGAGGTCTTTCACCCACAGGATGCAGTAATCATCGAAGGTCTTCAGATCGCCCGACTTATAAAAATCGATCAGTTTGCCGATAACGGCTTTCTGCAGCTTGTTCTCGGCTACCTTTTCCGCTTTCTTCAACCAGTACACGATACGTTCGAGGGCCGGCGAATAAAGCCCGCCTACCTTCCATACTTTTTCGCGTATCCATCGGTTCTCTTTCACTAACCGGCTATTCAGCCCGTAGGATATAGGTGTTTCGTCCTTCGGATCTTTCAGTTTGCTGTAGAACGTTTCAGCTTCCGCCTGCGTCACACCGTCGTAGTAGTTGCAAGCCGAAGTCAGCAACAAGTCTTCTCCATCGGCCTGATTCACCCGTTTGGGAAGTACCGCAGAGTCAAAAATCACGGTAAAAAGCTTCTCGCAGAGATCGCTGGGCGTTTCTCCTTTCTGCAAAGGCAGCAGCGACGGATTCAGAACCAACACCTGCTGGCGGAGAAATTCCTCCGAGAATCCGGGAGCAAACTTATCGGCTCCATAATGATGATGAATGCCACTGGAGAACCATACCCGTTTGAGATATACTTCCAGATTCTGGAAATCGGGAGCTGTACGGTCGCCCTGATACTGCGTGTACACCGCTTCGAGCATCCGGCGGATGGCCAGGTTGTACTTACCATTCTGGTCGAACAGGATATCCCGTCCTTCCAGCGCAGCCTGCGTCAGGTAATACACCAGTTCCTTCTGACGAAGTGAGAGTTCTTCGAATCCAGGTACCTGGTACCGAAGTATCTGCAGGTCGGCAAATTGTTCTACAATATATGGAAAGTTTTCTATCTTTGGAGACTGTTCCTGAGAATATCCCGAAACAGGAAGTGTCATTGCAACTGCGGCCATGATTATCAATTGTTTTTTCATCTATAAAAAATATAGGAGGTTATAAAAGACGAAAGAAACTATTCCAAAGTTTCCGTTGGAATAGTTCCTTTCTTGTATTACGGCTTTACAGCGTTTTTATTTCTTTTTTTCTGCGCGTTTCTTACGATATCCATTGGGAGTTTCCCCAACATATTTGTAGAATGCGGCATAAAAAGACTGACGATTGGCAAATCCTACCATGGTGCTGATTTCTTCCACATTTTTGTCAGCATACCGTTTATCGGTAAGCATGTGCAATGCATCCTTCACCCGGTACTCATTCAGCAAGCAAGAGTAATTCTGTCCGAAACGGGAATTAACTACAGCTGATAGATAACGAGTATTCGTTTTAAGCTCTTTTGCCAAATCTTTTGCTGAATATTCAGCGTCCCTGTACTTCTTCTGAACAACAATAATATTCAGAATCTTGTCGTACAACTCATCTGCCAACTCTGGTCTGATCAAAGACCGATACGCAGCTTTCTTTTCTTTCTTTTCCCTCAAATTGTATGGACGTTTTGTGGGATTCTCTGAATTTTTGTTTTCTAAATCACTCATTGAATTAACTGGTTAGGGTTTTAATTTCGAGCTCGCTTTCACAACCAAGCTTTCATGTTACAAATTTCCTACATTATTTTTTAATACACAACTTTTTTTCTTTTAATTTTTGCGAGAAGATATTCAATTTTATAAAAATCACTTTCCTTACAGCCGAATATAATAATTTTTAACTATTTCACAAAGTGTTTCAATGAGCCAAACGTGTATTTTTATCCTGAGCATATACAAAATAAATATCGCTCCCATGGGTACAAAAGCAGACAAAATGCAACGAAATAAGGAGAGTGAAAAAAAGCTTAAAAGAAGAATAAGAGGTTTTATGGATTTAATTGTATCTTTGCATTCGTCTTCATGTAAACTTGTTAGACCTAACATACTCTTTATGATTCAGATCCTGAAAAAGCACTTCGGTTACGACAGTTTCCGTCCACAACAAGAAGAAATAATCTGCCATCTGCTGGAAGGCAAAGACTCTCTGGTACTCATGCCTACAGGAGGGGGAAAATCCATCTGCTACCAACTTCCCGCCATTGTCAGCGAAGGTACGGCTATCGTTGTATCGCCGCTCATCTCGCTTATGAAGGACCAGGTGGAATCGCTCCGCGCCAACGGCATACCGGCAGCAGCGCTCAACAGCAGCAACAATGAATCGGACAATCTGGCACTACGCAAAGCATGCGTGGAAGGGAAATTAAAACTGCTTTACATATCGCCGGAGCGACTCATCGCCGAGACTGATTTCCTGCTGAAAGATATGCAAATTTCATTCTTCGCCATCGACGAGGCGCACTGTATCTCGCAATGGGGACATGATTTCCGGCCAGAATATACGCAACTCGGTTTTCTGCATAAGAGGTTCGCGCATGTACCTATTATATCCCTCACGGCCACTGCGGACAAAATTACCCGCGAAGACATCACCAAGCAGTTAGGACTTATCGATCCGAAAGTATTCATTTCTTCGTTCGACCGGCCCAACCTGAGCCTGACTGTCAAACGGGAGTTCGAGCAACGGGACAAAGGGAAGGTTATCCTTGAATTTATCGGCAAACACCAGGGACAAAGCGGCATCATCTATTGCATGAGCCGCAGCAAAACCGAATCGGTGGCACAGATGCTCCAGAAACACGGCATCCGCACGTCGGTTTACCATGCCGGACTGTCGAATCATGACCGGAACAAAGCACAGGACGATTTCATCAATGACCGCGTGCAGGTGGTATGTGCCACCATCGCTTTCGGGATGGGAATAGATAAGTCCAACGTGCGCTGGGTGATTCACTACAACCTTCCTAAAAACATGGAAAGTTATTACCAGGAGATCGGACGCTCGGGACGCGACGGGATGCCCAGCGACACCGTGCTTTTTTACTCGTTGAGCGACCTGATTCTACTCACCAAATTCGCTGTGGATAGCGGGCAACAAGGTATCAATCTGGACAAGCTGCAACGAATGCAACAATATGCAGAAGCGGACATTTGTCGGAGACGTATTTTGTTAAGTTATTTCGGCGAAATCACCGAGCAGGATTGCGGCAATTGCGACGTCTGCAAGAACCCTCCCAAACGCTTCGACGGATCGGTCATCGTGCAAAAAGCATTAAGCGCCATCGCCCGTACCGAGCAACAGATAAGTATCACCGTACTGATTGATATCCTGCGGGGAACTTACTCACCGGCGGTTAAGGAAAAGCGGTACGACACACTGAAAACCTTCGGCGTGGGACGCGAGGTTCCGGGACGCGACTGGCAGGACTACCTGCTGCAAATGCTCCAACTGGGTTATTTCGAGATAGCTTACAATGAGGGCAACCGGCTCCGCATCACCGAAAGCGGGTTCAATGTGCTCTACGGACGCAAGCCGGCCTTGCTGGCGGAGATCGTTCGGAAGGAGCCTCCTGCACCCAAAGAGAAAGGACGGAAGAAGAAAGGGGCCATCGCCGGCAAGGAACTACCGATGGGTCAGCCTGTCAAGGAAGACAAGAACTTGTTCGAGGAGCTGCGCGCCTTGCGCCGGGAGCTGGCCGACAAGGAGAGCATTCCGCCTTACATCGTATTGACCGACAAGGTGTTGCATCAGTTGTGTATCACCCGGCCTACCACTCTGGAAGAATTCGGCAATGTAAATGGTATCGGCGAGTACAAGAAAAGCAAATACGGTAAGCTCTTCATCGATATCATACGAAGTTACGTATAAGGAGATACTATCAGAAGCTCATTTTCAAGGCATCTAATCTTTTTTTCATGCCGGGGAAAATAAACCCCGAAAAGGTCACTTGCACTGTTGCATACGAACGTGAAGCTCCTCCTGTGGAATGCCCAGTGAACGGGCTTTCTCGAAATCTTGTTTGGCAAGTGCTTTCTTCTTATTTCCCAGGTATATATCGCCCCGCATCAGATAAGCTTCGGCTACCGAGTCGTTCAGGCCGATAGCTTTTTCCAGGTCGATCAGCGCCAGTTCGGTATGTTCCATCTCTATTTCCACCCCCGCACGGGCCGTATACAGGGTTTCGTCGTCCGGATATTCCGCCAGCATCTTGTTTAACATATCAAGCGATTCGCGATGCCTCCCTTCTTTCATAGCCAGCGTAGCCAGCCCCAAGCGACCACTGTAGTTCTGCGGGTCCAGACGGAGAAGATGCTCGTAGTCCGCCCTGGCCGACGGGAAATCGCGCTTCTGCATATAGATATACGCACGCATCAGCAACGCTTCCGGAAGATCCGGTTTTAGATCGAGTATCATACTATAGTCCACCAGCGCACGGTCCCTCTCCCCTTGTTGCAGGTAAAGCGCAGCTCGTTCCAGCAGGATAGGAACCGCCCTGGGCAGTGCGTTCAGTGCGTAACTATAGGCTTCGATGGCCGCTTCATACTTACCTTGACGACGCATGACCAATCCCAGGTTGGAAAAGAGCAAAGCATTCTTGGCATTGGCCGGTTCGAGTTTCAAGGCTTGCTTGATAATCACTTCGGCTTGCAAAAGACTATCGGCTTCGACGAGCGCCACCGAGCGGTCGAACAATTCCTGATAGGTTTGCGCCGAGGCCGACAAACCAGCTATGACGAATAAAAAAGCAAGAAATATTTTCTTCATACGATGTTAATCTAAAGGATAAGCGTCGAACGCGAAAAGTTCGGTAGAAAGGTAACGTTCGCCGGTATCGGGGAGTAAAGCCACGATCATCTTCCCGGCTAGTTCGGGGCGCATGGCCAACTGACGCGCTGCATACACGGCAGCACCGGAAGAGATGCCTGCCAGAAGCCCCTCTGTTTGGGCCAACTCACGACCGGCACGAATGGCTTCATCATCGGGCACGCCGATCACCTCGTCCACCACCGAAGCATCATAAATAGCCGGGATGAAATTAGCACCAATTCCCTGAATCCGATGGGGCTTCGCCTCACCTCCTGCCAGCACTGGCGACACCGATGGTTCCACAGCTACTACATAGACTCCGGGATTATGCTTCTTCAGTGCACGGGCTGTTCCGCAGACTGTTCCGGCAGTTCCCACACAGGCCACCAACACATCGATACGGCCGTCGCTATCGGCCCAGATTTCTTCACCCGTTGTCCGTTCGTGTGCAGCCGCATTGGCAGGATTCTCAAACTGCTGTAAGATCACCGAACCGGGAATGGTCTGCTTCAGTTCCTGCGCTTTGGCAATGGAGCCTGCCATACCTGACAACCCGTCGGTCAGCACGATTTCGGCCCCGAGAGCTTTCAGCAGGTTGCGCCGCTCGAGACTCATGGTTTCGGGCATGGTCAGTATCAGATGATACCCCCGGATAGCCGCTACCATAGCCAGTCCTACCCCGGTGTTTCCACTGGTCGGCTCGATAATGGTTGCCCCGCGCGTCAACAGTCCGCGGTCTTCGGCGTCCGTTATCATAGAGAAAGCAACGCGGTCCTTCACGCTCCCGCAAGGGTTGAACGATTCCAGTTTCCCGATCAAAGGCTGAACCAGTCCATATCTGCTACTATAACCAGCCAATTCCATCAAGGGAGTACAGCCGATTAACTCCGTTAAATTCTTAGCAATCTTTGACATAAGTATTCCTGTTTTAGGACAATGAGGGGGCAAAGATATGGAAAAAGAATTGTACCTTTGCCAAGCACAATCTTTTTTAAGCTTAATACATAAAAACGTCCAAGATTTATGAATGAGATATTGCAAAGCCTCATACAGACAGACGAACATCTGCTGTTGTTCCTCAACGGATTCCATAATACGCTGGGCGATTTTTTCATGTATACATTTACCGGGAAGTTTATTTGGATACCGATGTACGCGGCCTTGCTTTTTGTTCTGCTGAAAAGTACCCAATGGATGGTTGCCGTATGCTGTGTGGTAGCTATTGCTCTCACCATCGTTTTTGCCGACCAGATCTGCGCTTCTACCCTCCGGCCGATAGTGGCTCGCCTGCGTCCGTCGAATCTGGACAACCCGATCTCTGAGATGGTGCATATTGTCAACAACAAAAGAGGCGGAGCGTATGGGTTTCCATCGTGCCATGCCAGTAACTCATTCGGCCTGGCCTTTATCATTATTTACCTGTTCCGCAACCGACGGCTGACATTGTTCATCCTCCTTTGGGCGACAGTCAACTCTTATTCGCGCATTTATCTGGGTGTACACTATCCAGGGGACTTGTTGGCAGGGCTTATCCTGGGAGGAGTGGGCGCCACACTGATTTACTGGCTTTTCCGCTTGGCAACCAAACAGAAGAAGATAGAACTCAAGAATCCGCAATACGTCATCTACACCGGACTACTGACCACCGCTGGCATCTTCGGATATGCTTTAGTAATGACGCTCTGACGAGAACCGCCAGAGTCTTCTACAGGTCAATGCCCGTAATAAGATTGGTACCAATCATAGAAGTTCCGGATACCCTCTTCGATAGAAATGACCGGGTGGTATCCGAAATCTTGCTGCAACCGTGACACATCGGCAGATGTACGCAACACATCGCCCGGCTGCATTTCCATGAACTGTTTCACGGCCGACCGGCCACTTACCTGCTCAATCACAGATATAAAGTCCATCAGCTTCACGGGCGACGAATGCCCGATGTTATAGATGCGGTACGGATTCTCTTCTTCCGACGGATGCTCGAGCACTTTCAACACCCCTTGTATCACATCGTCAATGTAGGTGAAGTCGCGCTCCATCTCCCCGTAATTGAACACTTTGATAGGATTACCATTCAGCACGGCATTCATAAATAAGTAAGGTGCCATATCGGGACGCCCCCAAGGACCATACACAGTAAAGAACCGCAGCCCTGTAGTCGGCACCTTATACAATTTACTATAGACATGCGCCATCAGTTCGTCCGACTTCTTAGTAGCGGCATACAGACTCACCGGGCAGTCTACCTGATCATCTTCCGAATAAGACTCATTATCCGCCATGCCGTACACACTGCTGGAACTGGCATACACCAGATGATGAACCGGATGATGACGGCAATTCTCCAGGATATTCAGGAAGCCAACGACATTGGACTCGACGTATGCATACGGATTCTCCAGGGAGTAACGCACCCCAGCCTGCGCAGCCAGATTTACCACCACCTCAAAGTGTTCCGTCTCAAACAAACGAGACAGCCCCTCACGATCTACCAGATCCAGCCGGACAAAACGGTATCCCGGATAGTCCCGGCTCGCGACCAATTGACCATCAACGATCTCTTCACGGTCAATCCCGGAATCAGATAGTCGGGCATACTTCAACTCTACATCGTAGTATGAATTGATCGTATCCAGCCCTACGATTTCGTGCTTGCCAGCCATCAATGCTTTGATGAGATGCGAGCCGATGAATCCGGCAGCTCCGGTCACTAATATCTTCATTCAGTAGTACTTAAAAGGTGACTAACCAATAAGGTCCAAACTTATACACATGCTTTTCCTCCAGGAATTTGGCTAACTCCTTGTTGCGCTCGGCTTTTCGTGCATTCACCATCAACACCGTTCCCGCACACTTTCCAGCCATGACATCCTCGGGAGTCATTATATTCACATCCTCGTGTAGGAACACATCCATACTTTCCGGACGACTGATATAGAGCGTGCTATAACCGGAGAGTTCTTTCAACTTCGATATCTCCTGAGCCTTCTCGCACAACGGTGCGAAACCTAGGTTCTTGTTTAACGAAGGAAGCGCCCAACCACTCACGAAAATCGTGCAGAATAAAGACAAAGCCAATATATTGACTGCCATATTCAACTGTTTCTGGCCGTACAGGAATATCAACGAAACCAAAGCCCCCAGAGACAGCAAGCCAGTAGCTACATAAATAAGCGGGTGTTGCAAATAACCCAGGTTGGCATCGATATGATGGATAAAAATAAGTGCAAAAGGTGCTACGAGAAAGACTACAGCAGGGATGGTTATCGTCAGTGCCCACCAGGGATTCCAGCGGAAACGGGCCATCAGCAGAACAGCCAGATATACGAAGAACGGGAATGCAGGCACCAAATAGATCGCAATCTTCGAACTAATACACGATAGCATTACCAAGGTGGTAAACAAGATGGTCAGAAAGAAGCGCTCCAGATCCGACCGGACATATCCGCAAAAGAAACCCGTCAGGATAACGGCTACGAGGAACAAAGACCAGGGAGCTAGTGAATACCACACAGAAATAAGGTAATAATAGAATGGCGCCTCGTGATGGAAAGAGTTGACTGCCCGGTCTACCGTTTGGTGGAACAGTAGATTGTTCAAATATTCCGGGCCACCTTCCCAATAAACTCCTCCAAACCAAATGCCGCAACCCAACAGCAGTACAAGCCAGGTTTTCCATCCCCAGTAACGGCCGACATTCTTAAGTCTACCGGTGGTCAACAAGAAAACAAGGGTGGAGAGCAATGGTACCAGAATCCCTACCGGACCTTTAGTGAATAGCGCCATAAACATATAGAGGGGGAATAGCCAGGAGTTCCGGCATTCATTGCCCACTCCTTTCACCATTTTGTAGAATGTATACAGAGACAACACGATAAAATAAGTCATCAGCATATCCATGCGTATCACTACGGCTGCTCCCAGGAAAAGCCCGCAACTCATCATCATCAAACCACCCGTCAGACGGTCGTCGATGTTTGATTCCCGCTTCACCCATTTGTCCATCACCGCCACAATACCAAAAGCAGGAAGGATGGAGAAGAGCGACAGAAACCACATGTAATGTCCGCCCAGCATCCATTTCCCCAGCATCAGCAGCCAGAGATAGAAAGGAGGCTTGTCGGCGTACGGCAATCCTTGATTGGTGAACGTGAAGAAATGTCCGTTCTTCAATGCCTCGTCGACAATGCTCAGGTAACGCAACTCATTGTCGGGCGTAAAATCACGAAGTGTCAGTACCGGCAGCATGGCCAGCAGTAGTAGCAAATAATGTTTAGTTCTCATATTTCGTCTGTTGAACCGCATTCCGGTGCCCAATAACCAGGTTCCTCGTATAAGCCACGAAGCCTACCGACTGCCCCAGTACCAATACCGGATCCAAGCGGATGATTCCATAAATAACAATAATCGATGAGCCTACCAGACTGATGATCCAGAACCCCGCAGGCAAGATCGATTCTTTCAACCGATAAGAGTAGACCCATTGGTAAACAAACCGAAGGGTAAAAATGATCTGTCCGGCCGAACCAAATAGTAATAACCAGAAGGGTACTTTATCATTTCGAAGGAAATTGTCTACAAAGTTCCCCACATCACGCAGCATCAATCCCCCTACCAGCATCGGTGTCAGTATCAGCACCGTTCGCAGAGTCCAGTGCATTTTCATCCATACATTCTTCTCGTACAGATTCCACAGGTAAATGTAGTAGGCAATGAACTGCCCCAGAATAATGGAAAAGTCGTCGCGCAACCAGCCATACCAACACAACAGGTATGAACCGGCAATACTCAACACCCAGAAGAGTGTGGGCGACTCTACCCGCTTGGCTTTCTCAGACAACACCCATTGCACTAAAATACGTGCAGAGAAGAAAATCTGAGCCAGAAAGCCTATAATGAATACGATCCAATGTTCCTTCACAATCAGCCCCTCAAATTGTTATCTCCAACCTGATAATTGATATATCTTTTCTTCATCCAGCGATAAGCGAAACAATCGAGAAAAGGCGACACCAACCGATTCCACAGGTGATACTTGGACACACCTGCCGTTCGGGGAAAATGACGTACAGGTACTTGCTTTACTCGCCCTTCCTGCAGCAATATCAACGCCGGCAGGAAACGGTGCATCCCCGTAAAGAAGGGGACACGACGGGCATAATCCGTATGCATCACTTTCAGCGGGCAACCCGTATCTTCTACGCCGTCGTTAGTCATCATCCGGCGGAAACCATTGGCTATCTTCGATTGGAATTTCTTAAAGAAAGTGTCCTTACGGTTGGCACGGATGCCCATGACCAATTCATAGTTTTCAATATGTTCCAACAGCAAATTAAAGTCTTCGGGCGTAGTTTGCAGGTCGGCATCCATATAACCCACGTATACGGAATCCGCATTGTCAATACCAGCCTTGATGGCTCCGCTCAATCCGGTATTCTTTTGAAGATTCAAATAAAAGAAGTCGGGACGAACGGCACAAGCAGCTTCGATACGCCGTTGGCTGTCGTCTTTTGAACCGTCGTTCACAAAAAGGACACAGGTCTTGCGCAAAGCTGTGGGCAGAAACTCATCCAAACGCTGGGCAAGTGTATCAATATTGTCTTCTTCGTTATACACGGGGACAATGACCGTGAACTGGTAGTTGGCTGTCGAATTCATGATGAAATTACTAATAAAAAACAGGTTTATTTTGTATAAACACAAAAAACGTCCGAAAGTTAAAAAAAGTCTACTACATAATCACTACGCAGAGCACATTGTTTCAAAAAAAAGTCCGGTTTATTAGGATAAACCGGACTTTACATTACTTCTAAATTATTTTTCGCGTATATAAGCGGCAATCCACTTGCCTACTTCGGAGCATTTACAAGGCAACTCGTTCTCCACCTGAATATCTTGTGTCCGGACATTTTGGGCCATCGAAGCGTCTACTGCTTCGCGAATCAAAGCAGCTTCGGCTTTCAGTCCGAATGCATAGTCGAACATCATGGCAGCCGAAAGAACAGTCGCCAGCGGATTGGCAAGATCTTGTCCGGCAGCTTGCGGCCACGAACCGTGAATAGGTTCGAATACTGAAGTGTATGTACCGATGGAAGCCGAAGGCAACAGCCCCATAGAACCGGTGATTACCGATGCTTCATCGGTCAGGATATCGCCGAACATGTTCTCTGTCACCATCACATCGAATGAAGTAGGCCATTGGATGAGACGCATG
>JAVBVI010000143.1:0-30594 GCA_031554505.1 Bacteroides sp. | reverse complement strand
TCAGGGCTGACGCATTACTCCCAGTCCCCTTCCAATAATTGAACAAGGAAAGCTTCGTCCCATCCGGCAGCTTTCCTTTTTCCTTTTAAGCTTCCCTTCTTCGGATTCTTCTTAATAGCCATTAAGGCTATCTTATTCATTAATGAAAAGTTTTGCGCTGCGTTTCCTTTTTTTCGTGTGTCGTCTTCTCTAAATGTGACATCTAATTGCCAGTGCAGGTTATTCTCAATGCTCCAATGCTCCCTTATGCACTCCGATATTCTTTGAGCATCTAATCCTAGAGAGGTAATAAAATACCTGACATCTTCACTCTCCTTTCCACTAGCTACCTCTTTGCGGTATGAACGTACCCGAACTATTCCACTGAGCCCCTGCCAATCTTTAAACATTCGGTCCAGCATTCCATTGTTGTATACATCACAAACCCGCTTCTCGATCCGGCCATGACCACTTTCTTCTTTGGAATATGTATCGTAACGCGTGGGAGGTACATGTTTATGGTCAAAATCATCAAACCATTCGCTGACTTCTGAATGAAAGTGCCCCTGATTCCCCTTCAGACAAATAACATAATCGGCTTTCTTATCGATGATGGACTTGACTATCTCCTTTTGACACCCCATCGCATCAATGGTTACCACGCAATCCTTTAAGTCCAAAGCTTCTACCAAGGCAGGGATGGCCGTGATCTCATTGGATTTCTCGCTAACCCGTTCCTGGCCAAGGGTGACTCCATTAGCTACAGCCCACGCACTTACCATATGCAGTTTAGAAATACTCCCGTTTTTGTTCTTTTGTCGGGCACCGCATATTTCCTTCCCATCAATGGCGACCACTCCACTGTATTTACCACAGACCTCCTGTATCCATACTCGAAAACAACGTTCTAGTTGAACTGGGTCAAGCAATTGGAAAACACGATTAAAGGTGTCATGGGAAGGAACTCCACGAAAGTCTTTTATACGAGAAGAAAAGAACGCTTCTTTAAGTAGACCAAACTCTTCTACCTCATACCAGCTTTCGGCACCGGCCATGACGGCCGCCAAGGAAATATAAAGAATACAATCTAAGGAATGTTCTCTTTTATGGTCACGACGAGGGTCGTCCAAGTATTTAGTAATGCTAATTATGTCCATTTTTCTGCTAATTTATGTTTCTAATCAATTACACAAATATACAAAATATATTGGACATATAAAAACATTTATATAATTATATAACAGATAAATACAGTGATTTATAATAATGATATATTAGGACATTAAAAGTAATTAAAGTAATGCGTCAGCCCTGTCAATGCATTAATTCTTTCTTATCAATGCACTGATACGAAAGAATCAGTGCATTGATAAGATTAGCTATTGATAAGAAAAAAAATACTCGTCTTCATACCCGGAAATAAATATTGGTAAGGGAACGAACAATTTTATTAAGTCCGACTACCGATGGGTATAGATAGGAGACAGGCTGTTGGCGTGAAAACGGTCGCAACTTGTTTTTCACGATTGCTTAGTATGCAGTAATGGTAGCGTTTATTAAAAAAATAAGAACCGGACAACTCTTTTAACTTTCAGTTGTTATCCACTCACCTAACCGTAAAACATAAAAGAAGTATGAAACATTCATTTATTATCACCCTCGTGCTGTTGTTGTTTGCGGGCTGCAACAACAGTAATGCTTCCCGACAGCAGGAAAGTGCAGCATCGGCGCAGGATATTGGCTGGCCCAGAGAGGTGCAGAACAATAACACCGCATTGGTTTATTACCAGCCACAAGTGGACAAATGGGACAATTACAAGAAACTGGAAGGTAGGTTGGCCTTTTCCATCACTCCTAACGGGGGCGACGAGGTGCTAGGTGTGGCTTCTTTCGTATGCGATACGAAGACCGATAAGGAATCGCATACCACCTACCTGCATGGCATTACTTATACCGATGTACGCTTCCCCTCACTCGATGCCGGGAAAGCTGCCACGATGAAACAGACATTTCGCCAGATGATGCCTACGGGTGCTGAAACCATTTCGACCGATCGCATCCTGGCCTATCTAGACGGGAAAGGACAGCCTACCATCCAAGGGGTGACGTTAAAGAACGATCCTCCTAAAATATTCTACAGCGCTTCTCCCGCCATCCTGCTCTTTGTCGACGGCAATCCGGTGTTGTCGCCCATCGAGAAAACCAACCTGCAGTTTCTGGTCAACACCAACTGGGATGTCTTCTTCGACAAAAAGGCCGGGCAGTACTATCTGCTGGCTGACGATGTGTGGCTCACTGCCAAGACACTGAATGGTAACTGGACAACAACTGCTTCGCTGCCGAAGGAATTCTCCTCTCTCCCTACCGGGCAGAACTTTGACGAGGTGATCCAGCATATACCGCCTCATAATGCCAATGGCGCTCCTGCGGTGTTTTATACCAACGCACCTGCCGAGCTGATCGTCACCGAAGGGGCACCCGTCTATAGCAAGATTCCGGGTACCCAACTTCTGTATGTCAGCAACACCGATAATGATATCTTTATTAACGAAGCCGATGGACAGTATTACATCCTGTTGTCCGGACGTTGGTTCCGCGCGCCGAAGTTTGGCGGGCCATGGGCATATGCCGGAGGAAATCTGCCTGCCGAATTTGCCAAGATACCCGAAGATTCGCCCATGGCACACGTACTGGCTTCCGTTCCGGGAACCGTAGAAGCATCGGATGCTGTACTGTTGGCACAGATACCTACTACGGTGGTAGTCAACAAAGCCGAGGCTGAGGCCAAAGCGCATGTTACATATGATGGTGATCCGAAGTTCGCCCCTATCGAGGGAACAACAATGCAATACGCCACCAATACACAGGATAAAGTCATCCGGGTAGGCGATCTGTATTACATGTGTTTCCAGGCTGTTTGGTTTATGTCTACCTCACCCAACGGCCCGTGGAAAACGGCCGATTCGGTACCTTCCGTGATCTATACCATACCGCCCAGCTCACCTATGTACAATGTAACGTACGTGACGCAGACCAATGCTACCTCGACCACTGTGGAATCTTCTTCTACAGCCGGATATCTGGGAGCC
Source organism: Bacteroides sp. (assembly GCA_031554505.1). Lineage (GTDB taxonomy): Bacteria > Bacteroidota > Bacteroidia > Bacteroidales > Bacteroidaceae > Bacteroides. Next base: position 27,526 of record JAVBVI010000143.1, on the reverse strand, counting down.
TTCATTATCGGGGCTACCGTTGGTGCCATCTTCGATGCGGCTATTGTGTACGGTACAGGCTGGTACTACCATCCGTATGTGTACTGGCCGCCTTACGGACCGTGCCCCATTTATCGGCCATGGCCTTGTACTTATGGTGGAGGCGCGGTGTACAATCCGTGGACGGGAGGTTTTGCCGTAGGCCGACGAGCCTATGGACCTTACGGTGCTGCCGGTTCTTCGGCTTGGTACAATCCGGCTACCGGACGCTATGGCCGCTCGGCCAGTGTGCAGGGATGGTATGGCGGCCGTACCGTGGCTAATACGTATAATCCGTGGACCGGAGCGTACGGACATACCTCGCAAGGGCATAGCCCGTATGCGCAATGGGGCCATTCGGCTGTAAGCAATGGGTACCAGTGGGCCAGCAGCTCACATGTCACTACGGCAGCCGGGACCGCTTTCACTTATCACACCTCAGGTGGAAAGAGTGGCGTGGTTGTCGACGGACGGCATGGGGTGAGTGTGCATACCAATACAGGCAACCGGGTGTATGCCGGAAGCGATGGGAATGTGTACCGCAAGAACGAAAATGGCAGTTGGGCGCGTTATGACAATCATAACCGCCAATGGGAAGCGAATCCATCCGTAGGAGCCACTCATGCTACAGCCCCTGCTCATGTGACTGCTCCTGCTCATACCGCGACACCCGTCCGTACCGAACGGCCGGCAACAGAAGAACCCCGTAGAACTGTGACTGCTCCCGCTACATCGGGAAGTTATCACTCGTCAGTAGGACTTTCTAATCCCTCTTTCGGTGGAAACACGCAGCATTACCTCAATCACTCGGAGCAATCGCGTATGCGTGGTGATCAGCAAACCCAACGTTTCTCTACCGCCCGGCAGGGAAATGGCCATGCCGGACTGTTGAGGCGAAACCGATAAGGTAGACCGTATCCACAACAAAAGGCCGTTGTCCGGGATTTACCAGACAACGGCCTTTCTTAATCAATTGCCGGGGGACGGAGATCAGTTGTGCACCAACGTACCTATCTCATCTCCTTCGATTACCTTTTTCAGGTTGCCTACCGTGTCCATGTCGAATACCACGATGGGGAGGTTGTTTTCCTTGCACATGCAGGTAGCGGTGAGGTCCATCACCTTCAAGCCCCGTTTCAAGACTTCGTCGTAGGTGATGTCATCGAACTTGGTAGCTGTCGGATCCTTTTCCGGGTCGGCTGTATAGATACCATCCACACGGGTTCCTTTCAACATCACATCCGCTTCGATTTCGATGCCGCGCAGCGACGAACCGGTATCGGTGGTAAAGAATGGATTGCCTGTACCGGCCGACATGATCACCACTTCGCCGTTCTCCATACATTCGATGGCTTTCCACTTGCTGTAGAACTCGCCAATGGGCTCCATGCGGATGGCTGTCAGCACACGTGCCTTTACACCGTCGGCTACCAGCGCCGAACTCAGTGCCAGACTGTTGATAACCGTTGCCAGCATACCCATCTGGTCGCCTTTCACCCGGTCGAAACCCTTGTTGGCCCCACTCAGACCGCGGAAGATGTTACCGCCGCCAATCACAATACCGATCTGCACGCCTTGCGCATGTATCTCTTTGATCTGTGCGGCATACTCGGCCAGACGTTTCTCGTCGATGCCATATTGCTTTTCGCCCATCAGACTTTCGCCGCTGAGCTTCAGTAAGATTCGTTTGTATTTTGCCATACGATTGTGTATTATATTTTCTGCAAATATACGGCATAGTTTCTCCATTACCATGCCCGGCGGACAAAAAAATGCCGCTACACGTTCGTTTTCGCAGTAAGGATGGGGGTACAGGGGAACCAGGCACTGAATGTGCTTCCTTTACCGGGAACAGATGTCACTTCAAGTTTTCCTCCGTGTGCCTCTATGATGGCCTGGCAGATAGGCAGACCCAATCCGGTACCCTGGACAAAGCTGTCGAGTTTCTCGAAGCGGTTGAATATCCTAGGCAGATTCTCTTCGGATATACCGATGCCTGTGTCGGTGACATTAATACAGATGCCACCGTTTTTCTGTTCGCTACTCAGTGTGATGCTTCCCGTCGAAGTGAACTTGATGGCATTCACGATGAAATTGGTCACTACCTGTGTCAGTTTGTTGACGTCGAGGGTGACCAGGCAACTTTGGTAAGGCTGGACGAGGATGAAGTCCACTCCACTCCTGACGCGATAACGCTGAGAAGCCGCAATCTCTTCGAGCGTCTGCATCAGGTCGAAGGTGGTAGGGGTGAGCGACAGAGTGCCCGACTCGATCTTGGACAAGTCGAGTATATCACTGATAAGTTGCAGCAGCAAGTCATTGTTCAAAGAGATGATGTGGTTGTACTCCCGTTTCATTTCTATATTCTCTTCTTCGGCCAGTAGGCTGGAGAACCCGACGATGGCGTTGAGTGGAGTACGTATCTCGTGGCTCATATTGGCCAGGAAGGCCGATTTGAGTTGATCCGACTCTTCAGCCTTCTCCTTGGCTTTTTTCAGTGCCTCGATGATTTCTTTGCGTTCGGTGTTATTCTCGGCTCGGATCACGACGCCTTCCACCTCGTTTTTATGGTTGAAGATGGGGGTGGCAAATATTTCCAGCGAGGTTCCGTTTTCCAGTTGCTGTTCTATTTGTTCTACCTTCTTCGATAGCATAGCCCGTTGCATCACACAGTTCTCACAGGGCTCGCTCCTTCCATAAGCGCTTTTGTAGCAAGGTTCTCCCTTTTTGTACAACTCATATATAGCACCTAGTGCCATGCTGGAGAAGTTTTCCCATTGCACGATATAGTCGGACGTGATGTACGCCAGGCTCGAATTGGAGTTGTTGATGATCAGTTCGCCTTGCTGATAGGCTTTTTCGAGTTGGTGTTGCAGCAGCAATGTTTCGCCGATGTCGATGCGTGCCGTGATAATGAGCTTTCTGACTTTGTTGGTGACCGCTCCTTTGTGCACGATGGTTTCATACGTGTGCCCGCTATGGGTGATGATTGTTTCCCGTTCGCAATATGGAAGCTTGGTCTCGAACACTAATTTGTCTATCGCATGTATGGCATCGGCCGTCTCTTTATCGACCACAGTTTCGATGGTTTGCCCGATGGCGTCGACTCCAAACATATGGGTACTGGCTTTGTTCCAGTAAACGAACCGATACGTATCGGCATCTTTGATGTGGATGGGTATGGGGATATTGTCAAGTATGTAGGCCAGGGAGGTCATACCTTCTTTCCATGCTTCCTCAGAGTCTTTCAGTGGGACGATCTTTTTATGTACCCCGAGGAGGTGCTTCACTTCTCCATGGAGGCCACACACGCGTTGCAACTTACATTGATAGTTCGTATAGGTTCCTTCATCGTTGGATACACGTATGGCGATGCTCGCTTCGTCCGGAGCATCCTCCAGGAGCATTTGGTCGATCAGAGCAATGAAAGGTTGCACGTCGTCCGGGTGATGCCGGGTGAGCGTATGTTCTAATGAAACTTCTTTTTTAGGAGAAAAGGTGTTGTCGAAGAAAATGATTTGTCTTCTGTTGATATCATATTTCCATGCCGACAGGTTTTCGGCATGCATAAGCCGCGCGATGTTATCTTGCATATCGCGCTGTTCTGCTTTGTGTTTTCGGATATTCCTATAAGTGATAGCCGCAAGCAGAGTTACTATTGCGAGGCTAATTCCGGTAATCATCGTGTTTTATTTTGCACAAAAATACAGTTCTTTTGTAAATGCGGTAGTGGTTTTATGTTAAAAATGATAGATTGTAAAAAAATAGTCTGCTACTAAGCCTGATCTCGAATGAAAGCAGGCTGCAGCAGACTATTTCAGGATATATGCAGATTGTTTATGTTACTTCTTTTCGAAGGTTTTGATCACCTGCCCTAAGGTGATGAAGAACGTATTTCCCTCGAACCGATTCTTGGCACCAAACTCTCCGAGCCAGCGGAACGACAGCGAAGTCATACTTTTGGTCCAGAACGCATTGGCTTCCAGGCCGGCGGCGTAGATGTGATCTTTGGGCTGATCTATCAACTGCCCGTTGTACCAGATGTCATCGTTGGTCATCTTGAACTGCATGTAGTAGATGGCTCCCACGTTGAACAGCAGGGCGGAGTTAGACAGTGGCTTCATGAAGCTCTTGCTCAGACCGCCTTCCAGGGTAAGGATGCTTCCTACTTTGTCGTCGGTACCGCGCTTCTTGCTGTGTAGCTCATAGAAAGCGATAGTAGACAGATTGAATGTCTTGGCTTTGTCGAAGTAGAAGGTGGTTCCTCCCGAGAACTCGTGTCCCCACATGCCTAGTCCGCTGTTGTCGTCGCCACCTGCCGAAAACTTGCCGGTGGGTATATAGAGCGCGTATCCGGCGGTGAAGTCGGCTTTCTTCGTGTGCCAGCCCAACTGAACAGGTTGTACGTAGATATCACTGAAAGCAATGGAACCATTCTCGTTGATTTTGCTTCCTTCGATCTTGTTTTTTACAAAAGGAACGAGCAGACTGGCTCCGTAGTTGGCATTAAGTATCTTCCAGGGGGTGACGATGCTTCCGCCAATAGCGGTCAGGAAAGTGGTGACGTCCGGGCTGGTGTCCAGCTTGTCCCCATTACCATCATAGAGATTCTTGGTGTCATACCAGTACAGGGGTACAGCAACGACGACCGATGGCGCGGGTTGCGTACCTGCGTTCAGACCGTAGTCTCCCAGGAGATGCACACCTTTTAACTGAGCATAGCTTTTATTGCCGACCATGGTCAGCAGGAACGCTATGATAACTGTGGTGTAAAAATAAGACTTTTTCATTTGGTTTCGGTTTAATGTTGATGGGTTCTCAAATCATTTGTTTCAAGAACAATGCATCGATGCAAAATGTTTACTGACAGTCTCCATGAACCGAACTTCTATGCGCCATTGAGTCCCCGAATGAAATAGGAAATAATAACTCTATTTAATCTTCATTTAACCGATGGTGTGTGTTGGAAATTGCTATCTTTGTGAGATGGGAAAAACTTAATACTCAGTGTATGAAACCTTGGATTCTCTCTTTGCTTCTAATCCTCTTCTTGCCGGGCGTGCTGCAGGCGCAAACGGTCGAAGCAGTCTTGCAGAAAGTGGCGGTTGCCATTTCGGGCGGGCAGAACAATCAGGCGGTCGGGCTGTTCCGGCAGGCCATTCAGATGGATGTGGACAAGTCGGAAATGTTCTACTGGACCGGCGTGGACAAGAGCAGTGCGGTGTGTCTGCCATTGGCACAGGAACTGGCTACCTATTATAAGACATCACGAAACTACGATAAGGCTTATCTGTTCTACAAGGAACTGCTTCAACGGGAGCCGGACAAGGTAGACTACCTGTTGGCATATGCCGAAACGGAAGTGTGCCGGGGGAAAGAGAAAGAAGCTTTACGTACGTACGAGCAGATACTGCAAGCCGATCCGAACAACCTGTCGGCCAATATCTTTATCGGCAATTACTACTACCTGCAAGCCGAACAGCAAAAGAGCGAGCTGGATACGAACTTCAAGAAGATCTCAGCACCCACGAAGATGCAAGTAGCCCACTATCGCGACGGACTGAGTGCCATCTTCTCTACCGGATATGGCAAAGCCAAGGAGTATCTGCAGAATGTGGTCCGGCAATTTCCTTCGACAGAGGCAGTCAAAACTCTGAATAAGATCAAAGTAATAGAGAAAGAGGTAAGCAGATAAAAGAAGAAGTAAACAAATAAATGAAGAGAGGTGAGCAAGTCTGTTGCTCACCTCTCTTCATTTGGGCCGGAAAGCTATTTCTTAAAGATGATAGGCGGTTCTACCAGATCTTGCGGGCTACGCGAGGTGACGGCGCGGGTAGACTTGGGTCCAGGTATTAACGGGCTGGTAAGCAGGACGTGGCGGATGCGGTTCCGTTGGTCGTTGGTGAACTGGTCGGAATAGCAGTAGGCATAGTCCATGATATTGCGGGCGGTAAATGTGACACCTTCACAATTTTTTTTCTGGGTTAAGTCAAACAAGGTGGGGCTGACCAGTTTACTGATCAAATCATAATACTCTACGCTATTGTAGGTGGGCGTGTCTTCGCAGTAGTCCGTATCCTGACACGTATTCAACTCGGTATCGATCACGTTTCCATTTCCATCTTTTATGTCTACTTCAGTGAAGGTGTGGTATAGTCCCAGATAATGTCCCAATTCATGGGACAAGGTGTTGACAACATCGTCAGTGTAATACCATGTGCCAGTCTCATCATATCTATAAATATGGGTGGTGTTGAGTGAGACGCAATGCGGATAGGAGGGCTTCTGGCCGGAAGAATAATAGTCGGAAGTATGCAGTCCTTCCAGTGGGCTCGCCGAAGTAGCATAGGGTAAATGCGAAATGCCAAGAATATTATCAACCGTGAAAGTGTAGACGAATACATTGATGTATTTGTTGGGGTCCCATACTTTGCTCACATAGAAATTATTGTCCGGCAATTCTCTGTTCATGAAAGCTTCGCAATCTATCGTGCTGTTCGCGACTAGTACACGGTCCACACCGGCTTCTGCCAATGTGGTTCCTAGCGGATCTGTTGTAGCGAGAGTAAACTGCAGATTCATATCGGGGGTGACAGGATTGGCCTTTGCTTTGTAGTGCTTATTGCATGCGGCGAGAATCTTGGCTAATTGTGCAGCGGGAACATTTTGATTTAGGTCAGAAGCATCACTGTGCAGGACGTGAAATACCACCGGCAGCGAATAATCGGCTGAACCGGCTTGTTCGATGTCGATGCTTTGGGAGGTCTTTCCTGCCTTCAGCAACACTGTGGCATTTCGGGTAGTCGTTCCGGTATTCGGATCGAGTGTGAGGGTGAGTTGTTCGTTCTGAGAACCACTGGTAGCACTGAGCACGCACCATGACTGAGCGCATTCTGCAGTCCACTCACTATCGGAAGTGATGTTTATTTTGAAATCCGCCGACAATTCATCAGCTTTCAACGTTGATTCCGAAACTTTGAGAATCGGATCCGGTTCATCTTTACAGGCTGCCAGCAGGCAAAGTACGAAAAGGAAGGGAAGTAACTTGGTTTTCATGAATAATGTTTCTTTAGTAAGCGATAGCGACAAAGATAGTGGTTTTCTTTTTATGGAGTTGTTAAATTCAGAACATATTCCACTTCCTTGAACATGAATTTTCTCTCATTTCCCGGCTTGTCCTTCAACACAAGGAAGCCTTCCGGTTCCACGCGCACGATTTCGGCTTCGAACACCCCGTTAGCATCTCGATAAGCGTGTAACCCTGTCTTTCTGAACAACGCCTGGTGGTAATGGTTCACGATGAGGCTGGTTTCTTTCTCTTGGAGCAGAGCGTAATAGTCTTTCAACCGCTGCATCACCAGGCCGAGCAGGTGTGGCAAGGAGTATTCGGTACCGGTGATTTGCCGCAGGGAAACAGGATTGGGGGCGGGGCTGAGGAACTCCAGCTGGTTGATGTTGATACCGATCCCGACAATGCTTCGTTGCAGGTACCGGCCTTCCAGATCGTGTTCTATCAGCATGCCAGCTATCTTCTTCTCCCGCCAGTAGATATCATTGGGCCACTTGATGGTGATGTCGCCGGTGAACGTGTCGAGCATCTCTTTCACGGCCAGCGAAGCGATCTGTGCCAGCAGGAACTGTTGGCGTACCTCCAGGAAGGAGGGATACATCACGGTGCTGAACAGCAAGTTTTGTCCGGCGTCCGACTCCCAGGAGTTGCCACGTTGTCCGCGACCGGCCGTCTGGTAGGAAGCTACCACGGTGGTCAGCTCCTCCACGGGCTTCCGGCAGAGCTCTTTCAGGCTGGTGTTGGTAGAGGTTGTTTCTTCAAGCCGCACCAACGGTACGGGGAACGGGTCAGGGTAGGGCATCATATTCGATACGCATTTTCCGGGTAAACTTCTTCAGCACCTCTTCGTACGAGTGGTCGATCAGTTGCTCGACAACTCGATCGTCCACATCGCCGTCGAAGAACACCTGGTTCCAGTACTTCTTATTAAAATGGTAAGCCGATTCGATAGCCGTGTAGCGTTCGCGCAGTTCGATGGCATAATCCGGATCACACTTCAAGGCAATCTTCCTGGCGCCTTCCAGGTCGATCAGGGCAAACATCTTGTCCATCACTTTCAGGACAAGCGAGTATTCGTCGAACGGCAGGCACTCGGTCACCGCTTTCTTGCTCAGGCAATATTCTCTGGCTGTTTCTACATTCATGACTCTCTCTATTAGAATAAAGGTGGATAAAACGCTTCCTGGATATGTTCAATACTGAAATCGCCCGCCTGGCCGACGATGGTAATGATGTCGAACCGCACCGGGGCGTCTATTTGAAAGAAGCGGATGTAGGCATCGGCCGCACGTACGGTACGTCGTATCTTGGCCCGGTCCACAGCTGTTTCAGGTTCGCCGAACAAGGTGTCGTGCCGGGTTTTTACTTCCACGACAATCAGTTCGCCGGCTTTGGCTGCCACAATGTCGAGCTCAAAATGCCGGCTTCGCCAATTGCGGTGCCTGATCACGTACTCGTTCTTCTCCAAATAGGCAATAGCGGCTTCTTCACCCGCTTTTCCCAGTTTATTGTGTTCAGCCATCTAATTTCTGGTATTGTAAGCGCAAAAATACGTTTTTATTCTTTGAAATTAAAGAATGAAAAGTAATTTTGCAGCAGATATGCAGAAGCGGAGTAAGAAATACAGCAAACCGGCGGCCTTGGAGCCTCGGCGGCAACGAATGACTTGTCTGATGAGTGAAGACGAGCAACAGATCGTAGACCGTTATCTGGAGAAGTACAAGATAACCAACAAGTCGCGTTGGCTCCGCGAAACCGTCCTCATGTTTATACACAAAAACATGGAAGAAGACTATCCCACTCTGTTCGGCGAACACGATATGCGACGTTGATACCGATATGTTCGACGATTCCTATTACATGAAGCAAGCGCTCATCGAGGCGCAGAAAGCAGCCGCCAAAGGAGAAGTCCCGGTGGGTGCCGTAGTGGTGTGCCAGGAACGCGTCATTGCCCGGGCGCACAACTTGACGGAGCTCCTGAACGACGTTACCGCCCATGCCGAAATGCAAGCCATTACCGCCGCTGCCAATGTGTTGGGCGGGAAGTACCTGACCGACTGTGCGCTGTATGTCACCGTGGAGCCTTGCGTAATGTGTGCCGGCGCCATTGCCTGGGCACAAACAGGAAAGCTGGTCTTCGGTGCTGCCGACGAAAAACGGGGTTACCAACGATATGCCCCTCAAGCCCTGCATCCCAAAACAACTGTCGTCACCGGCATCCTGGCTGATGAATGTACAGCGCTGATGAAGAACTTCTTCAAAGAGAGGCGTTGAGCCTGGGCGGATGTCCTGCTGAGCCGTTCTTCTTCTCCAAATGAAAAAAGTGATTTTTATCGCCATTCGCCATGTTTTTCCGGATAGCCGACTGGATTTCAGGAATATAGCTTATGGTGAATACCTTTTCCATTCACCATTGATTCACCATTATCGGAGGTATTCACCATGCTTCTTGTTCTTTTACTCTCAAAGTTTCATCCTATGAAACGAAGTGTTTCATCGGACGAAACAGAGTGTTTCATCAGACGAAACAAAGTGTTTCCGCATATGAAACAGCCCTGCAGAACGGCTCTTCCGGGGCTATACAAGGAAGCAAACGGGGAAGTAGAGGGAAGCTCCCGGGGCTATACAAGGAAGCAAACGGGGAAGTAGAGGGAAGCTTCCGGGGCCATACAAGGAAGCAAGCAAGGCAGTAGCAGGAAGCAACGGGCGAAGAGGGCTATTTTATTTCCTCGAAGTCGACATATTCGCCTTCATCATCGGCAAATATCTTTTTATGTATAGGAGGGGTAGAGGTCTGTGCTTTAGAATTTTCCTGTTGTTCCTGCTGGCTATAACTCTGCCGGTTGCTCTGCGACTGTTTGGCAGACGGACGGCGACCCAGTCCGAAAATGGTCCGGATGATGCTACCCACAATAGACAATCCTGCCAAGAAGATGACGATAACAATGAAAAACAGGAAAAATAAGAAGTGAAGCATAAGCTTGTGGTTTTAAAATGATGTTATAACCCTGGTTACAACAAGCGTGCCAAAGAATTGTTTACTTCTTCTTCCAGGTCAGAAGTGAAAGAAGAATATACCACACAATAACAACCGAGAATCCGGCAATGCCCAGCGTCGCCAGCAAAGCGATACTAACAAGAAGAAACAGGAAACTTATTTTATTGTCCTTCCAGGAAAGGTTCTTGAACTTCAGCGAGAACATCGGGATCTCCGAAACCAGCAGCAAAGAAAATACGATCGCCAGTGCCAACAGGTAAAGTACATGGCCGTGCGTCAGCAGCAAGTCGCCGCCTCCCACGATCAGTGCACCCCAGAACAAGGCATTGGCCGGAACAGGTAAGCCGATGAACGAAGTCGTCTGCCGGGTATCAACATTGAACTTAGCCAGGCGAAGGCCCGAGAATACGGCAATGAGAAAACCGAAGTAGGGAACAATGTCCCTGCATCCTGACAGAAAGTCGGGATAAGCCAGTTCCGGTTCCTGCAAAAAAGCAAACAGCAACGTGGCGGGAGCCATCCCGAAGCTGATAATATCGGCCAGTGAATCCAGGTCTTTACCTATTTTAGAATGGGCGTCCAGCAAACGGGCCAGCATGCCGTCGAAGAAATCGAATACAGCGCCGATGATGATGAACACAAAGGCCATCTCGTACAGCCCTTTGAAAGCCATGACACAAGCTATGCAACCCGAAAAGAGGTTCAGGCAAGTGACAGTGTTAGGTATGTGACGGGTAATGCAGTTGGCCATCGGATGAAAATTTTTGTTATTACAGTTTGGCGAGAACAGTCTGGTTGCCGGTGGTGAGTTGCCCCATCTTGACACATACTTCCGTGCCAATGGGCAGGTAGACATCCACCCGCGATCCGAACTTGATAAATCCCATATGCTCGTCGATGTAGCAATCCTCGCCTACTTCGGCATACGTGACGATGCGGCGTGCCATGGCTCCGGCAATCTGACGGGCCATCACCTCCACCCCTTCCGGAGTCTCGATGACTACCATCGAACGTTCGTTCTCAGTGCTGGCTTTGGGAAGCCAGGCTTTCATGAAGTTGCCATTGTGGTGCCCTACTTTCCGTACGGTTCCGTCCACCGGATACCAGTTGGCATGAACATTGAGGATGCTCATAAATATAGAAACCATGAGCCGGCGGTCGTTGAAATGCTCGTATTCATCGACTTCCTCGATGGATACAATGCGTCCGTCGGCAGGAGCCACTACGATACGTTCGGTATCCTCTCCGAAGAACCGGATGGGGCACCGGAAGAAGTTGACCATGAGCAAGAACAATACTGTCGTGGCGACGGCTACCAGATAAAATGGCAGTTTATTGTCAATATTCCAGTATAGGGCTCCATTGATAATAAGAATAAGAAGCAGGCTTCCCCATAGGATATGGGTACCTTCACGATGGATTCGTATCTTTTTTAATTTCTTGAGTCGGCGCATGTGTGCTGTTATAAGTGTAATTCTGTGCAAAAGTATATTTAATTTGAAAATCAACCAAGTAAATATGCATCGAATTAGTAATGTTGATAACTTTTTCAGCTTTATTTTTGTTAGTCGGTACAGAGATTGTACTTTTATCGCCAAATTATCATTGAATCATCACTATGCAGGATTTCATTCATTTACATGTACACACCCAATATTCGCTTTTAGATGGACAGGCCAGCGTCAGTGCACTGGTCGACAAAGCCATCAAAGACGGTATGAAGGGAATTGCCGTGACCGACCATGGTAACATGTTCGGCGTCAAGGAGTTCTTTAATTACGTAAACAAGAAGAACGGTGGTCCCAAGGGCGAAATCAAAGACCTGAAGAAGCGCATAGCCGCGCTGGAATCGGGTGCCGAGACGTGCGAAAACAAGGAAGAAGAGATCGGAGCCTGCCGGCTGAAGATGAAAGAGGCCGAAGCGCGTATCTTCAAACCCATCATCGGGTGCGAAATGTACGTAGCACGCCGCACCAAAGACAAGAAAGAAGGAAAACCCGATCAAAGTGGTTATCACCTGGTGGTGCTGGCCAAGAACGAAAAGGGATATCATAACCTTATCAAGCTGGTGTCGAGGGCCTGGACGGATGGATACTACATGCGTCCGCGTACCGACCGGGCCGATCTGGAGAAATTTCACGAGGGACTCATCATCAGTTCCGCCTGCCTGGGAGGAGAAGTTCCGAAGAAAATCACGCAAGGACTGCTCAGTGAGGCAGAGGAAGCCATCCAGTGGTACAAAAATCTTTTCGGCGGAGACTATTACCTGGAACTCCAACGGCACAAAGCTACTGTGACCAATGCCAACCACGAAGCCTACCCCCTGCAGGAAAATGTCAATAAGCACCTCATCGAACTCTCGCGCAAGCACGGTGTGAAGCTGATTTGTACCAACGACGTGCACTTTGTGAACGAGGAACATGCCGAAGCGCATGACCGGCTCATTTGTCTCAGTACCGGTAAGGATCTGGACGACCCCAACCGCATGTACTACACCAAACAGGAGTGGATGAAGACGCGTCAGGAGATGAACGAACTTTTTGCCGACGTACCCGAGGCACTGAGCAACACCCTGGAAATATTGGATAAGGTGGAATTCTACTCCATCGACAATCCCCCCATCATGCCTACGTTTGCCATTCCCGAAGAGTTCGGTACCGAGGAAGGATATCGACAAAAGTTTACAGAGGAAGATCTGTTTAACGAGTTTACTCGCGATGAAAACGGCCATATTGTCATAGATGAGGCCGAAGCTCGTGATAAAATAAAAGCACTGGGCGGGTATGACAAACTATACCGTATCAAGCTCGAAGCCGATTACCTGGCCAAGCTAACCTTCGACGGCGCCAAGAAATTCTACGGCGACCCGTTGGCACCCGACGTGAAGGAGCGGCTGGTCTTCGAACTACACATCATGAAAACCATGGGGTTCCCTGGTTACTTCCTCATTGTGCAGGACTTTATCGCCGCCGGACGCGCCATGGGCGTATCGGTAGGCCCCGGACGTGGATCGGCAGCCGGATCGGCTGTGGCCTACTGTTTGCAGATCACCAAGATAGACCCTATCAAGTACGACCTGCTGTTCGAGCGTTTCCTGAATCCTGACCGTATCTCCCTCCCCGATATTGATATCGACTTCGACGACGATGGACGCGGCGAGGTGCTTCGTTGGGTAACCGAAAAATATGGCTACGACAAGGTGGCACACATCATTACGTACGGTACGATGGCTGCCAAGTCGGCCATTAAGGATGTGGCCCGCGTGCAGAAGTTACCGTTGGCCGAGTCGGACCGGCTGACCAAGTTGGTCCCCGATAAGATTCCAGATAAGAAGCTCAATCTGAAAACTGCTATCGAATTCGTTCCGGAGCTACAGGCTGCCGAAGTGTCGCCCGATCCGCTGGTGCGTGACACATTGAAATATGCCAGGATACTCGAAGGCAATGTGCGCAACACAGGTGTGCATGCTTGTGGTACCATCATCTGCCGCGACGATATCACCGATTGGGTGCCCGTCAGCACGGCCGATGACAAGGAAACGGGCGAGAAGATGCTTGTGACACAGTATGAAGGCTCCGTTATCGAGGAAACCGGACTCATCAAGATGGACTTCCTGGGGCTGAAAACTCTCTCCATCATCAAAGAAGCGGTGGAGAACGTTCGTCTCAGCCATGACATTGAACTGGACATCGACGCCATCGACATCGAAGATCCGGTTACTTACAAACTATACAGTGACGGTCGCACCGTAGGAACGTTCCAGTTCGAGTCGGCCGGTATGCAGAAATACCTGCGCGAGCTGCAACCCACCACTTTCGAGGACCTCATCGCGATGAATGCCCTCTACCGTCCGGGTCCGATGGCGTACATACCCGACTTTGTCGAACGTAAACACGGTCGCAAGCCCATCGTGTACGATATCCCTGTCATGGAAAAATACCTGAAAGATACATACGGTATCACGGTGTATCAGGAACAGGTGATGCTTTTGTCGCGCTTGCTGGGTAATTTTACCCGGGGTGAATCCGATGCCTTGCGTAAGGCAATGGGTAAGAAAATGCGCGATAAGCTGGATCAGATGAAGCCTAAATTCATCAAGGGCGGACAGTCCAATGGACATGACCCGAAGGTGCTCGAAAAGATCTGGGGCGACTGGGAAAGCTTTGCTTCGTATGCGTTCAATAAATCGCATGCTACCTGTTACTCTTGGGTGGCCTACCAGACTGCCTATCTGAAGGCTAACTACCCTCCCGAATACATGGCAGCCGTGATGAGCCGAAGTTTATCGAACATCACCGATATCACGAAGCTGATGGACGAATGTAAGGTGATGGGTATACAGACACTCGGCCCCGATGTCAACGAAAGTAACTTGAAGTTTACCGCCAACAAGAATGGCGACGTACGCTTCGGACTCGGTGCCGTGAAAGGGGTGGGCGAGGCTGCCGTACAGAGCATCGTAGAGGAGCGTCGGGCCAACGGACCGTTCCGGGGCATCTTCGACTTCGTGCAACGGGTCAATCTCAATGCATGCAACAAAAAAAATATGGAATGTCTGGCACTGGCCGGTGGCTTCGACAGTTTTCCGGAACTGAAACGGGAGCAGTACTTCGCTGTCAATGCCAAGGGCGAAATGTTTCTCGAAACCCTGATGCGTTATGGCAACCGCTACCAGGCCGACCAGGCAGCCGCTGTGAACTCACTCTTCGGTGGCGATAACGTGGTCGAAGTAGCCACACCCGAAATACTCCCGGCCGAACGGTGGGGCGACCTTTACCGGCTGAACAAAGAAAAAGAACTGGTAGGTATCTACCTCTCCGCTCACCCGCTGGATGAATATGTCATCATCTTAGATAATGTGTGCAACACCCGCATGATCGAGATGGAAGATAAGACCGCCCTTGTCGGACGGGAAATCACCATGGGCGGTATTGTAACCAGCGTCCGCAGGGGTGTAGGCAAGACCGGCAACCCGTATGGCATCGTCAAGATAGAGGATTATTCCGGATCGGCTGAGTTCCCGTTCTTTGGTAACGATTGGGTTACTTATCAGGGGTATATGGACGAGGGAATGTTCCTCTACCTGAAAGCCCGTTGCCAGCCTAAGCAGTGGCGACAGGACGAACTGGAAGTAAAGATCACTTCCGTCGAGCTCTTACCCGAAGTCAAAGAAAAACTGGTAGAGAAAATCACCATCGATATCCCGCTGCCGGCATTGGATGCAGAGCTGGTGACCGAACTCTCTTCCCTGATCAGTGGACACCCTGGAAATACGGAACTCTACTTCAAAGTGGTAGACCCGGAAGAGAACATGAACGTGGACATGATAGCCCGGCCGGTAAAAATGTCGGTCAGCAAAGAACTGGTGACGTTCCTGAAAGAAAACCCGGAACTCGATTTCCATATAAATTAAGAATATATGGGAAGGCCTGTTTGGCGGGATGATTTAAATGAGTATATTTGTAGCATAGAAACAATAAAAACAAAGAAAAATATGGCATTAGAAATTACAGATGGCAACTTTGAGGCACTTCTCGCCGAGGGTAAGCCGGTAGTAGTAGATTTTTGGGCGCCTTGGTGCGGCCCTTGTAAAATGGTAGGTCCTATCATTGAAGAATTAGCAAAAGAATACGAAGGGCAAATCAATATCGGTAAATGCGACATCGACGAAAACCCCGATCTTCCTGCTCAATTTGGTGTTCGCAATATCCCGACGGTACTTTTTATTAAGGATGGCGAGGTAGTAGATAAACAGGTGGCTGCTGTTGCCAAGTCGGTATTCGCTGAAAAAATCAAGAAGTTATTGTAATCACATAAAACCAATACGGATATGGGAATGGAAGACGATTTTTTATTGGATGATGTCGATGACGAAAAGACCATCGAATACATCAAAAACTACCTGCCGCAGGAGTTGAAAGAGAAGTTCTCGGACGATGAATTGTACTATTTCATCGATTTGATCGATGAGTATTATATCGAGAGTGGTGTCTTGGATGCTCAACCTGATGAAGATGGCTATATCGAACTCGATCTGGAACCGCTCGTGAACTACATCGTGGAAGAAGCCAAAAAGGATGAGATGGGCGAATATGACCCGGAAGAAATCCTCTTCGTCGTACAGGGAGAAATAGAGTACGGAGAATCGTTGGAAGACGACGAATAAGTCTCATAATTAGTTAAAAACATATACCTCTGTAGGTACAGAGATTTTTCTGTTTAGGTAAACGCGAAAATCTCTGTACCTACAGAGGTATATGTTTTTTAGTATAAACTGTAAAACCGGCTCATCAGTAAAACCATCGATTAGACATACTAACAAAAATGGCGATTCAATGAAAGAATTGTCTAAAAAAGCCTATAATAGTTCACATCTGAACTTTGTGACGTAATTTGTGACGTCACAAAATTGTTTTATTGTACTCCATCACCTACATTTGCCCCCTGTTCGATCATTAGTGTGCACCATTGAAAGCTATCGAAATACTGAGAATAGCAATCAGCTGAGAGTGCTGAGGGAGGATATTCATGTTCTGCAACTGCTAACTGTTATAATGGAGGCCAATTGCAAGGTTCTGTTACATGTACAGGGACAAGTAAATGTGATATGTTTTATGCAAGAGTAGTATGTGACGGAAAAGAAAGTAAATGTAATTTGTTGAATTAAACAGGGTGTTTTTTAATCAAGTATTGAGGGTGTGTCAAAAGTGATAGGGCTTTTGACAACTCTTATTTATATTCATAAATATCATAAATTAGAATACAATGAAACACAGAAACGTAATTTTATCCTGCTTGTTTATCTTCAGCTTGAGCTCTTGTAAACAAGGCATAGAAGTGTTGACTGTAGAGTTAAGCGTAGAGAACTCTATATCGGAACTGTCCGATAGTAGTTTCTTCTCAAGAGTTCATTGCATGTTCGCTGAAAATGATGAAATCTATTTTTCGGATTATAATAGAGGAGATATAGTCGTTCTCAACCGGAATTTGACGTTATTGTCTACCATAGGGGACAAGGGAAGCGGGCCTGGTGAGACAGAAGCTTCATATTCCTTTGTCAAGTTCGGCAATCAGATATATCTCCTTGACGATTTGAATAGAAAGATTGTTGAATATGTAGATGGAGAATATTCAAAGGAACATAGGCCCCAGTGCATCTATTCTGTCTTTAAAAATTTTGCCAAGCAAGATAGTTGTTTGTATTTTCCGGTTCCCAATGATAAACATAGCATAGCAAAGTATAACATGCAAAATCAGCAGATTGAATCTTTTGGGAATCTTTTTAAGTTTGATACCCCTGTTCAAACTAAGATAAAGAATGACCGTTTTTTGCTTGTTGACAAACATTATTTATATGCTATATCGGACAACTTACCTAAAATAGAGGTATATAATTTGAGAGACCAGACATTGATTGATGAATTTGATTTTTCCACTGTCCCGTTCGTGAAGGCAACCATCGAATTTACAAAAAGTAAGGCCACAGATGACCACTCGTATTACACTATTGTTCAATCAGCCTATCGGGTAGGCAATAAAGTGTATCTTTTGTGCAATAAGAATGAGGCAGAAAACGATTTTTCTTGCAACAGAATAGTGGAATTGGAGGCAGATAATTCAAAAAAGATTAGTATAAACAAAACATATCAATTGCCGGGCTTGGTCTATTCTTCGTTTTGTGTCGATTCGGAAATAAATAAAATTTATGCGTTCAACCATCAAAGCTCGAGTATAGAAAGTTTTAATATTGCTCTGCAATAAGCCGTCAGGACCGGGGCATGCTGTAATAAACGTGGAATTAAATTTCTTCTAAAGCGTAGTGCTGATAGTCGCGAAGCAGGGTTTGCAGAAAGGCTTCGGAACTGCCGCCGGCCGGAGTGATGGACAAAAGGGAACATACCTTGTTGCTCAACTGTTCGATGCGCTGCATGCGGTTTTGTTTCAGAGAGAGGGTCTTGGATATTACGTTGACTTGCTCCAGTGATAGGTCGGCTGCTTGCGGATAGATGGGCCGGTAGTCTTTGGTCAGGAAGTCGAACTCGTCGAGGCTGACCTGTATTTTCTTGTAATTCTTTTCTTTGATGACTAAGGTGCCGGCAGCTAAGTCGCCTAGCCGTTGGTTGTTGCGGGTCACCAGGATGGAGACCACACCGATGGCTCCTGAAAACATGAAGTCGACTGGGAAGAGAAGCCACCGCAGCAGATAGGCACTGATAGCCGGGGTGCTTCCGTCGGTCTTTACTACCCGGGTTCCCATGATCCATTTACCCAGTGTCTGGCCTTCGTTGAACACTTCGAGCAACAGTGAGTAGAAGAGCGGGGCGGCATAAAGCACGAAAAGCACGATATACCGGATGTCCGACGTGGCATTGAAACGCAACTGGTTGAGGATGATCGCCAGCGAAATCCAATACAAAATAATAGCCACCGTGTCAATCAGAAAAGCCAGGAAACGTTCCCCGATACTGGCCGGTGTCTGACTGATCCGCACGAATTGTCCGGTAACAATGGTGGATACTGTCATTTTCTTTTAATATTATTTAATTCTGCATTGCAAATATATCACAAAATCCTTACTTTTGCTTGCACTATCGGACAAACTTTTCCCGAGGCTCGCCAAACAATGAAGGAAGTGGTGTTTATACGTCGCAATATAGAGAAATGGAAGGAGACTGAGAAGGTGGTGGAACGCGCCGCCCGGCTCGATCCCGACCGGCTGGCCGACGCCTATGCGGAACTGACTGCCGATCTGGCTTTTGCCCAGACTCACTATCCTAATTCGCGCATCACCATCTATCTGAACAACCTGGCTTCGGCCTTGCACCGCACCATCTACCGGAATAAGAAGGAGAAGTGGTCGCGCATCCTTACCTTCTGGACCCGCGAAGTGCCGGGGACGATGTATGCTGCCCGGCGCGAACTACGTGTATCGTTTCTTATTTTTGCTGTCAGCGTGCTGATAGGGGCGGTGTCGGCCTTGCACGATGATACCTTTGCTCGCTTGATACTGGGTGGTGGATACGTGGACATGACGCTAAGCAATATAGCAAACGGTGACCCGATGGGCGTATATGCCAGTGCCGAGCAGGTACCCATGTTTTTGGGCATCACATTAAATAATATCATGGTATCGTTTTCCTGTTTTGCGATGGGAATACTCACCAGTTTCGGAACTGGATTTATGTTGTTCCGTAACGGTGTGATGGTGGGGGCGTTTGTCGCTTTCTTTCAGGTGCACAATCACTTGAAGGAAGCGATGTTGGCCATCTGGTTGCATGGTACCCTGGAAATCTGGGCCATTATCGTAGCTGGTGCTGCCGGTCTGGCGTTGGGCAATGGCTGGTTGTTCCCGGGAACCTACACACGGGCGGAGTCGTTCCGTCGTGGTGCCAAGCGCGGACTGAAAATTGTAGTAGGGACGGTACCGGTGTTCGTTGTTGCCGGTTTTATCGAGGGGTTCCTGACTCGCTACACTCATCTGCCCGATGCCGTACGGTTGGGCATCATCCTGCTTTCTCTTGCATTTATCGTATTTTATTATATTTACTTACCAAATAAAGTATCTCATGGAACAGCCCAAGAAAATTGAATTGTATGTAAAACGTACTTTCGGAGAAAAAATAAACGCGTCGTTTGACTTTCTGAAAGAGAACTGGAAACCGTTGTTCTAGTATATCACGTACCTGTTATTACCCTTAAGTTTGGTGCAGGCAGTGACCATGAATAAGGTGTTCTCATTCAGTATGGATCTTTCCATGCTGCAAACTGAAGGTGGTGACCCGTTAACACTAATGAATGGTGCATTCTTTCTGAATTATGTATTGTTAATGGTTTGTGCCATGCTGGGCAGTTTCCTGCTGATGTCGTTAGTCTTTGCTCTGATACAGATGTACGGTACGCGGGAAGAAAGGCTGGTAGGTGTGACGTTGACTGAACTGAAACCGTTGATACTGAACAATCTCGGACGGTGCATGATGCTGTTCCTGTTTATGATTCTGGTGATGTTGGTATGGGCGCTGGTGCTGGTTCCGCTGGCGGTGCTCTCCTTATGGACGTTGTTGCTTACCATTCCGTTGACGTTCATCTGCTTTGTCCCGCTCTGTCTGATGAGTCCGGTGTATCTGTTTGAGAAGATTTCCATTTGGAACGCTTTCGTTAAATCATTCCGGATCGGATTCCCTACCTGGGGGGGTATTTTGGCGATTGCTTTTATCATGAGCCTCATCAGTGCGGCTGTACAGGTAGTGGTGGTATTGCCTTATGAGGTGGCAGTGATGGTGAAGTATTTCTTTACATTGAGCGATATGAGCAACGAGGCAACTGTTTCGGGTGGGTACAATGTCTTTTTGTATCTGCTTTCAGTGCTTATGACATTCGGTAGTTACCTGGCTGCGGTGTTTTCGATGCTGGGCCTGGTCTACCAGTATGGGCACGCTTCCGAACTGGCCGACAATGTCTCCATTACCAGCGACATCGAAAACTTCGATAATCTCTAATATCAACGCATGAGGATACCTGCCGATACGTTGGTCTGCGACTCTGCCAGAATTGCTACTTGGCAGTCCAACCCCGATTATGACTATAACCGGGAGTTGGTCATCACGGACTTCGACTTTTGGCAATGGGTGGGACGCTGGTTGGAACGGTTGCTTTCAAAGCTCTTCGGGAGTGAGAATGCAGCGAAGTACACGGAGGTCACGCTCATTGTGATAGGTGTCCTTTTGTTGTTACTGATTCTCTGGTTCCTATACAAGAAGCGTCCGGAACTTTTCATGCGGGTACGCTCCAACGGTATGCCGTACGTTGTGCACGAGGATACCATCTACGGAGTCGATTTCGACACTGCTATTCAGGTGGCGCTTTCCGGTGGAGACTACCGGGAAGCAGCTCGTCTGCTCTACCTGCAAACTTTGAAGCAACTGAGCGATACCGAACGTATCGACTGGCAACTCTACAAAACCCCGACTGAATATACGTACGAGGTGAAACCCGAAGCCCTTCGAATACCCTTCCGGAAGCTGACCAATAGCTTCCTACGGGTGCGGTACGGTAATTTCGAGGCCACCGAAGCACTCTTTAGCGAGATGCGAGAACTGCAGACGCTTATCCGGAAAGGAGGCGACGCATGAAAGGAAGAATCTGGTTCATACTGGGCATCTTGCTCTTCCTCGGCCTGATGGTCGTGGTGGAATATAACCAACCCAAGCGATTTGTCTGGACACCCACTTTCGGGCGGTACGATCACCAACCGTTTGGCTGTGCGGTATTTGATGAACTGATATCCGAAGCCTGGCCGGAAGAGTATTGGGTGTCGCGGTATTCCTTTCAGGAGCTCACTTACGACTCTACCAACTATGCCGTAGTAGCCATTGCCCAACACATGGACCTGACTCGTACCGATGTGGATGCCTTGCTCGAACTGGCCGAACAAGGCAGTAAGATTCTGTTGGCAGCCACTACGTTTAGTGTGCATTTGACTGACACCCTTCATTTCCGGTGTTTCCCCTCGTACTTCCGGGTACAAGAGTTGCGCAACTATGCCAGTGCGCTCAAGAGTAGGGAACCTATATACTGGGTGGGCGATACGGCTCGCTATGCCCCCCGGACTTTCCAATTCTTTCCGCAACTGTGTGGCTCGTACTTTTCTAAGCGCGACTCCCTTTCTACCTCCCTGGCTGAGATTCAGGTCACCGGTTATCAGGCTCGTTGGGCGCGGGGAGAGTATGAGGAGCCCGATTCCGTAGCTGAAACTGATACGGCTACGGTCTCCGTGGCATTCAGCATGCCGGTGGGCGAAGGAGAAATTACCCTCGTGTCCACTCCCTTGCTGCTGACCAACTATGGCGTGCTCGACGGCGCCAATGCTACGTATGCTCTTCGTCTGCTTTCGCGTATGACCGACCTGCCTCTGATACGTACCGAGGTGTACGGAAGTCCCGATATCGAACCCCAGTCGCCCCTGCGCTATTTCCTTTCACAGCGGTCGCTTCGGTGGGCAGTCTACCTCACGATGGCTACCATCCTGCTCTTTATGGTCTTTACCGCTCGTCGTCGGCAACGCCCCATTCCGGTGGTGCGCGCTCCGGGCAACAAGTCTTTGGAGTTTACCGAACTGATCGGCACCCTCTATTACCGGAAGAAGAACCATGCCGATCTGGTACGTAAGAAGTTTACTTACTTGGCCGAACAACTACGACGCCATATGCAAACTGATATAGAAGACGAGACTGACGATGAAGCACTCTGTCGACGGATAGCCCGGAAGACGGGGCTGGACGAAGGAAACCTACGCATCCTGTTCCGCGGCTTGCGTCCTGTGATGCACGGTGACCGGGAGATCAGCGAGGAACTGATGAAGGCATACATCGACCGGATGAACGAAATAATTAATCAATTGTAATATATACACATACGATATGGAAGAAAATGCGGAACAACGTACTGACCTGACGCTCTTCTCGGAGAAGGTAGAGCAACTGAAGGTCCAGATTGCCACGGTCATCGTGGGGCAGGAGCAGGTAGTGGACCTGGTGCTGGCGGCCATCCTGGCCAATGGCCATGTGCTCATCGAAGGAGTACCTGGTGTGGCGAAGACGCTACTGGCCAAGCTGGTAGCACGACTCATCGACGCTGATTTCAGCCGGGTGCAGTTCACTCCCGACCTGATGCCGAGCGATGTGCTCGGTACCACGGTGTTCAATATGAAGACCAATGAATTCGACTTTCATCAGGGGCCTGTCTTTGCCAACATGGTGCTGGTGGACGAGATTAACCGGGCGCCGGCCAAGACTCAATCGGCTCTCTTCGAGGTGATGGAGGAACGGCAAATCAGCATGGACGGTTCTACCTATAAGATGGGCGAACTCTATACTATCCTGGCTACGCAGAACCCGGTGGAGCAAGAGGGAACTTACAAGCTTCCCGAGGCTCAGCTCGACCGTTTTCTGATGAAGATCAGCATGGGCTATCCTTCGCTCGACGAAGAGATCAGCATTCTGGAACGCCACCATACCAACAACGCCCTGGTGAAACTGGAAGGTATTGCTCCTGTTATTACCCATGACGGGTTGCTCGCACTCCGCCGCTTGATGGATCAGGTGTTTGTGGAACGTACTCTGTTGCAGTACATCGCTACCATTGTGCAGCAAACCCGTAGCAGCAAGGCAGTCTACCTCGGAGCATCGCCCCGTGCGTCGGTAGCTATGCTGCAATCGTCCAAGGCGTATGCTTTGTTGCAGGGACGCGACTTCGTAACACCGGAAGATATCAAGTTTGTAGCGCCTTACGTGCTGCAACACCGGTTGATCCTGACGGCCGAAGCGGAGATGGAAGGCCATTCGGCCATGAAAGTCACCCAGCGGCTTATAGATAAAGTAGAAGTACCGAAGTAATAGCTTATTGACCGATGTTCCTTACCCGACGCTTTTATATAGTCATCACCTCCATTGTCCTGCTGTTCTGCGGTGGGTATCTCCTTACGTCCCTGTTCCTGGTGGCGCAGTTGCTGCTGACGCTACTTGTGGTGGCGTTGGCGGCCGATGCTTTCCTGCTGTACCGCACACGGGGTATCCGGGCCTCCCGCCAATGCGCCGACCGCTTCTCTAATGGCGACGAGAATAAGGTGGACGTGCGGGTGGAGAGTATCTATCCCTTTCCGGTGAGCCTGACGGTGGTCGACGAGATACCGGTCATCTTTCAGGAGCGGAACATTCAGTTTATGCTTTCATTGGAGAGGGGAGAGGGGAAGAACATCGGGTACACGCTCCGTCCCACCCGCCGGGGTATGTACGACTTCGGCCGTATCCGGGTGTTTTCCGAAACGCGTATCGGACTTATCTCCCGTCGTTTCACCTGCGGCGAGCCGCGAAGCATCAAGGTGTATCCCTCTTACCTGATGCTACACCGGTATGAATTGTTGGCTATTAGCGACAACCTCACAGAAATAGGTATCAAGCGCATCCGACGGGTAGGTCACCAGACGGAGTTCGAACAGATCAAGGAGTACGTGAAGGGCGATGATTACCGTACCATCAACTGGAAGGCCAGTGCGCGGCGGCATGAACTGATGGTCAATGTGTATCAGGATGAACGCAGTCAGCAGATATACAACGTGATTGATAAGGGGCGGGTGATGCAGCAGGCGTTTCAGGAGATGACCTTGCTCGACTATGCAGTGAATGCTTCGTTGGTACTCTCATATGTAGCCATGCGGAAGGACGACAAAGCCGGACTGGCTACCTTCAACGACCGTTTCGACACGTTTGTTCCCGCTTCCAAGCAGTCGGGACAGATGCAGAACCTCCTCGAAAGCCTGTATGCGCAGGAGACTACCTTCGGCGAGACCGACTTCTCCGGATTGTGTGTGCATTTGGGCAAACTTGTGAACAAGCGCAGCTTGCTGGTGCTGTATACTAACTTCGGAAGCATTTCAGCATTGAACCGCCAGTTAGCTTATCTGCAACAACTGGCCCGGCAGCACCGGCTGTTAGTGGTGTTCTTTGAGGATGCCGAGCTGAAAGAATATATCGCCACTCCGGCGACGAACACCGAAGCATATTACCAGCGGGTGATAGCCGAGAAGTTCGCTTTCGAGAAACGACTCATCGTCTCCACGCTGAAGCAGCACGGCATCTACTCCGTACTGACTACTCCCGACAACCTTTCCGTTGACGTGATCAATAAATACCTCGAAATGAAATCCCGTCAGTTGATTTAACTGTGCAGGAAGAAGTAGACGGACATCCCGATGAGGACGAAGCCTAAGGCAGCATAGAACAGGCGGGCCCGTCCCCTTCCCACATTGCGGACAATGACTTGGGAGTTTCGGGCCGTAAAGAACCAATCCCAGTTGAAGAGGGCAGCCAGGATAGCCACCACTCCGGCAAGGGCAAAGATTCCCTGAATGAAATAGTGAGGATTCATCTGATTTACGATTAGAGTGTGATGCGGCGGCTGCCGTCGCTCAGTTCCTCGATGATCACCTTCACGGCATCGCCCGGGAGCAGCTCTTCCACCAGTTCCGGCCACTCGATGAAGCAGAGCGCACCACTGTAGAAATAGTCCTCGTAGCCCATATCGTACACCTCTGATAGTTTCTTGATGCGGTAGAAGTCGAAATGGTAGATCAGTTCGCCCGTTTCGTCCGAGCGGTACTCGTTCACAATGGCGAAGGTGGGCGAAGTGATCACGTCCGACACTCCCAGTTCCTCGCACAATGCCTTGACGAAGGTAGTCTTTCCGGCGCCCATCTTTCCGTAAAGGGCAAAGACCGTATTATCGCCCATCTCGCCAATAAACTGGCGGGCGGCTTCGTGAAGCTGTTCCTGTGAGAGCATATTAATTTCCATACCTATTTATATATAAGGATTATTACTGCGTTTCCGGTTATCTCCGTATCAACTTACACACCGTGTAGATAAGGATGGAGAAGAAGATGATGGAAGCACCCGACGGCACTCGCCAGAAGTACGAGAGGAACAGTCCGCCCAGGCAACCGGCGAAACCGATGCCGATAGACAGCCAGATGATCCGCTTAAAGTTGTACGTGAAGAGGTTGGCCGTCATCTGTGGCAGGGTGAGCATGGACAGGGCCAGCACGATGCCTACCATGCGTAGACAAGCCACGATGGTCAGGGCGATGAACATCATCAGGACATATTCGAACACCACCACGGGGATGCCTTGCGAACGGGCAAACTCCCGGTCGAACGCTACGTAAATGATGGGATGGATGAACAGGCAGAAGAAGCCGATCAGTGCCAGCGAGAGTGTGCCCAGTAGGAGCAAGTCGCCCTGTGTGATGGTGAGAATGTTGCCGAAGAGGTATCCCGACAGGTCGGGCGTATACCCCGGAGTGAGGTAACTGAACAGTACACCCACAGCCATGCCGAAGGTCCAGAACACAGCGATGGCCGAGTCCTCGCGCATGTCGCTCCGTTTGCTGAGCCATTCCACACCGAAGGCCGAGAGTACCGAGAAGATGGCAGCCGACAGGATAGGTGATATCCCGGCAAACAATCCTATACCGATACCTCCGAACGAGGCGTGCGTAATGCCTCCGCTGATAAATACCAACCGGCGGGTCACGATGTACGTGCCGATAATGCCACAGGCAATGCTGGCCAGCAGACTGCCCAGCAACGCATGTTGAAAAAAAGTATAATGCAATAAATCCATTACAAGGGTCAAGTTAGCGGTTACGGGTGGATTCTTCGTTCGCCGATGACGAGAAATACCTCGTCTTTCAGTTCGTCGGGCAGTGCGATCCCCCTTAGTTGCAGGCTGCGTACCCATCCGGCTACATCGATTTCCTGCATGGTATAGAACACCTGGCGGAACATTTCTGTTTGCTCGGGTGTGTAATTATCCGGGGCGGTGCCGATGAAAATATCCAACTCCTCGTCGTCGTAATACTCTATCTTCCGGCTCACGGCTGCCAGCAGACTGTCTTTTTCGCAGACCTCATGCTGCCCGCAGCATTCTGCATCGGCTTCCTGTACCTCCGGAAAGCTGTCCAGCTCCCCGCGGTTTATCTGCTTTTGCAGGCGTCGGTTGCGGATGTATCCGGCGGTGAGCGCCACGGCGGCAAGTGCTAGTAAACTATATATAAGTATCCACATGGTTTCCTGTTCTTGCCGCAAAGATACATCTAATTTGCGTGATTCTTTACAGGTACACTTTAAATTCTCCGCTGCAGTGCAGCAGAGCCATCATCATCAGCATGGAGTCGTAGTAGCGGAACCGGCCGATAGGGGGCTTGCACTCCCAAAAGGCTTTCACGAAGTCGATGGCGTAGGGCGCGTCGGCTGCCAAGGCGGCGGTGGCGTTGCAGGCCATGAGCCCGATAGGTTGTCCACCGGCTAGCTTTGTGCCGTCCAGGCGGTATTGGTTGCCGTAGGTGCGAAGGCCTTCGCTCTGGAAGAAGGTCAGTAGGCGGTTGCTCCGTTCCACGGCTTTAGGGTCTTTCTTCCACCAGGCCCAGTCCATGCTCCAGTTCATTGCAGTGGGCAGTACTGTTACTGCTCGAGCTGGTGCGGCACGAAGTGAAGAGGAGGAGGGCAGGTAATAAACCTAGCAGTAATCGGATGTTCATGGTCTGTTGATTTTATAGTAGAAAATACAAATGTAGGACTTTATTTCATCTTCTCACCATCAGGACGTTAGTTTCGGATGATTATCTTTTTTTGTGAGTTTCCTCAAATGAAGCAGAGCGTTTCACGGGATGAAACAGAGTATTTCAAGCGATGAAACAGAGTGTTTCAGGCGATGAAACAAGTTGTTTGATACTTTAACCATCTTCTTTTTGACTTATACTAAAAAAGGTTGTCAGTTTTGACGCTGGTTCCCTAAACAAGTTGTCAATGACTTGCCCTTCTTTCCTAAGTGTGTTGCCAGTTGACTCCCCGGCTTCCTTAATCGGTTGTCTTTTAGAAAATACTGGA
>JAVBVI010000088.1:0-8289 GCA_031554505.1 Bacteroides sp. | reverse complement strand
AGCGAAAGACGGGATTCGAACCCGCGACCCTAACCTTGGCAAGGTTATGCTCTACCAACTGAGCTACTTTCGCAATTGCGGATGCAAAGGTATGGATTTTCTGTAAAGTAGCAAACATTCCGCTTGTTTTTTTAACGCGAAGTTCTCCTTTTGCTTTTCCGTTACCGTCAACAATATTGATTATCAACTCATTCGATCCCGATAATCTTCATACACGAACTGCTTATACACATCGGCTTGTCCTTCTTTTGTCCACAGAGCAATGGCCGGGTGGTGTATTCCGTTGAACATATGGGTTTTTACCATAGTGTAATGTATCATATCTTCGAAGACGACTCGCTCACCGATCTGTAGTTCGTGGTCGAAACTCCACGAGCCCATGTAGTCACCGCTCAGACAAGAATTGCCTCCCAGCCGATAGACATACGCTCCTTCAGTCCCCATTTCCGCTCCACGCACGGCGGGTTGGTAGGGCATCTCCAGGCAATCGGGCATGTGGCAGGTGAAGCTCACGTTCAGGATGGCTGTACGTATCCCCCGGCTCTCCACAATGTCCACCACCTCGGAAGTCAGCACACCGGTTTGCCAGGTGAAAGCCGATCCGGGTTCCAGGATGATACGCAGATGCGGATAGCGTTTCTTTAATCCTTGCAATAATAGGATAAGGTGTTCCACATCGTAATCTTTCCGCGTCATCAGGTGACCACCTCCCAGGTTGAGCCATTGGATCTGCGGGAACCAACGGGCAAACTTCTCCTCGATGTGCACCAGAGTATGTTCCAGTTCGTACGAGGAAGACTCGCAATGGCAATGGCAATGAAAACCTTCGATGCCGGCCGGCAAAGTGCCAGGCAACAGATCGGCCGTAATGCCGAAACGGGTACCGGGCGCACAAGGATTGTACAGTTCCGTCTCCACCTCGGAATATTCAGGATTGATACGGATACCGCAAGAAATTCCTTCCTGTCTGGCCGCAGGTGCAAAACGTTCGTATTGAGACAACGAGTTGAAAGTAATATGACTGCTGCAACGCATGATTTCCGGGAAGTCGCTTTCCGTATAAGCCGGCGAGTAGGTATGCGCCTTGCTGCCAAACTCTTCGAGCGCCAACCGGGCTTCGTACACCGAACTGGCGGTAGAATGATCAATGTACTCGCGAAAGATGGGGAAGGAACGCCACATAGCAAACGACTTGAAGGCGAGAATAATCTCCACTCCTGCCCTGTCGGCCACACTCTTGATCAGCGTCAGGTTCTTCCGCAGCAAATCTTCTTCCATGATGTAGCATGGAGAAGGGAATCGGTCAAAATTTATCATCGTTCTGTAAACTCATTTTATCCGCAGCAAAAGTACGCAATGTTTCGGTTTAATTCCTATCTTTACCCCGATGATTTAGTTATTCATTCATAATATCCCGTTCATGATAAAAGATTTACGCAAAGTGGTAGTGCTGCTGGCACATCCCAATTTCAAAGACTCGCAGGCGAATAAAGCACTGACCGACACTGTTAAACTGTTAGAAGGAGTATCCATTTTCAATTTGTACGATCTCGAAGGTCCCGCCTTCGAGGTGAACGAATGGACACAAATCATTTCCGACGCATCTGCTGTGGTATTTCAATTTCCATTCTATTGGGCGATGGCTCCTTCCATGCTCAAGAAATGGCAAGACGAAGTCTTCACGTACCTCGCCCGTACGCCGGCCGTAGCCGGCAAACCTCTACTGATTGTAACGACCACCGGCTCCGAAGGCGAAGCCTACCGTAGCGGCGGACGAAACCGCTTCTCCGTAGACGAACTTCTCCGTCCGTATCAACTTTGCGCCATTCACTCGGGCATGACCTGGCAAACACCGATTGTCCTGCATGGGATGGGTTCGGCCGAAGCTCCACGTCTGATTGCCGAAGGTTCCACCCTGTACAAGCAGCGCATCGAGGCTTTAGTAGCCAACAGCCATACAAACGATAACTGGTAGACTGCCTCATGAAGAAACGAGTATTTGTAACCGGTGCTGCAAGCGGAATAGGCCGCGCCATTGTCGAGGCCTTTGCTGCTGAAGGTTGCCAAGTGGCTTTCTGTGACATCGATAAAGCAGCCGGAAAAGAATTAGCTGAACAGACAGGTACTCGTTTCTTCGCCTTGGATGTAAGCCGGAAGGAAGATTTGGGAACCTGCCTGCAAACCCTGTTCACTGAGTGGGGCGATCTCGATATTATTATTAATAATGTGGGAATAGGCGGATTCTCGCCCATCACGGAGATGACGGTGGAGGCTTTCGACCAGATTCTGGACATCAACCTCCGACCCGTATTCCTCACTGCCCGCCTGTTGGCCATCCACCGGAAGCAACAAGGCATCAACAATCGCTACGGGCGCATTGTCAACCTCTGTTCCACCCGCTACCTGATGAGCGAGCCGGGCACGGAAGCGTACGCGGCATCCAAAGGAGGTGTTTACTCCCTGACCCACGCATTGGCTGCATCGCTGAGCGAATATTACATCACTGTCAACTCCATCGCACCGGGATGGATCGAGAACTACCACTACGATACACTGACCGAACGCGACCACAAACAACATCCTTCGCGCCGGGTAGGCCGACCGGAAGACATCGCCCGGATGTGTCTGTTCCTCTGTCGGGAGGAGAACAATTTTATCAATGGCGAAAACATCACCATCGATGGAGGAATGACTAAAAAGATGATTTACGAATAACGATGAACCCATGAAACGAGCCATTATCATAGGTGCCACCTCGGGCATCGGACAGGCAGTTGCCCGGTTATTGGTACAACAAGGTTGGCAGATAGGCATTGCCGGACGGCGGGAGGAGGCCTTGAAAGCCTTCCGGCAAACAGCTCCGGATCAGGTCCGGATACAGACATTGGACGTGACTCAACCGGATGCTGTCGACTCGTTGCAAACACTCATCGATCAGCTGGGTGGGATGGACCTGTTTCTGCTCAGCTCTGGTATCGGTAGCCAAAACCCGCAACTAACCCCGGAGATCGAACTGAATACCGCCCGCACCAATGTCGAGGGCTTCATCCGGATGACGGACGCCGCTTTCGCCTATTTCAAAGCACAAGGCAGTGGACACCTCGCCGTCATCAGTTCCATAGCAGGAACCAAGGGGCTGGGCATTGCCCCCGCTTACTCGGCCACCAAGCGTTTTCAGAACACATACATCGACGCTCTGGCGCAACTGGCCCGCATGGAGCATCTGGGCATTTGCTTCACAGACATCCGCCCGGGCTTCGTGGCCACTGATTTGCTAAAGGACCGACGCTATCCCCTACTGATGCAGGCCGACCGCGTAGCCGTACAAATCGTCAAAGCACTCAACAAGCGGAAACGTGTCGTGGTGATCGACGGACGTTACCGCTTGCTGGTATTCTTCTGGCGGATGATTCCCCGCTTCATTTGGGAGCGGCTTCCTATAAAGAACTAATGGGAACTATCCCTGTATCTCCGGATGTCGTTCCAGCCACTTCACTGCGTACGAGCAAGTAGCTTTGGGCTGCAGGTTATTGTCCAGAGCATACTCATAGGCTGTCTTTACCAAGGCGGCAGCAATGCCTTGCCCTTCGAGTGGTTTGGGAACAATGGTATGAATAATGTCCAGACTGTCGTTAATCAATCGGTATTGTACGAAGGCAGTACGACCTTCTATGGTAGTCTTGAAAAGTTTATTTTCAGGCTGATGAGTAATCGGGTATTCCATAATTCTATTTTTTAGTTGTTGTTACTGTTTTACTTCTTCCTGTTGCCAGGTATCTTCCAAAAATTGTTCTATTGTAGGCGTATCAAACGTATAACCAGACTCTTCCAGACGAGTGGGACGCACACACTGTCCGGAAATCAGGAAAGAGGCAGCTTCGCCCATCACCATCCGGAGGACAAAGGCCGGCACTTTCAGTCTGAGCCAGGCGTGACGCTTCCGGGCCAGCGTCCGGGTAAATTCACGTTGGGTGATCAGCTCGGGGGCTATCAGGTTCACTACTCCACGCAGTTCTTTCCGTTCCACGATAAACTGAAAAGCACGACATAAATCGTGCATACCGATCCAGGGGAACGACTGGTTACCCGGACCTATGGTAAGGGCTACTCCTCCTTTCAGCGGCATCATCATCTGCTTCAACGCTCCTCCGTCCGGAGCCAGCACCACCGCCAAACGGGTGATAACCCAACGGGTAGAAGCCGGACATTTCGTCACTTCTTTCTCCCAAGCGTGGCATAACTCGGCCAGAAAGTCGTCGCCGTAGATACCGGTGTATTCATCGAACACCCCATTGGACGGATAGTAACCCACTGCCGAAACAGAAATGAAGAGTGATGGTTTGCGCACCGTAGATTGTAGTGCCTGGACCAGCTTGCGGGTCAGGTGAACGCGACTATCGTACAGCTCGCGCTTGTACCGGGCAGTCCACCGCCGATTGATAGGAGCCCCCGCCAGATTGATCACAGCATCACACCGCGACAATGTCTGGCTCAGTTGCCCGGACATATTCTCGCGAAACATGCTTCGCACCAAAGGGATGACGCGATGCCCCTGGGCTGCAAAATAGTCGGTAAGATGCTTGCCAATAAAACCTGTAGCACCGGAAATTGCTATATTCATAATTACAGTTAGGTTATATACCAAAAACATATAAAGTAACGAAAAAGTTCTTTCGTTGAAACAAAATAGAACTATCTTTGTGACATCATCAAAAATAAAGATTCATGAAAGCTACCCGCACCCACTGGGCACTCAGCCTGATACTGGCAGCCTGCATCGGCGCCACCATTCCCGTACTCATCGGAAGCAGCCACATAAGCGATCCACAACACCCTGCCAAACCGGAAGTCCCCTACTCCGTAGCATCGCCCTCGGTACCTGCGCACGCCACGTTTGCCGGGACCTCCATCGACCTGCGCCGGTACGACCGCCGCGAACGGATGGATCGCGAGATCATGGCGTTCACCTATATGCACTCGTCGACCATGCTGATGATCAAACGAGCCAACCGCTACTTCCCGGTCGTAGAGCCCATTTTGAAAGAGAACGGCATTCCCGATGACTTCAAATACCTGATGGTGATAGAGAGTAGTCTGAGCCCGCTGGCGAAATCGCCCGCCGGAGCGGCCGGATTGTGGCAGTTCATGCCCGCCACCGGTCGTCAATTCGGACTGGAAGTGGGCGACCAGGTGGACGAACGTTATCACATAGAGAAATCCACCCGCGCAGCCTGCCGCTACCTGAAGGAAGCTTATGCCAAGTACAAAGATTGGATGTCGGTATCGGCTTCGTACAATGCCGGACAAGCACGCATCTCGGGGCAACTGGACAAGCAACTGGCCGATCATGCCATGGACTTGTGGCTGGTGGAGGAAACTTCGCGCTACATGTTTCGCATCCTCGCAGCCAAAGAGGTATTCAATGATCCGCAACGGTTCGGCTTCCTGCTGAAGCAAACAGACCTGTACCCGGTGATCCCCTGCAAGGAAGTGACAGTGAACACACCCATTGATAGTCTGAGTAATTTTGCCCAGAAGCAGGGTATCACGTATGCGCAGTTGCGCGACTTCAACCCGTGGCTGCGCGATACTTCGCTGCTCAACAAAGCACGTAAGACGTATGTATTCCAGATTCCTACTCAGGAAGGGATGAATTACGATCCGAATAAGACAGTGGCTTTCAATAAGCGGTGGGTGATCGACTAATCTCCACCTCGACTATTCCTGCTTCTCAGTGAGGTATTTCCAGTAACGCACAGGCATGTCCTGCTTGTGTTTCCGCGGATTGGTGCGCTCTTTGATGGCAATCGCCTTGAAATAAGTTTTCCATAATTGCTGAAAGAGTTTCTCATCCTTATCCATCAGGCTCTCGTCCAGCATACCGGAAATGAGGTGCGAAGCTTTGTCGTCGCCCTCGAAGGTGACTATGGTCACCGTTTCCAGGTCGTAGTAATAGCCATACTGGCGTTTGATGTCGTAGATGAGCCACCGTTGGTCGGCAAAGCGATCCTTGAAGTGGTCGATGGCGAGCGGCAGGGCATTGAATTGCGGTTCGAAGGGGGCGAAGAAGGTTCCGTCGGCAGCTTTCTGGAAGCGGACGAATTGCAGCATCCGGTTGCTTTCCCAACGTACCCGTTTCCACACCCGGGAGAGTTCCAGCACGTCGGGGTCGGCAAAGTTGACTTCGATGGAACGGGGAGCATCGATATTCTTGCGGATGTAGCGAAACAGCAGCATGGGCACTTCCGGTGTTTCGGCCAGCCAGCTCTGAGCTACACAGGCCAGCGCCGTGGCCGATAGTTTCTTCTCCAACCCTCGCCATACACGTCCGGCTTTCTCTTCGTCGGTCACCACCGTATGTACTCCGTCGTAGAACAGCGGCAAAGGTTCGTCTTCCGACAGCAAGGCATCGGGGAAGGTCTTGCGGAAGTAGGCGTCGAACACGGCCGTAAGCAATCCTTCGAAGGTTTTATCGTAGAGAAAGATATTCATGCTATTCGTCCACAAAGAGGAGTGACAACTGGTTTTCGTCTTTCTTTTTCTTCTCGGGTTTGGCTATGAGAATGGAACGGACGGCCTGCGGAGTCATCTCGTTCACGGTGCGGACGGGCAGCTCATGGCAGGTGATGAAGTATTGCGCTTTCTTCATCACTACCCCTATCTTTTTCAATTGGTAGAACCCCAGGCGACCGAAGCGGCGGGAGGCCACAATCTGCATAGCCGACTTCACGCCGATGCCCGGCACGCGAAGTATCAGCTCATAATCGGCCTTGTTGATATCCACCGGAAACTGTTCGGGGTGGCGAAGCGCCCAAGCCAACTTCGGGTCGACTTCAAGATCCAGATGCGGATAAGCCTCATCGACAATCTCGTCCACCTTGAAGTGGTAGAAGCGCATGAGCCAGTCGGCCTGGTACAGACGGTTCTCGCGCACCAGAGGCGGTTGTTTCAAGGCCGGCAGACGCGTATCGTACTCGTTCACCGACACGTAGCCCGAATAGTAGACGCGCCGCATAGTAGGTCCCTGGTAGAGGGCGGACGACAGGTATAGGATGTCCTTATCGGTCTCGGGCGAAGCGCCTACGATCATCTGTGTGCTTTGCCCGGCAGGGACGAAGCGGGGCGTATAGCGGTACTTCTTCCGGTCCTCCTTGTTTTCGAGTACGCCTTGCTGAATGTAACGCATGGGGGCAAAGACACTGGCATGGTCTTTCTCCGGTGCCAGATGCTGCAAACTTTTCTCGTTCGGTATCTCTACGTTGACGCTGAGACGGTCGGCATAGCGTCCGGCCTCGTTCACCAGCTCGCGGCTCGCTCCGGGGATACTCTTCAAGTGAATGTAACCATTGAAGCGATGAACTTCACGAAGATCCTTCGCCACCCGCACCAACCGTTCCATAGTATAGTCCGGATTCCGGACAACGCCGGAACTGAGGAAAAGCCCCTCGATGTAGTTGCGGCGGTAGAACTCGATGGTCAGGTCGACCAACTCGCTGACCGTAAGCGTAGCGCGCGGCAGGTCGTTACTACGGCGGTTGATGCAGTAAGCGCAGTCGTAAATACAGTGATTAGTCAGCATCACCTTGAGCAGGGAGATGCAACGTCCATCTTCGGCGAAACTGTGGCAGATGCCAATCCCTCCCACAGTATTGCCCAACGTCTTTCCTTTGTTGGACCGCACCGTGCCGCTGGACGAGCAGGAGACGTCGTATTTGGCCGACTCCGCCAGTATCTTTAGTTTCTCGAGAACATGGGCATTCATAGCGACAAAATTAAACATCTGTGGGGAATGTGCCAACTGTTTTATCCTATTTTGTGAAAGATTCACCACAGAGTCGCACAGAGATCTATTCTGAGGATGCCCTTCCCACAGGGCTTGCTACCCTCTCTCTCCTGTGCAAAAAACGAATTTTATTTAGCACGCCGTCACGTATTCCAACCTAACAATCTGATAAACAAACGCATATCCCGTGACGGATACCGGTTTTATCCTACACGCGTTTGCCACTTTTCGAGGTATCCGTCACGCTTTGAGTTCTTTTGTACTTTTGCCTTCCAAGTTTCATCAACGGAAACAACTTGTTTCATCAGAGGAAACTTAGTGTTTCATGCCTTGAAACTTGGTGTTTCATCGGAGGAAACTCGGTGTTTTGACTTATACTAAAAAAGGTTGTCAGTTTTGACGCTGGTTCCCTAAACAAGTTGTCAATGACTTGCCCTTCTTTCCTAAGTGTGTTGCCAGTTGACTCCCCGGCTTCCTTAATCGGTTGTCTTTTAGAAAATACTGGA
>JAVBVI010000092.1:0-37326 GCA_031554505.1 Bacteroides sp. | reverse complement strand
CAAGAACATTCTGCAGATCTATCCGCCCAACGCCTACTCCATGGCCAGGTATGGGGATATCCCTGTGGACTATTCCACGGGAGTCCCTGATATCAGCATTCCTTTGATGTCCATATCCGATAAGGATATTACCGTCAATGTCTCTTTATCGTATCATGCACGAGGGATCAAAGTCGATCAGGAAGCAAGCTATGTTGGATTAGGTTGGACCTTGAACGCAGGCGGAATGATCACCCGGGAGATCCGGGGTAAAGCCGATGATAACGGACAAGAAAGGCCTGTCATTAAGGATTTTGAACCGGACAATTCGAGTACGGCAAACTATAACAGGTCCCTTGACACTTACCAGACCGATCTGATTTCTAAATCGCAGCTGATCATCCACAATGGGGATGGTGCGGATGGTGAAACAGATATCTATTATTACAACTTCAATGGCAGGTCCGGGAAGTTCTTTCTGGACAACAACAATAACGTATGCCTATTCAAACAGGAAGATATAAAGATAGATAAAAACAATTTTACCATTACAGATGAGTCGGGCTTAGTCTATACATTTGGGCAGTCAGCTTCTATCATCCAAGATGGAAAGCTTTATTATACTTCCTGGTACTTAACACAAATCACCAGTCCTTCAGGAGGTTTGATTACCTTTGAATATGAAAGGCCAAGTACTATTGCTACCAAACGGGCTCAGTCTACGTGTTTTATTGACGCAACTAAGACCACAACCAGTCTCACTGTCGATGAACTAATTAATCATGCCGGAGAACTGGCCATATCAAATGTTGTGGAACCTCTTTTGACTAAAATAACAACAGGCGCCAGCCACTATATCAGCTTTACAAATTTGGCAGGAAATCGCCAGGATAGCTGGAATAATTCCGGAAAATGTTTAGGTCAGATAGCCTTGTACAATGCACAAAACCAACTCCAGAAAGGGATAGAATTTATCTATAAATATTTCACAGCGAATACAGCGCGCCGGTACAAAAACAGTAGGAATGTTGAAGTAAGTGCGTACAATTATTTAAATTATCGTCTTCGCCTCGAATCTGTGAGAGAGTTCTCTTATCCGTACAGCCGTTCCTATGCCTATCAATTTAAGTATTACGGGGATGACAATGCTGCCACAGATGATGTCTATACTCTTCCGTACCGGCTTTCGCCTTCCCAGGACCATTGGGGGTATTATAATTTCAGTAATAATAAGGTTATCTTTCCTGGAAACAGCAATAGTGATTACAAGTATATCCAGGCCGACCCCTGGTTTGACTGGTGTTATGGTGATTACAACTACGCTGCCCACCTGGCAACACAGTCGCACACGGTA
Organism: Bacteroides sp.; assembly: GCA_031554505.1. GTDB lineage: Bacteria > Bacteroidota > Bacteroidia > Bacteroidales > Bacteroidaceae > Bacteroides. The sequence continues at coordinate 35,993 of JAVBVI010000092.1, read as the reverse complement.
TATGGGGCCGACAGGGAACCTCATACAGAAGCAGTAAAAGCATGCACACTGAATAAAATCATTTATCCGACCGGCGGATATACCCAATTTGATTTTGAAGTGAATAAGGACGGCGGAACTGTTAGAGGAGGACTGCGGGTCAAGCAGATAGAGACTTGTGATGACAATGGAAATATAAGCAAAAAGAAATATAGTTATGCCGGATTTTCCAATGATATGCTCTATGTAGATGTCAACAGGAACTATTATTTTACTTATTATTATAACCCCTTTCTGTATATTGATCCATTTAACACTCCTGACCTTACCTATAAGTTCAATACCATTAGAAATGTTTTGGCAGGTATGGGGGTACCGCCTGCGTTAATATATAGCAGTGGTTATAATATACGAATTAATAACACCGGAATCTACCTGAAGGTCGTAAAAATTGATGGATCATCTCCTCTGAGACTTGGAGCGGAAGGAGAAACGGCCTATTCGCAGGTGACAGAGGAGATCGAGGGGCTGGGCAGAACTGAATATTATTATTCTAATTACAGCACCCAGTATGACGGGAGTGCTGTTACCGGTCCTGATAACCATGTCAAGTACGACGCATTCGTATCAGGAAGAATAATGGCGCTCGATGACCAACCGTGGCATTATAAGAATTACGTGTCTACAACTTCCACCTCCTTTACCTACCCTTATCCCAGTTCCATAGACTACGGATGGAAGAGCAGGCTATTAACCAATAAACGCACCTATGATGCAGGTGAGAACCTGGTGGCAGAAGACTCCATTTTCTATGTAACTAAAGTAACACACTTAATACCCAATATTAAAGTATTTCAGATGTCCGATTATGAGTACTCATACACCCGTTCTTATACTGTAGGCGGAATGGCCAATATCAGTAAAGAAGTAAACCGGCAATACGTTGATAAAAAAGTCATTCGCACCAGTAAAGAATACAAATATACTTCACCCTTCCATAATAAAGCGACAGAGATCATAACCTCTTTAGGCCGGGGAGAAAGCATCACTGAAAAATATTATTATCCGGCGGAATACGGGAGTTATTATGCAAATTTCTTAAAAAAACACATTTTATACCCTGTTGACATACGATCCTACCGGGGTAGTAAATTGATATCCGGTATGCAAGTAGAATATGATACAATTATTGGATTGCCCAAAGTTTACTATCAGTATGAAAAAATGGGGACGGATATTGCTTTTAACCCATCGGATCCGTTTACGTTTACCCCTTGTTTATGGAATACTTATAATAAGACCAATCAATTGACCTCACAAGAAACAAGGGAAGACACTACTTCTTACCTATGGGGCTATGGTGGCCAGTACCCCATTGCTAAGATTGAAAATGCTGTCTACACGAATGTGGAAAAAGTATTAACCGAGAAAACAACTAAGAGTCTAGCGTCCGCATTGATTCCATTAGCTGCTGATCTGGATAGTTTAAATGCTTTACGGACAAAGTTGCCCAGCGCCCTTGTTACGACTTATACTTACAAGCCATTGGTGGGTATGCTTTCGGCTACCGACCCGCAAGGAGCGACTACCTATTATGAATACGATTCATTTGGGCGTTTGCAATGCGTCTATGTGGAAGAACCGGACTCTTCCGGCAGGATACAAAGGAAAGTTGCTCAATATTATGATTACCATTACCGTAATCAATAAAACCAGACAAGAAGATATGAAACAAAAAAACACCCCTACGATGAAACATATCATCCAACTACTCGTTATGTTGCTTCTTTCTGTATCAACGTCATACAGTCAGAGCACCCCTGTACTGACCTGGCCCGATCAGAACTACGTCCTGACCATTTCGCCTACAGTAGCAAGAAGCTTTTTAGGAACAGTGGACGCCGATAGCTGCCTGCGTTCAGTCACCTACTTCGATGGATTGGGAAGACCCATACAAAAGACAGAAATCAAGGCTACACCCGGCAAGGCCGACCTGGTAACATATCAGGAGTACGATATCTATGGCAGAGAATCCAACGCGTGGCTGCCGCGGGTGACGGGAACGACAAACGCGGGCACCTTTGTTCCTCTTAATTCTTTCAAAGGGCTATCTGCTACCATCTATCAGAATGATGCATGCACCTACTCCAAGGCTGTTTATGAGAACTCACCGTTAAGCAGAGTACGGGAGCAGTATGGGCCCGGGTATGAATGGCACAGCACGAGCCATGCTGTGAAAACAGCTTACTTAACCAATCTGGCAAGCAGTGATACGCTAAACTGCATTTATTACAAAGCCACCGTAGCTGCCAATGATACGCTGGTCACACTGACCCATGTGGAAAGATATGACACTCTCCAGCTCTATGTGACGTGGATGATGAATGAGGACGGAAACACCTCCCTGGAATTCAAGAACAAGTTAGGGCAAGTGATATTGCAACGTCAGCTACACAGGGAAGGGAAAACCCATGTGAAGCATGATACCTATTTTATCTATGATGAATACGGCAACCAGACGGTTGTTTTACCGCCTGCCGCATCTGATGTTTTTGGAGCCACCACGGGCAGTTGGAACAGTATAGCCAACGAAACACTCAAGAAGTATGCCTACCTGTACAAATATGACCAACGCAACCGTTGCGTTGCCAAGAAGCTACCGGATTGCGGCTGGATATACTACATTTACGACCAGGCGGACAGGCTGATCTTCTCCCAGGATGGGGAGCAACGAGAAAGAAAAGAATGGTCGTTCAGCCTTCCTGATGCATTCAATCGTGTCTGTGTGACAGGGGTAGGCAAACATACGCTTAATTTATCAGCAGCCGAACCTCTGCCAAGGGTAGTAACAGTGACACGTGATAATGCCACAGCCAAGTACAAAGGATACGCATTGGCTAATGACTTTATTACCAACCAAACGGTACTCACTGTAAACTACTACGATGACTATGCATTCCTGAACAAGACAGCCATATCCGAGTTTAACAATACGAACTTTGCTTTCGTAAGGGAGACCGGCTTTGCCAACCAGGCTCCTAATGCCAAAACCCAACTGACGGGCACGTTGGTTGCCAAACTGGATGGATCGGCTACTCCCACTTACTTAGGGTCAACCCTGTATTATGATTATAGAAAGAGAATGATACAGTCCATCTCCTCTAATCATTTCAATGGATATGACAAGGAGCATATACTTTATGACTTCACAGGGAATCCTACACAACGAAAACATGTACATACAGCCGCCGGGGATACTCAAACCGAAGTCTATAAATACACCTACGACCATGCCGGGCGGTTGAAAAAGACAACGCACCAACTGACGGTAGGGACATCGGTTAAACCATTGACGACACTTGTCGAAAACACTTACGATGAGTTGGGACGTGTCGTCAGTTCAAAATCCAATAATCTGGACAGCCTGAACAAGGCTTATACCTACAACGTCCGTTCATGGATAGAAAAAATAAGCAATACTCATTTTACGGAGAATCTCACGTATAGTAAATCGGGGAATATCAAGACTCAACAATGGATACAGGCAAGCAAGACCCGCAACTATACCTTCGCTTACGACGGACTCTCCCGCTTGAAGAGCGCTACTTACATCGGGGATGGAAGTTTTGGAACGTCTTATGTCTATGATAAGCAGGGAAATATCACTGCTCTAACTCGCTATGGCAATACAGGTACCACCACTTACGGAATCATCGATAATCTGACAATGGGGTATGCCGGTAACCAACTGATCAAAGTGGAGGACAGCGGAGTGGTTCCGACACTCTCTTCTTCGGCAGACTTCCGAAACAACGGGGTATCGCTCGCCACGGAGTACTACTATGATACAAACAGTAACCTGACAAAGGATCTGAACAAAGGGATCAGCAACATTACCTACAATAGCCTGAACTTACCCCGGACACTTGTTATCAGTAATACACTGGGACAAACCACCAATACCTATGTTTATTCGGCCGATGGGAAGAAACTGAGTGTGAGCAAAGGAAGCTTTACGACAGACTATGTGGGGAACATGATTTACGAAAGTGGTATCCTGAAAAGAATTTTGGTGGATAATGGTTATTATGAGAACGGAATTTACTACTTTTACATTAATGATCATTTAGGGAACAACCGGATTGTTGCTAACCAGAGTGGAACGATTGTACAGAGTACACAGTATTATCCTTTCGGGATGGCTTTTGCGGATGGTGTAGACCCCAGCAAGCAGCCTTACAAGTACAACGGTAAGGAACTGGATGGTGAGAAGGGATTGAACTGGTATGATTACTCTGCCCGGCAGATGGAACCTGCTTTGGGAAGATTCTTATCGATAGATCCGCTGGCGGAGAAGTATTATTCGGTAAGTCCTTATGTCTATTGTGCGAATAATCCGGTGAATTACATAGATCCCGATGGCAAAGATTGGTACTGGGACAAAGATAAGACTCGCAAATTTGATCTGAACATAACTTCACAAAGTCAGCTGGAAGAAGGACAGATTTACATTGGAACTACTGATGCTGTGATGGATAGAAATGGCAATGTGATCGAGAATTACCGGGATGATGGAAGTATAATGTTCTCCAAAGAATCAAGTGGATATGCACGAATGGTGAGTAACTCCCAAAAAACAAAAAATGAAGAAATGGGTATAATAACAGATAAAGGGGTTTTAGTCCTTCCAAGTTATAAAAATACTAGCGGAGAAGTCAATCTTGCAGATTATGGATATAGTGTCAAGAATGGAAATGTTATAGATGCAAAAGGAACAGTCTTTAATACTGTTGCTACAGCGCATACACATCCGGATGGAAGTCGTCCAAGTACTTATGACTTCGATAATTATGGAGACTTAGGGTTTGCATCTTTTGATACTCCATATAAACCGGTTTATGTACTTCAAATGAATAAACAAGAATCTATAAGCCTCATTGTGGCATCACCCAATACTACCATGAAAGTATCTGGATTTAATTATCGTACTCATTTACTTCCTGGAGTATCTGCTAACAATTTGATAAAAGGGAATTTTAGTCTAAGGGATTATTCAATGCAAAATAACTTTAAAGGAATATTAGGAAGATGAAAAATGTTTTAATTATTTGTTTTTTTCTTATTTTATTATTTTCCTGTTCAGAAAAGAAAATAGTAAGTGATAATATTTTAAAGCCCAAGGAAGAGATGCAACTTATAATTGATTCTTTTGTGCAAAGAAATGTGATCAAAGACTATTTGGTATATGAATTGTATATAGATAAGCTTGACCCTGAGAACTCTAATATGATTTTATATGCAGGTGATATGTCTTTAACGCAAAAGGAGAACGAGCAATATGGTCAGCAGCCATTGATGTGTGTTAGTTCTCAGGGTATCAAAATAAACGTTTATTCAGGGATAGAGCGCTACTTTGAAAATTCATTTACTAAAGAAATAACTTCTTTAGTAAAGAAGAAAGAAGGGCGAGAAGCTGTCTACCTTGCGATTAAAGATAGCTCCGGTATTTTGAATACTTATGAAATTATTGCAGGGTATCCTTTTATCCCTCTTCCTCTTGAGAACAGAGAGAATACATTCTCTCGCCCTATTATTAAAGTTGATTGATTTTATCTTCCGCAAGTTTGTGTTTTGGTTTGACCAAAACTAACTTATAAATGACATTCAAATGAAAAGAAAAATATTTTGTTTTTTTATAATAGCAATTGGTATTGTAAATTGCAATAGCAGATCAAAGAGCTATTTAGAGGATGTAGTTTTAATCCCTAAAGGAAGTATATGCGAGGTTCTTAATTCTTTCGTCAAAGAAAATGGGAATAGTACTATATATGAATTGTATATAGATAAACAAACTCCACATGATTTTATCTTAACCCTTTATTGTGGGGAAAGCTCTTTGACAGAAGACGAAAATATTTATAATAGCCAGACTCCATTAAATTATACAATAGTCTCAGGAAAGAGATTTGATATTTTTTCTGGTGTGGAACGCTATTTTAACGAGAAAAAAGATGTGATAAAAAATGCTATACAGTCCAAGAATCAAATAGAAAGCATTTGGATTGTCAAAGATAGTTTTAATATAATTAGCATATATAAGGATGTCGAATATGTATATCCTTTTGTTCCATTAGCCGCTCGTTTTACTGAAAGTACTTTTAGTCCTCCAATAATTGATTCTGATAAAAAAGACTGACCAAGTTTGCGTAATTTCGCAAAACAACATAGCTATTATCTAAGAAGTTTTTATGGTAAATAATGCACTTATGAGAAGAATATTTTATTTTTTTATAGTAATTATTGGGATTACAAGTTGTAAAAAAAGCAGTGATCATAATTTAGATAGTGCTTTTCTACATCCTAAGGACAACATATATGCAATACTTGATTCGTTTGTTCAGGAAAACATTGATAGTGTATATGAATTATATGTTGATAAAGAGACACCGCATGATTATTTACTCATAATCTATTGTGGAAAGGAATCGCTAACAAAAAAAGAAAACGACTATAATAGTTATAAACCTCTAAATTACACCGTTGTCTCAGGCAAACGATTTGATATTTTTTCAGGTATAGAACGTTATTTCAAAAGAGAAAATGATACCATTACAACACCTCCACTAAAGGATTACTTTGAGAGAAAGATGTGGATAGTAAAGGACAACTATGATACTATCAGAGTTTATAAAGATTTACATCTTGAATATTATCCTTTTGTTCCTTTACCTGGAAATTTTCCAAATGAAATTTTTATTCCGCCATTTGATTAGCAATGGAAAATCCAATCAAAACGGCCCCTGTTAGCCAATTGTTTTACAGCAGGATAAGTAGGATGTTTTGAATTGGATTTTCCAGTAATGGGCCATGATGAAAAATTGTATACATACCGAGCTTATGGTCGAAGTCTATATGATGCAATTACATTACCTCCTGTAGGAGGAATTCAACCTACAATACAAGGTTTGATGAATGGTTATCAAATGAAAGCGTTACTAAAATACAATAGAAAATGAAAAAAGAGACATTTATAAATTTAACAATCTGTATTTTTTTTGTAAGTTGCCATTTTTCATGCAATAATAAAGTTTGTACAGACTTGCAGATCCAATCCATAGGTGAAGTTTGTTTTAATGAACAAATAGATAGTTTCTTGACCGATTTTTTAAACGAAACTCAAGAAGATTCTTGCATTTACGAATTGTATGTGGATAAAAAGAACAGAGGCGAATATCAATTATCACTATTGTGCCGACGCGCTAATAATGAATATTTTCAAGAAAATCATCCTGCAAATTATACTACAATAAAGAACAAAACGATTTTTATTTATTCTGGGATAGAAGATTTTATTAATAAAGATACTTGTAGTACCAATTTTAAGTATATTAGCCAAAGTCCACCGGAATATTGTCGTGCTTGGTATAAGATTATTTTGCCTGACACGAGTTATATAGTCAAAACAAATTCAAGTTTAATAAATCCATTTTGTACAGCCACATTAAGGGGGACTGTTGAGTTTGACCCACCAGAATTGAGCAAAGAATAAATTAGCGTAAGTTATGTTTTTGTGTTACGAAAACTCTTTACAGATAGATTGAACTCCGTTGGTCAGAGTGGAAAATCCAACCAAAAAGATCCCCGTTAGCCGATTGTTTCACAGTAGGATAAGAGGGCATTGTGAATTGGGTTTTCCATCTGCTAACAATTTGCTAAAAAGAGATTTTAGTCTAAGGTGGAAAATCCAATCAAAACGGCCCCTGTTAGCCAATTATTTTACAGCAGGATAAGTAGGATGTTTTGAATTGGATTTTCCAGCCAAAACAGAATGCTGGATTTATCAAGAATTCGTTCACCCTACTCCAGGGCTTAAAGGGCCTGGTCCAATGAGAATAGTGACAGGCAAAAATGGGAACATATGGTTTACTCCCGATCATTATAAAACTTTTATTCCGGTAAAATAAATAGATGCTAATTATGAGGCACTTCAACTTTGTCGAAAATATAGATTCATATCGGCTCTCCGAATCTTTTTGGATAGTGGTAGACAACAGCGTTAAATCCAAAGAGGAGTTGTTGAAAGAATTGTACAATAAATTACAATTGCCAGACTATTTTGGCTTTAATTGGGATGCACTATATGATTGTTTGATGGATTTTCATTGGATCAATAAGAAAAGGATAATATTAATTCATGAGAAATTACCATTGTTGAGCGCTGATGAACTAAAAATATATTTAAGAATTCTTATTGAAGCGACTGATAGCTGGAATAATGATGAAGAGCATAATTTTGAAGTTGTTTTTCCTAAACAACTTCAAAAGACTGTACAACAATTAATATTATAGTTAATTAGATTTCACATGAGTGGAAAGTTCTGAAAAATCCAATCAAAACGGCCCCTGTTAGCCAATTGTTTTACAGCAGGATGAGTAGGATGTTTTGAATTGGATTTTCCACAAGCCACCAATACCTATGTTTATTCGGCCGACGGGAAGAAACTGAGTGTGAGCAAAGGGAGCTTTACGACAGACTATGTGGGGAATATGATTTACGAAGGCGGTATCCTGAAAAGAATTTTGGTGGATAATGGGTATTATGAGAACGGAATTTACTACTTTTACATTCAGGATCATTTAGGGAACAACCGGATTGTTGCTAACCAGAGTGGAACGATTGTACAGAGTACACAGTATTATCCTTTTGGGATGGCTTTTGCGGATGGCGTGGATCCCAGCAAGCAGCCTTACAAGTACAACGGTAAAGAACTGGATGGTGAGAAGGGATTGAACTGGTATGATTACTCTGCCCGGCAGATGGAACCTGCTTTGGGAAGATTCTTATCGATAGATCCGCTGGCGGAGAAGTATTATTCGGTAAGTCCTTATGTCTATTGTGGAAACAACCCTATCAATGCGATAGATCCAGACGGACGTGATTGGATAAAAGATCGTTATGGGGCTTACTTGTTTGATCCTTTTGCCTCAGATCAGCAAAGCACAAGAGACGGATGGACCTATGTTGGGCCAGAGTTGCCAAAGGATGATTATGATGTCAGATATAAGACTTTATTGAAATTAACGGTAACTTATATCACAAGCACCTCATTAATCCCTTGGTAGAGCTCATAAATTCTATTTTTGGGACTAAATATGTTGCAAATAAGGATTATGATCCAGTATCGGAACATATGATGCAACAATTTGTAGAAACAGGCTCTGAATTTGCAGGTGGACTGGCAGCCGGGAAGATGGTGAAGAGTGCGGCCGGATATATAGGGGGGGGTAAGATAGCAACTGGAGCAGCCGAGGGGGGAGTGCAAGCATTAAAACCTTTAGGTTTAGGTTCTACGGGAAGAACAGCAGCGACAAACTTGGTCGAACAAATGGCGATGGAGGATGTTGTGGCTAATCCCCAGTTATGGAAAGTAGTAATGACTGGGATGAAAGATTCTCGTTGGTTAGGTTGGTCAAAAATGCAATATACAGTTGAAACTCAAAATGGAGTAAAGGCTGTTGTGCATTATGTAGGTAAATGGGACAATGGAGTTTTGAAAGCTGTTGATGACTTTAAATTCAAATAACTTATGAAAGTACGTTGCAAATATAATACAGGAGAGGCTTTAAGAGCTTTTGAATATCAGCCATTAGAAAAGACTATTTTAGGAAGATTTGGAGCAACAGGACATACTGTATATGGAGAAATAACTATCGGAGCAGAATATTTAGTTATGGGCCTAATAGTTTTTGAAACCTACCAAGCTTATTTAATAGATGATAATGGGTTCATTTCTGCCTGTCCGTGTCAATTATTTGAAGTAATTGATAATGAGGTAAACTCAAATTGGCATTTTAGGATGATAGAAAAGGGTGAAGATATTTATCCTTTTGTACAAGCTATTTTAGGTTATCATGAACTATGTTTTGATAAAAAAGCATATGAGAATCTTATTATAGAAAAAGACGAAGAATCTCAGCGAATTTACTTCAAGCGAAAGATAGAGTTAGAGAATAAATTGTACGAATAAGCAGCAAATCCCGCTTTAGTCGAGCTTTGCCCCAGAGCTTTAAGACAGCATATTGCTCCGCCTGCCTAAGGCAAAAACTGTTTGCATTAAAATGTCAAGCACCCATGCCTTAGGGGCAGCTATATCATCAATGGAAAATCCAATTTGATAGCAGTTGGAAAATCCAATCAAAACGGCCCCTGTTAGCCAATTGTTTTACAGCAGGATAAGTAGGATGTTTTGAATTGGATTTTCCACCTGTGCTAAAAGTAAAGTAATATGATAGATTTTGAATGGTTTGAAAACAGGTTTGTGCTCTATTTAAAGGAATTTGAGATCAAATATCGCTTTTTTGAAAAGGGGGACTTCGGTAGTCTAAATCAAATTGCATTTGACTCACCGGAAAAAGGAGGTGAAATAGATTTTTGGAGCAGCGGTAGGCTAAGCATTCTTTTTGTTGATTATGAAAAAGGAGTGGATTTGTTAAATATCCTTTTAATGCCGGAACAAGAGGAAGAGAAAGAGATTGCTTTCCAGAAATTAAAAAAAATACTACAATAAAGAGCTTTCAGTGAATGCTGGAGAATCCAATCAAAAAGGTCCCTGTTAGCCAATTGTTTTACAGTCGGATAAGTAAGGCATTATGAATTGGTTTTCCAAATATGGGATCACTAGCAAAACCATGAACTGTCAATATCAGGCACTATGGTTTTGTTAGTGATCCCATATTTTCGTTTCTCCTAAGCACTAAAAAACTCGCCAAACTGAAAATAATCGTTAACGTTTCAAGATTTTTTGTCTTTTATTGCGTTCCTTTCACGCATTCGTTCTATATTTATACGCTTTATCGGATAACACACTACTATTCAATACCCTTATGGAAGACCACTTAATTAGCAGACGAGATTTTCTGAAAAATATGGGAATGGCTGGAATGGGCGTTCTTTTAGCATCCAGCCCCTGGTTGTCAGCATTCTCGGAAACGGCGCATACGGCTAACGAGAAGCTACGTATCGGAATCATCGGCCCGGGGTCGCGCGGCCAGTTTCTGATGAGTTTCCTTTGCCGCAATCCCAAAGTAGAAATCATTGCGTTGAGCGATGTCTATCAACCCTCGATAGACGATGCTCTCAAACTGGCTCCGGCAGCTACCGTGTACAACGATTATCGCCAGCTACTGGACAATAAGGCTATAGACGCTGTAGTCGTAGCCACTCCCCTCAACACTCATTTCCGAATTGTTATGGACGCCTTCGAAGCAGGCAAGCATGTGTTCTGCGAGAAGTCTATCGGGTATAACATCGAAGAGTGCTTCCGGATGTATAACAAGCACAAGTCTACCGGGCAGATCTTCTTCACCGGTCAGCAACGGTTGTTCGATCCCCGGTACATCAAGGCGATGGAGATGGTTCATGCCGGACAGTTCGGCGATATCAATTCCATCCGCACTTTCTGGTTCCGCAATGGCGACTGGCGACGTCCTGTCCCCTCACCGGAGCTGGAAAGGCACATCAACTGGCGACTGTACCGCGAATACTCCAAAGGGCTGATGACGGAACTGGCCTGCCATCAGCTTCAGATAGGAAGCTGGGCTTTGCGCGAGATTCCCGAGAAGGTGATGGGACATGGTGCCATCACCTACTGGAAGGACGGACGCGAGGTGCACGACAATGTAAGCTGTATCTATACCTTTGCCAACGGCAAGAAGATCACCTTCGACTCCGTTATCTCCAATAAATTCTACGGACTGGAAGAACAGATCCTGGGAAGCCTCGGCACCGTGGAACCCGAGAAAGGGAAGTATTTCTACGAAACCATTCCACCCGCTCCCGGATTCCTGCAGATGGTCAATGATGTGGAACACAAGTTGTTCGACGCCGTACCGTTCGCCGGGACCAGTTGGGCGCCCGAAACCGCCAACGAAAACAAGGGAGAATACATTCTGGGCAAACGACCGGAAGGCGACGGTACATCTCTGTTGTTGGAGGCTTTCGTAGAAGCTGCCATCAACCGGAAACAACCGAAGGACATCGCCGAAGAGGGATACTATGCCAGTGCACTCTGCCTGCTGGGCGACCAGGCCATTGCAGAAGAACGGACACTGACCTTCCCCGACGAATATAAAATCAATTATCTGAATCACCAACAAACATCCTTTGTATGAAAGATACCATCCTCACCGGGCAGTGGAAGAAAAAGGAACTGATCACCGGATTGATTTGCTTTCTGCTCGCCAACCTGGCCAATGTGTATGCCATCATTGCTTATGATACGCCTGCCATCGAGCTGATCACTTCCATGGGATATGTACTGGTAGCGGCCGTTTTCCTGTATGGAGTTTGGTGTGTGCTGCGGCTCTTGTTCTATGGAATAAGAAGCCTTCTGGTCAAGAGAAAGTAATCGAACCTAAAGAGATGCCTCACCTGTACAAACCTCTCAGCCCCGGACAAGGCGTATTGTATGCCTGGTTTCCGGTGATGCACACCCGGGCAGATTTAGTTCTGTGTGGGCAGGAAGAGAAAGAAATAGTGAGCATCGTCGATGAAATAGCGACGGAATGGACGCGATTGGAGAAGATAGGTAACTTCTACGATACCGGAAGCGAACTGTATAAGGTGAACCAGATGGCTTATCAGAAGCCTGTACATATCAGTAACGATTTGTGCAACATGATAGCTATGTGCCTCCGCCACCACCCCCGAACAGAAGGATGTTTCGACATCACTATCCAGTCCGATAACTACAGCCGGAATACTCTTTTCGGGGTGATTCTCTCTTCGGAGACTTCCACCATTTCCTATAAAGAGGCCGGCATGCGGATAGACTTGTCCGGCTTCCTGAAAGGATATGCTCTGGAGAGCGCCCGGCAGATACTGGCCGGCAGAGGCGTGGAAAACGCTTTGTTGAGTATGGGCAACAGCTCGGTTCTGGCGCTGGGCAACCATCCGCATGGCGAAGGATGGAAAGTAGCTTTTGCCACTGGTAGTGCAAGCAGCTTGCAACTGTACAACCAGTGCCTCACTACTTCGGGCAACGAGACGGACCGACGGGAACACATCATCTCTCCGCAAACAGGAGAGCTGGTTGCCGGAGCCCGGGGCATAGCCATCATCACGGAGAGTGCCACCGAAGGAGAGATCTACTCCACCGCCCTGTTTGCCGCCACAACGGAACAGCGGGAACGGATACTCCGGCTGCCGGTCGTCCGGGAAATACATGAAATCACATTCTAACAACTTAAATGAATAGACTTATGGTTACACGAAGAAACTTTTTAAAAACGATGGCACTGACCTCCGCGGGGCTTGCCGTCGGAGGCAATGAGCTCCTGCAGGCCAAGAACCCCAAGCAGGTCATCGGAGCCAACAAGAAGGTAAACATCGCCTATATCGGTATAGGCAATCGCGGAGAACAGATCATTGGCGATTTCGAACGAACCGGAATGGTCAATGTAGTAGCCCTGTGCGATGTGGATATGGGAGCCAAGCACACCCAGAAGGTGATCGGCATGTATCCCAAAGCCAAGCAGTTCAAAGACTTCCGCCAAATGTTCGACAAGATTGGAAACGAGATCGAGGCGGTAGCCATCGCTACCCCCGACCACAGCCATTTCGTCATCTCCATGATGTCCATGGCACTGGGCAAGCATGTCTACGTGGAGAAACCCATGGCACGTACTTTCTACGAAGCAGAACTCATGATGCAGGCAGCCCGGAAATACAATGTGGTGACACAGGTAGGTAATCAGGGACACTCCGAAGCCAACTATTTCCAGTTCAAGGCTTGGCAGGATGCCGGTATCATCAAGGATGTAACGGCTGTCACTGCCCACATGAACAACGCCCGCCGCTGGCACAAGTGGGATACGAACATCTACAAGTACCCCGAAGCACAGTCCATCCCTCAAGGTATGGATTGGAGCACCTGGCTTGGCGCCGCTCCTTATCACGAGTACAACGAGAAGTATCATCAGGGCGAATGGCGTTGCTGGTATGACTTCGGTATGGGAGCCTTGGGCGACTGGGGCGCGCATATCCTCGATACGGTGCACGAATTCCTCGAACTGGGACTGCCCTACGAAGTGACGATGCAGTACGAAAAGGGGCATAACGACTATTTCTTCCCTTATTCCTCGACCATCCTCTTCCGATTCCCGCAGCGTAAAGGCATGCCACCGGTAGACATCACCTGGTACGACGGGCTGGACAACCTTCCCCCCATCCCTGCCGGTTATGGAGTTTCGGGTCTGGATCCGAATATTCCCGTAACCAACCAGGGAAATACACCGGTATCACAACTCAATCCGGGAAAGATCATCTACTCCAAAGACCTGACCTTCAAGGGAGGCAGTCACGGAAGTACACTCTCCATCATCCCCGAAGAGAGAGCCAAAGAGATGGCTGGCCAACTGCCGGAGGTTCCCAAAAGTCCGTCCAATCACTTCGCGAACTTCCTGTTGGCCTGCAAAGGCGAAGAAAAGACCCGCTCGCCGTTCGAAATCAATGGCGTGCTGAGTCAGGTGTTCTCACTGGGCGTCATGGCGCAACGGTTGAATACACAGTTGTTCTTCGACAGCCGCACCAAGGAAATTACAAACAACGCCTTTGCCAATGCCATGCTTACCGGCATACCGCCGCGCAAGGGCTGGGAAGATTTCTATAAACTTTAATAATAACTATTCAAAAACATCATGAAAAGAAACATCTTATTATCACTGATCGTGCTGCTGGCTACCTCGCTGTCGGCACAAAACTGGGAGCCACTGTTCAACGGCAAAAACCTTAAAGGCTGGAAGAAGTTGAACGGAAAGGCCGAATACAAAGTAGTGGGCGGTACCATCGTAGGATACTCCAAGCTGAACACTCCGAATACCTTCTTAGCCACCGAAAAGAATTACGGAGACTTCATCCTCGAATTTGATTTCCAGGTAGACGATGCCCTCAATTCCGGCGTACAGTTCCGTAGCCTCAGCACGAAAGAGTACAACAACGGCCGAGTACACGGTTACCAATTCGAGATAGACCCCGCCCCCCGCGCCTGGACAGGTGGTATCTATGACGAAGCCCGCCGAGGTTGGATTTATCCAATGACTTACAACACTGCCTCACAAAAGGCGTTCAAGAACCGCGAATGGAACACAGCCCGTATCGAAGCCATCGGAAACTCCATCCGCACGTGGGTCAACGGCATTCCTTGCGCCAACCTGTGGGACGACATGACTCCCAGCGGCTTTATTGCCTTGCAGGTACATGCCATCGGAAATGCCAAGGAAGAAGGGAAAACCATCGCCTGGAAGAATATCCGCATCTGCACCACCGATGTAGAGAAATACCGCATACCGGAAGCCAACGCAGCCCCGGAAGTGAACACCACTCTGAATGCTCTCTCCCCACGTGAAAGCAAAGAAGGATGGGCGTTGCTCTGGGACGGCCAGACCACCAATGGATGGAGAGGCGCCCGCCTTCAAACATTCCCGGCCAAAGGATGGGTCATTGACAATGGTGTCCTGAAAGTAGTGAAGAGTGGCGGTGGCGAAGCGGCCAACGGAGGCGACATTGTTACCACCCGTCCTTACAAGAACTTCATTCTGAAAGTAGACTTTAAGATCACCGAAGGTGCCAATAGCGGTATCAAGTATTTTGTCAACCCAGGCCTGAACCAGGGCGAAGGTTCTGCCATCGGTTGCGAGTTCCAGATACTGGACGACCAGAAGCACCCGGATGCCAAGCTCGGCGTGAAGGGCAACCGTACCTTAGGTTCGCTGTACGATCTGATTCCCGCACCGGCCAACAAGTCGTTCCGCAAGGCAGAGTTCAATACTGCCATGATCATTGTACAAGGCGATAAGGTAGAGCATTTCCTCAACGGGATAAAACTTATCGAGTACACCCGTAACAACCAGATGTGGAATGCGCTGGTAGCTTACAGCAAATACAGAGACTGGCCCAACTTCGGAAATGCTGCCGAAGGAAACATTCTGCTGCAAGACCACGGTGATGAAGTGTGGTTCAAGAACGTAAAGATCAAAGAGCTGAAATAACAAAGTATAGCTAAAGCGAAGCCCCTTGTCGTTGGTCGAACCAATGACAAGGGGCTTTCCTTTATCTAATTGGATATTACTTGAGCAGTTCCTCTACCGTTTTAAAGAACAAAGCAATGTGATGTCCGTCGACAAAGCCATGATGAACGCTGATGGAGATAGGCATCACGAGCTGTCCTTCGCGTACCACCGCCTTACCCACCGTCATCAAAGGATAGTCGTTTCCGTTCCGGTTTTGTTGTGCAGTGACGGCAGCAGTAAAATACAGATCGGGTATAGCGCTGATATTCACTAAGTTGAACTCAGCTTCTTCGGTACGGTTTTTCTCATTGGCATACGGATCACCATCGGCTGAGAGTCCTTGTATCATCTCCCAAGCCTGGCGGTAAAACGTTTCGAAATCGGTATCATAAGGAACCTGGAGAGATAAGAATTTCCCATTCTCATGGACCTTGATGGGTGTCATCACATCGATCCGGTCGTACAGCAACACCCGATCCTGGCTGTCGATGCGGTAGCGGAACTCCTTGATTTCGTTCACTGCCCGCAAGATAGCATAGAGGTAATGAAGGAAGAACGACTCTCCGGCTGCTTTGGCTCTTGCTTTAGCACCACCGCAAGCCACCTCCGAGGTAATGGATACCGAAGGGTTCAGAAAGGTATGGAAGAAGTTGAAGTTATCCCTCCGCTCCCACGTTTCTATATCAATGATTTGTTTCATTTTATTTCGACTTTTTCCTACCGTAGAAGAACATAAAGTAGAATCCGATAATTACGAAGGGTACGCTGAGCCACTGTCCCATATTGAAGGTCATGCTATCTTCGAAAGCAACCTGATTTTCTTTCAGGAACTCGATGAAGAAACGGAACGTAAAGATGGCAGCCAGACAGAGTCCGAAGTAGAATCCGCGACGCAGCTTCTTGTCATAGTTCTTATACAGATAAATCATCACAAAGAAGAGGATGAGGTAAGCAATGGCTTCGTACAACTGTGCCGGATGCCGGGGCTGCATATCCACCCGCTCGAAAACGAATGCCCAAGGCACATCGGTCGGTTTACCGATAATCTCTGAATTCATCAGGTTGGCCAAACGGATGCAACATGCTGTAATCGGAGTGGCAACCGCAACCATATCGACTACATCTAAGTAGTGCAACTTCACCTTGCGGCAATAGAACGCCAGTGCAATCATCAGACCCAATGTACCTCCATGGCTGGCCAGCCCTGTGTACCCGGTAAACTTCCAGTCTCCATTGCCCAGGAATTTGACGGGTAGGACGATCTCCCATAAATTATCCTTGTATGACGCCCAGTCGTAGAAAAAACAGTGTCCCAACCGCGCCCCAATCAGAATGCCAAAGAAACAATAAAAAAACATGGGATCGAAGATCTTCTCGTCTATCTTTTTATCCCGAAACTGGTAATGCACAATGATGTAAGCTAACGCAATGCCAAGCGCCCACAGCAATCCGTAATACCGGATTGAGATACCAAAGAGATTAAAGAGCTCCGGAGTCGGATTCCAGTTAATAGATAAAAACAGGATATTCATAATTATATATGTTTATTGTTTAAATTTCTTTGCTACTTCACGGTAGGTCGGCGCATCGATTCCATGTGTTTCGGCAGCCTTGAGCATATCGAAAAGCAAACCTTGTATCTCCGATTCGTGCCCCCGTTCGATGTCTTTCTGCATCGAGGCAGTACTCTCGGGAGCCAGTTTGTCGATTACTTTCAGATTATATGCCACCATGTCCTCCTTGAATTCGACGCCCAACTTTTCGCCCAGGGCTATACTTTCGCGGGAGAGACCGATAAACGTATCACGCACCGGACCCGGTTTCTGCACTTCGCCCATTGGCACATTGTAATAGGCGCCGGTAACAGCCATGGCCGAGATGAACGACCACTTGATAAACGTATCCCGGTTGATATCATCGGATATCTCAGCCTTGATGCCACTTTCCTGCAAATCCCTTTGCACAGATTCGAGTAAACCTTCGGATACAATCGTACCTCTGTGTGCTCCGTACACCATGCGAAAGATGGTTCCCATCTGAGTGATCTCCCCCATGCCCGACACAAAGCCGACGATGTAGATACATCCGTCGAGCACCGTCACACCAGGCACCAGATGCTGAATGCGCGGGCCCGTGCCATACACATTCAATATCGGGATGATGATGGTTCGTTCGTAAGAGGAACGTCGTATCAACTCCGTGATGGAATCGACCGAATACCCTTTCACGCAGACGAAGATCACATCGGCCTTCCCGTTGAAGGCTTCCGCCGTACAAGCCTTGACCGGAACAATGTGTTCCCCTTTCAAGCCCGAATGGAGCGTCAACCCCTTCTTTTGTATCGTTTCCAGGTGAGCGCCGCGGGCAATGCACGTTACATCCTTCCCGGCCAGTGCCAGAAAGCCTGCGATGCTTCCCCCTACTCCTCCTGTACCAGCGACCAGATATCGCAAATCACTCATGCTTTACACGTTAAAGCGGAAGTGCATGATGTCGCCATCCTGTACCACATACTCCTTGCCTTCCACACCCATCTTTCCGGCTTCCTTCACGGCGGCTTCAGAACCTAACTGGAGGAAGTCATCATACTTGATCACTTCGGCCCGGATAAAACCTTTTTCGAAATCCGTATGAATCACTCCGGCACATTGCGGAGCTTTCCAACCCCTTTGATAGGTCCAGGCACGCACCTCCTGTACACCGGCGGTGAAATAAGTTTCCAGGTTCAGCAAGCTGTAGGCAGCCTTGATCAGACGTGCCACACCCGACTCTTCCAATCCGACTTCCTGTAAGAACATCTGACGATCCTCATATGTTTCGAGTTCGGCAATGTCCGCTTCGGTACGGGCGGCTACGATGAGGATTTCAGCATTTTCGTCCTTCACGGCTTCGCGCACCATATCCACATATTTATTACCACTCACGGCACTTGTCTCGTCTACATTGCACACGTACATCACCGGTTTGGCGGTAAGCAGGAAGAGGTCGCGCGCCACTTTCTGTTCGTCCTTTGTTTCAAAGGTCACCGTACGAGCCGATTTACCTTGTTCCAGGGCTTCTTTATATTGTACCAGTACGTCATAGGCCAGTTTAGCAGCTTTATCGCCACCCGTTTGCGCCTGCTTCTGTACTTTCTGAATGCGGCTATCCACCGTTTCCAGATCTTTCAGTTGAAGTTCGTAATCGATGATTTCCTTGTCGCGCACCGGATTGATGCTGCCGTCCACATGCGTTACATTCTCGTCGTCGAAGCAACGGAGTACATGGATGATGGCATCCGTCTCCCGGATATTGGCTAAGAATTTATTTCCCAATCCTTCGCCTTTGCTGGCACCTTTCACCAATCCGGCGATGTCCACAATCTCCACCGTAGTGGGAACAATGCGTTGCGGATGCACCAGCTCTGATAATTTATTAAGTCGTTCGTCGGGCACCGTAATTACACCGACATTCGGTTCTATCGTGCAGAAAGGGAAGTTTGCCGCCTGGGCTTTCGCGTTCGACAAACAGTTGAAAAGAGTAGACTTACCCACGTTAGGGAGTCCTACAATACCACATTGTAAAGCCATTATTTCGTTATTTTATTTATTATCTACGATTTACGGCGACAAAGATAACTATTCTTTTCTAAAAAACTTTCCCCCCGGTCGCTTTTGATAGCGGGCGGAGGGAAAGTAACAGGAATTAAAATCGGGAAACTCCTATTGTATACTATTGAGCAGATCGACTTTACCTTCGTTCACCAGTTTCAGGATCAGTTCGCCGAAGAGCGTGTTCTGCCAGGCAAACCAGGCGCGGGTGAACTTCGCCGGATTGTCCTTGTGGAAGGACTCGTGCATAAACCCGGTACCGGCATCGGTATCCATGAGCATCTTCACGCAGGCTTTGATTTCTTCGTCGTTCTGGCTGGTGAAAGCTTTCATCATGATACTCATGGGCCAAACCATATCGTAACCGATGTGCGGGCCGCCGATCCCTTCGCCGGCTTTACCTTTGAAGAAGTAGGGATTACTATCGCTCCACACAAAGCGACGGGTGTTCTGGTAGATCGGGTCGTTGACATCTACATCGCCCAGATAGGCCATGGCCAGCAGGCTGGGGGCATTGGCGTCGTCCATCAGCAGATGATTTCCGAAGCCGTCCACTTCGAATGCATAAATGGTTCCGAACTCGGGATGGTTGTACGTAGCATATTTTTGGAGGGCTGTCTCTACCTCCTGTGCCAGATCAGTGCATTGTTGCGCCAGGTCGTTGC
Source organism: Bacteroides sp. (assembly GCA_031554505.1). Lineage (GTDB taxonomy): Bacteria > Bacteroidota > Bacteroidia > Bacteroidales > Bacteroidaceae > Bacteroides. The sequence continues at coordinate 15,691 of JAVBVI010000092.1, read as the reverse complement.
GGTGGTTCACCGCCTGGAGTATCTCGGCTGCCTTACGCAAAGAAGTCACCGCAAAGAAGTTCGATGGAACGAGGAATTGCAGAGTCGTTGCATCGTCCGAGGGGCGGAACGAGGAAACAATAAGACCTACCGGTTTCACAGGCGCTCCCAGTCCGTCGTTGTTCAGGGTATCAAGTGCCCGTTCTGTCTTGCGCTGGAACTTGTACGGACCTATCCCCTCCTTGCGCTGCTGCTCCTTGAACGTTTGCAGAATCAGTTCAACGGCTTTCAGCCACTCTTCGGAGAAGACGCTGGTGTCGCCCGTCATCTTCCAGTAGTGATAAGCCAACCGAAGCGGGTAGCAAAGTGAGTCGATCTCCCATTTCCGTTCGTGGAGTTCCGGCTTCATGGCTGTCCGGTCGCTCATCCATTCGCCACCTACCGCACCGTCGTTGAAAGCATTGGCATACGGATCGATGAGGATGCACTTGAACTGGCGGTTGATGACCCCGGCCAGCATCTTTTTCAGTTCCGGGTCACGGTTGGCCAACTGTACATACGGCCATACCTGTGCACCGGAGTCGCGCAGCCACATAGCATGGATATCGCCCGTGTAGACAAACGTATCGGGCCGACCATCCGTAGTACGGTAGTGCACAGTGGTTTCCAACGTATTAGGGAAACAGTTCTCGAACATCCAGCCCAACTTCTGGTTTTGCAGGAGTTTCTTTACCCGGACGATCTCTTCCTCTACCGCTTTCGAGGTAAACAGACGTTTCTTCGGCTCAGGGCGATTACTTTTGTACGATGGCGAATAGTTGACCACCATATTGTCCTGCACAGCTACGCACTCCGTAGCCTGCATCTTGTTTCCAACCAACAATGCCGAAGCTACGGCAATCAGGCAAACGCTTTGTTTCTTCATGTATGATACATTTTAATAGATACCTTCTATATAAGAAACAACTAAGTCGTTCCAACCACTAAAGGAATTTTATTTTTTAACGAATAGAATACGAGAAACTTCCGTTCAAGGCCTTGCTGGTGAGTGGCAACCGGATGCGCCACATATCAGGCTTCCATGATTCGAGCAAGCGCTTGTCAGTTATTTCGATGTACTCTATTTGAGGCGTACAAAGCGACGAGTCGAACGCAATCATCCGCCGTCCGGTGGGTGTTTGCAGGGCAATGCCTCCAGGAACCACTTCCGGGCGGCAGCAAGTCATCAGAACGATTTCGGATGAAGTCTTGTACGCTTTCAGCCGGTACTCTTCGCGAACGGTGAGTTCTTTACCTTTCGTAAAGCGGAAGGTACGTTTCCAACTCTCCACAGCGGCCTCATCGGGGTAGGCTCCGGCTATATCCATTCTGAAAGTCACCTGCTTGCCTTTGCGGGCATACTGCACGTCGGCAGCCTTGTACCGTCTTCCGTCCTTCTGGTCTACTCCGTTGACGATGGGCAGGTTGTGATAGCCCGACTGCATGCTCCATATCTCATACCGGTCCTTGCCGAACGTCTGGGCAGTATATGTACCTACACCCACATCTATGATCAACGGATCGCCATCGGCATATACTACGTAGCTACCTATGTCGTTGTGGTTATGATTCTCGGCATTGTTCCCTCCTTTGGCTGCGAAGAAGAGCCCTTTCGTACTGCCCTCGACAGAGCGCGAAGCCATTACCTGCAAATGAGGCAACCAGGCATCGGCTATCAGCGGCTCGTGCGGTTCGGTGTGCAGGAAGCTATCCAACCGGCCGAGCATCATCAGTTCATGGCTGATACTGGGGTAGTTGTGACCATTGTGGTACACCGTTCCCGGATCGGTGAAGAGATTTTCCTGCCGGGCCACCAGCGCGGCATACTGCGCCATGACCTTGTCGTTCAGGTAGCAGGCGAAGGGGTAGACGATGTTCACCTCGGTGGAGGCATGTACGGAGGCATCGGCGAAGTTGACGGCATTGCCGTTACCGATATAGGTTTTATAGAGGAACGAGCCGAGCGCTTTCACCTTTTCCTTACCGGAGAGGTCGATCTGCCCGCCGGTAGCCTGGCGAAGCAGCATCAGGCATTGCCCCAATGAACCGGCGGCATGTGTCCAGTAGCTCGGTCCCTCGTTACATCCTCCGTCGTCGGGGGCAGAGTCCATGTAGAAGTCGAGACATTCCATGATGATCTGCACGGCACGTAGCTGACGTTCACGGTCGGGCTCGCACAGCAAGGTACAGGAGAGCCAGTTGCTGCAAATCCATGGGTTCCAGTTGGAGGTATTCCGTCGCCAACTGTATGCTATCTCCCGGCAGGGAGTAAGCATGCGGCGGTCCACTTCCGCCTGCACCCGCCGGACAACGAGTGGTGAGAAAGCATCCAGCCGGTCTTTGAGTATGTAGGTAGCCCAAGCCATCATGCCGGCGGTTTCGGCCTGGAACAAATCCACATTCTGATCGTCGGGCAAGGTCACCTTCGGCCCGTAGTGAGCCGGTATGCCCCACCACGTCTCTTCGCACAGCACCCAAATGCCGTTAATGATATCGGGCAGGAACCGTCCTTTGTCCTCCATCACCTCGGCCATGACCAGCGTGGCAAACTGCTGGCGGCGGGCAAAGGAGATGTTTTCGTAATCCACCCGCACACCTTCGGTACGGAAGCGGCTGAATACCATAACGGGCAGTGTTTCCCACTTCGCGTTCAGGTATTTCTCACCCGCCCGGATGTAGCTCTGCCGCATCGCTTCGGGGATGGAATCATGCCAATAACTGTCGCCCGCAGGCGGAACTGGTTTGAAACTCAAGGGTGCGCAGAGCGACTGCTCTACGGTGTTGGCGGGATAATTGTTGACAAGCATCCCGCGCTCAGCTTTTTGTGCAGAAAGTGTGACACCGCACAACACTGCAACGAAACCGGTTAGTAATCTATTTCTCATGGTCTATGAATTATGGCAAAGTAGTTAGTAGCTCGCACACCTTGTCCTGGAATGCCCGGGCTTCGGAGGCAGAAAGTGTGTTTTGATTCATGATGGCGAAGGCCAACTGATGTCCTCCTGCTGTTTGTGCATAACCCGCCAGGGCACTGATGCCGGTGAAGGTACCTGTTTTGGCCTGCACGTTGCGGTAGGCTTTGGTGTTCTTCATCCGAGATTTCAGGGTGCCGTCTATCCCGGCTACGGGCAATGCCTTGTAGAGCTTGCGGAAGATATCTGTGCTGGAATAAGCGTACTTCAGGAAGTCGACCAGCAGAGCCGGAGACAGGTAATCGTAATTGGACAAGCCGCAGCCGTCGGCTATCTTGAAACCGGCAGGGTCGTGGCCTACGGTGCGGATCATTTTCCTAATCTCGCCAATACAGTCACCGGCCGAGATGCGTTTCTTGCCGGTAGCCAACTGCCCGATTCGCCAGAACATGGCTTCCGCGTTCAGGTTATCGCTCTCCTTCATCATCTGATTCAGTACGGTCTGCACGGGACATTCCCAGGCACCTATCCGGTTGGTCAACGTATCAGACGGAAGTTCGGCGCAAGCATAACCGCCCGGTACCGACAGACCGCGGGCGAAGAGTCGTTCGAGAAAGACGTGCAGGAAGAAATCCTGGGAGGAATATACGTTCAACTGGCGCACCACCTTGCTCTCCGCATTACCTTTTACCAGAAAATTGTTACCGTTTTCCAGCCAGTCGCGTGTGAGGGAAAGCTTTCCCTCGGCAGGGGTGCGGGTCAGCGCCTGATTGGTCAACGTATAATAGGTAGAAGAAGGGGTACCTTCCACCCGGACCGAATCGCCTTTGGCCCGACCGGGCTGGATGCTGATCTCTACCATTCCCTTGTGATACATCAACGGCGACAGGTAAGGTTGGAACGAGGCGGGTGTATCGTCCCACGCCCAGCCGCTTCCCCAGTACAGGGAGTCTTTGGCCGAGACATCGCCGTACACCCGGCCGGTGATGTGACGAAACGGGAAGGCGGCCACACTATCGGCCAGCGCGTTCATGCCTTGATCGTCGAACTCGGGGTCGAAGCCACCCAACACATACAGGTCGCCCTGCAACGTGTCGCGAACGATGGCGCCCCGGTACCACACTTCGGTACGGAACGGCCGGTTGCTATCGGACCGTGCCAGCAGAGTGATGGCAGTGACCAACTTCATGGTCGACGCCGGACGGGAGAGTTTCGTATCCCGGTACGCGTAAAGCGACTGCCGGCTGGTGAGGTCGTAGACCGAGATGCCTACTTCCGAACCTCCGGGCAGATTGTATTTTAGGAGTGTGTCGAGGCGGGAGGCCAGGTCGTCCTGCGCCCAAACCCCCGTAACGCTGCATAGCAGCCACAATGCTATATATATTCTTTGCTTCATATCATTCATACTCTCTCTCCATGTGTTTTTTTTGATTTTATCCGTCACCCATCCGTCACTTTCCGGGGTATTCACCACTCCTATTTCCTGTCATGCCCCTGCAGCTTCTTGCTACATCCCCGGTAGCTTCTTGCTACATCCCCGATTGCTTCTTGCCAATGCCCCGGAAGAACCGTTCTATTGCCCCGGAAGAGTTGTTCTACAGGCGTGTTTCATCCGAGGAAACACTGAGTTTCGTCCGATGAAACAGTGTGTTTCAAGGCATGAAACACTTCGTTTCAGTTGATGAAACTATTTGTTTCATCAACTGAAACTTCGGGTTACAATGCTTCGCGGAATATTTCCCCGACGGTGGGATGCGGGAAGACTATCTTCTTCCACTGCGCCGCCGTTAGTTGCAGTTCGATGGCCATGCCAGCCAGGGTGATGATCTCCGAAGCCGGATTGCCCAGTACATGGGCGCCGAGCACCACATCGTCCTCGCCGAGCAGCACCTTGCAGACCCCGTTCACCCCTTCGTTCTCGGCCACAAACCGACCGGAATAGGCCATGGGAAGCGCCACTTTACGGTAGGCGATACCTTTGGCTTGCAGGGATTCTTCAGTCTGCCCCACCCCGGCAATCTCCGGATTGGTATATACCACGCCCGGAATGGCCCGGTAGCTCATCGCATCGTTCCGGTTCAGGATGGTATGCAAGGCTACTTCGGCTTCGCATACCGCTGTATGAGCCAGTAGGGAGAAGCCGGTCAGGTCGCCACAGGCATAGATATGGGGGATGGAGGTTTGCATCTGCTCGTTGACACGGATCTGCCCGCGCTCGGTACGTTCCAGATCAAGGTTTTCCAGGCCGAAGCCTTGCGTCACCGGGCGACGGCCTACACTCATGAGTAGCTTCTCACCGGTCACGGTTCCCGCGCCGGAACCGTTTTCGTAGGCCACCACCACGCCTTCGTCCGTTTGCGCCAGCGACACCACCTTCGTGCTGAGCAGGAAGCGGATACCCCGCTTGGCATACTCGGCCCGGAGCAGGGCGGAGAGTTCCCGGTCCATGCCGCCGAGTATCTCGTCCAGCATCTCCACCACGGTGACTTGCACGCCAAGGCTGTTGAAGAAGGCGGCAAACTCCATGCCGATGACTCCTCCGCCAACGACGACGAGCGAAGCCGGGAGTTCCTTGTTGTCCAGCGCTTCCCGGTGCGTCCAGTAGTTCACCGTTTCCACGCCGGGGATGGGTGGGATGAAGGTTTCCGAGCCGGTGCAGAGTATCAGGTACTCGCCTTCGTAGAGCTCTTCGCCGCAACGCACCGTATGAGCGTCGACGATCTGCGCTTCGCCTTGAAGGATGGTTACGTTGTGGGCGGTGAGTTTCGCTTTCACGCCGAGCACCAGTTTACGCACCACCTTGCTCTTGCGGGCGATGATCTTCGGCAGGTCGAACGAGGCTTCGGGTATGTGGACGGCATACTTGGAGGCATGCCGGGCGGAGTCGTACGTCTTGGCCGAGTAAAGGAGCGTCTTGGTCGGTATGCAACCTTCGTTGAGGCAAACGCCTCCGAGGTTTTGTTTCTCGACGAGTAATACGCTGAGCCCGGCTTTTCCGGCTGTCTCGGCAGCCGTGTATCCGGCCGGTCCGCCACCGATGATAATGACTTGGTATTTCATGGTCTATTCATTCGTAAATTAAGTTCGCTTCTTCTCGATCACTTCCAAGAACTCCGCTTCCTTCCGGGGCAGAACGGAGGCATACTTCCCTGTGCCGTACTCGATGAGCAGGTAGTTTGTCGCCGAGAAACGGCCGAACTTCATGGAATGCATCTTCCGGATGGAGTGTATTTCCTGGATGGGTATGACTTTCTTCCGCGCGAAGCGGCCGGTGCAGATGACCAGCGTATCTTCGGCAGTAACGGTGTACGACGTATGTATGATCTGCTCGATGACCACCACCAGCAGTAACATGAAAAGCAACGCCACCACAGCCAGCTTTGCCCACAAAGCGCCGATGGCATTGGCCGCCAGAACAGCCAGCAGAAAGTAGTGGTACCAGGCGATGCGCGCCTGAAAAACTCGGTTCATTCTGTCAAATTTTGCCCGCAAGGTAGCAATTTTATGAATTAGTATCAATGAAAAGTACCACGAAAAGAGTTATTTTGTAGCTTTGCGTAAAGATTTAAGAAGATTATGGTCAGAAAATACGATTTCCTCGTCATAGGATCCGGCATTGCCGGGATGAGTTTCGCCCTGAAAGTGGCACACAAAGGCACGGTAGCCCTCATTTGTAAGAGTAGCCTGGAAGAAGCCAACACCTATTTCGCCCAAGGCGGAGTGGCGTCGGTGACCAACCTGCTGGTCGACGACTTCGATAAGCATATCAACGACACGATGATTGCGGGCGACTGGGCCAGCGACCGGACCGTGGTGGAAAAGGTGGTACGCGAAGCTCCCGCACAGATCGAAGCGCTCATCAACTGGGGCGTGAACTTCGACAAGAACGAGCGGGGCGAGTTCGACCTGCACCGCGAGGGCGGACATTCGGAATTCCGCATCCTGCACCATAAGGACAATACCGGCGCCGAGATCCAGGATAGCCTCATCGAAGCTATCCACCGGCATCCCAATATCACGGTTTTCGAGAACATGTTCGCTGTGGAGATACTGACGCAGCATCACCTGGGCGTGACGGTGACCCGGCAGACGCCCGACATCAAGTGCTACGGGGCATATATCCTCGACCCTATCACCGATAAGGTGGATACCTTCCTCGCCAAAGTAACCCTGATGGCTACCGGCGGCGTAGGAGCCGTGTACCAGACCACCACCAACCCACTGGTGGCCACGGGCGACGGCATCGCCATGGTATATCGCGCCAAGGGAACGGTGAAGGACATGGAGTTCATCCAGTTCCACCCCACAGCTTTGTACCATCCGGGCGACCGCCCTTCATTCCTCATCACCGAAGCCATGCGCGGCTACGGCGGTATACTCCGCACCCAGGACGGCAAGGAGTTCATGCAGAAGTATGACGAACGCCTCTCGCTGGCTCCCCGCGACATCGTGGCACGGGCCATTGACAACGAGATGAAGACCCGCGGCGACGATTACGTCTATCTGGACGTGATGCACAAGAATGCGGAGGAGACCCAAGAGCATTTCCCCAATATCTATAAGAAGTGCCTCAGCCTAGGCATCGACATCACAAAAGATTATATCCCGGTAGCTCCGTCGGCCCATTACCTGTGCGGCGGTATCAAGGTAGATCTGAACGGACAGTCGTCCATCGAGCGTCTGTATGCGGCCGGCGAATGTTCGTGCACCGGACTGCACGGGGGCAACCGTCTGGCTTCGAACTCACTCATCGAGGCGGTGGTCTATGCCGATGCGGCAGCCAAGCATTGCCTGGCGCACATTGACCAGTACTCGTTCAACGAAGATATCCCTACCTGGAACGCCGAAGGAGCCCGTTCGTCGGAAGAGATGGTGCTCATCACGCAAAGCATGAAAGAGGTGAACCAGATCATGAGTACGTACGTGGGTATCGTGCGAAGCGACCTTCGCCTGAAACGCGCCTGGGACCGGCTGGATATCTTGTACGAGGAGACCGAGCGCCTTTTCAAGCGCACGGAAGCCACGAAAGAGATTTGCGAACTACGTAACATGATCAATGTGGGGTATCTCATCATGCGTCAGGCCATGGAGCGAAAGGAAAGCCGCGGGCTGCACTACACGATCGACTATCCGCACGCGGCAAAGTAATTCCTGTCAGAAAGGATAATTGTTCTCGGCGGCGGCAGTGACCAACGCATCGAGCACCAGTTTATCGACTGCTTCGCCGGTAGTGCGGTTGAAGATACCACTACTCAAATCGCCTGTATAGCCCGGGTCCCAATAGAAAGGAAGTAATCCGTTCTGCTTGGCGGTGGCAACCAGCGTCTTCGCATAGTATGCCCGCGATTCGAGATGTTTCTGCAGGATGTTGCCCGTGAGCGACAGACGACGGATAGCACCGAATTCGCCCAGAATCACCGGATAACCTTTATCAACGAATGCTTTCTTGACATTGGCTAACTGCTGCTTCATGTAATCCTCCTGCCCCCAGTTGTCTATGCCATACGACTTATAGGGTTCGCCCCAGAAGTATTTGCCCGTTCCCGGATTCTCCTTTTCATCGTTCAGGACGAAGTCGTACGGATCGTAGTAATGCACTTCCACCATCAAGCGGTTGGTAGCCGGATCGGTAGGAATCTTCATGTCGCTCACACCCAGCGCTATATTCGTATTGTAGGTTTGCACCACCAGGTTGCGGTACGCATTGCGTCCACCTGTAGCGCGTACCGCATCGACGAAGGTCTGGTTGAATGACCATTGCACTGCGATATTTTCTTTCGAAGGGGTGTTATAATCCACATGTACCTCGTTGGTTCCGGCGAAGAGCAGATGCTCGTCATAATCTCGGAAAGCCACGGCAATCTGTTTCCAGAGCGCTTCCTGCTCCTGGTTTACGACAGTCTGCTTGGCGTACGTAGGATTATTTTCGAGCCAGCCGCCGTCCCAGTGAACGTTCAGGATGGCGTACATATCGTTGTTCACACAGTAGTTCACTACCTCTTTGACGCGCGTCATCCAGGAATCTTTGATTTTGTATGTGTTACGGTCTTCCACATAGACATCCCATGCACACGGAATACGTATAGCATTGAATCCGGCAGCCTTCACCGCTTTGATAAACGCTTCAGTGGCCTTGGCATTTCCCCAAACAGTCTCACTTCCCACATAAACCCCATTTACCTTACTCATTGCTTCAAGTGTGTTACCGAGGTTCCATCCCAAGTGAATTTTCTTAGCCAGGGTTATAGCGTTGCTACTCATACCGGCATTGTTTGCAGCAATAGCATGGGTCAACCCTGCCTGGTTAATCGCAATTGTTTCAGTATGACTCGCCGTTCTGACGGTAATTGTTCCGGTACGCTTGAACAGGGCTGTATTAGCGGTAACACTAATTTCCACCTGTACTGTCCCCGCCTTCCCCGAAGTCTTGGAAAGGGTGCACCAAGAAGCAGAACTCGACAGGTTCCAATCCACATTGGTCTGGATGGTGAGTGGCTGTTTGCTTGCTTCTTCGCCAAAAGCAAACTCTGTCTTAACTACTTCCAACTCGGGGTCTGCCGCCGGATCATCACTGGAGCAGGATACATAGCTAACCAGCAGGGCAGCAAAATAAAATACATACTTGATCTTTTTCATGATAAAACTATTTACCCGCAAAGGTAAAGGAGAACACGCAATTCGTGAATACAAAATGATAACAACACAGGGAGGGTTTGTTATGCACACTTACCAATACCCGGAGGTAGATCGCTCAAAAGAATGAAATGTTACTTTGAATGGTACCATATGTTACTTAATGAATTCAAAAACGGCCTGCTCCTTGACAAGGAACGGGCCGTTCGATTAGCTAAAGACACCCGTTGACCGGGTGGTAACTTCCTTAAAAGTTTTCTTTCTTTACTTCGAAGTAAGCTTTCGGGTGCAGACAAGCCGGGCATACTTCCGGAGCTTCCTTACCCGCTTTCACGAAACCGCAGTTGCGGCATTGCCAGATCACTTCGCCTTCTTTGGCAAATACCTGTGCTACTTCGATGTTCTTCACGAAAGCCAGGTATCTCTCTTCGTGAGCCTTTTCGGCTATAGAGATGTTGCGGTACATGGCAGCGATGGAGTGGAAACCTTCCTGCTCGGCCACGTCAGCAAAGTGGGGATAGTCCTGTGACCATTCTTCGTGCTCGCCTGCGGCAGCAGCCAGCAAATTTTCGAGTGTAGTGCCGATGACGCCTGCCGGATATTTAGCCATCACTTCTACCATACCCCCTTCGAGGAACTTAAACATACGTTTGGCATGTTCTTTCTCCTGATCGGCTGTTTCGGTGAAGATAGCAGCTATTTGTTCGAAACCTTCTTTTTTGGCTTGGCTGGCGAAATAAGTGTAGCGCATTCTGGCCTGCGATTCTCCTGCAAACGTGATCATTAAGTTCTTCTCCGTTTGAGTTCCTTTAATACTTTTAGTCATAATGAGTATTTTTAAAGATTAAATAAATGCATTTTTACGTAGTACATCATATATTTAACGCAAATATAGCCATTATGTTCAGAGTACAGCAAGCTCCATTGTTCGATTAGAGAAGAAATATTATGCTTAACAACATATTACTTATCGTTATTTTACCTAATTTTGCAGCCTCATTCAGCTCATATAGAGCTCCATGTCATAAAATTGTTTCAAAAATACGCTACAATGAAAGTATTCGAATTCAAACCGAAATTGTATACGGTTTTAAAAGATTACAAAAAGGAAACGTTTATGGCCGACCTGATGGCGGGTATCATCGTGGGTATCGTAGCCCTTCCGCTGGCCATCGCTTTCGGTATCGCCTCGGGCGTTACGCCGGAGAAGGGTATCATCACAGCCATCATCGCCGGATTTATTATTTCCGCACTGGGAGGAAGCAAGGTCCAGATCGGCGGACCCACCGGAGCCTTCATCGTCATCGTGTATGGCGTTGTACAGCAATACGGCGAGGCGGGCCTCATCGTGGCTACGCTCATGGCCGGGGTACTCCTGGTCTTATTAGGTGTATTCAAGTTGGGTGCGGTGATCAAGTTTATACCCTACCCCATCATTGTAGGATTTACCAGCGGTATCGCGGTGACCATCTTCACCACACAGATAGCCGATATCTTCGGGTTGACGTTCGGCGGCGAGAAGGTGCCCGGCGACTTTGTGGGCAAATGGTTGCTCTACTTCCGGCATTTCGATACGGTGAATTGGTGGAACACGGTGATGAGCATTCTCAGCATCGTCATCATTGTCATCAGCCCGAAGTTCTCGAAGAAGATACCGGGATCACTGATCGCCATCATCCTGGTAACGCTGATCGTGTACCTGCTTAAAACATTTGTCGGCATCGACTGCATCGACACCATCGGCGACCGCTTCACCATCAAGGCTGAACTGCCCGAAGCGGCCGTACCGTCGCTGAACTGGGATGCCATCCGCGAACTCTTCCCCGTGGCTATTACCATTGCCGTACTGGGAGCCATCGAGTCGTTGCTTTCGGCCACTGTGGCCGACGGTGTGACGGGCGATCGCCACGATTCCAACACAGAGCTTATCGCCCAGGGAGCTGCCAACCTCATCACTCCACTGTTTGGCGGTATACCGGCTACAGGCGCCATTGCCCGCACCATGACCAACATCAACAACGGTGGGCGCACGCCGGTAGCCGGTATGATTCATGCCGTGGTGTTGCTGCTCATCCTGTTGTTTCTCATGCCGTTGGCGAAGTACATCCCGATGGCCTGTTTGGCAGGGGTATTGGTCATCGTATCCTATAATATGAGTGAGTGGCGCACGTTCAAGGCGTTGATGAAGAATCCGAAGTCGGATGTGACGGTATTGCTTATCACCTTCTTCCTGACGGTGATCTTCGACCTGACCATCGCTATCGAGATAGGTCTGATCATTGCCTGTGTGCTCTTCATGAAACGCGTCATGGAAACCACCGAGATATCGGTTATCAAAGACGCCATCGACCCGAATACGGAACTCGATATTGCCGTACACGAAGAAAATCTGGCTATTCCGAAAGGGGTGGAAGTATATGAGATCAACGGTCCGTACTTCTTCGGCATCGCCACCAAGTTCGAAGAAACGATGTTGCAGATAGGCGATGCGACCCGAGTGCGCATCATCCGAATGCGCCGGGTGCCGTTCATCGACTCAACGGGTATTCATAACCTGGCCACCCTCTGCAAGATGTCGAAAAAGGATAACACGACCATCGTACTCTCCGGAGTTAATCCGAAGGTGCATGCCGTACTGGAGAAGTCGGGATTCTATGAACTACTGGGCGAAGAGAATATCTGCGACAACATCAACCTGGCTCTGGATAGAGCTGCCGATATCATCGACAAACAGGCAAGAACTGCTCAATAAGAAGCGGTGGCCTCCAGCCCTGCTTCCTGTAATAAGGCCACGATCCGATCTAATTCTTCGGGAGTGGCTTTTTTTAGGTCCTGGCTGGGCGTTTCCCGGTCGATGGTATAGATCATTACCTGACTGGGAGCGATCTCTTTCACCGCTTCAATCCAGGGAAGGACGTAACGGTCAGTGGTATTGTCTACATCTTGTCCGTGGAAGATGCCTTTCAGGAACATGGTCTGCACGATGCAGTTCCCCTGAAAGGCTTTCATCTGCCGGATGACAGTGGCTACGGAATACTTGCCGGCCGGACAATCGACCAGACGAATATAGTCATCGTCTACCGTATCCAGCTTCAGGATATTATTGTCTACCTTGTTCAACGCCTGGAACACTGCCGGGCGACCAAGAAATGTGGCATTGCTCAGCACACTGACCTTGGCCTTTGGGAAGTAAGCGTCGCGCAGGGTCAAGGTATCGTCGATGATCTCCGGGAAGTGGGGATGGGCAGTCGGTTCGCCGTTGCCGGCAAAAGTCAGTACATCGGGAGCTGTGCCTTCGGCTTGCATCTCTTGCAACTTGTTCTCCAAGGCGGTGCGTACCTCCTCACGGGTAGGCAAAGTGGTACGGGTACGATGGTCGCCGTTCATGCCGCATTCGCAGTAAATACAATCGAACGAACAAACTTTGCCATCGGCCGGCAGGAGGTTGATGCCTAACGACACTCCCAAACGGCGGGAATGTACGGGACCAAATATGGGGGCTGAGAAGATTACTGACATAGGGATTCTGTTTTATTTTCTTCGCAAAGATAGAGGATTCACCACAGAGTCAACAGAGTTCCACAGAGTTTTATTGTTTAGTGGGTAAAGTTCACCACAGACACAGAGGAAAAACTGTCAATTGTCAATTGTCAATTGCCAATTAATTCAGAACTTACAACGGAGTTGCAGTTGGATGTCGGCTTTTTTATTTCCATGAATCAAGTCGTTCCCTGAACCTATCTCGTCGCGGTCATAATAAGTAGTCTGCCCGTATTTCCCGAGAATCATCCAATGTTCGTCCAGGTCGTACCGGGCATGAAGCACGAAGCGGATGCCTTCGCCCTGAAAGGAAGGTGTATAGAAAGAATAGATCAGTCCCTTCTCCGAACTATACACCCGCGAATCGTAGTCGTCGGTATGGAAATAGCTGGCTTGGAGCGTAGCAGCCAGCGGCAATCCCGGCAAGAGCCAGGAAGCGGATTGGGCCAACTGATATCCGTAACTGGCCGCCTGTCCTTTCGAATGGAAGGAAGTTCCATCCGCCGTAGTCCGGAACGAAAGGTTTTCAGTGGGTGCCAGATTCAACCGGTAGCGTAGCCGATGATGATAGGTGGGCAGAATCACCTCTCCGCTTGTCCCCGTCACATCCCTTTCCTTCTGCTTGTACCGGTAGCTCAGGTACATATCCGTCGAACGGCGGGGGATGAAGGTAGCTTTTCCTACGATCTCCACCCCCTGCGAAGGCTTGCTGATACGGTACTTCCACCAGGGAAACGAAAACAGATCCATCGATGTGAAGAAGGTCCATCGGGCGATGGGCGATACTTCGGCGGCCAGATACCACCCGTTTTCGTTCTGTACCCCGCTCTCGGCAAACGAACGGGCAAACATCGCCCAGTAATCGTGCGCGTAATACCGGTGTACCAACATGAACCGGTATATCTGCGAAGGTGTGTACAGCAGGCGGTTCAGCACGGCAAAACCTTTCTGCCCGACTGCGGCTTCGCCTTGCCATAACCACCGGTGCCAACGATACTGATAGTCGGCACCTATATTATAAAAGGTTCGGCCTTGCAATTGGTAGCGGGCATACTCCCGAAGTTCCGGGCGGTAAGGACGGTCGAAAAAGTAATAAATCCCGGTAAGCCCCCATTTAATTTTGTCCCCTTGGTAGGTGAGATTACCGCCGGCCAACTGCTGTGTAAGCGCATGCTTCCTGTCGGCTTCCATCTGGCTCCGGTGAAGTCCGGTCTGGGAAATGGAAGTGATGACTCCCTCCTCCACTTTCCCGTCGAGCGACCGGTGCGAGTAGAAGGCCGAGGCCGTCAATGGTTCCGAGATTGAGAAAGCACCGGCAATGCCCCGGAAATAATTATACTCATCAGCAGAAGAATGTTTGCCGATACCCGTGCTGCGATACTGGAAAAAGTCGGCCGAGGAAGTTTTGCCTAACAAGAAACCATTGTTCACCACCAGCCCCTGTCCGAAGCCCAGCCGATAGTTGCCTACCGCCAGCCTCTTGAGCCGCCCCCGGTTCCTCAGCAGGAAATAGAAAGAATACGAATCGCACCCCGCCCGGTTGTGCAAGGCTGCCAGCGGTTCACCGGCATCCTTCTCGGCCGTCAGCCCCGCATACAGTTCATCCCGATAGCGAAAACTATACCTCAGCGAATGATATTGTGCCGTACCCAGATAGGTATCCTTGTACCCCTTTCGTTCGTATAACGGGATATCCAGCCGCGTCAGTACCTCCTGTTTACCATACTTCAGTACCTCCTTCCACCGGAGCGGAGGCTGCTTCTTCTCCACCGGGCGAAGACAAATAAAAGGAAGTAAATAATCTATCGTCCGCCGGTCCATTCCGGACACCATCTGGAGTTCGTACAACGTCTGCATTTCCCCGTTTATGTAGAGGTATGCCAGTAGGTTTTCTATCTGATGATCGTTCAGGAACGCCAATTGAGAGAGTTGTTCGCGGGTAGCAGTGTTCAGATTGATCGGTTCGCTCATCCGTTCGGATAATTCCTCGAGCATATCCTCGGTGATTGAAGAGCCAGCCTCCTCGTTATGAACCGAAATCTCTTCGAGCACCTCATCGAAAACATCTGTAGGAACGTTTTGCGCGTTATGAGCAGAAGAGATGAACAACATATTAATAAGAATAAGCAATCGAAAATAGTATAGTTTTTTCATGTCCAGAGCTAAAAAAGTACACTACAAGATACTTTAAATTGGTTAATGCGACAAGAAAACAAACAATATAATAAATATTCTCGTATTTTTGTAAAGTGAAACGAACACTTAACATACTCATTGTGACACTGTTTGCATCTATGTTTGTCTGCGTGGCGAAAGCACAGGACAACCCTACCGGCGGTGGATTCCTTGTTCCGATGTGCGAACATAACGGGGAAATGATCCCGTGTGTACAACTACCCGTCGTCTATTGCTTCAAACCACTGATCTTCAAGAACGAAAAGGAGCGCATAGAATATAACAAATTGGTGAGAAATGTAAAGAAAGTGTACCCCATCTCCCGCGAAATCAACCGGGCCATCATCGAAACCTACGAGTACCTGATGACGCTCCCCGATGAGAAAGCACGCGATAAACACATCAAAGCCGTA
>JAVBVI010000059.1:0-20873 GCA_031554505.1 Bacteroides sp. | reverse complement strand
AACGTACAGTCGCTCCATAACATTTTCATTCGCTCCGGTGAAGAAATGATACCCGTAAGCCAGTTTGTTACCCTGACTAAGGAATATCGTCCGATGGTATTGAATCGTTTTAACATGTATAGCAGCATGGGTGTAAATGGTAACTATGCACCGGGATACAGCTCGGGTGCTGCAATCGACGCAATCAAGGAAGTAGCGGATAAAGAACTCCCGTTAGGTTACTCTGTAGACTTTAGTGGCATTACGCGCGAACAGAGTCGAAGCGGAAATAATACAACCGTAATATTCGTGATCTGTATTGTATTTGTGTATCTGATCATGGTTGCGCTATACGAAAGCTTATTTATCCCGCTTGCCGTAATTCTTTCTATCCCATTTGGCCTGTTTGGCAGTTTTCTGTTTGCCAAACTATTTGGAATTGAGAATAATATCTATTTGCAAGTTGGTTTGATTATGCTTATCGGACTACTGTCCAAAACGTCTATTCTTTTGACTGAATATGCAACACAATGTCGTCAGGCAGGTATGTCACTTAAACAGTCGGCCTTTTTCGCAGCAAAGATGCGTTTGCGTCCTGTGCTGATGACATCTTTAGCCATGATCTTTGGTATGCTTCCATTGGTCTTTGCCTCTGGAGTTGGAGCCAATGGTAGCCGAACTATCGGTATCGGAACAGTAGGCGGTATGCTTGTAGGTTCTCTGGGCTTGTTATTGGTTGTGCCCACTTTGTTCATCATCTTCCAGGCATTACAAGAAAAGGTAAAACCAATTGTATTCAAAGAGTCAACAGACCCGTTAATCATCAACGAATTAAAACTAATAAAGGAATATTCCGAAAATAAAAAGAGTACCGAATGAAACAGCTAATATTTACCCTACTTACCCTGTCCCTGTTTTCCAGTTGTTACACGTACAGGAGCCACCAAACACCGGAAATCAAGATTGATAACGCATGTGGATACAACGTCGAAGCGCAAGACACCTTGATTGAGATACGCTCTTGGAAAGAGATGTTCCCTGATGTATTGTTACAACAATTAATTGAGAGAGGGATTGCTTCCAATAGCGATTTACAAATAGCCCATTTAAATATGGAACAGGCAAAGGCTGGCTTACGTGTTTCTAAACTGGCATACCTACCTTCTTTAGCTCTTTCTCCCGAAGGAAGTATTACTAAAGTTGAAGGGGAGAAAACAGTTCACTCATACAATCTTCCGCTTACCATGCAATGGGAAATAGACTTGTCCGGCAGATTGAGAAACAGCAAAGAGCAGGCTCGTTCGGTAATGATGCAGAGCAACGAATATGCCAAAATGGTGCAAACCCAACTCGTGGCAGCCATAGCCAACAGTTATTACACGCTCATTATGTTGGATGAACAACTGCAAATAACACGCAACAGTATTGATCTTCAACGAAAGAACCTGGAAATTATGACAGCTATGAAAGAGGCTGGAATGCAAACCGAAGCGGCTGTTAATCAAGCAACAGCAGATTATTATCAGGTAATGGCATCTGAAAATGATTTGAAGAGAGAGATACAAACGATGGAAAATGCAATTGCTTTATTGATAAACGAAACGCCTCATGTTATACCTCGCTCGGCTCTTGACTTGAATGCATCGCTCAATCTGGATATTACTGATGCCATTTCTTTGGATGCTTTGGCCAACCGTCCGGATGTAAAAGAAGCCGAATATGCATTACGAGGTAGTTTTTATAGCATAAATGTGGCACGTTCGGCTTTCTATCCATCTATTGTATTGGGAGGAAGTGCAGGGTGGACCAATAATACAGGCATTATTTCTAACCCGGGAAGTATGCTCCTATCGGCCATCGGTTCGCTCACACAACCGCTATTCAGCCGTGGAGTTAATAGAGCCAATCTCAAGATAGCGAAACTGCAATACGAACAATCTCTTCTGGCATTCGAGAAAACGCTCTTGGTGGCAGGCTCGGAAGTCAATGATGCCCTATTGCTCTGTGAAACAAGCAGAAATAAACTCGTTCTACGCCAAAAGCAAGTACAAGCCAACGAAACGGCGTTAGTGAACAGCATCGAGTTGATGAAGCATAGTTCTAATACTTATATGGAAGTTCTAATGGCTCAAAGTACATTGCTTCAATCCAAGTTGATGTATATATCAGATTGGTACGAAGGAATACAAGGGCAAATCAATCTCTACAAGGCACTAGGCGGAGGAGTGATTTGATATTTCTGTTTTATCATATTTTGAGGTCTACTTTGGGCGTTTAGCATGTGCTTGAATGGACAAAACGGCAAATTTAGAACTAAAAAAGGCACGGGAAGAATGCCTAAAAATGACGAAATTTGTAATGTCGAATGAATAGATAAATTAAATCAAGAAATTATGTCGAAAGTAATCAAGGATCAAGTAATCCGCTTTAATGAAATAGTAAGCGGAATGAAAAACAAATTTAGCCTGCTCCAAGGAAAAGGCATTAACGAGGTGCAACTTAATAAGTTGAAAGAAGATTTGGCTGTCATCAACAAACAGAACGACGAGATAGACAAGCTCAAAACTGAAGTTAAAGAAAAAAAACGAGCCATGATGATAAACTTGTTACGCACCAAAGCTGATATCATAGAAATTAAGAAAGTCGTGAAGCAAAATTTTGATACCTCTCAATGGGCGGAGTTCGGCGTGTTAGATAAACGGTAACTGAATTTCAAACTGTCCAAAAGAGCCTTTATCCGTAAGGCTCTTTTGGCTTTTTATATAGCAAGTAAGTCACTCATCACTTTCAATAAACAAGAATGGAAAAGATATTAGCCATACAGTTTGTCGGCTATTACATCGCCGACTTTTATTTTCCACCTACGTCAGCTTGGAAAGCAAGATGCACCCATGCTATACACTCGTGGCATATTGGGGGTCATTTTCTATTCATATTTGCATCATCCTTTCTATTGACATTTACAGTTGTTTTTTTGCTCTATGCCGCCTTAATATGCAAGAATGTGTCTTGGCGGATTTATTACAGTAATACGCATGCAAATTGGTGCTTCGCCGTTTTTCAGCAACTTTTGTTTCTTGATGTAAAAGAGTACATTCAGTGTACTCCGTTTCTTTTCAGTTCCCATAAATGATAATTTTTTAGTGGCACAAAGTTAGATAACTCGTTCCAAGCATATCTTTGCAAAACGCTGCAAATCAGCGAAATTTGGGAAAAATCGTTGGACTTTTCATAGGGGCAAAAAGTCCAACGTATAATCCAGCTGTTACGGCTATATTCAGCCATATTTTGCAAAATGGACTGAAAACAAAAAAACCCTGAAGTACTTGAACTTCAGAGCTTTACTTTAAATTGCTATTTAAGATTGCGGTGCGTACGGGACTCGAACCCGTGACCCCCTGCGTGACAGGCAGGTATTCTAACCAACTGAACTAACGCACCAAAATAGTTTTAGACCAGCATCTCTCTCGATTGCGGATGCAAAGGTAGCCCTTTTTAGCAATTCTGCAAGAGTTTACTACACTTTTTTGCAAAGAAACTTCGTTTCACCTGACTATATTAAAGTCTATTTATTCTCCCGCAACCTACTTTAAAGTAGTTAATTATAATCCGAACAAATATTTCCCAATTTTAGTTTTAATTTAAAACAAGAACCTTGCGCTTCCCTATCTTATTGAAAGTTTAACTAAAATAAAATAGATTTTAGTCATTGTTTTAAACTAAACAAAATCATATTGTCGTATATTTGCAGAAAATTAAAGCAAATAGAAATATTAAACAATAACTTAAACATCATAATGACAAATCATATATTATTCACCAAAATGCATGGAGCCGGCAACGACTATATCTATGTAGATACGCACCGGTTCGCCATAGCTCATCCGGAGAAAGCGGCGATCGAATGGAGCGCACCACACACAGGGATAGGAAGCGATGGATTGGTATTGATTGGTCCGTCGGACAAGGCCGACTTTAGCATGCGCATTTTCAACGCCGACGGTTCGGAAGCCATGATGTGCGGAAATGCCAGCCGGTGCATCGGGAAATATGTATACGAGTGCGGACTGATCCAAAAGCAGGAGATCACGTTGGAGACGCTCTCGGGCATCAAAGCGTTGAAGCTACACCTGTCTGGCGATCAGGTAACAGCGGTAACAGTGGACATGGGTGCTCCTACAGAAGCTATTCCGGTGGACTACACCGGTGAATTCCCGTTCGATTCGATACAGATTTCCATGGGCAATCCTCACCTGGTGACTTTCGTCGACGATATCCGGCAGATCAACCTACCCGTCATCGGGCCACGTCTGGAATGCCATCCGCTATTCCCGGGACGTATCAACGTGGAGTTCGCCCAGATTACCGGCGACAATGAAATCCGGATGCGGGTATGGGAACGGGGCTCGGGCATCACTCAGGCTTGCGGAACAGGGGCTTGTGCCACCGCGGCAGTAGCCGCCCTGACCGGACGCACGGGAAGACGAGTGGATATCCTCATGGATGGCGGGAAGCTGACCATCGAATGGGACACTACTACCGGACATCTGCTGATGACGGGACCGGCCGTGAAAGTCTTCGACGGAACCCTGGAGTGGAACGACTGAACCGATTCATAGTCAATGACACCTTTTTATATATAACCAGAAACTTAAAACAGCAACAAGATGGCATTAGTAAACGAACATTTTCTGAAGTTACCGGGTAGCTATTTATTCTCGGACATTGCCAAGAGAGTAAACACCTTCAAGGTCACATTCCCCAAGAAGCAGCTCATACGGCTAGGCATCGGGGATGTCACACAGCCACTCCCGCCGGTATGCATCGAAGCCATGCACAAGGCAGTGGAAGAGATGGCAGTCAAAAGCACCTTCCGGGGATACGGACCGGAGCAAGGATACGATTTCCTCATCGACACCATCATACGGAACGATTTCACCAGTCGGGGTATACAGTTCAGCCCGTCGGAGGTATTCGTAAACGACGGGGCAAAAAGCGACACGGGAAATATCGGCGACATTCTGCGGCACGATAATAGCATCGGAGTCACCGACCCCATCTATCCGGTGTACATAGACAGCAATGTGATGTGCGGACGAGCCGGAGTATTGGGAGAAGGAGGTAAGTGGAGCAACGTCACTTACATGCCTTGCACCATCGAGAACAAGTTCATCCCGCAGATACCGGAGAAGCGTATCGACATCATCTACCTCTGCTATCCCAACAACCCTACGGGGACTACGCTGACAAAAGCGGAGCTGAAGAAATGGGTGGATTACGCGCTGGCCAATGATACACTGATCCTGTTCGACGCAGCCTACGAGGCTTACATACAGGACCCGGAAGTCCCCCACTCCATCTACGAAATCAAGGGGGCAAAGAAATGCGCCATCGAGTTCCGCAGTTTCTCGAAGACAGCCGGATTTACAGGCGTACGATGCGGATACACGGTGGTACCGAAGGAACTGACCGCCAGTACGCTCGAAGGCGAACGCATCCCGCTGAGCAAACTGTGGAACCGCCGGCAGTGCACCAAATTCAACGGAACGTCGTACATCACCCAACGGGCGGCCGAGGCCATCTACACACCTGCCGGAAGGGAGCAGATACAGACGACGATCGATTACTATATGACCAATGCCCGGATGATGAAAGAAGGACTGGAAAGTACCGGTCTGAAAGTATTCGGAGGGGCGAACGCTCCTTACCTGTGGGTGAAGACGCCCCACAACCTCACTTCCTGGCGGTTCTTCGACCAGATGCTCTACGAAGCCAATGTGGTGAGCACGCCGGGAGTGGGATTCGGTCCCAGTGGCGAAGGATACATCCGCCTCACGGCATTCGGCGAGCGGAACGACTGTATCGAAGCCATGCGGCGAATCAGGAACTGGCTATAAACCGTTCCACCGCCACCCGACCTACACGAAAAGACTTGAACGATCCTGATAATATGGCGCGCTATATAATAAAAGGTGGGATGTACAACCACCGCACGAGTATTCATTTTTAACGGTAAAAAAAAAATATGAGAACGACAAAGAGTATTTGTAGACAAGTAGCGATAACATTATTAGGAAGTTTGGCAACACTGCCTGTTGTAGCACAGGAGAAAACCGAAGTCAACGTAGGCGCCGACCTGGTCAGCGGTTACATCTGGCGCGGAACCGATTGTGGGGGTGTAAGCATACAGCCCACCCTCTCGGTAGCCCGAAGCGGTTTCTCGCTGACAGCCTGGGGCTCCGTTGGGTTCGAAAGTACGGACACCAAGGAGCTGGACTTCACACTGGGATACAACACCGGCGGACTCACGGTGGCAGTCACCGACTACTGGTTTAACCAGACGAACGGCGTATCCAACCGGTATTTCGACTACCAGGCCAACAACACTGCCCATGTATTCGAAGCCACACTGGCCTATGATTTCGGCCCGCTGGCACTGAGTTGGAACACCAACTTCGCCGGAGCGGATGCTAAGAAAGCCAATGGCGACCGCGCCTACTCCACCTACATCGAAGCCAAAGCCCCCTTCAAACTGGGCGGAACAGACTTCGCTGCCGAAGTGGGATTCACCCCGTGGGAAGGTGCTTACTCGAACAAGTTCAACGTGACCAACATCGGTCTCCGGGCCGACCGTGACCTTCAGATCACCGATGCCTTCGCACTGCCGGTCTTCGCCAAAGTCACCATGAACCCCTACGAAGATCAAGCGTATTTCGTCTTCGGAATGACATTTTGAAGTTTCTAAGCAATAAGTGAGATAACCAACCAATTTTAAACCAATTACTAATTCAGGAATTATGTCCAAATTAAGATTCAGAGTAGTAGAAACAGCCTTCAAGAAGAAAGCTGTCGAAGTGCCCCCTCCTCAGGAACGTCCATCGGAGTATTTCGCCAAGTACGTGTTCAACAAGGAGAAGATGTTTAAGTACCTGCCCAGCAAGGTGTATCAGAAGCTGATCGATGCCATTGACAACGGCGCCTTTCTGGACCGCAGCATCGCCAATGAAGTAGCTGCCGGCATGCAGAAATGGGCAACCGAGATGGGCGTCACCCATTACACCCACTGGTTTGCTCCGCTCACCGAAGGAACCGCCGAGAAGCACGATGCATTCGTGGAACACGACGGTAAAGGCGGTATGCTGGAAGAGTTCACCGGTAAACTCCTCGTACAGCAGGAGCCCGATGCCTCGTCCTTCCCCAGCGGCGGTATCCGCAATACATTCGAAGCCCGTGGCTACTCGGCCTGGGACCCCTCCTCTCCCGCTTTCATCGTAGACGATACATTGTGCATCCCTACCGTGTTCATCTCTTATACCGGCGAGTCGCTCGACTACAAAGCACCGCTGCTCAAAGCCCTGCGTGCCGTGGACAAAGCTGCCGTCGAAGTGTGCCGCTATTTCAACCCCGACGTGAAGAAGGTAGTAGCCTACCTCGGTTGGGAACAGGAATACTTCCTCGTTGACCAGGGATTGTACGCTGCCCGTCCCGACCTGCTCCTCACCGGACGCACCCTGATGGGACACGATAGCGCCAAGAACCAGCAGTTGGAAGACCATTACTTCGGCGCCATCCCCACCCGCGTAGCCTCCTTCATGAAAGACCTGGAGATCGAAGCCCTCAAGCTCGGCATCCCCTTGAAGACCCGCCACAACGAGGTAGCGCCCAACCAGTTCGAGCTGGCCCCCATCTACGAAGAGTGCAACCTGGCCAATGACCACAACCTGCTCATCATGTCGCTCATGCGCAAAGTATCGCGCCGCCACGGCTTTCGGGTACTGCTGCACGAAAAACCATTCAAGGGCATCAACGGATCGGGCAAGCACAACAACTGGTCGCTCGGTACCGACACCGGCATCCTACTCATGGCTCCGGGCAAGACTCCGGAAGATAACCTGCGCTTCCTCACCTTCATCGTCAACACCCTGATGGCCGTTTATCATCACAACGGATTGCTCAAAGCCAGCATCTCCAGTGCCACCAACGCTCATCGTCTGGGTGCGAACGAAGCACCTCCCGCCATCATCTCTTCTTTCCTGGGCAAGCAACTCACGCAGGTGTTGGAACATATCGAAGAGAGCACCATAGACGACCTGCTGAGTCTCAGCGGTAAGCAGGGCATGAAGTTGGGCATTCCCCATATCCCCGAACTGTTGCTCGACAACACCGACCGTAACCGCACCTCGCCGTTCGCCTTCACCGGCAACCGCTTCGAATTCCGTGCCATTGGCTCGCAGGCCAACTGTGCCAGCGCCATGATTGCCTTGAATAGTGCCGTAGCCGAGCAGTTGAAGAAATTCAAGCACGATGTCGATGCGCTGATCGACGAAGGTGAGCCGAAGCTGTCGGCCATCCTGGCCATCCTCCGCGGCTACATCCGCGAGTGTAAGCCCATTCACTTCGACGGCAACGGTTATTGCGACGCCTGGAAGGAAGAAGCAGCCAAGCGCGGACTGGACTGCGAAACGAGTGTTCCGTTGATCTTCGACAACTACCTGAAACCCGAGACCATTGCCATGTTCGAAGGCGTCGGTGTGATGACGAAGAAGGAACTAGAAGCCCGCAACGAAGTGAAGTGGGACATGTACACCAAAAAAATCCAGATCGAAGCCCGCGTACTGGGCGACCTGGCCATGAACCACATCATCCCGGTGGCCACGCAGTACCAGACGGACCTCATCAACAATGTGTACAAAATGCGTTCCATCGTACCGGCCGACAGAGCCGACAAGATGTCCATCCGCAACGTAGAACTGATCGAGGAAATTGCCGACCGCACCGCCTACATCAAAGAACATGTGGATGCCATGGTGGAAGCTCGCAAGGTAGCCAACAAGATCGAGTGCGAACGTGAAAAGGCCATCACTTACCACGACACCATCGCTCCGATGTTGGAAGAAATCCGCTATCACATCGATAAGCTGGAACTCATCGTGGACGACCAGATGTGGACATTACCGAAATACAGAGAACTTTTATTCATACGATAATAGTGTACAAGAAAACGATGGACGATAGCTGATCAATCGCTATTTTCTTTTGTTGGTTGTTTTAAGTTTGTGGAGAGCAGGTGCCGGGAGGTAGTTGCTCTTTTTTTTATACATAATTTGAGATTCAATTTAAATCGGGAAAATGTATATACTATATTAAAAAAATGCATTAACTTTGGTCGGTTTTTATTAGTCTAGCACATTTTACAGAAATAGAATGTTAAGATATATCGTTTTCATAAGTTTCTTATTTACTACTATTATCTGGGGGAAATTATTTGCACAGAATGAACCAATAAGCTCATTGGACAGTTTGATAGTGCATTATCAACAGCGATGTCTGGCAGACCCAGCCAGTCCTGCTGTGTTGGCACTTTCCGACACCCTCTTCGACCTGGCTGCAAAAGCAGGAAATCCGCAGATGCAGGCAGCAGCACTGCGCAGCAAACTGGATCATTATTATTACAATGGAGAGGACAATGATATGGACAGTATCATTGTCTGGGTGGATCGTATTAAAGCATTTGCCAAAAGTTCCCAGTTGCCAGAGTATTATTACTTCGTCTGGTCGGCCAGGCTTGTCAACCAATACATCCGGTCGGGCAAATACAACATCGCCCTCGTCGAAACAAACAAGATGCTGAAAGAAGCCGAAGCAGAAGATTACAAGGAAGGAATTGCCGACTGCTACGGTTGTATGAGTAACATATACAGCGCCAAACAACTTCCGGATAAATGTCTGGAGTTCCTGTTGAAAGAGATCGAGATTTTCGAGAAATACAACCTCAATAGACCCAATATATCCCTGAAATACAGCGACGCCGCCAGCATTCTGATAATCAAAGGTAAGTACGAAGAGGCGAACGAACTGATCCGGAAAGCTATTGCCACCGCTCAGACTTCTTACCATCAAGTAACAGCCAGACTGGCCCATGCAACTCTTCACATCGCAGAAAACGAGTTAGAAGAAGCCGATAAAGACCTCCAAGAATGCCGTCGGATATACGCCAAAGATCCTGCACTGAAAAGGCACATCAGCTATCTGTACGAAGTAGAGATCACTTATTACCGTAAAGCTAAGAAGTTCGACAGTGCTCTACAGGCATTGGAGCTATTTAAAAAAGAATTACAAAGGAAAGGAGAAACCGTCACCGTAAGCGGCCTGCTGAAAACCAAAGGAGACATCTTCTGGGAGATGAATCGGAAAGAAGAAGCCGGGGAATTATACCGTAGCTATTTCGAGGAACTTAAAAAAGAGAAGGAAGAGAATGAGGAAATAGCGACCGGTGAATTTGCCACCTTGCTCAACATGCATAAACTGAATGCCGAAAAGCAGGAATTGGTAGAAATTTCCAAGGAAAAACAACTGCAAAACACCCGCATCATTCTTTTGTTTTTAATAGCTATTCTAGTCATTTTTATCTTATTCCTCTATTATCAAGGCCGGATGAACCTGAAGCTCAAGAAATCGAGAAACGAACTCGATAAGCAAAATCAGGAACTCACCAAGGCGGATGAAGAGCTGCGTAAAGCGAAGGAGATAGCCGAACAGAGCAACCTGTTGAAAACGCTGTTTATCCAAAACATGTCGCACGAGATACGTACGCCGCTCAATTCGATTGTCGGCTTCTCTGCGGTTCTGGCCGACCTCTTCGATGGCGAGAATGAAGAGGTGCAGCAATTTGCCTCCCTGATCGATCTGAACAGTCAATTGTTACTGAAGCTCATCAGCGACATTCTCGACCTCTCTGAACTCGACGAAGCCAACCTGGTATTGAAAAACGCCCCGATGGAAGTCAATGATTGCTGCCGGGAATGTATAGAAACTGTCCGCCCCATCCTTACAGCAGGAGTCGAACTACTTTTTCAACCGGCTTGTACCAAACTGGTGGTAAACACTAATTCAGAACGTGTCACGCAGGTATTAGGCAACCTGCTCAGCAACGCCGCCAAGTTCACCTCTGCAGGGCAAATCACGCTCGCCTACGAAATTGAAAAAGAAAAAGAACTCCGTTTCATCATCACAGATACAGGTATCGGCATTCCGGCCCAACAACGGGAACAGATCTTCGAACGCTTCTTCAAAGTGGATGAGTTTACACAGGGGACAGGTTTGGGCTTACCCGTCTGCAAAGTCATTGCAGAAAGAATGAACGGCTATCTCCGTATAGACGAGACATACACCGCAGGAACCCGAATGATCTTCGGGGTACCTATTAATTAGGATACTTGCAGAACTATAAAATAAAGCCAACCAATCTAACTGTTTTCACACGAAATAATTGAATCAAGTTTAAATCTTTGGGGATTAATATAGCTTAATGCCCCACTATTTTGTTTACTCATATACATTGTTCACCCTAAACAAGAAATATTAATATTGGCACCTCCAAATTGCGTCCTAAATGCTTTCAATTTTGCCTTACATATTTCAGCTTACGCATTGTACTTCTGTTGACATAGTAGTTAAATATCCTCTCATAGTCGTTCTCCAAAGAACAGGGCACCATGGCAAAGGTGTCGTATCCATAATTAGTCGATCAATAGTGACAAAAAAAGGACGAGTTTCCCCGCCCTAAATGTTTTCACAACGGAATAATCCTTATTGTGATTTGCTTCAAATTAGTTATGCAAAACTAAATAAAAAAATGGGAAATACAATACTTTTCAATAAAATATTTATAAATTTGGGGAAAATAAAAATAAAACATGCAATGAAAAAAATATTAGGATTAGACTTAGGTGCAGCTTCTATTGGCTGGGCTATTACTGAAGAAAAAGACGATACTGTAACAATCGTTGCATTAGGAAGTCGCATTGTTCCTTACGATGGAACTGAAGGACAAGATTTCGCAAAAGGAACAGGTGAAAGTCGTAATGCACAACGAACCAAAGCGCGTATAGTTCGAAAAGGTTATGACCGTTATCAATTAAGGCGAAGATTTCTTATTGATACGCTTGTTAAAAATGATATGATGCCTAATGAGGAATTGAAAAAAACTCCCAAAATGCACCTTTGGGAATTACGTAGTAAAGCTGTTACAGAAAATATATCGATACAAGAATTGGGGCGACTACTGCTTTGGTTCAATCAAAAGCGTGGCTATAAAAGCAGTCGAAGTGATGCTAATTCAGGTAAAAAAGATACTGAATATGTAAAAGAGGTAAAGAGCCGTTATGACATAATCAAAGATTTGAGATTTACAATCGGGCAGTATTTTCATGAAGAATTGAAAAAAGACGAATATTTTCGGGTAAAAGAGAATGTTTTTCCACGTGAGGCGTACGTAGAAGAATTTGATGCTATTTGTTCAAAACAAAAGGAATCTTTAGGTCTAACAGATGAACTTATTTCCAAGATCCGTAATGAAATTATCTATTATCAGCGTCCGTTGAGATCGCAAAAAGGATTAGTTGCCGTATGTGAGTTTGAAGGCTTTTCGGTAAAGAAGGAAGGAAAAGTTTTTTTTGTAGGCCCAAAGGTCGCTCCCAAAAGTTCTCCTTTGTTTCAACTTGCCAAAATCTGGGAAAATATAAACAACATCAAATTGAGTTCGAAGTTTGGTGAAACAGTAGAATTAACACTGGAAGAGAAACAGAGAATTTTTGAGCATTTGGATAATCACGAAAAACTGACAACTACAGATTTATTCAAGATAATAAATAAAAGTAAAAAAGAATACACAATTTCGAAACAGTTAGAAAAAGGACTTCAAGGAAATATTACTAAAAATGCCATAACGAGTATCTTAGATAGAAACGGAATGTATAAGAATCTGTTTCAGTTTAACCTGAATACGGTTGAAACGGATATGCCTTGTTATTTATATGCAAAGGAAACAGGCGAGATTTTGGGTGAAAAGATTATTAAATATATTGATACAGCGGTTGAATATGAACCGTTTTATCAGCTATGGCACACGATTTATTCCATTAATGACGCACAAGAATGTAGCGCTGCTTTACAAAAGCGTTTTAATATAGATATTGAAACCGCGGATAAACTTGCGACAATTGATTTTAACAAATATGCTTTTGGGAATAAATCGGCTAAAGTTATTCGCAAGATATTGCCATATTTGATGGAGGGGGATATGTATAATGAAGCTATGAGTTATGCTGGCTATAATCATTCTAACTCTTTGACGAGAAGCGAAAATCTCGAACGCACATTGCTTGATAAGTTAAAGCCAATAGAAAAAAATTCATTGCGTCAACCAATAGTAGAAAAAATCCTTAATCAAATGATTCATTTGGTCAATGCCATTATTGATAAGTATGGGAGACCCGATGAAATACGCATAGAATTAGCACGAGAATTAAAACAGAGCAAAGAAGAACGAAATGATGCTGACAAAGCTATAAATAAACGTCAACGTGAAAATGAAAATATAGAAAAACGTCTTGCTGAATATGGTTTGCGAGCCACTAGAAATAATATTTTAAAATGGCGTTTATATGAAGAAATTGATAATCAAGATAAAAAGCTCAATGCAATTTGTATTTATTGTGGGCAACCAATTACAATTACAGAGGCAATAAAAGGAGAAGATGTTGATATAGAACATATTATTCCTAAATCAAAACTTTTCGATGACTCACAAAGTAATAAAACGCTTGCACATCGCCGTTGTAATTCCAATAAAAACGATATGACGGCTTATGATTTTATGAAATCAAAAACAGAACAAGAGTTTGAAGCTTATGTTGAGAGAGTAAATAAACTATTTGCTGATAAAATAATAAGCAAGGCTAAACGAGATAAATTGTTGATGTCGGAAGACAAAATACCCAATGATTTTATTAACCGCCAATTACGTGAAAGCCAATATATCGCTAAAAAGGCAAGGGAGATTCTACAAACGATTTGCTATAATGTTTGGAGTACAAGTGGGACAGTAACGGCAGAGTTGCGTCATTTATGGGGATGGGATGAGGTCACAATGAGTCTTCAAATGCCTAAATACAGGGAGTTGGGATTAACAGAAAAAACAGAATGGACAAGCGAACACGGTAAAAGAATGCATTCAAAAGAAGTTATCAAGGATTGGACAAAACGTGACGACCACCGTCATCATGCTGTTGATGCACTTACCATTGCTTGCACAAAACAAGGCTTCATCCAACGTTTTAATACGCTAAGTTCAAACAAAACACGTGAAGATATGCAGTGGGAAATAGAGAAACGAACCGAACAATATAAAGAAAAACTTTCCCTATTGGAAAAATACATAGTATCACAATGTCCAATCGCTGTAAGTGATGTTGAAAAAGCGGTAGAGGAAATTTTGATTTCTTTTAAATCGGGGAAAAAAGTAGCTGTAATTGGGAAACGAAAAATAGGGAAACGAGGGAATAAGAAAGTGGCACAAAAGGGTGTTATTATACCGAGAGGGGCATTAAGCGAAGCAAGCGTTTATGGAAAAATCAGAGTTATTGAGAGAAACAAACCTTTAAAGTATTTATTTCATAATCCATCTTTGATTTTTAAGCCATATATTAAAGCATTGGTAGAACAACATTTGGCGAAATATCAAAACACCCCCCAAAAAGCACTCGCTTCACTCAAACAAGACCCTATTTACTTAGATGCAGAAAAATCCAAGACATTGGGATATGGCACTTGTTTTAAAGAAGAAATTGTAATAAAGTACTCTGTTAATACAGATTTTAACAAAACAGACAAAGTGATTGATGGAAGAATTAAAGAAATTCTTCAAAATCGATTGAATAAATTTGGAGGTAAACATAAAGAAGCCTTCAAAGATGTAGAAAAAGGCGAGAGGACCTTGAAATGGTATGAAGATGAGGGCTTGAAACGTCCTATTCATTCTGTTCGTTGTTTTACGGGATTATCTGCTGTTGTTCCTGTAAAGAAGGACAATAATTATAATGAAATAGGATTTGTAAAACCTGGCAATAATCATCATATAGCCATTTATGTGGATAAAGAAGGGAATAAGACGGAACATGTTTGTACTTTCTGGCATGCTGTGGAACGCAAAAAATATGGTTTACCTGTTGTTATTAAAAACACAAATGAAGTTTGGGATAGAGTTACATCTGCAAAAGAAGATGCTTATTCTCAAAGTTTTTTAACCCAACTTCCTTCTGACAATTTGGAACTGGAACTGAGTATGCAACAGAATGAAATGTTTGTTTTGGAGATGGCAGAAGAAGACATACGGATAGCTATTGAAACTCATGATTACAAATCAATTAGTGAACATTTGTATCGAATACAAAAGCTTTCACTTAAACCAAGCAGTGGGCAAATTGATATAGTGTTTAGGCACCATCTGGAAACTAAATTAGCTGATGATGTTAATTCAAAAAAGAGCAAAAGATTTTTTAATGTGCAAAGTTTGAAAGCTTTGTCTTCACTTAAGCCGTTTAAGGTCAGAATTGATTATTTGGGAAATATTAAACCTCTGCAATAATGATAAAAAAGACTCTTTATTTTGGCACCCCGGTATACTTGTCATTGAAAAATGCACAGATGGTAATAAAACTGCCTGAAGTAGAAAAAAAATGTTCGTTGCCAGATGATCTTAAACAACAATTTGAAGTGACGAAACCAATAGAAGACATTGGTGTCGTTGTACTGGATCATAAGCAAATCACCATCACTTCCGGTGTGCTGGAAGCTCTACTAGAGAATAATTGTGCAGTCATTACTTGTGACAGTAAGAGTATACCTGTGGGGTTAATGCTCCCTTTATATGGAAATACTACTCAAAATGAACGTTTTCGTCAGCAACTGGACGCATCGTTACCATTGAAAAAACAACTCTGGCAGCAAACGGTGAAGTCGAAGATTGATAATCAGGCTTCGGTTTTAAGTAGTTGCACAAAGGAGGAAATAGGATGCATGCGCGTGTGGGCGAATGATGTAAAAAGTGGTGATCCTGATAACTTAGAGGCGCGTGCCGCAGCTTATTATTGGAAAGGACTTTTTGCTGGTATTGCGGGATTTACTCGTGACCGTGAAGGTATTCCCCCTAATAATTTATTAAATTACGGATATGCAATACTTCGTGCGATAGTGGCTCGAGGATTAGTAACGAGTGGATTGCTTCCAACTTTAGGAATACATCACCATAACCGCTATAATGCTTACTGTCTGGCTGACGACATAATGGAACCTTATCGTCCTTATGTGGATGAGTTGGTTTACGGCTTGGTACAGTCTCATGGGACTGATTTGGTGCTAACCAGGGAACTGAAAGCTTCTTTGCTAACTATCCCTACCTTGGAAGTGAAAATTGGTGGAAAGCGTAGCCCGCTGATGGTTGCAGTAGGACAGACAACCGCATCATTGTATAAATGTTTTAATGGAGAGCTACGCCGTATCAATTATCCAGAACGTTAATGGACCGATTTAGTGAATATCGTATTATGTGGGTACTTGTTCTTTTTGATTTGCCAACAGAGACAAAGAAAGATAAAAAAGCTTATGCTGATTTTAGAAAGAACTTACAGAAGGACGGTTTTACCATGTTCCAATTCTCAATTTATGTACGTCATTGTGCCAGTAGTGAGAATGCTACAGTACATATAAAAAGAGTTAAATCTTTTCTTCCTGAATATGGGCAAGTTGGAATTATGTGTATAACTGATAAACAATTTGGGGATATTGAGCTTTTTTATGGAAAAAAGATACAGATAGTAAATACACCAGGACAGCAGTTAGAACTATTTTAGAATAAAAAATCCCGTAATATAAACGGGATTTTTTATTGAATACAGCTCCTTTTTTATTTCCCAACCCCATCTACAACCAACTGTTTTATAGACACTTACACACATTCAGATGTATTCAATGGTTCAAAGATACTAATTTGAAAGCAAATCACAACTCATCGAAGAGGACTTCAAGATGCTCACCAGATGTATTCAATGGTTCAAAGATACTAATTTGAAAGCAAATCACAACTATCAGAATAACATTCATCTATATCATGATGATGTATTCAATGGTTCAAAGATACTAATTTGAAAGCAAATCACAACTATATCCGTCTAATATTATTTTCTCCGCCAGATGTATTCAATGGTTCAAAGATACTAATTTGAAAGCAAATCACAACGCCCCAAGTACTTCATGCAAAATAATCTGAGATGTATTCAATGGTTCAAAGATACTAATTTGAAAGCAAATCACAACCCAGTTACCGTGCAGGAGGGCTTGCATCTAGATGTATTCAATGGTTCAAAGATACTAATTTGAAAGCAAATCACAACACAGCCGCCCGGAACTCTCCAAACGTCAGGGATGTATTCAATGGTTCAAAGATACTAATTTGAAAGCAAATCACAACGGAGCGTCACCCGGGTACGGAAAGGCGTTGATGTATTCAATGGTTCAAAGATACTAATTTGAAAGCAAATCACAACCACCATGTTGTACCAGATTTAAGCCTTAAAGATGTATTCAATGGTTCAAAGATACTAATTTGAAAGCAAATCACAACCATGATACTAATGTGGATATTCAGATTTCTGATGTATTCAATGGTTCAAAGATACTAATTTGAAAGCAAATCACAACTCTGGGAGAACTTCTTCTCATCCAGTTCGAGATGTATTCAATGGTTCAAAGATACTAATTTGAAAGCAAATCACAACTCAACGAGCCTATTGATGCATGGAACCATGGATGTATTCAATGGTTCAAAGATACTAATTTGAAAGCAAATCACAACGATATGACGTTACTCAACATGACGGTGTGGGATGTATTCAATGGTTCAAAGATACTAATTTGAAAGCAAATCACAACTGATTGACACCTGTGGTACTGGGAATATGTGATGTATTCAATGGTTCAAAGATACTAATTTGAAAGCAAATCACAACGCTATGAAGATAGCAACGGTTTACCGATGTGATGTATTCAATGGTTCAAAGATACTAATTTGAAAGCAAATCACAACGCTCTCGCAGGCGCTTGTACATCTCCACAGATGTATTCAATGGTTCAAAGATACTAATTTGAAAGCAAATCACAACTCCGTGAGCTGTGTCCCATTTCGTGCGCTCGATGTATTCAATGGTTCAAAGATACTAATTTGAAAGCAAATCACAACTTTAACTATTATGTAAAGAAGTGTTATGAAGATGTATTCAATGGTTCAAAGATACTAATTTGAAAGCAAATCACAACTCTCTTTCAATGAAGCCACCAAACAGCCTTGATGTATTCAATGGTTCAAAGATACTAATTTGAAAGCAAATCACAACCTGTTTCAATTTGGAAAGTTCATCTGACTTGATGTATTCAATGGTTCAAAGATACTAATTTGAAAGCAAATCACAACGATGGTGAGGTGATGATCAAAGAACACAACGATGTATTCAGTGGTTCAAAGATACTAATTTGAAAGCAAATCACAACCGCTGCGCTCAGGTAGTATTTTCCGGAAAAGATGTATTCAGTGGTTCAAAGATACTAATTTGAAAGCAAATCACAACTAACACTTCATCATATGGAAAAAACGGTTGATATCCACCCACCCAAAACGGTGATATACGTTCACTTTTTCACATAATCAGCCATTTTTTGCAAACATAGTTATTTTTTCTCATTGACTCTCCTTTGAGTTCAAAACGTATTGCCGTATGCACGATTCTATCCAAAATGGCATCTGCCGCAGTCGTGTTTGACTTCAATATATCATACCAATCGGCTACCAGTAGCTGACTGATAATAATGGTTGCCTTTCTTGCGTGCCTATCCTCAATAAGTTCCATGAAGTCGAGCAGTTGTTGCCCTTCCATCACCTTCATTCCAAAGTCGTCCAATATAAGCAGGTCTGTTTGCGCTATCCGGTCGAAGAACTTAGGCAATGCACTCTCAATGCGCGCCATGGTGATACGTTCAAAAAGTTTGTGCATATTGAAGTAGGCAACCCGGTATCCGCATAGCAAACCTGACATCCCAGTGCCGTACCCAGCCAGCTTTTACCCGTCCCGGCCGCTCATGTAACCAGCACAGGCACTCCTTTATTGATATACTCACAGGTTGCCAGTCCCATGACCTTGTTCTTTTCCACTCCACGGCTGGCATCGAAGACAATATCCTCGATGCTGGACTGATAGCAGAAGCGGGCCTCCTTTATCAACCTTGCGTTACGGTTTTCTTTCCGCGCGTCACGCTCTGCTTGCAGTAATAACTGCAACCCGTCACGGAAACTGAGAGAATCCGTCTTTCTTGTTTCCTGTAATGCGGTCCAGCATCCTGCCATTCCGGGCATTCGCAGACTCTTGAGTTTGTTGGTTATTTCATCCATGATTCTTATTTGTTTAAATTTAAATATTATTTGAAGTTCTCTTTTCCTCTAATGTTGCTGTGATTGGCAGGAGCCTGCGTGTCCGACTCTGATACTCTGTGACAGGAAGCAGGAAACTGAAAAAATGATCGATGCTCTCCACAATGGGCGCGACCTGACATTGGTAGCACCCAGACGTATGGGTAAGACTGGATTGATAAAGAATGTTTTTTCAGTTGAAAGAACAAGAGCCAGATATTGTCACGCTCTATATGGATGTATACTCCACACAGAACCTCAGTGATTTTATTCAACTGTTTGCAAGTTCAGTACTCGGTAAACTTGACTCCGCTCCGCAAAAAGCAATGAACCGGATCAACAGGTTCATAAGAAGTTGCCGACCGCTTTTTACTCTTGACGAGTTGACAGGCACTCCTCAGATAACCATTGACGTAGCCCCGGCTAACGAGCAAACTACTCTCGGTGAAATCTTCGACTACCTGCGATCATCGGAAAAGAGATGCTATATCGCCATAGACGAATTCCAGCAGATTGCCGAATATCCGGAAAACGGTGTGGAAGCATTACTCCGTTCGCGTATCCAATTTCTAAACAACGTGAACTTTATATTTTCCGGGAGTAAACAGCATGTCATGCAGGAAATGTTCTTCTCTGCCAAACGTCCGTTCTATCAAAGTACCCAGATTATCTCCATCGACCGGATTGACCAGGAAACGTATTTCCGTTTTGCCGCGAATTTCTTTACGAAGCAAGGGCGTGGTTTAGACAAAGGAACTTTCTCCTATCTGTACAATCAGTTCGAGGGGCATACCTGGTATATCCAAGCTATTCTTAATAGATTGTACAGCTATAAGCAAAGTATCGATACAAGGTTGATTGACTATGCTGTTTCAGCGATTGTATCTGAATCAGAATATGCCTATGAAATACTCTTGGCTGGCTATTCTAGTAATAATGTTAAACTATTAAAGGCCATTGCCAAAGAAAAACGCGTAAAAGAAATCAACGCGGGAAGTTTCATCGCAAAATACAAGTTGAAAGCTGCCAGCAGCATCAATACTGCTATTTAAAAATTGATTGATAAGGAGCTTGTCTATAAAACGCAGGATGGCTATATGGTATATGACCGGTTCATGGCTATATGGCTACGACAGCGACCGTATTAACTCAATTCACTGTTTACCAGACAGATAAATCAGGGATCACCAGTAAAACCATGTGTAAAGGTTATTGGGCGAATGGTTTCGCTCTCACAAAAAAAACATCGAATCAATCAACCATCAACCACCAAATTGAAACAATGTGCTGTGATACAGAAACATACATTGGTGGTTGATCAAGATAAATTACCGTTTATCAACCACCAATCAACCACCATCTCCCACCAAATGCTGTCATCTCCCATCCAATAGATACACGTTCAAAGACATAAAACAGATTCTTGCAGATAGCAACAAGTATATTGAAGGGGGCTCTTCAACGGGCGCTACGCGTTTTTTTGTCGGGGGCTTCGCGTTTGTAGTAAAGGCGTTGCGCCCGTCAAAAAAAGGCGTAGCGGCCGTGGTAGAGGCCCCGTCAGGATACGTGTTGGTTTGTGCAAGGATGGGGTGGATGT
>JAVBVI010000117.1:0-9088 GCA_031554505.1 Bacteroides sp. | reverse complement strand
TCCATCGGTACTGATGAATATAGGTAATCCATTGTGGCAAAGAAACTGGTCGGCAAAAATCATACCGAAACTTCCTGCTTGCTGTGTGTAAACGGTGTGACCAAGATTGAGACTGGGGGCTTTGTTCTCAAAGTCATATTTGACACTAAAAATGAATTCTTTGTTCGATGCTTTTCCTTTGCCGTAAGGATTGCATAGGTTGCCTCCCTTATCGTCGAGGTTGAACAGATAGTAGTAACTCAATGAATCGGCTTCATTCCATATTTCGAACGTACCGCTTTCGGCCTCGTCAATCACTTCGCCCGCCCATCTTTTTGCCTCGGTCAGCATGTCGGTCACCGACGGATAACCGGCTGGTTTTTCCTTGCCGGCTCCTGTTGTCGTACCGTCTCCATCAAGGTCATATCCAATGTTGGGTGTATATTTTTCCCAGGTAGCTTCGTAGAGTAGTACCCGTGCCAAAAAGGATTTAGCTGCTTCTGTAGTGACTTTGCCCTTGTCCACTTCCGCCAAAGTTCTCTCTTCGGGTAGCATAGGTATAGCCGCCCTCAAGTCGTTAATGATGAGGTTCATTACTTCATAGCGACTATTGCGCTCTCCGTACACCACTGGGTCGTTAACATCCAACGTATGGTCGGCGATAGGCACACCCCCAAAGGTTTGTAGCAAGTAGAAATGTTGCCAGGCACGAAAGAAATATGCCGTACCGACCCATGGGGCAATCTCCGACTGGTTGCTCTGATATTCTATTGCTTTTTCCAGCAGGATATTGCAGTTGCGAATGTATTGATAGGGTCTGTTCCACCGCCAGTTGCTCTGAGGTGCAGAACCGCCGCCGTTATTACTGCCCACTCCAGAGATGTCGGTACCTCCGTCTCTGAAAAACAGGTTCCCCCCATTGTAGTCCTTCCACCCCTCAAGGTTGTACAAAGCATTAGCAGCCTGTTCAAAATGCTCGGGTGTTTTGAAGAAAATGGCTTCCGTACCTTGCGATAAAGGTTCCCGCTCCAAGTAATCGCTGCATGAGGTCAATGCGATGCATAATACCGCTGCTAAGGCTACTATATACTGAATTGATTTCATAAGTATTTTGTATTTAAGTGATTAAAATGTAACATCTAATCCAAACGATATCAATCGGCTGAAAGGAAACGTAGTATTGGTCTGTTCTCCGTGTTCCGGGTCAAAACCATCCGAAATGCGCGTCCATTCCCACAAATCGTCTCCAGAGAAATAAAATCGCAATTTACTGATTCCTGCTTTCTGGGTCCATGTTTGTGGAAGAGTATAACCTACAATCAGAGATTTCAGACGAATGTAACGTGAACGTTGCACACTGACGTCTTTGTTTTGATAGTTAAAACGGTTGAAATTATTATCACGGGAAGCTACGGTAAATTCACTATCGGGATTCGCTTCAAAGAATACCTTGTCGTAAATAGCATTGCCATCGGCATCTTCCCGGGGAACGGGGTATGGTACCGGTGTATCACCCCATAACTTCCCGTAATACAACGCGTTTTGCATGGTATAGTTGGTCACCCACGGCCCGAAAATATTCCCACCACGCAGTACTACTTGCTTTCCTACTCCCTGGAAAAATGCCTGAAAGTCAATGCCCTTCCATTCCAACCCCGCCTTAATACCGAAGGTAATATGCGGTGCTGCATCGCCGGCATACACAAGGTCGTCTTGCGTGATGGCTCCATCACCGTTTGTATCGACTAATTTGCGGGCACCCGGACGAAGTCGGTTAGTACCTGTTGTTGCGGGTGCAGGGAGGATGTTATTCGGTTTAGGGCCTGAATGTGCTGCATCTGCCCAGTAGTATTTTTCGTAATAAGCATCAGCTTCCTCCTGCGTTTGAAATATTCCGTTTGTATTATAAACATAGATTGCATCTCTTGGCATTCCAATCAGGCGATTGGAATTTTTACCTGCATTAGGGACGTTTTCATTGTTTTCGAGTTCGAGCACTTTAGCTTTTGAGTCGCTGACATATCCACCTATATTGTATTTGAGGTTGCCTATCTTATCGCGCCAATTGAGCGAAAACTCCCATCCGTTGACACCAAACTTTCCATTGTTTGTTTTCGGAGCTGTAGCACCCAGAATAGCAGGATAGGTAATAGGAATAAACATTCCGTTATTGGTTTTCCAGAACAGATCGAGCGTTCCGGAAAGCCGGTTCTTCAGCAACGTAAAGTCTAAGCCGGCATTGTGACTGATAATCGTCTCCCATGTACGATCCGAACTTGTCATGCCAGAGAGCGACAGCGAGGGTTGCGAAGAGAGCGAGGTCGTTCCGAACCAGGAGGTGCCGGTACCTATGGTGGCAAAACGTTCGTAATTGCCAATGCCTTCGATGCTACCGGTCTTACCGTAGTTATACCGAACTTTCAGGAAATTAAGCCAGGAGAAACTTTGCATGAAGTTTTCCTGAGAGAGGACCCATCCGCCCGAGGCCGAATAGAAGTTCTTAAATCGTTGATCGGGATATAGCTTGGACGATCCGTCGCGACGCCCCAAAAACTCAATCAGATATTTATCAGCGTATGAATAACTCAAACGGGTTAGGTAAGACAGGAATGCCCATTCACTTTGTCCGCCGGAGGCACCGTTATTGGTGCCACTGATCATCACGTTCAGATCAGTCAATCCTGAGCCTGCATATAAAGGACCTGAATTGCGGGAGGCTGTTACACTCTTGTTCCTCTCTTCCTCCGCAGACATGGCTACCATGGCCGAGACATTGTGTACTTTACTGAAACTTCGTTGATAATTTGCCTGTATGCTCAGTGTGGAACTTTCCCATTCGCTCAGTTGTTCGCTCAAAGATCCGGGAGACTGCTTGTTCCCAGTTATATTGTCCGCCCAGTCGTAATATTGCACTCTTATTTTCGATGTTTGGGTATTTCTCCTGACAGATTTGTAGGAACCGTTTCCTGTCAGTGAAAGCCCTTGTACAAAGCGGGAGAGGTCTAAAATGGCTTTCATATTCATACGTGAAGTGGTGAAACCGGTTTTGACTTCTCCTCCACCCACCAAACCTCCTACCGGATTTCGGTTACCACTGAAAGTGTCGTAGAAATTACCCTTTGGTGTATACCAGGGCCAGAACCACGGATCAGTCCATCCGGCGCCAACGTCCGTACTCGGTGAGGCGATATTTCGCTTTTCGAATGACATGCCTGCTTCAATTTTCAAAGCGCGTGTTGCCTGATAGTCCATATTCAGACGTGCACTGTACTTCCTTTCACCATCATCTGCCAATTTAAGTTGTGACTGGCTATCGGCAAATCCCAACGATGCCATGTAGCCGAACCTGTCGTCGCCACCCGAAACACTTACCGAGTGTTTGTGCCAGGTTGCCTGTCCGTAATAATCGTCCATCATGTAGTTGCCTGGCTGGTAGTGAATCGTTTTTGTGCCGTTTATCAGCGTAAATTCTTCACCGTTGCGGACTCTATTCCACAATTCTTCCCGGTGAACAGTATCCCCGGAGTCTATATCTTGTCCTCCCAGGCTACTCCCGAAAATCCACCAATCAAATTGCTTCATCAATTCGGAGGGCTGCCCTTTTAAATTAGGAAATCTGGCTTCGGCATCGCGATACTGGGCCTCATACCACATATCCAACCATTGCTCGTTGTTGGTGAATGACGGGCGGATACCATCAATTGTTGTACTGAACGAACCATTGTACGTGATTTTTGCTGCGCCTTTCTTTCCGCGTTTAGTAGTTATCAGTATAACGCCCGATGCCGAACGTGCGCCGTAAATAGCCGCCGAAGCATCTTTCAGAACAGAAATATTTTCGATGTCATTTGGTTCCATTTGATTGAGTTCGTCGAGTGAGCCGGGCATTCCATCTATAAGTACCAACGGACTGGAATTCCCGTTCACGGATATATCACCACGAATCTTCATAGCTACGCCTTCACTACCCGGGCGAGTACTGGAACGTGTTACAACCAAACCTGGTATTTCACCTTGTAGAGCCAGCGATACATTGTTAATACCCCTGTCCTTAAACACTTCTTCACCTCGTACCTGCGAAATAGCGCTTGTCAGAGAGGCCTTTCTTTGCGTACCGTAACCTACAACAATAACTTCGTCGAGCAGTTCGGCATCTTCTATCAGTATCACATTAAAAATTGTTCTATTTCCAATGGTTATTTCCTGCGTTACGTACCCGATGTACGATATAACCAAAGTCCCACTGGCATTGTTTAATGTGAATTGACCATCCAAATCGGTGATAGTACCGTTGGTGGTTCCTTTTACCAGTACACTGGCTCCGATGATCAATTCACCGCTTGCATCGGTAATCTTACCTGTGATTCTGTTTTGTGCATAAACCACTGTCGAGAACAACAGCATCAGTATGCACCCAAGTGTCATCTTAAAATGTTTCATAAAATTAAATTTGAGGCGTTAGTAATAAAAAGAGTTCTTGTTCTCCTGGCTGGAGGTTTTGGCAAACCTCGTTCTTAGTACTTTTCTTCATAAGCATACAAAGTTTGTTTTTAATAAGTATTAGGATCAGATACATTTCTTCAGATACATTCTTATCTCCCGGCGGGCCAGCAGCAGATGGCTTTCCACTGTACGGCGGCTGATGTTCAGCATGCCGGAAATCTCACCTGTATTCTTTTCGTGGAAACGGTGAAGCGCATACACCTTCCGGCGCTGTGCGGGTAAAGTAGCGAGTTTGCTTTTCTCGAGAATCCTAAGCTCCTTCATTTCGAGTTTCTCTTCTACCTCGTTCGAGCCCATTATATAATCTTCGTAGATACAGGCAGGTATTTCTACCTTTTTATAATGACGGCGTAGGTGATCATAGGTCAGATTGCGGGCTATGGTATAAATCATAGACTGAATAGCGTCTTCGCGAAGCATAGATTTATAGGTCATCAGACGTAAAAAGACATCTTGCGACAAATCTTTTGCCAACTCCTGATTGCCAACCCTTATTTGGATGAAATGAATGATGGACTGACGGTAGGCAATGTACGCGTCAATAATCAGTTGATCGTAAAGCAGAGTGGATGTTTGCATAGCGGCATTCTTGTTTTTCATGATTCAATAGATAAAAGAAGAGGCGTTTTGCTTCGCTCCTGAAACAAAAATACAGAAAGGATTATAAACAGAATAACCAGAAAACAGGAAATAGGTACCAAGCAAACAAGGTGGAATAGAAAAGAATCAACATGTTGATTATCAGAAAAATAAAACGAGTGCCATAAACTTATGGCACTCGTTTCGAGGATATGAAGAGAGGCGTTCGCCTATCTTTTCAATGTTATAACGGTATACGAGTATTTCGGGAAGGTATAGCTGGCGTTCTTCTTGGCCAATGTCACCTTCGAAGGTTTGAATACCACGTTGTTCTGGTTCTCGTACGTATTGTATTCCGTCAGTTCGCAACCACCGATGGTCTGGACATCTGCCTTGGAACCGAACCGGAAGTTGTCGATGTTCAGAACGGCTTTCTGAGGCTGGTCGCTCATATTGGCCACGTAGATAGTCATCTCTGTCTTCGCATCGTTTACTTTAGCGGTGATGTCGAGGGCTTCGTCGCTGCTGGTGGTAGCCACCACATTGGGCTTCCAGGTCTTCATCATCATCTCGTCGATGTGGGCCGAAGGTTGGAACCAAATGGCTTCGGATGTATAATGGATGCGTCCCTGATCCCACATATAATGCAGGCCGTGCGGTTGGAAAGTGTTGGCCGTACCCAGCATGCGGAAGCAGTCGCCGTAACGTTGCAGG
The DNA here is from genome assembly GCA_031554505.1 of Bacteroides sp. Taxonomy (GTDB): domain Bacteria; phylum Bacteroidota; class Bacteroidia; order Bacteroidales; family Bacteroidaceae; genus Bacteroides. The sequence continues at coordinate 3,313 of JAVBVI010000117.1, read as the reverse complement.
GTGTTCCAGTTGCTGGCATGTGCCAGACCGCGATCCCAGTCACAACGGCTACCGTTTTCTTCCATCGGGTGCAGGTTCAACTTGTAGCCCGGATAGTCCTTGGCCAGTTCGCGTTGAATAACGACGCCCATTTCGTTTTCAAACAGTTCCTTGGAGTCGGCAAAACTTCTCGATCCGCTGTAGTGCGGATCCCATGCCAGCTTGTCGCCTTTACCTTGGGCAATGAACCAACCCACCATTTCGGAGGAAAGATCATACTGAGGAGTTCCTCTTTTATATCCTTCGCGTCCGATGTTGAGCGATGTCATGATAGACATTCCCGGATCGACTTCCCAGGCAGCTTTCGCAAACTTCTTCATACATTCCAGATAGCCGCGGGTGATACGCCGTTCGTTGTCCACCTGGATATATTTCAGGCCGTAAGGTGCCGGATGTCCGTGCTGAGCACGCAAAGCGCCCCACTTTGTATCGGTCGATCCGTTCACATATTCTACAAAGTCACGAATATCTTCGTATGATTCGTCCATGCACATACCGATGATGGCTGTGGCGTCGATGGCTTCGGCAGCCTGTAACATTTCCATAAATCCGAAGCTGTGCGTAGCATAGAGGTTAAACCCGCTACGAAGGGTTACCCGGCGTTCGTCTACCGGGCCGATCATCTTTTTCCAGCGGTACAGATACGTATCCGCACCCACATCCACCATAGAACCGTTGTAGCGGAAAGCGGTAATACCTTGCTTCTTCAATGCGTCCGTAAACATCTTGCGGATCGGGAAGCCCTTTACCCTACCCCATTCGCCGGGTTGAAGGAAAGCAAACCCCAATTCTACTTTGCCGGGGTTCTTCAACGAGATCCCGAAACTTCCGCGGATGGCATCGGCATTGGGAGTCAGTTCGAAGGTTACTTTCTCGTATGTACCGTCGCCTTTCAAAGTACAAGGCTTTTCGGCAATGACCTGTCCAGCCTCGTTACGCAACGAAAGATACACTGTTCCGGGCGAGGACGACTTGATACGCAGAATACCATCGTACGGTTTGCCTTGTTCAAAGTGTATGCCCATCCGGTACAGACCGTGGTTGGTAAGCCCCACCTCGCCCGTTCCACTCCGGAAATCAATCGTTTGAGTTTGCCGACCTATATAAGCTTTTCCGTCACGCACTAACTCGTACTTGTACTGCGGGCTTCCTGCTGTCAGCTTACTCCAATACTTGGATACCTGTTCGTTTCCGTTGATACGTTCCATCATGGTCTTTTGTATGGGAGCAGGTAGAGAGTCGAACACCAGGAAGCGTCCGGGAAACGACCACCCTGAAATGATACGGGGAGAGCGGAAGCTGCTCGTGTCGTAAATGTCTTTGGAATTGAAGTCGTATTTATCGGACTGGTTGTTCCACTGGATACGTGTGTAGATATCCGATTGCGTGATGAGATGTGGTACTCTCCGCTCGTCCAGGACTACATAAATCTTCGAATAGTCTTCCCGTTTCAGATTCAGGAAGTCTACATCGATGTTTTCTTCGAACGCCTCGCCATGAAGCAGTTGGCTGAAGATTCCACCATTAGTCTGGTTATTGAGGTCTTCAATGTTCGTACCGTTGAACCATTTGGTCACGGTAGCAATTTGTTCGGCAGCATCTACTTTGAGCTGTACCGGAGCATTTTGTGCACTTGCCCCGCCCGCGAGGAGCAGGAGGCATAAGCTGGAAATCAGTTTCTTTTTTTGTTTCATGTCATTAGAATTAGTAATATGGATAAATGTGATGAATGCAAAAATAGAAATAGATTGATAAACAAAAAAAAGAAAGAATGTGTAATAGGTACCAGATAAATGATCGAAACAGGTGCAAATATAATAAACTATCTTTCAATAACATAATAGAGTGCCATTATTTTATAAATCAATCGCATAACTTCCGCACCTCTTCACGCATCTCCCGCACAGCGGTAGATTGCACTTTGGGTTCTTTGGTCAGAACCACTTCGGCAGCTTCCTTCATTTTATCCGGCCAACAGTACGCAGGTTCGGCATAGAGCTTGGCCAACAGATAGTACGGATAAATTCGTCCGGGAAGCCGGTGGGTGGAACGTATCAGCCAGGCTTCCGCTTCGTCATACTGCCCCATACCTTGATAGTTTTTACCGATGATGTTCAGTATCATCGGGTCGCAACTGTACACGGTGGCTTCTTCCAGGATCCGGTTCGATGCTTCGTATTCCTTCATTTTGTGCAGGCAATGCCCGTACTCGAACAGGAATGCACCGCGGTCGTTCAATGCCGGATAAAGTCCGGCATATCCTTCAGCCGCCTCTTTGTACGCATTGCAATGATATAACATCCGGACTTTACTCCAATTTCGACATTCCTCATACCGGTTGGCATGCCACAAGTATCCTCCCCAGACACCTATCAACACAGCCCATGTGAACAGTTCCCGCGGACGAGTGATAACTGCCGCAGACAACAGAAAAACGAATGCCACCACAAAAGCGGGGATTTGCATCGGATATGAAGAGAATGCAAACACCATCAGCGACAGAATAGCACCACAGATACCCGTACGATTCAGCTTCACTCCCCGCCAAAGGCAGAAGCCTATCAGCAACAAGATACCGGCAAGAGCCGGAATACCCCATTGCACTGCCACTTGTAAGTACTCATTGAACGCGTATTCCGGACTGCCGGCTACCAGTTCCTCTTGCGGAGAATAGACTCCCCGTGCGAAATAAGCTTCCTGGGCCGCACCGTATGCTTCCGCAAAATGCCCTGTGCCATATCCGGTCAGCGGTCGCTCGGCAATGGCCTGACAGCTGATCTTCCACATCAGCAAACGTCCATTGGCCGAGTCTTTCTTTAGATGGAAAAGAAACACCCCGGATAGAATCAGGCAGACAAGAAGTCCCCCAACCAAGACTATCAACTTATTCCGATGCTGCCGCCATGCCTTCCGGCAAACCTCCCAGGCCGATACATGCATACCATATACCCAAAGCCCGGATACCGCAGCCGCCATCCATGCCGAACGGCTCATGCCGGCAGGGAGTACACACAGAATGAGCAGTAGCACCCCCAGCACCCCGTAATAGCCAATTTGCTGTATCCAGTTCCGGCGGGCTTCCTCCCTGTGCTTCAACCATTCGTGCAAGCAAAGGGGAAACGCCATAGCCAGATAACCGGAATAAGGGCCGGGGTTGAAGAACGAACCTGTCATAGCATAGAGCGAGTGATGAGAAAGGGCCAAACCATAAATCTGGCGGAGGCCGGAAATAGCTTCCAGCCCCGCCAGCAAGATCATAGCCAAGGTTACGGTA
>JAVBVI010000107.1:0-73077 GCA_031554505.1 Bacteroides sp. | reverse complement strand
GGAACACCACGAAGGTATTCGGCTACGGCGAGCTTACGAACCTCCATAGAGTAAGGATCGCCTTTGACATGAGGATAATCTTTCTTTACCATATTACTTTTATAGGTTATGGTCAACCCATTTCAGGACAAGTCACCATGTGCCGTCCTGACGCAAGAAGCATTTGCCCCGGAAGTGAGAAGCAAAGTGCCCAAAAGCAAGAAGCATTTGCCCCGAAGCAAAGAAGCATTTGCCCCGATGCAAAGAAGCAAAGTGCCCGGAAGCAAGAAGCATTTGCCGCAACAGAAAGAAGCAACTGGCGAACTCGCAAGAAGCTTCCGAGGCAATAGCGGGAAGCTTCTGACGGGCGCTACGCGTTTTATTTTTTCCCGCTACGCGTTTTTTGAAAACCCGTAGCGCCCGTAAAAAAAACGCGTAGCGCCCGTTGAAAGAAGAATATAGATGCTTAGAAAACAAATTTAGAAGGCATGTAAAGTCTATCCGCATGCCTTCTAATAAGAACGCTTACTTAAGCAAAAAGGCTGACTCCATATGGAATCAGCCTTTTTGCTTAGGAAGAAATTATTATTCCTTCATGAAACATCTCTTTTTAAATAGAGTATGAATCTGAAACAACAGAAAAAACGCCTCCTAGTAGAGAGTTTCTAAAATCGACGGTAATGACGCCGGGTACCAGGAGTCGAACTACGCTTACGAGAGCTGCCTTTACGAGCACCTTTCCGCTGAGTGTAGGACCAATGAAATTGCCGCAACAAAAGAATATGCCAACCGGCAAGGCGATGAAAGAATGACTTAATTCTGTGTGTAATGGTACGATGACCCGTTTTACGATGACTCATGTGTTTATTTTGATTTTACACTACAAGTATACGGTAAATATGGGTTCATCATGTGTCAATTCGTAAATTTCGATTCCGGATTCGTAAAAATCTTTTTCTAATTCGCAAATAAACAAATTGACGTATTGATAATTAATCAAAAAAGGCCGATTTCATCGAGGAATCGGCCTGAGCATAAGGTGAAGTATTATTTCGTACTGACGGGTAGCTGCAAAAAGATAAACCCATCCTTCTCGAGCTGGTAAAGATAGGTAGCCACGCGCGATGCATAGTCGGCTTCACCTTCGAAGTGGACGAACAGCTGCCCGATGATGTCCCGAACAGTGCTTTGCCCGTCGATGGCTTCCCAAACAGCGGCACCATGCGCTTCCAACCGCACACGGATGAACGGGGACATTCCTCTGGGGAGTAAGAAACGCTGCATCCAGGCACGCTTGAACCGCGGGAAGGCAAGGACGATAGCATCGCCTTCCCGCTCGGTCAGGATGTGTGAACTGCGACACGGAATGGTGTCGAGCAGGTTGCTTTTATTTCTTGAGAAACCCCTCATGCGATGTTATTTCTTTATATTGGGTTCTTCGAGTTTATAACCATACTTCTTGTCGACTACTTTCAACAAAATGGCTACTACCAATGCCAACACAGCAATACCGGTAAACATTTGCATGGGCAAGGTATAGTCATACAACGTGGCATTACCCATGGTTCCCACGACACAATACTCGTCGAGCACCCATCCGATCAGCGTAGGGATGCCCCACAAGCCAATGTTCTGAATGAAGAAGATCAACGCAAAGGCGGTTCCCAACTGACTGGCCGGGAATATCTTGGCCACTGAAGGCCACATGGCCGAAGGTACCAGCGAGAAAGCAATGCCCAGAATCAACATTAGGGCAATGGCGATCCATTCGCTGACAAGCGAAGTAGAGTAAACGAAATGCACGAAAATAAGCATGAACGAACCCAGGATCATAATAGAAGCCGCCCGCCCCTTGGTATCTACCAGTCCGCCGAACACCGGGGTCAGGATCAGGGCACCCAAAGCAGGCAGTCCGACGCACGTTCCGGCCCAGTTGGGGTCAATGTGGTACTTGGAAATCAACAGCTCGGAAGCGAACTTCTGGAACGGGAACACGCAGGAGTAGAACAACACGCAGAGCAGAGCAATGAGCCAAAAGCCCGGGTTGGTAAGAATATACTTAACGTTCTTGAACGAGAACTTCTCTTCGTCGTTGCTCCCCTCGGCCACAATCTGCTTGTCGAGCTTCTTGTCGAGAATGGAGAAAGCAAAAAAGGCGATCATACCACCTGCCAATACAATGAGACCGATAAGCACCGGTGTAGTGAGGGCGAAGCTGCTGGCCAACGGGATAGCTACCGAATAAGCGGCCTGCGAACCGATACGGGCCAGCGCCACCTGTACCCCCATAGCCGTAGCCATCTCTTTCCCCTTGAACCACTTGGCAATCATCTTGGACACCGTGATACCGGCCACCTCGGCACCCACGCCAAAGATGGAATAACCCACAGAAGCCACAAACACCCCGGCCTTGTAACCGAAGATGAGCGACTGGTCGTCGGCCATAGCCGTCATGGCATAATATTCGAGTCCGGTCCCCACCACCATGAGGATAGTAGAGAGCTTTCCGGTGAAGCGGATACCGAAACGATCCAGGATGAGTCCGCCCCAGATGAGCATCAGGAGGAATACGTTGAGGAAACTGTAAGCTCCGGTGAAGAAGCCGAATTCTTTACTATTCCATGCCAGTTGCGCTTCGAGCATGGTCTTGAGAGGGGCTACTACGTCGTTCACGTAATAGGCGGCCATCATGGTGAATGCCACGATGAAGAGCGCGCCCCAACGGTTCAAAGCCGAATCGTTCAGCTTTCTTTTTACTTGTTCTGTCATTGTATGTTGAATTAAAATTTTAGACAACGGTAATCTAACAGGCATCCCTGGATTTTGTTTGCCGATAAACGGACGAAGCCGCAAACTCTCGGAAAAGAATTTGCGGCTTCGTTATTTTCCCACAACAAGGATAGCCTTCCCGGCGGGATTATTATTCGGCAGAATCGCCAACAGCAGGTGCAGGCATTTCTGTTGCAGGAGCGTCTGTACCAACAGGCATGTTATACGGGTTGGTCTTTTCTTCTTTCTGCGCTTGTTCCAGGATAGCATCGTGACTTACCGCATGTTTCGGAAGAGCATAAGCCGTAGCAATACTCATAACTACCAAAACAGCAGCGAGACTCCAGGTAGCTTTCTCCAGGAAGTCCGTGGTTTTGCGAACACCCATGATAGCGTTGGACGATGAAAAACCGGAAGCAAGTCCGCCTCCTTTTGAGTTCTGAATCAGCACGATGAAGCACATCAGGATGGCTGCAACGAGCATAATAATAATTAAAAACAAATACATTTTTACTATTTTGATTTTGCGTTAATAATCAGTTTCTCCAAAAATCTTATTTGGTCTGCAAAGTAAGCATTTTTTTTTGGATATTTCAAGCTTAATTTTTTAATTATTTCAAGCGCTTTGTCATATCGCTGCTGTTTAATGTATATTTTTGCCAATGTTTCGGTGAAACAGCTTTCATCTTCCTCTTCTTCGGTAGAGAATCCGTCAATAGCAGCCGGCTCTTCTTCTGTCAGCGGGACAAGCGGCAGTTCTTCTTCGTCGGGTAAACGCATCTTCAACAAGGACGATTCGGCTCCGCTCTTCTCAATGAATCCGTCAATAAGATCCTGCCCCCGGAGCCGGGTGGACGGTTGTTCTTCAGCGGCCTCTCCATGTAGCAGGTAGGCAGTATAGTCGCCGGTATAATCCAAGGCAGAGGGCTGCTGTGACTGTTCTTCGGGAATGGTGGCCAGAAAGGCGTCGATAAGATTCAACGTCCGGTCCAGCGAGGGTTCTTCTCCCTGCAATACGCTGGGAAGTTGCTTCTGCTTACGCGATGCCAGCACGAAGCGGTCACCTTCGATGAGCAGAAAAAGTACCCGGCGGTCGGCCACATACAGGGCGGCTTTGCGCAACTCAGTCCCGAAGGAGATGTCATGCAGCAAATAGAGGTTCTTGAGATAGAGCAAGCGGAGGGTCTGGAAATAGGGATAGCGCGAGACCAACGTGCGGAGCTCGTACAGCGTTTCCCGATTTAACGACTCGGGGTGCGCCATCCATTGTTGAAGCGTTCCTGCGTTCATTCCGTTACCATTTAGCTACAGTGGCGTTGAATATCTGGTCTACAATCTCCTTAACCATCTGATTGATGAGCTCATCCTGTACTTCGGTAAGCAGCCGCGTAGACTCGTACGTACGGAAAGCCGAGAACTGCTGTTCGAAGTCGTCGGCATGGTTGGTATTGTTCACAAAGCGAACATTCACCGTCACCGTGAGTTTGGTCTGCGAAGCGTATCCATCGGCCTGTACCGCCTGATTATACTGGTTGTACCCGGTGATCTCGCCATCGATATCCATGTCGCCGTTGCGGTTCACCAGCTTCAGGCGGGTTTGTCGCAGGAAGATGTCTTTCAGTTCTTCATTGAACCGGGTGGCCAGCGGTGCGTACACATACTCGGCCTTGATGGGGAAGTCGGCAATAGAGATCGTCTTCACCCGGGTATAATCGATAGAAGCTCCATTGAACTTGTACGAAATGGTACAAGCCGCCACTCCAAGGAGCAAGGCTGTTCCTGCCAGCAGGGCAACTATTTTTTTAGTCCAAACCATATTCTTTCAGTTTTCGATACAGTGTTCGTTCAGAAATATCCAACTCTCGGGCAGCTTCTTTGCGCTTGCCATGATGCTTATCCAGTGCTTTACGGATCAAATCCCGTTCCAGGTCGTCCAACGAAAGCGATTCCTCGACGTACTCTTCGGTGTCTTGGATATCGTCGTCGTGCGGACTGGCCTGCTTCACCGGATGAATGATGGTAGGCACCGACGATGAGGGCGGAGGCGTACCCACGGGAGTAACTCCTCCATAATACGTAGTTGCCGACCCGCTGCCTTTTTCGGTCATCAGGTCGTGCACCATTTTCTTCAGCTCGGCTACTTCCTGACGCATATCGAACAGCACGGAGTAAAGAATCTCACGTTCGCTTTCGAAACTCTTGCCGCTTCGTGCCCCGCCGAACAGGGCCGGCAGTCGCTGTATGTCCTGCGCCGGAAGATAAGAACGCAGGATGGAAGCTGTGATCTCCCGATTGGTCTCGATGATGGAGATCTGCTCGGTGATATTCTTCAGTTGCCGCACGTTGCCCGGCCAGGAGTAGGCCAGCAATGCCTGCTTCCCATCCTCGGTAAGCTGAATGGCTGGCATGCGGTAACGTTCGGCAAAGTCGGCGGCAAACTTACGGAATAGCAGAAGTACATCTTCTCCCCGCTCACGCAAAGGAGGAATCTGCACCGGCACTGTATTAAGGCGGTAATAGAGATCCTCACGGAAACGCCCTTCAGAGATAGCTTGCGTGAGGTTGACATTGGTAGCCGCTACAATACGCACGTTTGTCTTCTGCACTTTGGAGGAGCCTACCTTGATGAACTCACCCGACTCGAGTACACGAAGCAGACGCGCTTGGGTCGACATGGGAAGTTCACCCACCTCGTCCAGAAAGATCGTCCCCCCGTCGGCCTCGCCAAAGTAGCCCTTCCGTTCGCCAATAGCGCCGGTAAAGGCACCCTTCTCGTGCCCGAACAGTTCGGAGTCGATGGTTCCTTCGGGAATAGCGCCACAGTTCACAGCGATGTATTGCCCATGCTTGCGCTTACTGTATTGGTGAATGATCTGCGGAAAACTCTCTTTCCCGACCCCACTCTCTCCGGTGATCAGCACAGACATATCGGTAGGCGCCACTTGGACTGCAATATCGATAGCCCGTGATAGAGCCTCCGTATTTCCAATGATGCCAAACCGTTGTTTAACTTGTTGTATTTCGGCTCTTGTCATACTTTCGCATTAAACGTCATCGTCCACCGTGTCGAGTTTCAGCTTGTCACTGTCGTCACGTTTTTCGTAATATTGTTTCCGTAAAGGATTATTACGGGCTTCTTTCTCGCGTTGGCGATTGCGGAACACATCCATCGCCACGTACACGGCCTGACGGAACGAGTCTTCACTGGCCACGCCTTTCCCGGCAATGTCATACGCAGTGCCGTGTGCCGGCGAGGTGCGCACCACCGGCAGTCCGGCGGTATAGTTCACGCCTTCGTCCATAGCCAGCGCTTTGAAGGGCGCCAATCCCTGGTCGTGGTACATAGCCAGCACGCCGTCGAAATGTCCGAAGTTGCCCGAGCCCATGAATCCATCGGCCGGATAGGGTCCGTAGCACAACATTCCCTTGTCGCTCAGTTCGCGAATGGCAGGTGCTATGATTTCCTGCTCTTCCTTGCCCAGCAGTCCGTCGTCGCCGGCATGCGGGTTCAGCGCCAATACAGCAATGCGGGGAGCATCAATGCCGAAATCCTGCTTCAGCGAGCGGTGGAAGATGGACAGTTTTTCCTGTATCAGTTCTTTGGAGATAGCCGAAGCGACCAGGCTCACGGGAATATGCCCGGTAGCGAGTGCCATCCGGAAATCGCCTTTCATCAGGATCATGAGCGACTTGCTTCCGTTGCCCAGTTTCTCTTCGATGTATTCCGTGTGTCCGGGGAAAGAGAATCCTTCCGACTGGATGGTATGTTTGTTGATCGGCGCCGTCACGATGACGTCTATCAGTCCGGCTTTATACTCGTCGATGGCTTTCTCCAGCGCTCCCAAGGCAGCTTTACCTGCTTCGGGATCGGGCTTGGCGAACTCCACCTTCACCTCGTCGTCGGTACAGTTGACCACACTCAGGCGGTTGGCATGCGCTTCGGCAGCCGTATTGACGATGCTGAAGTTAGTGGGTAAGTCGAGCGACTTCCGGTGATAGGCAGCCACTTTGGGCGATCCATATATAATAGGTGTGCAGAGTTCCAACATCACCGGGTCGGAGAATGTCTTCAGAATGACTTCGTAACCGACGCCGTTAATATCTCCTTGAGTAATACCAATTTTTATTTTGCTATCTTCCATTTGTTATTGATTATTTGTTTCCCGGGAAAGTCCCATCGGAATCTGGCCTTTCGGACCTTCGTTCGGCAGGCGCAAGGTGTAGAGCGATGCTTCCATCTGGCGCACCAGGTTTCGTTTCAACTTATCGGGTGAGTAGATAAATATTTCGGTAGTAATAATGCGTTGATTAGCCTTGTCCAAACGGACTTGCGATACGTACGGGCCACCCATCATATCGCCCTTCATGCGCCACAGGCCACGAGCTTCGAGCACATATTCATCGTGCAGGTTGAGCGAACGAACATCGGTAAGCAAGGTATCGGTGGACATATACATGTCTGGCTTAGAGCCGGGAATATTGGCCTTCATCACCGAGTCGCGCTTGTGCACGAAAAACTCTTTGGTGAAGGTATTCTTGTCCGTGTACGGGTAGGAATAGATCACAAAGTTCTGATCGGCAGTAGCCGTATTGGTCGAGGCCCAGAAGAAGTCCTCTCCTACCTTCGAACTGGTCAGCTCGGCCGGAAGCCAGATGTCGCAATCGAACTGGCTTTGTACTTTGGTAGAGATATAGTCGTTATGATTCTTCTCCAGCAGGGTAATTTGCCGGTTCATCTCGGCCCGTGTAAAGAAGTCGAGGATAACTTGCTGATTCTCGGTAACAAACGTTTCGAATGCTTCGTCGTTCGGTGCCTGAATAGTCAGTATCACCTGGGGCGAGGCATAGACATCGCGGGCATACTTAAACTTGGCTGTAGAGTAGATGTCCTGCACATCGGCTATGATGATGTTCCGGATGATTTTCAGGGTAGCATCGTAGTTTTGAGGCGTGGTGTACATGATACGAAACGAGCGTTCGGACTGGGGAAGACCGGGTACATCTGCATCGAGCACGTTGTACAAGGCACGTCCGGCAGGGCGCTCCCACAGATCGGCATTCACCACGACAAGAATTTCATACGCCCGCCCACTGGAGGTCGGGGTGAACGAACCTTTCTTACCGCTACAGGAAGAAAAGAACAGAGCCAGAAAAGCTAAGCTGAGATAAATCAAATTCTTTTTCATACCGATCATTTTTTAGTTGTTTCTACAAATCTACAACAAGAACGTATAAGTTTCAGCAGATTCGTTAATAATTTATATTATTTTTAGTGATTCTCCACCCCATGTCTCTCTTTGGCACAGGAGAAATCGGACAGATCACCTAACCAATTTGCGCTATCCCTCTTCAAAAAGACTTAAGTCTTTCTTTGATAGTTCTTAAGTGTTTTTTTGTAAGACTTACATCTTTTTCCAGAAACACTTAAGTCTTTTTCAGCGCTTTTTACATCCGTTGTAAACGGATTTAGAAGGCATGAAACGTACCTTTACAAAGCACCTGGTTCCCTTTCCGTTGCCCAGTTACAAAGTGAAGGGCATGAAGGTCTGGTGAAGGACTCCCCTTCACCCTCAAACCCCGATGAGCAGATAGTTTCAGAGGCGGTGAAGAAGATGAAGGAGCCAAACAAACTTTCCGTGGCAAAGAGGAAAAACAGCCTTTTATTCCTTCGTATCCTCTCCTTGCTTGGCAGTGGAAAGCATGCCGCAAGCAGCAAATATATCCTCCCCACGCGACGCACGGATGGTAGAGAAAAGTCCGTGCGAAGTAAGGTAATCCCGGAAAGCAACCATCGTGTCCATATCGGCGCCGTCGAGTTCCACATCCGGAATGGCATGGAAACGAATCAGGTTGATGCGGCAGTCCAATCCACGAAGCAGTTTCGCCAGTTCTTTGGCATAGACCAACGAGTCGTTCACTCCCTTAAAGACGATATACTCGAAGGAGAGCCGACGTTGCTTGCTGAAATCGTACTTCTTCAACAGTTCCACCATTTCGGCAATGGGGAAGGCACGTTCGGCAGGCATCAAATCGACCCGTTGTGCGGCTACCGGTGTGTGCAGGCTGATAGCCAGGTGACAATCGCTCTCCTCGATGAAACGTTGAAGGCCTTTACGCAAGCCCACCGTCGACACGGTGATACGTTTGGGACTCCAACCGTATCCAGACGAGGATGTCAGAATATCCAGCACCTTTAGCACCTCATCCAGATTATCCAGCGGTTCGCCCATCCCCATCAGTACGATGTTGGTCAGCTTGTCCCGTTCGGGAAGCGAACGTATCTGGTTCAGTATCTGATGAGCGGTGAGGTTGGCGGCAAAGCCTTGCTTGCCGGTCATACAGAATTTGCAATTCATCTTGCACCCCACTTGCGAGGATACACAAAGCGTGGCACGTTCTTCATCGGGGATGTAAACGGCTTCCACGAAATTCCCTTCGTCCACGGCATACAGGTACTTAATGGTGCCATCGGTCGAGCGCATGGCTTCGACCGGTTTCGAGCCGCCGACTTCGTATTCTTCTTTCAGCAACTCCCGGTGCTTCAACGACAGGTTGCTCATTTCGTCGATGGAGTTCACCTGCTTGTCATACAACCAGGAGGCAATCTGCTTAGCGGCAAAACCCGGCATGCCGAGGTTCTTCACCACCGTTTGCAACTCCGGCAACGTCATTCCTGAAAGAGGGTATTTGGGCATATTCTTGTGATTTATCGTTTATTCATGCAAATGTAAGGAATTTGAATTAGATTCCACCTACGCACACCACACTTGAAACAAAAAAAGCCACCCTAAAGGGCAGCTTTTCTTGTTTATCATGATTTGTTGTCTTTATTTAGAAGAACAAATAACGTTTGTCTTTTACGTCGGCTTTCAGATAGAGGTCGTTCATCAGACGGCTGGCCATACGAACGTGTTGAGTTTGCAAACCTTCTTCTTCTGTTTTCGCGTCGAATGTTTCGTCCAACTTATCCTTAGCATATACCTGCAACACAAATACACCGGCAGCACCCTTGATCGGAGCACTCAACTGATTCGGTTCTGCTACCGAAGTGTAGGCACCGATTAATGGTTCACTGCTACGCAAAGTAGGAACATAGGCAGGAGCAGCAAACGTGACATGCTTGATTGAGTCGGTCACTGCATTATCCATAGCCTTGATCTGATCGAATGATGATCCTTTGATGTCGGCCATGATCTTTTCTGCTTTCTTGTCTTTTACGATTTCAGCTCTCAGCTGAGACTGTACTTGTGACAAAGAGCGGTATCCTTCTTGGGTAATGCCAGTCAGTGCTACCATCAACATACGGTCGTTTTCGCCACATTCATACAAGCCCGAAACTTCACCCGGCTTTGCAGCAAACGCCCACTTCAATGCTTCCTTGGTACCTCTAACCCCAGCAATAGTGTGCTCGGCACTGCTCAGGTCCGTTCTGTCCATCAACTTATAACCAGCTTCTTCAGCATTGGCTTCTACCTTTTCCAGTGTAGGATTGGCAGCGATGAACTGGCTGAAATCATTGTAGGCTCTGTTGTAAGTCTGCTTGCTGAATTCGAGTTCACGTTTCACAACAGCCACTTTGTACTTATCCTTCATAGCCTTCTTGTTGAGCACCTGAAAAATAACATTCCCCTGACCCATAGCCAGGTTGGTTAGTTCGTTCACGTTCGAATTATAGATAGTAGTGATGAACTTCGTATTATCGGCATCCAACTGTGCTCCTTCGTAGTTAGCCGAAGCGATCCAGTTAGCCTCACCGGGCTGACCGTATCTCTTAGCGATATCGGTAAATGAAGCGCCACCTTTAATAGCCGTATAGATACTATCGGCCAACAACTTGGTCTTGTCTGCAGTCTCGGCCATCACCTGAATCTGACGGTATTCGACTGAGTCGGGCGCCGTAGCTCTCGATATCACCTTGAATGAGTTGAGGGTATTATCGGCTACATTGTAATAAGGACCGTAAGTCTCACCTATCGAAACTGAATCCATACGAGCTACTACGTCGTTAGGGAATGCAGTCTTGTTGTAGTAAAGATCAGTATAAGGATACTCAGAACCTGTAGAACGAACGAACGAAGCATAGTCGTCAGTAGTAGTACCCAAGTGTTCGGTGTACTCAGTCATTTCTTTCTGAAGTGCTTCACGGTCTTCCTGGCTGGCAGTCACCTGTACATCAATGTATTTGATGTTACGGGTTTCTACGTATTGTCTGAATTGTTCTTTCTTCTTGCTATAGAGAGCTTTCAATTCCGATTCCTTCACAACGATGGTTGAATCAACGATAGAAGAATAAGGAATAGCAGCCAGCAACATGTCGGCCTGATTGGTTCTTCCGTCGAATGCCATTTGAGCTTCTACCGGGTTAGAGAAAAGAGCTTTAGTAACCAAAGCCTGGTATTTCTCAGCCAGACGGTTCTGCTTCATGTTCTTCTGCAGGAATGACCAGAACTTATACAACGATGTATAATATTCGATATACTGTGCCGGCATAGTCTTCGGGTCCATCTTAGAGTATTCCACGAGGAACTTGTTCAACATATCCTTGTCAAAAGCGCCAGTCTGCGGGTTACGGAATGGAGTCTGCATCAGGAGAGGGCTTGTACCGGCGTTTACCATAGCCTGGATTTCCGTATCGGTTACCATCAATCCCAACTTGGCAGCTTCCTTCTCGAGCAATTTGCTGTTCACGAACGAACGCCAGACCTCGTCTTTCACCTGATTGGTTTGCTCGTCATTCAACGAATTCATACCACTGGAGAATTTGATTACTTCGGTATACTCTTCCACCAATGCCTGAAAGTCTTGTGCCGACAGGGCATCGCCATTTACTTCACCTACGTCATGCGATTGGTGCGGTTGAAGGATTTTCCAAGCGTCACCAGCCACGAAAGCAAATAATGCCAAGCCGATTACGATAACCAACAAAGGTCCCTTCGATCTAATCTTTTGTAATGTTGCCATTTTGAATTATACTTTTTTATGTTTATTGTTTCTTTCCATTTTAGCGCACGAAGATACAAAAAATGCTAATACGCTTCTATTTATTGCTCAAAAAAATACGAAATCAATTCATTATTCAGTTACTTTTAGCCTTACGAGTTCTATTTTCGTAGCCGAAACCTTGATAATCTTGAACTGATAGTGACCTACAGTCACTATTTCGTGCAATTTCGGGAAACTCTGATATGTCTGAAGTATCAGTCCGCCCACCGTCAGATAATCATCCGACTCAGGTAGTTCCAAATCGAACAATTCGTTTACTTTTTCAATCTCCAAACGGGCAGAGAGCACATACTCATGCTCGTCGATCTTTTTGCAGATGTAAGAGGTATTATCATGTTCATCTTCGATATCACCAAAAATTTCCTCGACCAAGTCTTCCAGAGAGACAATTCCGGATACACCTCCGAATTCGTCGACCACCACGGCTATGGTCTTCTTCTGCTGCATGAACAGCTTCATCAGTTTATGAGCCGACATGGTTTCAGGCACAATAGGTATTTCTTTCACGCTGCTGCGCCAGTCCTGCGGATTGCGAAACATCTCCGAGGAATGGATATACCCGGACACGTTGTCGATATTCCCATCATAGACAATGAGCTTGGAGATGCCCGACTCCACAAACTTGTTTTTTAGATCGGACAAGGAGGATTGCAGGTCTACCGCCACAATTTCGGTACGGGGAACGATACAATCGCGTATTTTTATCGTGGAAAAGTCCAGCGCGTTCTGAAAGATCTTCACCTCCGTATCCAGTTCTTCGCGGCTATTAGCATTATCAATGCCCGACTGGACAAAGTAGTCCAGATCAACTTTACCGAAGGCACGGGCCGAAGCATCTTTCGTCACCTTCATGCCGAAGATGCGAAGGCACAGCACGGACAGCCCCGAAGCCAACTTGGATATGGGGTACAAGGCGATATAGCAGATGAACAGTGGAAGCGCACAAACCTTCAAGGCAAAGTTCGGATTGATCTTAAAGAGGGTTTTAGGAAGGAACTCTCCGGTTACCAATATTATAAAGGTAGAGATTAGAGTCTGTACCAATACCATCATGAAATGATTGGTGATGAGACCTGCCAGCAAATTTTCCCCAATCAGCTGCGCCATCAGAATACCATAGACAACCAGGGCGATATTGTTGCCCACCAACATGGTGGAGATAAACTCATTGGGATTCCTGAAAAAGACAGAGAGAATACGGGCGGACAGACTACCCTTCCGTTCCAGTTCGAAGCGTAACTTATCCACCGAAATGAAGGCGATTTCCATTCCCGAGAAGAATGCCGAAAAAGCCATAGTCAACAGAAGAGCGACAAAGATATTCATAGCGTTATTTGACTGAGTCCGTCCGGACTGGCTCGGAAGCCTCGGCTTCTTCGTCTATATAAAAGGTACCTGCAATGTTAAGCACCTCAGGAGAATCGAATTGCTGGTCAGATTCGAAACCATATCCCCAAACGACCTTGTCGGGTTCCTCCATCCGAACAAATCGATCGGTATAAATTTTCTGTGTATTCTGGTTCCAGTATAAGAGTTCAGTGGTGACATGTTGTTCTTTCAGGTTCTTGATATCCACATGCCCCATCAACTTCCAGAGTTTCTCCTTGTCATAATAATAAGCGGTATCGGACTTGATGCTGGCGTCCACATTCAGCAACGAATCGAACTGTTCCAGATGGATTCCTTTCTCGAACGCCCAATACGAAGGTTTCTTCCGGTCGTACACCAGCCACTCCTCCGTATTGATACGATACCGCATGACTCCGGAGTCTGAAATCAGGGTAGAAACCCCATAAGTAGCCATCACCGGCATAGAGTCACGTTCTGTGATAGCATCGCCCAGAATTTTCTTCCGTCCACCGCACGAAGAAAACGAAAGAAGCATAGCCATTGTCCCAAAGACAATGGCTATGCTCATTATTTGTTTTAAAATAGATCTATTCGACAATGTCAACATAAAATTATCTAATCGTGGTAGTCTCTCCGATCCACCCGGTAATCGTAATACGATCGCCCGCCTTGTAACCCAGCATAAAAAGGTCTTTCGGCTGCGGGGTGTAAGCGGCATACGTATTGATCAGCTTGTTAGCTTCTTCGGCTACACTGGGATCGACTGCCTTGGCTCTTTGCAATTTGTCAATAACTACAAAATAAGTACATTTGTTCAAAGCAGGTTCATCGCTCCAGTTAGGACTGGTGGCATACAAGCTGGCAATGAGAATATACGGTTTACCGTAGCTATCGTTATAGCCGATGGCTTTTTGACAATAACTTCTGGACTGCGACAAACGTTTGGCCGAGAAGAGTACAGTTGCAGCGGCATAAGCCTTTTCTGCTTTTTTCACGTTGTCCGTTTCCAGGTTGATAGACTCATCGAAGAACTTCACAGATGCATCGATATCGCCTTTCTTGAATGCCTGGTATGCACATCCGACAGCGGCTTCCGTGGTAGGTTCTATCTTGTAGGCATAGTACGAAGCTTGCTGGTAGGCGTCACTGTCGGTACAGCCCATCATCTTCATGATGTCGATAACCTTCTTCAAATATGCCAAGTCACTCTGGTTTGCTTCTACCTTCGGAGCATAAATACCTTGCAATGAAGTACAGTCGGCAGCACCGCTGTTGATAAACAAAGCCAGCAGATTTTCTTTCACACCCTGATAAGCTTGCTTGATAGCCTCTTTGGTTTCCGTAGCAATGGCTTCATCGGTATATTGCGTAGCATTCAGATAATCCTGGATGAATTGTTCCTTGTGATTGTCATCGCCTTTCAGCTTATTCATGGACATTTCCAGAAAGTAATGCAATACAGCAGGCTGTGCCTCCGCTTTCGTAGCATTCACTGACTCGCTCAACCATTTGTAAGCCACGTTCACATCCACGCTCGGGGCGTAGTTGATGTAATCGATGGCCTTTTCGCCTAATGCCTTGTCTACTGAGAGCACTCCCGACATTCTTGACTGATAGTCCGGAATGTACTGGATACGCACATCGTGCGTGCTCATCAGTTCATCAAAATATTTCTTATAATCTGCCGAATTCTTATCACCGTTTTCCAGGAAGTTCTGCAAAATAAGGAATCCATCCTTAAAAGTATAAAAACGGAGTGTAGGACAGTTTTCCAGTACTACCCGCCAGGGTAAATAAGCATCTTTATAGTTTCCGGCTCTCACAGCCTCATGAGAGATACTGCTATTCGAATTGCAAATGCTGTCAGTCTGCGCATCGACAGTGGTTGCCCCTACTGCCAAAAGGAGCAAAAAAATGACTAATGGTTTCTTCTTCATGTGTATCTAATTTTAGTTGCATAATTCCTACTTCACTTTCCACTTCTGGAACCAACCTTCATTGAAGGTAACACCTATACTTAATCTTAATATGTTTTCGTTCAGCAAATTGGCTGTTTGTCCTTCTATACGTACGTACTGGGCTGTGAGGCTCACAATGGAGCGCGATCTCGGTATCGGCAGTCCCAGACCTGCCGACAGTCCATATTCTTTGGAAGCTCTCTCGCCATCTACTTTATAATAAGGTGTTGTATAATGAGCTCCTACACGGTATTTTACATGAGAGAAATAACTCCGCCCCATTCTGTTCGGATAATACTCGGCACCCAATGACACTCTATTACGGTCACAAAATGCGTTCGCTTCGTTCATATAGGTTACATCCCCCCATTTCTCCAGAGAGTAATCAAGGCCGACGGTCAGTTTCCGATTATAGGTATATACCAACCCAACGCCATAACTAGTCGGGATGCCGCACGAAACGATCGTATCTTTTTTCACCGTCGTACTGGATACAGTTTGCATATAAGCCTCATTATTCAGGTTACGTTTCGGAGAAAACACCACACCCAGTGTTACAGCATGTTTCTTCCCGAAGTTCTGTGTATACTGTGCACCAAAATCCAATTTGTAATCTCTCACTTCCAGGTGGCTACGTTCTATGAATGAAGCAGGCTGAGAAGAGCCCGGAGTAGAAACTGTATTCGGATACAGAATAGTTGATTCCCGGTTGATTTCTCCCCAAAAATAGGAAGCATTCACACCTAGGGAAAGATTCTTAACCGGAGCAACACCGAAACCAACGAAGATCTGGTGGAGTCCGCCAGTCCCGTCGAATGCTCTGATGTTCTGCGGTGTGCTTCCACTGGCATCCAATGACTGTATTACGTTGTAGCCTACATTGGAATAAGGCAGCAAACCAGCTGTAAATCCGAATCCTTTATGTAGACGAAACTGCATAGCCACATAGTCAAAACTAGAGTTTTTAGCGTTCAACCGGGTGGTTCCATCGTCCAGATTGGAGTTCTGAAGAGTAACACCACCGTCGAACAGGAAAGTCAACGAATCTACCGCTGTATAGGATGCAGGATTCAAAGGGTTAATTTGCATACCGTCGCGCAATCCGTAACCGATCCCTCCCATTGCTTTGCTGTTGCCAAAGCTTTGATCAGACAAGTCACCATAGCCATATCGTGTGTAAGGGGAGTTCGTATTGTTTTGAGCAGTTGCCGAAACGGCAATAATTGTGAGCAAAAACGCACAAAGTGTATGTTTAAATCCTACCATTAATTACAGTTTAAAATTCTATTTAATCCTTTCAATACTAAAAATCTATCTGCAAAGATGACACTTTTTAAGTTTGTATCAAAAGAAAAATCATCTCCGCCCGTTAAAAAAACCAAAAGTTCAGGATATTTATACTTCATGCCCATAATATACCCTTCTATTTCGTGTTCTATTCCTTTTACCACACCGGCGCGTATAGCGGTTTCGGTATCATTTCCCAACTCGGGAACCTCCCCCTCGGAAGCCACCAGCGGAAGACGCCCGGTATACTGATGCAGTGCTTTGAAACGCATCTGTAAGCCAGGAGAAATATTACCGCCGTGGTACTGCCCTAAGGCGTCGACAAACTCATAAGTGATACACGTACCGGCATCAATCACCAGTATATCCCGGCCTGGATATTGGGCATATGCTCCCACAGCAGCCGCAATCCGGTCATACCCCAAGGTCTCTGGAGTACGGTACAGATTCCGGATAGGAAGCGAAGTATGACTGCTCAGCCAAAGCACCGGGAACGGAAGCCGTTTCACCTGCAAGCGGGCCTGTTCGCCCAAATCGACCACTGTGGCAAGAATCGCCCGATCTATGGAGTATCGTTCGCAAACAGCCGGGAGTATCTCTAGCGACTCGTTGGAGGTATACAGTACCTCGACCATCTCATCTCCATTGAACAGAGCGACTTTGGCAACCGTATTCCCTATATCCATGATTAAATTCATAAGTTTATCGGGCTTTGTTTTATCCAGGCGCAAAGATAATAAAAAGCAAAGGACCTTACCTTTTAAAGGTAAGAATCTTTTGTTTAAAGCCAACAGTAATTTCCTTCCCAAGCAACTCTTTTTCTGGTTACACCTTATATATAATATAGGGGATGCATAGAAAAATCAGTTTAGTTAAGCGAAAATCTGATAAAAATACGTACTTTTGCCCGTCATGAATCATGTATTATACAAGCGCCTGCTATTGCTATTCGTCCTCTCGCTGGCTTTTCTGGCTGGGAAAGCCCAAGAGACCCCGTCCGACTCCATACGGATCAGCTTACTGACCTGTGACCCGGGAGAAGAAGCCTATTCTCTTTATGGGCATACCGCCATCCGGTATGAAGACCCCGGCCGTCACCTCGACATTGTGTTCAATTATGGTTTATTCAGCTTCAACACACCCAACTTCATCCTGCGTTTCGCTTTAGGAGAAACCGACTACAAACTAGGGGTCGACGAATTTGCACGATTCGAGGCAGAGTACTTCTTCGAGGGGCGAAGCGTGTGGCAACAGACGCTCAACCTGACTTCGGAGGAGAAACAAAAACTCTTCCACCTTCTGGAACAGAACTACCAACCAGCCAACCGGATCTACCGGTACAATTTCTTTTATGACAACTGTTCCACCCGCCCCCGGGACAAGATAGCAGAGAGCATACAAGGAAAAGTGATTTACGGCGATGCCGGGATCCCTGTCCACCAAGGAACGAAAACATTCCGCGACATCGTCCACGAATATACCCGGGAACATCCCTGGGCACAATTCGGCATCGACCTTTGCGTTGGCAGTGAAGCCGACCGCCCGATTACGAAAGAACAGATGATGTTCGCTCCGCTCTACCTGATGGACTTTTATTCCACCGCACAGATCGAATCGCCGTTGGGCAACCGGCCGCTGGTTTCGGATACCCGGAAGGTGGTAGATGTGGCAGCAGACATCGACACCGCCTGGTTGCCTACGCCGATACAATGCTTCCTGCTTTTGTTTGTTCTGGTAGCGGCCGCCACCATCTACGGATTAAAAAAGGAGAAAGGACTCTGGGGAATAGACGCCTGCCTGTTTGGTGCCGCCGGGGTAGCCGGATGTATCCTGGCCTTTCTGGCATTGTTTTCACAGCACCCTGCCGTAAGTAGTAATTACATGCTTTTCGTACTCCACCCTTTCCATCTTTTTTTATTGCCTTTTATCATCCGGGCAGCCAGAAAAAGAAGAAAAAGCTGGTATCATGTCATAAACTTTGCGGTTTTAACACTTTTTATAGCGCTTTTCTTGTTATTACCTCAAAGAATTAACGTAGCTGTCGTACCTTTGGCACTCTGTTTGCTAATACGTTCAGCAAGCAATCTTATTTTGACATATAAAAAACGATAATGAAAGGATTACTGACTTCCCTCCTTGCTGTATTCACCATCACCGGACTCCAGGCCCAGTCGCTCCCGTCGGCTCCCAAAGTCATTATCGGACTGACGATAGACCAGCTACGGACGGATTACATCGAGGCCTTTTCCTCTTTGTATGGTGAGCGAGGGTTCAAGAGACTCTGGCGGGAAGGAAGAGTATACCGGAATGCAGAATATCCCTTCAGTAAGGTAGACCGTGCATCGGCCATCGCCTCCATCTATACCGGAACACCGCCCTCTATCAACGGTATTATATCTAACTACTGGCTGGACAATAAGACTTTACGTCCCGTCAACTGTGTGGACGATGCCGCCTACATGGGTAATTACACCTACGAAAGCAGTTCGCCCAACCAATTACTCACCTCCACCATTGCCGATGAGCTCAAGATAGCCACCCGCAACCAGGGTATCGTCTATGCCATCGCCCCTTTTCGCGAAGCTGCCATATTGGCCGCGGGGCATTCGGGCGACGGAGCATTCTGGGTCAACAATGTATCTGGGAAATGGTGTGGAACGACGTATTACAAGGACTTCCCCTGGTGGTTGGGACAATACAACGACCGCAACGGCATTGACTTCCGTATCGGAGACATGACCTGGACACCTGTCCATACAGCCGACCGCTATACGTACTTGCCCGACTGGCGCGATACCGCTTTCAAGTATAAGCTCGACGACGACCGGGCCAATAAGTATAAACGACTCATCACCAGTCCTTTCGTGAACGATGAAGTGAACGCGCTGACCGAAGTATTGCTGGATCGGAGCGACATCGGTAAGGACGATATCCCCGACCTGCTTTCGCTGACCTATTATGCCGGCAACTACGCCAATAAGAACTCGCAGGAATGTGCCATGGAGATTCAGGACACATACGTCCGGATAGACCGTAGCATTGCCAACCTGTTGGACCTGGTCGACAAGAAGATAGGACTCCACAACGTCGTTTTCTTTATTACTTCCACCGGATATGCCGCCCCTGAAGCGGCCGACCTCGGACTATACCGGATACCCAGCGGGCAGTTCTACCTGAACCGCTGCGCTGCCTTGCTGAACATGTACCTCACCGCCACTTACGGTGCAGGACAATATGTAGAAGCCTACTACGACCAGCAGATTTATCTGAACAACGAGCTGATCGAGCAAAAGCAACTAAAACCAATTGAAATACAAGAGAAAGCGGCCGACTTCCTGATCCAATTCAGCGGAGTAAACGAGGTCTACACAGCCCACCGCCTGCTGCTTGGTGCTTGGACACCGGAGATCAATCGCATCCGGAACAGTTTCCACCGCAAGCGCTCGGGCGATCTGCTCATCGAAGTACTTCCCGGCTGGACCGCAGTCAACGAGACACTGCCCGACGAACGATACGTGCGTAATGCCTATATACCGGCACCGCTCATCTTCCTGGGCCATAATGTAAAACCGGCCATCGTCCAGACCCCGGTATCTATCGAACACATCGCCCCTACCCTGGCCCTTTTCATGAGGATACGGGCACCCAATGGCAGTAAGACACCGCCACTTACCGATATCCGGTAGCATTTCACGTATTTATTCAACCTGATAATAACAATAATAACTATATAAAATGGGATTCAATGAAATTTTAAGCTCGATTTTCGGAAACAAAGCCAGTCGGGACATGAAAGAAACTCAACCCTGGGTGGAAAAAATCAAAGCCGCCTACCCGGAGGTTGCTAAACTGGACGATGATGGTTTACGCGCCAAGACCGAAGAAATCAAAGCTTACGTACGCAACGCAGCCACCGCAGAACGCACCAAAGTGGACGAACTGAAAGCCAGCATCGAAACACTGGAATTGGAAGACCGCGAAGAGGTGTTCGCTCAAATCGATAAAATAGAAAAAGAAATACTTGAGATTTACGAGAAAGCATTGGACGAAGTAATGCCCACTGCCTTCTCTATTGTGAAAGACACCGCCCGTAGATTCACGGAGAACGAAGAGATCGTGGTGACTGCCACCGACTTCGACCGTACGTTGGCTGCAACCAAGGATTTCGTACGCATCGAGGGAGACAAGGCCATCTATAGCAATCACTGGGTAGCCGGTGGTAACGAGATGATCTGGAACATGATACACTACGATGTACAGCTCTTTGGTGGTGTGGTTCTGCACAAAGGTAAGATTGCCGAAATGGCAACAGGTGAAGGTAAGACCCTTGTGGCTACCCTACCTGTATTCCTCAATGCCCTGACCGGCAACGGTGTGCATGTGGTAACCGTGAATGACTACCTGGCTAAGCGTGACTCGGAATGGATGGGACCGCTCTACATGTTTCACGGATTGAGCGTGGACTGCATCGACCGTCACCAACCCAACTCGGACGCCCGTCGTCAGGCATATCTGGCCGATATCACATTCGGCACGAACAATGAATTCGGTTTTGACTACCTGCGCGACAATATGGCCATCAGCCCGAAAGACCTCGTACAGCGTCAGCACAACTATGCCATCGTCGATGAGGTCGACTCGGTATTGATTGACGATGCCCGTACGCCGTTGATCATCTCCGGTCCGGTGCCGAAAGGCGAAGACCAGCTCTTCGAGATGCTCCGCCCCATGGTGGAACGCCTGGTAGAAGCCCAAAAGGGATTAGCCACCAAATACCTGACGGATGCTAAACGTCAGATTAACTCTAACGACAAGAAAGAGGTGGAAGAAGGCTTCCTGGCCCTGTTCCGCACCCATAAGGCTTTGCCGAAGAACAAGCCGTTGATCAAGTTCCTCAGCGAACAAGGCAACAAGGCCGGTATGCTGAAGACCGAGGAGATCTACATGGAGCAGAACAACAAGCGTATGCATGAGGCTACCGATCCACTCTACTTCGTTATCGACGAGAAATTGAACAGCGTAGACCTGACCGACAAAGGTATCGACCTGATTACCGGTAACTCGGAAGACCCTACCCTCTTCGTGCTGCCCGATATCGCCGCTCAACTGTCCGAACTGGAAAACGAGACGGACCTCACCGAAGAACAGAAACTGGAAAAGAAAGACGACCTGATGAACAACTATGCCATCAAGTCGGAACGTGTACATACCATCAATCAGCTCCTGAAAGCGTACACCATGTTCGAGAAAGACGACGAATACGTAGTTATCGACGGACAGGTAAAGATCGTAGACGAGCAGACAGGACGTATCATGGAAGGACGCCGCTATTCGGACGGACTTCATCAAGCCATCGAAGCCAAAGAACGTGTAAAAGTGGAAGCTGCCACGCAGACTTTTGCAACCATCACGTTGCAGAACTACTTCCGTATGTACCACAAGCTTTCGGGTATGACCGGTACGGCCGAAACGGAAGCAGGCGAGCTTTGGGACATCTACAAGTTGGACGTAGTGGTGATTCCTACCAACCGCCCCATCGCCCGTAACGACATGAACGACCGCGTGTACAAGACTAAACGCGAGAAGTATAGAGCCGTCATCGAGGACATCGATCAATTAGTGAAAGCCGGCCGCCCGGTACTGGTGGGTACCACCTCGGTAGAAATCTCCGAAATGCTGAGCAAGATGCTTTCCATGCGCAAGATCGAGCATAATGTATTGAATGCCAAGTTGCACCAGAAAGAAGCCGACATTGTGGCTAAAGCTGGTTTCAGCGGAACGGTAACCATCGCTACCAACATGGCCGGTCGTGGTACCGACATCAAGCTGAGCCCGGAAGTGAAGGCTGCCGGCGGTTTGGCCATCATCGGTACCGAGCGTCACGAATCACGCCGTGTAGACCGCCAGTTGCGTGGTCGTGCCGGACGTCAGGGCGACCCGGGTTCTTCTGTGTTCTTCGTATCACTGGAAGACGACTTGATGCGCCTCTTCTCGTCCGACCGTATTGCCAGCGTCATGGACCGTCTGGGCTTCCAGGAAGGTGAGATGATCGAACACAAGATGATCTCCAACTCCATCGAACGCGCTCAGAAGAAGGTGGAAGAGAACAACTTTGGTATCCGTAAGCGCTTGCTGGAATATGACGACGTAATGAACAAGCAACGTACGGTGATCTACACCAAGCGTCGCCACGCCCTCATCGGCGAACGTATCGGTATGGATATCGTGAACATGATCTGGGATCGTTGCGCCAATGCCATCGAGAACAATGACTACGAAGGCTGTAAGATGGACATGATACAGACCATGGCTATGGAAATGCCGTTCACCGAGGACGAATTCCGCGGCGAGAAGAAGGAAAAGCTGGCCGAACAAGCATTCGACCTGGCCATGGCCAACTTCAAACGCAAGACGGAACGCATGGCAACCGTGGCCAACCCGGTTATCAAACAAGTATTCGAGAACCAGGGACACCTGTACGAGAATATCCTGATTCCCATCACCGACGGTAAGAAGATGTACAACATCTCATGCAACCTGAAAGCTGCCTACGAAAGCGAATCGAAGGAGATTGTCAAGTCGTTCGAGAAGTCTATCCTGCTCCACACCATCGACGAAGGCTGGAAGGAAAACCTCCGCGAGCTCGACGACCTGAAGCATTCGGTACAGAACGCCAGCTACGAGCAGAAAGACCCGTTGCTTATCTACAAACTGGAGTCAGTAAACCTGTTCGACAAGATGGTGAACAAGATCAATAACCAGACGATAGCTATCCTGATGCGCGGACAAATCCCTGTACAGGAACCCGATCAGGTACGTCAGGCTGCACCGGAACAACGTCAGGACATGAGCAAGTACCGTGAGCAGAAGACCGACCTCAACGATCCGAACCAGCAAGCTGCTGCCCAACAGGACACCCGCGAAAATGTGAAACGCGAACCTGTCCGTGCTGAGAAGACGGTAGGACGCAACGATCCTTGCCCTTGCGGTAGCGGAAAGAAATTCAAGAACTGCCACGGACGTGTGTAACATCCGGTAGAGAACAATAACAGGACGGGGTGCATCAATGGTGCATCCCGTTTTTTTATACAATACTTTTCTAACTTTCCGTTATTTCACTGAAAAAGACTATATTTGCTCGTCATTAGATCAACACCCAAAAATGAAAGCCATGTATAAATACGCTTGCATACTTCTGACGCTTCTCTGCGTGGTCAGCTCGTGCCAGACCATCGAGGAGTTATCCATCGACTACATGTTACCCGCCGAAGTAAGCTTCCCCGCCGAACTGCGCAAGGTGGCCGTGATCAATAATATCACTCCTGCTCCTCCCACCGCCGCAGAGCAGAACTCTCCGGATTTCACACAAATTTCCAGCACTACCGTGACCTGGGAACCTGCTGTCGATATGAAAGTAGCCACCGAGTCTTTGGCCCAGTCCATTGCCCAAGAGAACTATTTCGACGAGGTGGTAATCTGCGACTCGGTGCTGCGCGCCAGCGACATACTGCCTCGCGAGAACACACTAAGCCGCAACGAAGTCGCCGAACTGACCCGGCAACTGGATGTCGATCTGTTGATCTCCTTAGAAGAGGTGCGGATCGTCGCCAAGCGTTCCTTGCAGTTCGTATCGATGTGGAACACTTTCTGGGGGACGGTGGACGTGAAAGTATACCCCGTTGCTAAAATTTACCTACCCAACCGCAACGGGCCGATGGCTACCATATCCGCCAAAGACAGCATCTTCTGGGAAGAGTACGGCACCGAAACGTATATTCGCTCTAAGTTGATCAAGTACGATGAACTCGTCCAGGAAGCCTCAGAGTTTGCCGGAAGCCTGCCCGTTCACTACCTGGTTCCCTACTGGACTTCCGACATGCGCTATTACTACTCCGGAGGCTCTGTCAACATGCGCGATGCTGCTTATTGTGCCCGTGAAAACGATTGGGAGAAGGCCTATACTCTCTGGGAGAAGGCCTACCAAAGTACCAAAAACAAGAAGAAAAAGCTATACCTGGCACACAACATCGCCTTGTCTTACGAGATGAGGGACAGTCTGCCCGAAGCTGCAGAGTGGGCCAATAAAGCACAGAATTTGGCCATCGAAATCGAAAAGGTAGATCTGGAAAACTCTCCACAAATTTCCTTTGACTCGCATCCGTTGTCTGTCCGCACGACGCTTTATTTGCGGGAAATAGAGAAGAGAAAGGAGCTTTCGATGAAGCTAAACGCGCAAATGAAGCGGTTTAACGACGAATTTTAAGAAATTTGTATAGCGGTAATTATTTTTTTTATACCTTTGAACGAAACAAAAGAAAAGGAATCCAATGAAATTGAGTCAGCAATCACAGTCACAGATCGAATCGGCTATCCGCAAGGCAGTCGGCAAGTATGAACGCGGCCACGAACAGGCCGCCATCACAGATATTTACATACAGCCCAATGCCAGCTCCGGCGAACTCTGCCTGTTCGACGACGAAGACACGGAACTAGCCAACGCGATTGTCCCCGAGTGGAGTAACTATGATAAAGATGACTATCTGGAAATGACTGAGCGGGTACTCCGCGGCACATTGAGCCGGATGAATGACTCCGGATTGTTCGACAAGCTGAACATCCTCCAACCCTACTCTTTTGTTTTGATTGATGACGATAAAGAAACGATCTCCGAACTCCTGCTGATTGACGACGACACGTTACTGGTAAACGGCGGACTGCTGAATGGATTGGACGAGGAACTGGATGCGTTCCTGAAAGATTTATTGGAAAAGTAATTTAACATTATTATATTCAGGAACATCCCGCTTTGCCTCTTTGGGCAAAGCGGGATGTTTTTTTAAGGTCCTTTTTAAGCTCTTAATATTTATGTCTATAATATCCTTCCCGGAATAAGTACACGAATTTTAAAATTTCTTTCACGAAAAACCATCTAACTAATTATAATTCACTATATTCGCCAACAAAGAACACAAAAGATAAGAGATTTATTTCTTTACAGAAAAACATTCACCAACAAATAGCTCATCATGAAAAAACTCCTGAAAATCTCACTGGCACTATTCACGTGGGGTGCCTTGTTCTTGTTGCAAAGCTGCAATAACTATCCAAAAGAGATCGAGAAGCCGGAATACGGCCTTAAGAACTCCAGTACGCTTACAGTAGACAAGATTGTACTTACCGACACGGCGACTATCTTCTATATGGGCGCCCGTTTTCATCCTGGCTACTGGATACAGATCGCCCCGGACACCTACCTGAAAGCCGGTGGTGAGAAGTATATCCTGACAGGAGCCGACAGTATCCAGATTGGCGAGCACCACTGGATGCCCGAAAGCGGAGAAGATTCTTTCACTCTTTACTTTCCGCCGCTACCCAAAGGGACTAAATCGGTCGACTTCATAGAAAGCGATTGTGATGATTGTTTCAAGATATGGGATATAGACCTGACCGGGAAAGGCATCCGGTATACAGCCGACATCCCCAAAGAAGTACAGGCCGGCAAAGTAATAGACAAGAAAGCCACCTTGCCTCCGGTGGAACTGACCTCGGGCAAGACAACATTGAATGTATACATCAGCGGACTCAGAGAGGGGTATAAACTCGCTACTCCCAAGCTCTACATCAACGACACCTTCCTGATGACTCAGAAGGAAATCGAAGCGCAAAGCGGAGAAGGGAACACCTTTACCTTCGAGTTCCAGCAGAATGGTACTACTACGGGGGTCCTGGTCGATGGCGGAAGCCAGCTTCTGACCGAGATCATCTTGTCGCCCGGGGAGGCAGCCGCCGTCTATGTAGATATTACGGCAAGGTCCATCCATCAGGAGGCTATGAAAGGGGATGGAAAGCCGGTACAATATGTCGGGTTCAAAGGGAAATTCGCATCGCTGAACACCGAACTTGCCATGGCCGACGGGCGTAAGTATACCCCCCAACAGCCGAAAGAAGAAAAGTTTGCCGCGTTGGATATGTCCTCCCAGGACTGGGTAAACAAAAAGAAACAAGAGGCAGAAGAGAGTATAGCGCTTATCGAAAAGGATGCCCAGTTGAGCCCTGCTGCAAAAACATTTCTGTCGCTGCAAACGAAAATATACTGTATGTCCAATGTTTCCAGAATAAGTTCTTTCTACGAATGGGAATACCGCGAGAAACATAAAAAAGGCTATAGTGATCCCATAGAGTACGAAGTGCCCAAATTCAATGACGACATCATCTTCCTGTTAAAAGAATATACTCCGGGTGATAAAGAATACATCTATCAGTCGGAAGCTTATTCACTCTATCGTAATATCGCATTGAGCATCTCTTCGGACGAGAAGCTGAACGAGCTGACCGGAAGCCCCACCGGAATCATACAAGATATCAAGAAAGCAATGCCCCTTTTTAATAAGGTGGAAGGTTTAGACCCGCTGACGCCCGAAGAAAATCAGTTGCAAAGCTCTATTATGCCTCTATTCAAAGAAGCGTTTGATGCCGCCCACGCAGAAGCCCAACGCAAATACGACGAGGCGATAGCCAAGGGAGGATACACCATTGCCGATACGCCGAAAGCCGGTAATGATAAATTGCTGGAAGCTATCATCGCCCAGCATAAAGGCAAGCCGTTATTCATTGATTTCTGGGCAACCTGGTGCGGCCCCTGCCTGGGAGCTATGGAAGCCATCAAACCGTTCAAGCCGGAGATGAAAGAAAAAGGAGTGGAAGTGATTTACATCTCGGGCGAAACCTCTCCGAAGGCGAAGTGGATGAGCATGCTTCCCGATATTGGCGGACTGCACTATTACCTGACCAATGACCAGTGGAGAGCCGTATGCGATAAGTACGGTATAGCGGGAATACCGAGCTACATGGTTGCAGACAAGAGCGGAAAGATCGTGTTCCAGCAAACAGGATTCCCCGGAGTGGAGAAGTTTAAGGAAGAATTTTCGAAAGTTTGGTAAATAAGATTCACCACAGAGTCACACAGAGTTCCACAGAGTTTTAACCACAAAGGACACAGAGGGCACAGAGGTTAACAAGAAAAAATAAAGCCTCTGTGTCCTCTGTGGTGAAAAAAGAGTTCCACAAAGCTTACTAAAAACTCTGTGGAACTCTGTGTGACGCTGTGGTAAACTAACCTCTCAATGCAGCAATGCTTTCCTGAAGCGACTTGATGATACTTTCGGCATCGGCTTGTTTCTTGCGTTCCATGTCCAGCACGGCAGCGGGAGCATTGCTCACGAACTTCTCATTGCTCAGTTTCTTCAATACGCCTTGCAGGAAACCTTCTTTGTGCTTCAGTTCCGCTTCCATACGGGCTATTTCGGCTTCCACATCCATCATGTTGCCCAACGGAACGGCAAATTCCGTGGTACCTACCATGAACAAAGCGGCTCCGTCGGCTTTCGCGTCGGCAACTTCGATGGCCGAAAGGTTACACATTTTCATCACCACTGCTTCGAAACCAGCGATCGGATTCGCACCCAGCACCTGCAAAGTCAGTGGGTCTTTGTATGCGATGTTCTTTTGCAAACGGATGGTGCGAATGTTGCCTATTACCTCTTTCACAACCTCGAACTGCTGAAGCTCCTTGCGGTCTACATACGTATCCAGCGCCAGCTGGCTTACCATCAGGCTCTCCCCTTCTTCCCACTCGCGCTCGTACATATCCTGCCAAAGTTCTTCGGTGATGAACGGCATGAACGGATGCAGCAGATGCAGCAGGTTGTCCAGGAAGCAGATGGTACGGTCGTACGTAATGCGGTCGATTGGCTGACCGTAGGCCGGCTTAATCATTTCCAGATACCAGGACGAGAACTCATCCCAAAACAGTTTGTAGACTGCCATCAACGCCTCGCTCAGACGATACTTACTGAAGAGGTCTGCCATTTCGGCAGCTATCTCGTTTTGTTTCGATTCGAACCAGTGTATAGCGAGGAGGTTCACCTCCGGAGCCTGTATGCTGCTGTCTACCTCCCAACCTCTAATGAGACGGTAAGCATTCCATATCTTGTTGCAGAAATTACGTCCCTGTTCGCACAATGCTTCGTCGAAGAGGATGTCGTTGCCGGCAGGGGCAGCCAGCATCATCCCCATACGCACACCATCGGCACCAAAGCGGTCGATCAGTTCGAGCGGGTCGGGCGAGTTACCGAGCGATTTGGACATCTTGCGGCCTTGTTTGTCGCGTACGATACCGGTGAAGTACACGTTCTTGAACGGCATGGTTCCTTCGTACTCATAACCGGCCATGATCATGCGGGCCACCCAGAAGAAGATGATGTCCGGACCCGTTACCAGGTCGGTAGTGGGATAGTAATACTTGATTTCTTCGTTGCCCGGATTGTTGATACCGTCGAACAGCGAGATGGGCCAGAGCCACGAGGAGAACCAGGTGTCGAGACAATCTTCGTCCTGACGCAGAGCGGCCATCGTCAAAGCAGCGTTGCCAGTCTTCTGACGAGCTACGGCCAGTGCTTCCTCATCGGTAGCAGCTACCACATAGCCTCCTTCGGGCAGATAGTAGGCCGGGATGCGGTGTCCCCACCAGAGCTGACGGCTGATGCACCAGTCCTTGATGTTCTCCATCCAGTGACGGTAGGTATTCTTATATTTAGCCGGGTAGAACTTGATATCATCGTTCATTACCGGTTCCAGGGCAATCTTGGCCAAGTGTTCCATCTTGAGGAACCACTGCATAGAGAGCTTCGGTTCGATGGGTACATGGGTACGCTCCGAATAACCTACCTTGTTGGTATAGGCTTCGGTCTTTTCCATCAGTCCGGCAGCTTCGAGATCCTTCTCGATCTGCTTGCGCACGTCGAAGCGGTCCATACCGATGTAAAGTTCGGCCGATTCGTTCAGTGTACCATTATCATTGAAGATGTCGATGGTGGGCAGGTTGTACTTCTCGCCCAGCATATAGTCGTTTACGTCATGTGCGGGAGTTACTTTCAGGCAACCGGTACCGAACTCTATGTCTACGTATTCGTCCTCGATGACGGGGATCACGCGGTTCACCAGCGGAACGATGACTTTCTTTCCTTTCAGGTGTTGGTTCTTCGGGTCGTTCGGGTTGATACACATGGCAGTATCGCCCATGATGGTTTCCGGACGGGTGGTAGCTACAACAGCGTAACCATCTTCGCCTTCGATTTTGTAGCGCAGGTAGAACAGTTTACCGTGTTCTTCCTTGTAGATTACCTCCTCGTCGGAAAGAGCGGTTAGAGCCTTCGGGTCCCAGTTGACCATGCGCACGCCACGATATATCAGGCCTTTGTTGTAAAGGTCGACGAATACTTTCAATACACTCTCGCTACGAACTTCATCCATGGTGAAGCCTGTACGATCCCAGTCGCACGAAGCGCCCAGGCGGCGGAGCTGTTGCAGGATGATGCCGCCGTGCTCGTCGGTCCAGTCCCAGGCATGCTTCAGGAAGCCTTCGCGAGTGAGGTCGGTCTTCTTGATGCCCTGTTCGGCCAGACGGTTTACAACCTTGGCTTCAGTAGCAATCGAGGCGTGGTCGGTACCCGGTACCCAGCAGGCGTTCTTACCTTCCATGCGGGCACGACGTACCAGAATATCCTGGATGGTATTGTTCAGCATGTGTCCCATGTGGAGCACACCGGTGACGTTGGGCGGAGGAATGACGACGGTATACGGTTCGCGTCCATCGGGTTTCGAACTGAATAAATGATGGTCCATCCAATACTGGTACCACTTTCCTTCCACGTCAGCGGGGCTGTACTTGCTTGCTAATTCCATGTTGCGTATATCTATAAGTATAAAATTGCGAAATAATGGCTGCAAAAATAATCATTTTATCGGAGTATATGATAATTTCTTCCAACTGTTTGAATAGTTATGTCACATATAATTCGCTATATTTGCATGACAAAGTTGAATTAAAGTTAGATTTTAATGATGTAACTCGCTAACTTCACACAATTATGGAAGAAAACAGATCATTGACCAACCAATATAATCAAGCAGCAGAACTTATAAAAACAGCTATACTGCAAAGTCAATATCGAGCTGTACAGAAAGTCAACAGCGAACAGTTAGCTCTATACTTCGGCATTGGGCGTTATATCTCGATGCATTCGCGTGATAATTATTGGGGCACAGGTGCATTGGCTTATATTAGCGAGCAACTTCGTCGTGATATGCCCGGATTGCGTGGATTCTCTGAAGCGCACATGAAAAAGATGCGCATATTTTACGAAGAATGGAATATCCTTGAAGACCAATCGTTCATCACGATGAACGATTTACAACTAACAGAGAATAAAGAAGATATAAATTCGCATACGCCAACGAATGGAATGGATGCTATCACAATTCGTTCATTACAAGGAACGAACTGTAAGAACTTTCCGCTGGAAGACTTTCTACATGTTCCTTTTACTCACCATTATACCATCTTGTCAAAGATAAAGGAATTGGAAGAACGGTATTTCTATATCCACCAATGCGCAAGTTTTCACCTATCTGTTGATGGTTTGAAGAAGGCTATCGCCGATGATGATTACCACCATCAATCACAGATGCCAAACAATTTCCTGCAAAAACTGTCACCATCGGAGTTGGCTTTCCGAGCAGTCAATGCCTTTAAAGATGAATACGCTCTTGATTTCATTAACGTGGAAGAACTGGGAGTCCGGGATATTGCAGACCTTGATGAGCGAGTGGTGGAACAAAGAATTATCCATAATATCAAGAAGTTCATTATGACTTTTGGGCAAGATTTTGCTTTTGTGGGCAATCAGTATCATCTTGAAATTTATGGCGAGGAGTTCTTCCCCGACCTCATATTCTTCAATCGCGAACTAAATGCGCTTGTAGTTGTCGAGTTGAAAACAGGCAAATTTAAACCAACCTATTTGGGACAATTGAGTACATATCTCCGAATACTGGATGATAAAGTACGCAAACCACACGAGAATCTTTCTATTGGCATTGTTCTTTGTAAACATGCAAACAAAGAATTTGTAGAGTATATTATTCAAGACTATGACAAGCCGATGGGTGTAGCCACCTATACCACCTCTACGGATATGCCGGATAAGCTGCGAAAGGCTTTGCCAGATATTGACGAGCTAAAGAAATTATTATGATTTGTTCCCATACGCAACCATGAAACGACGTCCTTATATACGTTATGCCCTCCTGGGAACACTCCTGCTTTGTGTATGGTTTACACAAGCCATACCGACGTTGAGCCGTCTGTATGCGGCGCATATATATCCAGCTTTGTCTTATGGGCTCTCCTCTTTTTCCAATCTCTTCCCGTTCGCCATCGGCGATGTGTTCATTTTTCTTAGCATCGTGGGGGTGATTGTATATCCCATTTACGGACGTATCCGGAAGCAGCCGTGGAAGCGTATTCTGCTACGCGACGGGGAGTACCTGCTCTGGGTATACGTTTGGTTTTACATAGCTTGGGGACTGAACTACTCGCAGCCCAACTTCTTTGTACGCAGCCATATTCCTTACTCGGCCTATACGCCGGAGAACTTCAAGACATTTACCGGTCAGTATATCCGGTTACTGAATGCGTCGTACGTGCCGGCCAAAACCATTGACCCCGATCGGGTGTGCCGGGAAGCGGTGAAGGGCTACCAAGTCCTTGCCGATTCGATGGGCGTGCACCGGCCGCCCACTTCTCGTCCGCGGGTGAAGACGATGGTGTTCTCGCCGTTTATCTCGAAGGTGGGTGTGAGCGGAAGCATGGGACCGTTCTTCTGTGAGTTCACACTGAACGGAGATGTGCTGCCGTCGCAATATCCGGCTACCTACACGCACGAACTGGCGCACCTGCTGGGGATTTCGAGCGAAGCGGAGGCCAACTTCTATGCGTATCAGGTGTGTACGCGGTCGGCTGTGCCGGAGATACGGTTCAGCGGATACCTTTCCATCCTAGGGCATGTATTGGGCAACGCGCGCCTGTTGATGACGGAGGAAGAGTTCCGGGAATTGTTCGACAGCGTCCGGCCGGAAGTCATCGACCTGGCACGGGCCAACCAACAATATTGGGCCGATAAATACAGTCCGTTACTGGGCGACATACAGAGCTGGATATATGATATTTACCTCAAGTCCAACAAAATAGAAAGCGGCCGGAAGAACTACTCGGAAGTCATCGGCTTGCTCATTTCGTACAACGAATGGATTCATCCAACGAAACAATAAATCGATAAGATATGCATACAAGAGAAGAAAAGATGGAAGCCTTCGGACGCTTCCTGGACGTACTCGACGAACTACGCGAGAAATGCCCCTGGGACCGCAAGCAGACCAATGAGAGTCTGCGTCCCAACACAGTTGAAGAAACTTATGAACTCTGCGACGCGCTGATACGCGACGACCCAAATGAAATCTGCAAGGAGCTGGGCGACGTGCTGCTGCATGTGGGCTTCTACGCCCGCATCGGCTCGGAGAAGGGCGACTTCGACATGAAGGATGTGTGCGACCGCCTGTGCGAGAAACTCATCTTCCGCCACCCGCACGTGTTTGGCGAGGTGAAAGCCGAAACTGCCGGGCAGGTTTCGGAGAACTGGGAACAACTGAAACTGAAGGAGAAAGGCGGAAACAAAACGGTGCTCAGCGGAGTGCCTGCTGCCCTGCCCTCGCTCATCAAGGCCTACCGCATTCAGGACAAGGCGCGGAACGTGGGTTTCGACTGGGACAAGAAGGAACAGGTTTGGGACAAGGTGCGCGAGGAGTTCGGCGAGCTACAAGCCGAGATCGCGCAGCTCAATAAAGAAGAAGCCGAAGCGGAGTTTGGCGACCTGTTCTTTAGCCTCATCAATGCTGCCCGCTTGTATGGCATCAATCCGGACAATGCGTTGGAGCGTACCAACCAGAAGTTTATCCGCCGGTTCAACTATCTGGAAGCACAGACCAACCAGAACGGGAAGTCGCTGAAAGAACTTTCTTTGGAGGAGATGGATGCGGTTTGGAACGAGGCGAAGCGCCAGGGACTATAAAGAGGCAAATAGCCACTCTCTACTTATACGAAAAAAGTGATTTTGTTTGCCATTCACCATATTTCCTGATTTATTTAGCTGATAATAGGGCAGTTACTCAATGGTGAATACCTTTTTTATTCACCATTCATTCGCCATGAACCAGGGCGTTCACCATACTTGCTCGCTGCTACTGCCCCGTTTGCTTCCTTGTATGGCCCCGGAAGCAAGAAGCAAAAGCCCTGTTTCAAAGGAGCTAACAGTCAGGAAGCAAGAAGCAAATGTCCTGTTTCAAAGGAGCTAACGGTCAGGAAGCAAGAAGCAAAAGTCCTGTTTCAAAGGAGCTAACAGCCTGTTTCAAGGGTTCGAACTGTTTGTTTCCTCCGATGAAACACCAAGTTTCAAGGCATGAAACACTAAGTTTCCTCTGATGAAACAAGTTGTTTCCCTTGATGAAACTTGGAAGACAAAAGAACAAAAGAACTCAAAGCGTGACGGATACCTCGAAAAGTGGCAAACGCGTGTAAGATAAAACCAGTATCCGTCACGATCTATACGCCTATCTATCAGATCGTTATACTGAAAACAGTGACGGCGTGACGAATAAAATCGCTTTTTACTACTGGGAGAGGGACGGGTAAGTTCAAGTTGTAAACACGGTATTTATGATTGAGAATATTCCAATGAGACGAGAATTTATTTATCTTTACGAATAAATCAGTAAAAAGAAATGCTATGACGCACGTATTTCATTCCTTTTTCAGGAAGAAGAACCGGTTTTTTCATTACACACAGTTGTTTTATTGCCTCATGGCTGTTTTGGGAGCAGCAGCCCTGATATGTATAAAATTTCATAGCGGCATCGTTCTCTTCACCATCTTCTCTGCATGTATGGCGCTAAGAGCCAGCTACTTTATCCACGAAAAACTAATAGTTGACGTGGATAACGGAACAGTAGTACTTAAACTGGCCAAGAAGCGATTCGAGATATCCACGATCCGATCGGTGAAGAAGATTCGTCCGGGACAAATCAGACTGGTAAATAGGGAAGGTAAACAGTTTCCGGTATCGGTAGAGAATGAAGATGACTTTATCTCGTTGCTGCAAACCATCCATACTGGAATAAGTGTTGATTAAAATCCGAATAGTTTAAACATAAAACAAACAGCAGGAATAGAGAAACACTCTACCCCTGCCGTCCGGAAGATATCTATATCTGTTTACTGTGCCAGTGACTGCCACGCGGGAGGCTCCACTCCCAGCAAATTCTTCACAAAGAAATCATACCGTTTGTGCTCGCCATACGCTTCGCCCATGGTATGCGCCACACCGGGAAGCACCACCAGTTCGAAGTTCTTGTTCGCCTTCACCAATGCGTTGACCACCTGCATGGTCGAAGCCGGATCGACGTTATCGTCCAACTCTCCTACTACCAGCATTAACGGGCGGTCCAGCAAGTGAGCGTTCTCCACGTTGGAACCCGCCTTGTATTGGTCGCCGATGGGATAGCCGAGCCATTGCTCGTTCCACCAGATCTTGTCCATCCGGTTGTCATGGCATCCGCAAGACGAATAAGCTGCTTTGTAGAACTCCGGATGCAGCAACACAGCCGTGGTAGACTCCTGTCCACCGGCCGACGCTCCGAAGATCCCCACCCGCTCGGCATCCATGTACGGATACTTCTCGGCGGCCGCCTTGATCCATAACTTACGGTCGGGGAAGCCGGCATCCTTCAGGTTCTTGCAACAAACATCTTCGAACGACTTAGAGCGGAACGAAGTTCCCATTCCGTCGAGTTGCACCACGATGAAGCCCAACTCGGCCAACGCGGACATGTTGCGGTTGAACGCGATGAAGTTCTTCGGCACATAATGGCTACCGGGACCAGCGTAGATATATTCGATCACCGGATACTTCTTGTTCGGGTCGAAGTTGGTAGGACGGATGATGATGCCCCAGATATCGGTCTTCCCATCGCGCGCCTTAGCCGTAAACACTTCGGGTGCTTTCCATCCCTCAGCCAGCAGGCGGGAGATGTCGGCTGTTTCGAGCGGCATCACCACTTTGCCGTTGGCCGCATCGCGCAGCACAGCTACCGGAGCTTTGTCCACCATCGAGTAGACATCGACCAAGTATTTCATGTCTTTGCTGAACCAGGCCTGGTGCATGCCCTCTTCGGGCGTGAGGCAAACGAGATTCTTACCGCTGAAGTCGATGCGGTAGTAACGCACCAAGTACGGATCTTCGCCCTTCACCATGCCATTTGCCGAGAAGTAAATCTGCTTCTTCGCCTCGTCCACACGGATCACATCGCGCACGTACCATTCGCCACGGGTGATCTGATTCTTCACCTGGGCCGTGGCACGGTCATACAGGTAGAGATGGTTCCAGTTGTCGCGCTCGCTCATCCAGATCAGTTCGCGGCCACCCTCCAGATCTTGACGGAAGCGGCGAGAGTAGTTGACGAACGTCGGGCTGGTTTCTTCCACCAACGGACGTACCTGTCCCGTTTCGCACGAGAGTTCCAGGATGCGGTACACCTGGTGTCCGCGCTGATTGTACTCGAAGCTGATGGCACGGCTGTCAGCATTCCAACGGAGGGAGTGCACATCGTATTGCAGATTGAACAAGTCGGTCGACGGAATGATAGCTTTGCCGCTCTCCACCTCAAAGATGCAAGGCACCTTGAACGGCAGTTCGTCGCCCGGCTTGCAGTATTCTTGCTTGTGCAGGATAGGTTGCAGCTGGCTGGCAGGCGACGACTCTACGTAGTACACGTAGCGTTTCTCCACCGGACGGATGCGTTTGGAAAGTACCTTCTTAGAGTCGGGCGACCATTGGAGGTAGGCCGAATAGTAGTTGCCCAGCGTACCGTCGATGCTCAATGCTTTCTCCTTGCCGGTGGCAATCTCCTTCACGTACACGTTATCGTTCTTGATGTAAGCCGTCCAACGACCGTCGGGCGAAGTAGCGGGCTGAGCCGTTTTCTCGTCGTCGGTTTCCATCCAGTGCTTCTCTCTTTGGCGGGTCTGAACGGCACCTTCACTGGTCAGCGCATCCTTCTTCACGGCATAACACCAGTTTATGTTGTTCTGAACGAAACGAAGCGTATCCTGTGCTGCATTGACACGCAAGCGCATCAATGACAACTTCTTCGCATCGACGGGCTTCCCGGCCGTAGCAGACTTATTACCGTTCAGCTTCGCCGCCAGCAACGTGGCGTCGAACAACGGTTTCCGTTGCTTGGTATCGGCATTGACCGTCAGGTACACGTCGCCTTCCGGCGCGCGCTGTACATACCAGAAGGCATGCGTGCCTTCAATCCACTGCGGTGTTACATTGCTGTAATACACTTTGTCGGCCCCGAAGCGGGTGCCCAACTGATAGGCACGCTTGTAATCGTCCAGCGTGCCTTGAGCAACAGCCATGCTCCCCGTGAGGAACATGGCTGTTGAACAAACAAATTTTATTAACCCTCTTTGCATCGCATTTACTTATTATCTCACCACAGAGTCACACAGAGTCTGTGGTGAACTGATTCTATTGAACTTCCCACTCAAACATACCGGCGGAGTTGTCGTCCGGAAGAACGATCTCCATCTTCACGGCTGTAGTCTTCACCGGATCGAACTGAACCTGGTTGGCTACACCCTTCTCCGTGCCATAAGCACTGGGGCTCGAAACAGGTTGCCAGTTGCCGGCAGCATCCTTATAATATACTGTCCATGACTTCGGTACACGGCATCCGCCCCAAGGGCCGTCGTCATACCAATACACGGTGGCGTTCGATACGGTAGCCGCATTGGCAAACTCATACGCGATCCATTCCGTGCTTCCTTGCTTCGGCCACCAATGGTAGTACGGCATGGAGCGGTCGGTTTCGTCCTTCGGAGCCAGACGGTCGTTGATGGCCGAGATGGCTTTCACCAGGTACGAAGCAGTCACCTTACTTTGCGAAGCCAGCGTAGCAGGCATAGCCGGACGGGAAGCACGAAGTTCGTTCGGCAACCATACCGCCATAGCTCCCGATCCGCGGTGCGACCAGGCGTAGTAAGGAATCAGCGTCAGCTTCACGTCGGTCGTCGTCAGGCGGCCTTTATCATCGAATCCCAAAGTCTGCGCATCGGTCACCAATTGGTTGATGCCGTACAGCATGTCGGGTTTGTTTACTACTTCGAACTTCGGCGCGCGGTTCATGAACACGCTCAGCACGTCGAATTTATTATCGGGCCATTCGGCGCAATATACCACCGGACCACGTTCTACAGCTACACGTCCATTGTCGGCTTCCACCTTGTAGTGCGCTTTCACGGTGCGCGGTTCCATGTCGAAGTGGACTTCTACCTTATCACCCTTCTTCCATTTGCGGTCGATGCTGAAGTAACCGTCTTTCAACTCGCTCTTCACTTCCTGGCCGTTCACTTTCACGGAGTAATTCAGGCGTTTGCCATCTGTATACGTATAGAGATCGCTCGGCACCACTTGATTCTGCACCCATCCCGGTACGCGAACCCGCAGGTTGAATGCCTGTGCGGCAGCTTTTGTCACGTCTATCTGCACGTCGCCGTTCCACGGATAGCTGGTGGTCTGCTTCAACGACAAAGCCTTGCCTCCCACTTTCAGGTCCGAAGTGTTCGACATGAAAAGATTGACAAATACGTCCTTATCCTTTACCGCATAGATGTATCCCGGCAACGAAGGAATGAAGCGGGCGATGTTCGACGGGCAGCAAGCACAACCGAACCACGGCTGACGTTGGTGCTGGCCGATAGATTCCAGCGGATTGGGGTAGAAGAAACCACCGCCGTCGAGTGATACGCCCGAGATGAGTCCGTTGTACAGCGTACGTTCCAACACATCGTAGTACTTGGCTTCGCCGTGCAGCAGGAAGAGGCGGTAGTTGACATATACATTACCGATAGCGGCACATGTTTCGCAATAAGCCGACATATTGGGCAGTTCGTAGTTCTTGCCGAAAGCTTCGCCGTGTCCGGTAGCACCGATACCTCCGGTGATATACAGCTTCTTCGTCACGATGTTGTCCCAAATCTTGTCGATGGCATCCACGTACGACTGGTCGCCTGTAAGGGCAGCCACATCGGCCATACCGGCATACATATAAGCAGCACGTACAGCATGTCCCATGGCTTCGTCTTGCTGCAACACCGGCAGGTGAGCCTGGCTGTACGCATCTTTACGGGTAGTATAGCCACGCTTATCCAGGAAGAACTTCGCCTGCTTCAGGTATTTCTCTTCTCCGGTCACGATGTACAGTTTGGCCAGTGCCATCTCGGCAATCTGGTGTCCCGGTACGGCCACCGTCTGTCCCGGTCCGTCGCCAATTTCGCGGCATACACAGTCGGCATACTTGATGGCGATATCCAGAAAGTTCCGCTTACCTGTAGCCTGGTAGTGAGCAATGGCACCTTCCACCATGTGGCCAAGGTTATAGAACTCATGGCTGAGGTCTTCCACCTTTTCCCAACGTTTCGAGCCCGCCCATTCGTGCGGATGCTTCGGGTTCATGGTACGCGAAGTATAGAGGTAACCATCAGGTTCCTGAGCCGCTGCCACAATAACCAGCACACTGTCGATGTATTTCTCCAACTTCTTGTCGGGGTATGTTTGCAGCAGGTAGCTGGCTCCCTCGATGGTTTTGTACACGTCGGTATCGTCGAACGCAAGCCCGCCCACTTTATAATCCTCGCTCGGGTTGGCTGCCTTGACAAAGTTCTCGTAACGTCCCGTTTCCTCGCACTTGCTGAATGCCAATGGAATGGTCACTTCGCGGCTGGCCTGGAGGCGTTGTCCCCAGAACACATCGGTCACTTTCACTGAAGTGAACGGTACCGGCGTGATGGGATAACCGTGTGCATGGTTTGGATTGGTACACTTCTGCTGTGCCTGCATGCCCAAAGCAGCAGAAACCAACACAGCAGTCATAAGTAGTTTTTTCATACTAATAAATATTATAGATTGTTATTCTTGATGTCTTCTTCACTCGCCATGGTGAGGGAGCTATCCTTCTCCCGCGCAAACTGGCCGTTAAGATATATCTTTTCTTTGTAACTGTCAAATGTTACCACAACATGATTCCATTCGTAAGCAGTATTTTTATAAATTGGATGACGGATAGGCTTTCCTATTCCGTATATCGCCTTTCAACTTCAGGTCAGTTCGTTGCACAAAGCATCGAATTACCTGAAGTGAAAGAAAGGCGATTCCACCCTATCCAAAACACAACTAACCATTTATTTTATAAAGAATCTTCTCTTAAAGAATCAACGAAGTGCCACTCAACTTAATACGGTACGGCCATTGTGCATCGGGTGTAGGTTCTTGTCCCCAACCACCGGGATTCTTCCAGTGTTCAGTGGGAGCCCCCATCACGACCAGCCACAGGTATTCCAACGGCTCGTCTTTCGGAGCTGTGAAACTTATCTTACCTTGTTTGCTGCTGCTCGTATTACCATAAATGGTCTTTCCGCTACGAGTTATTCCGACGTAGCCATATCGCCAACCGGCTTTGTCTACCGAAATCTTTTCAAATCCTTCCGCTCCGGCTTCGCCACAGAAGTCTACCTTCACCGCCTTACCCGGTGTAGGCGCTGTCAGCTGAATCGCATTGAAGCCATAGTTTTCCGGACAACGTTCCTTGGCTATGCGATACCAGCCACCTTTCAGAGCCACCAGTTGAGAAGAGAAACGGTTGGCATATGGACGCATTTCCTTGCGTACACGGTCGAAATCCCAATTAATGAAGTGACGGTATGCATCGAACACCTCGTCGCAAAAAGCAACTTGTGACAGACCGAAAAGTTGTTTATATGTCATCACCGGATCTTCGCCTCGCTTGCCTTGACGAAATAATTCAGCAATCACAGGAACGCCGCGCTTTACTCCCCAGTATTCCAACACATATGGAGAATGATAGATATTCGTAAGATGCAGATAGGCTTTGTGGGTCTTCTTCATGAAATCTTTCCAATGATACTCTTCATCTACTACCCACAACGGATTCACTTGCCACAGCATCCATTGCGACGCCATCTCGAAGATACCGGCTCCACCCCATGCTTGACCTTCTCCATCGCACGAAATCTGCGCTTGGAAACTGTGTCCTAATTCATGAGC
Source organism: Bacteroides sp. (assembly GCA_031554505.1). Lineage (GTDB taxonomy): Bacteria > Bacteroidota > Bacteroidia > Bacteroidales > Bacteroidaceae > Bacteroides. The sequence goes on along the minus strand of JAVBVI010000107.1, from coordinate 32,651 downwards.
AATACAGTTCAGTTTACGATCCTGTATCCGGTTGGGAGCTACCCAGAGGGCACCGATCTGATTATCATAGTCACCACCATAGGCAGTACCTTCAAGTGAGTAGTTGAGCATCACCATCATACGATACTTTTCGCTTTTCGAACCGGGCTTGGTAAACTGTAAGGTGTCGCGGAAATATTGGTAAAATTGTTCCAATTTCTCTAACAGATTAGGCAGATCCACCTTCATTGGCTTCCCTTCCAGTGCCGGCGGATTGGCCAGGTCATTGCCAAACCCTTTCTCCCAGAACACGACAAAGTTATCCGTGCAAGCCATCCGGTGATAGCTCCACTTACTTTCCGGATCTTGCAGATCCATAGATTGCAGATCTTTGGGGATAAAAATGGCTTTACCGGCCGGTAAGGAGACAGGTTCCTTCGGTAGTGCTTGTGCCAGGGTCAGCATACAGCAGCCCGTCATCAGCAACGCTGAAAAATATCGTTTGCAATTCATAAGTAGATGTATTATTTATGGACTTGATTGTTGATAGGTATTTCGATCTCGTAGAAGTAGCGGGCCAGCAGATTATACAATTCCGGATCGTACGCTTTCAGCTTGGCACGACGGTTCATGGAATTGTGCACGCCATTGGGTGTTTCCGAGTAACGATTGCAGTTGAAGAACGACTGTACTCCCTCGGCAAAGTATTCCTCTTTGTTGCTGATGGCGTAGGTATCTTTCCACAGTCCCTTGGAGATGGCGCTATGACGAAGTGCCTCCAGTTCCTTGTCGAAACCGGGTTCTACACCGACAATACCTACCAAGTGAAAAAGGTGTGCAAACTCATGTATCAGAATATTCTCGCCCGTGTACCGGTCCGACGGAAGGGCTAACAGGTTTTCCTCACCGCAACTGGCCGAGAAGTCGTCCTCCGGTGAACCACCGAAACCGCGTGCGCGCTTGTTCAGGTAAGCAATATTCTCGGGGCTGTTGCAGATATGCGCATATTCGGGCAGGTCGCAAACTTCTTCTTTCGCACCGACAATCATCACGCGACAATGGTTCTTCACCATGTATGCCTTGATATCCGCACGCTTGGCCAACATCAGGTTGATGATTTCGCGGGCTTTCAGGAGAGCCTCATCGGCTACATGTTCGGAAGTAGTAATGGCAATACCGTCGGCATCTAAATATTTCTTATAAAAACTCGCAAACTGCATACCGGAAGGAATACCCGATGGACGAGTAGCCGTTTCGTAAGTGCGTTCCAGCTTCATAGCAAAACCTCCACCCGAAGCAAGATAGATTTTCACCCGGCTGTTGCGGTCGATGGTGAGTTGTTTGGTCTGATAGTCTTCGGCCTGCTTGTTGGCGTTGATTCCGTCGCAGAACAAGGTAGCACGATACATCTCGCCTGTGCCGAGGAAAGAGAAGTCCAGTTCGATATCCCGTGCGTCCCAATTGGTCATACCACCGATGTACCAGTTGATATCCTTGTGACGGGCTGTGACAATGTACTCGCCCATAGTTCCGGCCAGAATGCGGGTTTCGTCCACTTCGACAGGGATAGAAGTGATGAAGTCCACACACTCCTGTTCGCCTTCGTAATTGGTAGGAGCATCGCACAACATCGTCAGCGGAGAATCGTGTACGATATACGTAGCCAGTTGGTGGCAGCGCGTCCCCATGCTCATGGGGTTATAGTAGATCGGTTTGAAATCGTTCTTTGTGGCATTGTGCATGGCGCCGGGCGTGTAGTCCACCGGGCCGGCCATCATACGGATGTACGGGAAGGTAACATCGTACAGTGGCATGTTCTTGGCCACCTCGCTCCACTTCACCTCTTCCATTCCGAAGAGTCCTTCAAAGTTGACCACATTCGGATATGTGCGGTTCAATCCGGTAGGTTTGTAGATGCCGTGCAGGTCGAGCATCAACTTGTGCCTGCCACAGGCTTCGGCTATGCGGTACACCATTTCTACACCAGTCTGGTCATCGCGATCGAGAAAGTCTACCTTGAAACCTTTGATACCCATGGCAGCATATTTTTGGCAGGCGGCTTCCAGTTGTGTATCGAGTACATTGAATACAGTCCACAGGATAATGTCCACACTCTTTTTCTGACCATAAGCAATCAGGGCGGGCAGGTCTATTTCCGGAATGGTGGTCAACATATCGCCACTCTTGGGTGCATACCATCCTTCGTCGAGGATGATGTAAGGAATGCCGTTCTTCGAAGCAAAGTCGATGTAGTATTTATAGGTATCCATATTGATACCGGCTTTGAAATCTACGCCCTTCAAACCCCAGTCATTCCACCAATCCCATGCCACCTGTCCGGGCTTGATCCAGGAAGTATCGCCGATACGGTTAGGCGAGGCCAGGTCGTAAACCAGGTTGTTCACTGGCATATCGGTATCTTTTTCAGTGATGGCCAGCACACGCCACGGGAAGTTGCGGGTGCCTTTCGTACGGGCTATGCAAGCTTCTCTTTCCGTAATGTACTCTTGCTGACGCCAGGGATAGATAGCTGTCTTGGCAGGACGTTGGGCAAACACACCTTTCAGTGAGTAAGCCCCCGATTCCTTCCCGGCACGGACAAACATACCCGGATAAGATTCCAGATCGGACTCCAAGAGTGTCATCTTCAGTCCATGGCCATAGTCAATGGTCAACGGGAGGAAGGCCAGCAATTCTGCCGATTGCGAAATCGGCTTCACCTCATAGGTGTTCTGGAAAGCCATGGCCAATGGTGCTTTCGGGTTGGTGGAGTGTGAAAGATAGGCAGTATAGTCTTTGTCGAAACGGAACTCAGCAATCTCGTCCCGTACAGCTATGTCTTTCTTGCGGGTAGTGAAAAAGCGATAGGCTATTCCCTCGTCATAGGCACGAAAGATAAGGCCAAAGTCGCCTTTCAGCTTCAGGGTAAGTTCATTACACGAGGTAGTGAACTCACTGAAGCGATAGAAAGGCGACTCTACCTTACCCAACACACTTCTTACCTTTGTCCCAGTCACCTGGGGATGGGCACCGAGTAAAGTGCCATCTTCTAATACTAATGCAACATATGATTTAGAGAGAATTATTTCTTGACCATGATAAACGACGTAACTTAATGTATCGCCCAGTTGAACCTCCACCTTCAGTTTACCATTGGGTGAAGTCAGGCTATAGTTCTTGCCGGCGGCTTGAAGAGGCAAGCCCAGTACCAGCAGCCATAAAGCGACAAGTGTAGTATGCAAGTAAATGTTTTTCATATTCTTCATTTTTCGTTTCTGCAAAGAAACAGAAAATGGCGCCATTTAAATAATGAAATAATACAATGTTATGCAACAAAAGTCCGAAAAGCACTGTTTATGCCTCCTTGTACGCTATTTAGTAATGATTAGAAATAAGCTGGCACAGATTAACCAACTGCTTGCCTGATTTTATTTTCGCCTGTGCACATAGCTGTTCGGAAACTCGGCTTCATACTCGGAAATAAATATTGGCAAGGGAACGAACAATTATATAAAGTCCGATTACTTAAACAAGTCTGAATCTATTTGGTGAAACAGATTCAGACTTGAATGGTGAGTGATTCTTAATTAACTTTCCACTCGATAACTCCACCCGAGTATCCGCGGCGGTAGGTATCGACAATCTGCGGTCCTTGTTCGTCGTCGACCTTCTCGGCCTTGGGACGTTGCAGTTGCACTACCATTTTCAGCTCGGTGGTTGTCACCGGATCAAAAGTCACCTTGTTGTACTTGTCAAGTTCGGTACCATATTCCGATGGATTTTTCACTTCCTTCCAATTGTTGCCTTCCTTATAGAGAAGCTTCCAGGATTCGGGCGCTTTGTAGATAACATCGTAATGTTCGAAAGCCAACCAGTACACTTCTGCGTTCGACACCTTGGTCGGATTTTTGAACTTATAGCCTATGGATTCTTCTGTTCCGGCCTTCAGCCACCAGTAATGATACGGCGTGTTGATATCAGCCGATGATTGGGGTTCGAACTGGTCGTTGTATCCCCAACCTCCTTCTTGCCAGGCTTGCGAAGCAATGGTAGGTTCGGGTTTCGAGATAGCATATTCGGCCGATTCGGGTGTCCATGTCACCAACTGAGCATGTCCACGGTTATTCCAGGTACTATACGGAATAGCCTTGAATGTAAGCGGAGTTTCTTCCGTTACCTTTCCGGCTTCGTCCTTCTTCACAGAGAAAGCATTTCCTTCGAGCATCACTATTCCACCCAGCAAGTTACCTTCGTATTTACTGGAAATCTTCGAATTGCGTGGAATAACGATATCGAATACGAAGTCTTTATTCTGATCTATACTTTCCAGAGCATAGAGAATCGGGCCTCTTTCCATGGCCAGCAAACCTTCGTCGTACTTCACTTCCTGGTGTGCCTGCACTCTACGCACGGGCATATCGAGATGCAAAGTGACCTTATCGCCTGCTTTCCATTCGCGGTCGATGAGCACGTAACCATTCCGAAGTTTCGGTTTCACCGATTTACCATTGACGGCAATGGTTACACCTGGTTCTTCCTTATCGACATACGTATAGAGGTCGGAAGGTACGGGCTTGTTATTGGCCCATCCCGGAATACGCAACATCAGCCCGAAACGTCCTTTCTGTACCGGTTTTACTTCCATCTCCACATCACCATCCCACGGATAGTTGGTGTGCTGTATCAGTTCTACTTCGTTGCTATCCAACTTGACCTTCGCATTACCGGCCACATACAGATTCGTATAGATATGATCATGATGCGTAGCATAAGCATAGGCAGGAACTGAAGCCATGAAGCGGGTAACATTGCCCGGACAGCAAGCACAGCCAAACCATGGAGCGCGGTCGTGAACACCGTCAGAAGCCATCGGATTGTCGTAGAAGAACTTGTCGCCGCTCAAGGAAACACCGGAAACGACTCCGTTGTACAACGCTCTTTCCAATACATCTACGTATTTGGAGTCGCCCGTAGCCATGAACATACGATGGTTCCAGTACACATTGGCTATCGAAGCACAAGTTTCGCAGTAATTATTGAAGTTATTTAGCTCGTAGTTGGGTCCGAAGCCCTCGCCTTGTGCCCGTGAACCAATACCTCCATTGAGGTACAGCTTGCAACCAACCATGTTGTTCCAAACACGTTCGTTGGCTTCGAAAAGCGCTTCGTCGTGCTGCATGGCCGCCACATCCGCTACGCCCGAATAGAAGTATCCGGCACGTACGGCATGCCCCACTATTTCGTCTTGTTCCATCACAGGTTTGTGATCCTGACTGTAAATGCCCGGCTGGCGTCCGTTGGACAGGCGTCCGGCTTCATCGACGAAGTAACGTGCCTCATCGAGATATTTCTGATCGCCCGTTACCTTGTATAGTTTCACCAGTGCCATCTCTATAATCGGGTGTCCGGAAGGATACTTGATCTGCCCTTCGCCCAAGCCGAATACCTGGCACACCAAATCGGCATTCTTGATGGCAACATCCAGCAACGAACGTTTGTTCGTAGCTTGATAGTGCGCCACAGCTGCCTCATACAAGTGTCCACAGTTGTAGAGCTCATGACTGTTGATCTTCTCCCAGCGGGACTTACCCCACCATCCGGAAAGACGTTCGCATTGGTTCGTCACGCAAGTAGTCAGATATCCGTCGGGCTCCTGCGCAGCAGCAATGAGCACGATGACACTGTCCAGATAAGCATCCAATACCGGATCGTATTTCACTGCAAGTGAGTAAGAGGCTCCCTCGATGATCTTATACGGATCGGTATCGTCGAACGAGAAATCGCCTTTATGCTCTCCTTTCTTCAAGCCACCTGCAATGGCGAAGTTGTCGAACCGGCCATTGATTTCGCACTGATGGAATGCCGACGGAATAGAAACCGTTCGATTGGTTTCCATACGTGGCAACCCGAAGGTGTCCGTGAAATGTACGGCAGTCAAGGGTACTTGCTGGATTTCGCCCAATCCTATTTTAGCGGATTTTTCCGATAAATTTTGGCAACCACACACTATCAGAGCGGTAACTACCATTAACCATATAGTTTTATTCTTTATCATAATGATACCTATTTTCTCAGTTTACCTGAAAACCGAATTATGCAATGTTATTCCAGCTCAGTAGTAAGAACCCAATCTGAACTCTTATTGGTTATTGCGACTATTTTTTTAGTTTATTTCCAACATGATTACCGATTTCGAAGGAAGTTTCACTGTCAGATTTTGTTTATCAAATTTAGCATCTTTAAACTCCTTCAGACCTACTTTATCGGGATTTTCAAACGTGTTGTGATCATTCACCTCCTTGGAGGTGAGTATTTTCCCGGTCACTTTTTCACCGGTAACTCCCACTAATTCGCAGAAAACCGTATGTGGCTTGTTGGGATCGACGTTGGTCATGGTAATATGTATTTTCCCATTACTATCCTTTGAAACGGAAGCGCTAATTGCATCGATCGACTTACCGTCTTTCTGGTACTTCTCACACTGAATGGAAATGGGCAACATCGTAGCTTCCTGATGAACCTTATACAGGTCGAACACCCAATAGGTGGGAGTTAATACCATCTTTTCATCTTTTGTCAGGATGATGGATTGAAGCACATTGACCATTTGTGCAATGTTAGCAAGTTTTACCCGGTCGCAGTTTTGATTGAATACATCCAATGTTGTCGAAGCGATGATGGCATCGCGCAACGAATTCTGCTGATACAAAAACCCAGGATTGGTTCCGGGCTCTACATTGTACCATGCTCCCCACTCATCCGGTGCTAACGCGATATGCTTTTCCGGATCGTATTTATTCATAATCGCCGAATGTCTTTCTACCAGTTCTTTCATGAAATGGGATTTTTCGATGGTCGTAAAATATTCGGACTCATCAAACTGGGTAGCCGATCCTTTGTCGCCCCAATGTTTAGGCACTGTATAATAATGGAGAGATAAGGCTTGCATTCCGTGTCCAATCTTTTTCATGCAGGTTTCCGTCCAGTGATAATCATCGATATTCGGTCCCCCGGCTACTCTGTAAAGATAGTTGTCGCCATAATTTCGGGCATACGTATTATACCGACGGTACAAATCGGCATAGAACTCAGCTGTCATATTGCCACCGCATCCCCAGTTCTCGTTACCAACTCCGAACAGGCTGACCTTCCATGGTTTGTCGCGGCCATTCTTTCTGCGTAAATCGGCCATAGGACTTTTCCCGTCGAAGGTCATGTATTCCACCCATTTGGACATTTCTTCTACTGTACCGCTTCCTACATTTCCACAAATGTAAGGCTCGCAGCCCAACTGTTCACATAGGTCCAGAAACTCATGTGTGCCAAAGCTGTTGTCCTCAACGACGCCACCCCAATGAGTGTTGATCATACTGGGTCTCTGGTCTCTGGGTCCGATTCCGTCCATCCAGTGGTATTCATCGGCAAAACAACCTCCCGGCCAACGCAAGTTGGGGATTTGAATATTTTTCAATGCTTGTACCACATCGTTACGAATTCCGCGGGTGTTCGGGATAGGTGAACTTTCACCTACCCAGATACCCCCATAGATACAATGTCCTAAGTGTTCAGCAAAATGCCCATAAATATGTTTGTTTATTTTGAACTCACCTTGATGACCGTTGACTATGATCTTGTTATTGTCTGATTGTGCATGGGCAAGGAATGCCGAAGCAAGTAGACAACATAGAGAAAAAAGGTTCTTTTTCATATTCTTCACTATATTATTTTACCTCAAACTCGTAGAATGCTACCGATTCTTTTTCAGGCATCTTGAAATACAACCGTACACTCTGCGTTTTCACCGGCTGGAACTTTACCTGATTTATTTGGTCCTTCACTGATTCGGGCTTTTTCTCATAACTGACTTCTTTCCAGTTTCCTGCCGGGTCTTTGTACTTTATACTCCAGGAAAGAGGAATACGGCATCCGCCCCAAGGACCGTCATCATACCAATACACCGAAGCAGATGATACTTCTGCTGGTTTTTCAAGTTCATACTCTACCCATTCGGTGCTGGTATTTTTGGGCCATAAAGAGTAAAAAGGAGTTTTTCTGTCATTGGAATCTGTTGGCCAGAATCCATCATTGATAGCTCCGATGGAACGGTTGGGCGAAGAAGCTTTGATTTTTGCTTTAGTACAAATTGTTACAGGAGGCAAGGGACGAGTGGAGTTAACCGTACGGGGAATCCACACAGCCATTTCACCGCCTCCACGATTGGCCCATGAATAGTATGGAATCGCATTCAGTTGCTTCTTGTCCACAATAATTTCGTCTTTCTCATTTCTGTAAGCACTCTGTGCATCTGCGTACAATGCCATAATGCCGTTCAATTTATCTTCAAACCTGCGAGTAAATGTCACGTCATCCGCCAACACAGAATTCAATACGCGCTCGTTGTTGTCCACCCATTCCAGACAATAGACAATGGGACCGCGTTCGATAGCCGTCTTCTCGCGATCGTCTTCCACATTCTCATGAGCCACACTGCGGTGTATCTCCATAGGGAAATTAATCTCGATCAGATCCCCTTTTTCCCATTTTTGAGAGAGTACGGCATAGCCATTCTTATCGGTTTTATATTTTTTTGCTTTTCCATTGACTTTGATCGTCACTTTTTCTTCCACAGGATTTAAATATGTGTACAGATCACTAGGAACGGGACGGTTCTGTACCCAGCCGGGTATCCGGATCAGCAGATCTATCTTCTGAGATTTTTCCGGATTTACTGTTATAGAGACATCGCCTTCCCAAGGATATTCTGTCTTTTGAGAAAGAGTTACATGGTTACCGTTCATATCGATATCCGCGTCACTCTGTACAAAAAGGTTCACGTATATTTTATTGTCTTTTTTCGCATATACATATCCTGGTACGGAAGGCATAAAACGACAGACATTACTGGGGCAACAAGCACAGCCGAACCATTCGCTCCGCCCATGCTGTCCTACGGACTCCAATGGGTTGGGATAAAAGAAGCGGCTGCCTTCCAGATTAATACCCGATATCACCCCATTATACAAGGTCCTTTCCAGAACATCATAGTATTTGGAGTCTCCATGCAACAGGAATAGCCGATGATTCCAGTATACATTCGCAATAGCAGCGCACGTTTCACAGTATGCCGACATATTGGGCAGTTCATAGTTCTTGCCGAATGCCTCTCCATGTCCGGTTGCTCCGATGCCACCAGTTATATACAGTTTCTTGCTAACAACATTGTCCCAGATCTTATCAATGGCAGTGAGATACTCCTTATCACCCGTCAAGGCGGCTACATCCGCCATACCGGAATACATATAAGCAGCACGCACAGCATGTCCAACCGCTTCGTCCTGTTCGATAACAGGTTTATGTGTCTGGCTGTATTCTCCACTTTGCCCTTTACCACGGATATCCAGAAAGTACTTCGCTAAATCTAAGTATTCTTTCTTCTCCGTAGCACGATAAAGTTTAGCCAACCCGATTTCGATTTCCTGATGCCCGGGTTCGTATGCCAACTTTCCGGGTCCGAAATCTTTTACCAAAAGATCGGCATTTTTGATGGCTATATCCAGGAAATCACGTTTGCCGGTGGCATAAAAATGTGCTACCGCCGCTTCATACATATGCCCCATATTGTAAAGTTCATGGCTCAACTCTGGTGTTTTCTCCCAGCGATTGACGCTCAACCACGCATGCAGTTTAGTCGAATCAGGAACATTACGGGCGGTGAGCAGATAACCGTCAGGCTCCTGCGCCTTTGAAATATAATAAATCAATGTATCCAGTTGACTTTCCAATTCTTTGTTCGGAAGCATGTTGATCGAGTAAGACATACCTTCCATGATCTTAAAGACATCACTGTCATCAAAAGGAAAATCGGTACCAAAATATCCCGGCATAAGCCCACCGGCCTTTTTGAAGTTATCCACACGTCCAGTACTGTAACAGTGTTTCAAGGCAATAGGAATAGTTACTTCCTGGTTGGTTACGATACGCGGTTCCCAAAAATTATCATTAAACCTGACTGATGTAAAGGATACCGGCTGAATGGGATAATCCTTATTATCAGCATTGTCTATGCTTTTCGTCTCCGCACAAGCTACTAAACAACATATCGAAATGACTAATAAGAGTATCTTTTTCATATAACAAATGATTAGTTGATCAATTATTGAATCTGTTATTTCTATCTCTCTTTTTACAGGGCAGAAGAGTCTTCTGTTTTGGTTTTCCAGTCCCACCAATTCTTATGAATATCCGCTGTCCGAACGGCACCTTCACCTAATTTCAACCGGTAATCGTGATGAGTTGTCCGGGTTTTATCTCCTTCATACACATAGTCCGTGTTACAGACAACAGCGAATACAACGCCATTGGCAGGTGTTTTCGCGGGATCAATCTTCAATGCACATTTTCCTCCCTTCGTGATTCCTCCATAAACCGTTTCTCCTTTCTCCGTCCGGTAACATAATTGGCAGGACATGTTAGGACTAAGCGGTTTGAAGTCTACCGAAATAGACTTTCCGTTTGCATGGATAGGGATGATATTGGCACCTGACCATCCCGGAGTGGTTCTGTTCTCGGGTACCAGTAAGCCTTCATTATCTATAGATGTTTTAGCATACGGCGTAGCCTTCCATATTTCAACGATCTCTACGTTCCTCTCACCTTCGGAACCAATTTCCTTACCCATGTATTGCCGGTACATCTTCAGGACTGCCTGTTCGTAGCGTCCTAAGTCGGCCAATGCCAGCCGAGCGCGGTATTCACAGATAAGCCTTCGTATCTGGGCTTCCCCAATATGCTCCGCAATTCCTTCCAGTACATGTTTGGGACAATTTTGCCAAATCCAAGGCACGCTCCCTTTCCCGAGGATTTCACCTAAGAATGTAGCGAAGACGGCACTGTATTGAACACCGCCTACCAGGTATCTGGTGTTTGTCAGCTTCTGCCCCGAATCATCGGTCTTATGTTCTCCCTGTGCAGCCGGACCGCCGAAGCTGCCATCCTGGAGCCATCCGCAATAACACTCAATAGGGATAAAGGGAGCCAGGACTGAGCCCATAGACAACCAGCCCAGCTCGACATTATCATAATTTGTGGTGCCTGAACGTTCCAACTCCATCGTACCTTGCAACCAAGTATTTGCACCTTCGTGAAACCAGGCTGCGTCCCGGCATCCGGGCAGGGAGGAAAGGATGGCATGGATACCTTCATGTATTACTCCACCTTTTTGGAACTCCTTATCTTTCCACGTACAAGCAGGATCGAAACAGTAAGTGGGGTAATACGAAATCAATATATTGGCCCAAACCTGTCCGTCCGGAGATTGCGTTGCACTTTGCCAACCTCCCAATGCATCATTGGGTGCATCATCAGTACACAGACCGGAGCCAAAAAGATAGACAGCGCTCCGATATCCTTCCATACCCCGTTTATCAGGCGGCCATCCCATGACGTCGCGTATATACCCAAAGTCTTCATTCAGCCTTTTCAATAAAGGCCGTACAGCAGACTCTGTCACTAAAGGATTTGCATTCTTACCAGCAATAAAAGTCCACCAACCATCGTCGATTCTCCAAGCCTCACCGGAACATTGATCATCCAGGTTTTTAGTAGGCAATGGAAAATCCGGATACTCTTCTTTGAAATTGTAATGGATCGTGGGATTGTATGCCGGCCAGGCAAACGATTCTCCATTCGATGCGTTCTCTTCAATTCCATTAGAGGAACTCTTATTCGATTGGTTGTCACAAGCGAAAAGAAAACCTAACAGTGCAATTGCTCCTGCCTTGCAGAATTTTGTGATATTCTTCATCATGGTTTTTTTATTAAATTCTTACTTATTGGTTGCCAGTACTTAAAGTTGTCAAAGGTTACATACCCTTCATTCTCAGTATGAGTTGCCTGATACAAACCAACTTTAATTTTTTTGTCATTCTCCAGATTCACCACTACAGGCGAATTGGGTAATTCCTCCCACTTCCTACCGTCCGGGCTTGTCCTGAAATAGAAGTGATCACCACTTCTCTCGATTTGGAGAAAACGGTCTAAATCCCAGGATTTGCTGTTAAAGTACTGCCGTACTCCGTATCTATCATTAACACTTAACATGTTGCCGACATTCCAATAGGGGAATGCCCCTGAATAGATCAACATACCCCTTCCGCCTGGAGTTTCTTCATCCTCAATTCTCACCATGATTCCTCCTTCATTATTCCCAACACCTTTTCTGTCTTTCATCCCATTGAAATCTGAGATTTCCACTTCGGCTATAAAGTTACCAGCTATTTCCTGAAAGAGTAAAGGTCCATTTTTGATCCCATCAAACTGGATATTCCTATTCGAAGACGAGATTGTCAAAGCGCCATTGGCAGCCTTCACTTTGGTCTCGTTCAGATTATATCCGATGAGCCCATTCCAATTCGTTTGCGAAGTACCCTCTTTGATAAAATCATGTTCTTTATCAAACGATTCCTTTCTGAAAAAGAATAAGTTCTCGTTGGTGGTAATATCTTTCTCCCCAAACACTTTTTGATTTCCAAACGTGTCCTTAGCTTTCACCTGGTATTTGTATGTCTGGTTGGGTTGAAGCGAGCCATCGAGAAACTCTATTTTGTCGGCCCACCCCGAATTATTCCCGGTCGTCAGATTTTCGAAAGAGAAGAGAAGTGCTTGTTCATTCGCTTTCATATCAACTTTTAGCTTAGCCAATTCTGGAGAGAGCAAGCTGATTGAGAAATCCGTATTTATCCCTTTCAAATCATTAAATTCTGCTATTCTGTCCAGATAGGGAGAGTCGGGAATGCGTTTTTCAACCTGCGCTTTGATGGCTTTGTCATCCAAAGGAACATCATACAAGGCGATGGAATGAATACTGTTCTTGAAAGCCGATTTGTCACCGCTCTTCTTTCCGATTGTTATATAGTCGCTTGCAGGAATCCGGAGAACAACATCTTTTTCTTTCACTAACTGACCATCTACATAGATCTTTTCCATATATCCGTCATACGTAACAGCTAAGTGCATCCACCGGGCACGTGCATCGGCTTGTCCTATTCCCATATCTTCATAACCTCCATTGTGGCCAACGATTCCCGATTCTTTATTTTTCCCATAACCAATAGCCACTTTTTCCAGCTCTCCGTGTGCAGGGGTCAGATCTGCAAAGTATTCATGTTCGGAACTATTTTCCATAAACAGCCATGCCATGAGCGTATAGGGGCCACAGCCCTCGAATGTTTCCGGCAGAGGAAAATCCGACCTGAAGTCCTGATGCCCATTGAAGATGAAAGCCGATTTACCGTCTTTCAATCGTACCGGTACTTTAGCATCCTGCGCATTAAATCCTTGCGACTTATCCTTTCTGTTTATCATTCTCCCCACCGTCTCTGTCATCGGATAATCGTCTGCATTGACCTCAAAGATCAGCCCTTTGCGGGGTGATGCTGCTTTTGTTGATTCGCCATTGAACGAACCTATTGATCTATTTTGTTCTTTACCTTTATTGAAAACCTTTATATTCCATATCGCTCCGAATTGTCCGTTTCGTTCAGAGCCGGTTGTGGTGAGTCGTATATATCTTGCTTTTGCTTGGCCGGTGTCTACCATCGGACTTCCGGCTTGCGTATTTCTCCGCCGGTCAGCGAACGTTTCCCATGCCTTTCCGTCTTTGGAAGTTTCGATGATATATTGATAAAACGAAGTAGGGTACTCAAACTGAGTCCAGATACGGGTGACAGGCATTACTTTTTCCAGGTCTATCTCTATCCATTCCTGTCCACATGTTCGGGGTCTCCACAATGTCGCATTATTATCATCGATGGCGTATTCCACTTTAAAATTCTCATTGTAGTAAGAAGAAGCCTTTACTTTCTTTCCGTAAGCCAGATTCGGATAAGGATTGGTATTCTTCTGTAAATAGCCCACCGCTTCATGGTTTGCTTTTACTTTCTCTATTCGTCCTTCCGCATCGAATGTCAATTTGTCGACAGCTATTTGCCGGTGCATCCCTCGAGTGGAATTCGGAATATTATGGCGGTGATAGACAATGTAATACTCATTGCCTTCCTTCAAAATGCTATGATGTCCGGGGCCGTGGATGGTACCGTCTGCATTAGTGTCCAGAATAGGATTATTGTCTGCAAATGTAAAGGGACCCATCGGGCCAACTGTACTTGTGGCGTATTGCACGCGGTAGGTATGATCGTGGCAGGAACCCGATGAATAGGTGAAATAATAGATGCCATTGCGTTTAAAGACAAAGGGGGCCTCAAAGAAATCGATGGCATGTGTATTGGGTATAAGTGTGGTATCGGCAAAACTTTTCAGGTCAGGATTGAACTTCCCTACGCCGCATCCGTGATTGGGATAGATGCCCCACGTTCCCCAGTACAGGTAAACCGAGCCATCGTCATCGACAAAGGTTTGCCCATCCAGCGTGATGGACATTTTCACGTACCGGTCGGGAACCAATACTGCTTCATCTTCTCCCAGAATGTTCTTCCAGGGTCCGGTAGGTGTATCGGAAACTCCACAATAGATTTGACAGGGCTGGCAATAATACAGGTAATACTTGCCTTGGTATTCCATCACGTCCGGTGCCCAATAGTATAAGGTGGTCGGCCAGTTCATCGGCAGAAGAGTCCAGTTTACAAAGTCCTTGGATACCCAGACCTGTGACGGCCCTTTGCCTCCTCCGTTGCCATCGGTTGTGGCATAGAGGTAATAAGTGTCTCCAAACTTTTTGATAGTTGGATCGGCAAAATATCCCGGTATAATAGGGTTCCCAGCACCTGGAGTATTGTATTTTACTTCTTGGGCGTGTATTTTGTTGCCCGATAGCAGAAGTAAAAAGATAGATATGAATAGTATTCTCATGATATAAACAAGTTGATTTTGATTTGTTTTAAACAGTCAAAAATTAGTTGTAAGTACAGTATGCAATGGGGGTAACATCAATATTCTGGCTTGCACAATTCCTATGCATTCATCTTCGCTATTAACAGAAAACATGATTCACCCAGCAAATACGTAACTCTCTACAATGCATATTCCTAATAGAGAGCCACGTATTTATCGGATAAATTAGTTTAAGAGACTTTAGTAATAGTGGGGAATGTAAGTTTCACTGTCCATTCACCTTCCTTAAACAATCTGAAGCTAAACACAAAATTGCAATAGCCTTCACGATGCGCTTCGTCATACAATACATGTTTGGCCGGTAACCTGTAGGAATATGTATATCCTTCTTGCCCTCCACTTTGAAGAGGATAAGGAGCGAAAGGATATTTATGGATGGCCTTATCATCCGTATAAACCGGCGTTTCGAAGCCAACTTTCTCAAGGCTACCTCTTTCACCCCGAAGAATAACTTCGCCTGCTTTCCAACTGAAAGGAGTTCCGTTTTTATCGCAGATCACCAAGTTTATTTTGTTCTCGCCTGCAGGATTCCATTGAACATCATAGACTGCCCCTGTTTCTGCTGTAGCATTCCAGCTACCGGTTGGCGAGTTCCAGGAATATCCACCCATATCTTGTGTCCAATACGAATCCATTTCCTCATAAGTCTGAATTTTTGCCGTCACCACATCTTTATAGATTTTGGTACCAGCCGAATTGGTCATCTTCAATGAAATTTTATACGTTCCTCCCGGCACCTGGTCTGTTCCGGAGGTGAACCTCAGTTGCCCACCTGCCTCCGAGACTTGTAACGCAGGTGCTTCTACTTCATCCAATTTCGCATAGATGGCTTCTAACGTCTTGTCAGTCTCATAATTATAAGCTTCTTTCCAAGTTCTGGTCAGAACAGGGTCCGTTAATACGCTGGTAGGCTTACCACTTTCATCCGTCACTTCTTCAATGGAGAAGATAGTCGGAAAGCTTGCACCATTCAGATCGGGTTTTTGCGTTCTAAAGTCAACCCCTCTTTGAATAATAACATAGTTTTGAGCGATTCCAATGGTATCGGGTATGTAGCCATCGGGTATTTCGGAACACTGTGAAAAAATGCCCACACACACGAATGCGTATATCAGTTTTTTAATTATATTTTTCATAATGCAAATAGTCTTTAATTAATAACTTAAAGGTAAATTATTATAAAACAGGACATGTTCATCGCGAAGAACATGCAAAATACCATTGGTGGTAATCAGCCCTGTTGTCTGGCAATAATTAGTCCGATCCCTGTTTGCAGCAGGAATTGAATTCGGGTCGACATTCGGATCATCCAATCCATTGATGATAAGCGTGTAGTACAGGTATTTATTTACCGAATTGGGAACGAATTCAGTGTACAGTTTCGTTTGCTTCAGTTTTATCTGCATATCTGCACCTAATTTGCTCTTTTCGACCACAGTTTCATTTGTACTCTGCTCCAGATTAACACGGTTAATCTTTTTTTCGACCACGTACATCAGTAACGAATCCTTGAAAGTTGGAATATCATTGATCAGATCGTCAAATGTATATTTCAGATTTTCGTCTCCGGTATCGTCTTGAAGTTTAGCCTGCTTTCTTGCCATGTAGTTTTTCAAACTATAATTGGTAGGCATAAAAACAGTCACTCCTTCCTGATCCAGCAAATCAATGTAGCCAGCCTTTTCGAACAACTCGAGCGACATGGAAAATATGCCGAACCTGTTGGCTTTCAGATAGTCGGTTGTTTTGCAATTGGTATGGGCGTCTGCAAACAGTTCATCATCATCATTGCTGCACGAGACAGTGAGAACTGATACCAATAGAATGAATAATGTATATTTGAAAGTTTTCATATAAATTCATTTTTTAATGTGTAAAGTCGATTAGTCTACTTTTAATTTACTGCTCCAG
This sequence comes from Bacteroides sp., assembly GCA_031554505.1. Classification (GTDB taxonomy): domain Bacteria; phylum Bacteroidota; class Bacteroidia; order Bacteroidales; family Bacteroidaceae; genus Bacteroides. Next base: position 15,854 of record JAVBVI010000107.1, on the reverse strand, counting down.
TATGGAGTCTGTTTGGCATACTTGTTTTTTAATATCAGGTTGCCATTGACAGGCCATAAATATCCTTCTTCATTATATCGAGCCACTGTATAGCTGTTACGTCCCGGATATTGTCCGTTTCGTATCCAATCATACAGATTATGACCTTCGAGGAATAATTCCCGGATTCGTTCGTCGCAGATTTCTGTAGCCAACTGACCGTTTGCTATAGCATCGGTAACCGATTCAGGAATTCCCGCTCTGGACTGTACTTTCTTCAAATAGGTTCTTGCTTTGTCGAATTCATCCAATTCTTCATGAGCTTCCGCTCTTAATAAGTACATATCGGATAAGCGGAAAAGAACGAAACTATGATTGAACTCCAACGTTCTTTTCTCATCATCGAGATAAGTGATAGTCGTATATTTCAGAGGATATTTGTTGACACCATGATCCCAAAGATTCCATACCTTATCCCGACGTTGATCGCCTGCTCCAGTATATTTATCAATCTGATTCAGGAAAGTAGCATTGTACACATATCTTGGTCTCGCTCCTACATTTATATTACCATTGTGCTCATAGCCCAACAAAGCTCCAAAACAAGAGTCCCAGTTCTCCAGTTTTTCACCAGCTCCTCTGTTATAAGGAAGCTCGAAAAGAGTTTCGCTCGATCTCCCTCCATCGTTCCAGATTCTAAGGTAGCTGTTCATGTCCATCAGACTGTATTTACCCGATTGTTCAATTTCTTCAATAGCAGCAATCGCATCCCTGTAATTTTGCGGATCGATATTCGATTTGTTTTTACGGTTTTTCCACATTAAGATGTGTGCCTTGAGTGCCAAAACAGAACCACGATTGGCCCGGGACGCTTTCGTTCCGTGAGTGTCACTCCAAGACAAGTAGCCATGTGCCTCTTCCAGATCTTTCAGACAAGCAGCCAGAATATTATCTTCCGTTTCGAGGGGGACGTCGTACACCGCATCCGCAGCATCGTCCACCACTTTAGTTAGGTACGGTACGGTACTCCAAAGCCTTACCATATAGAAGTAGGTATAGGCACGGATAAACAAGGCTTCCCCAATGTAAACATTTCGTTCGCTTTCATTCTTGAATTCCTTCGCATTAACCGCAGGAGTATATTCTATGACCATATTCGCCTGATTGACCAACTTGTAGAATTTCCCCCAGTTGGAGGATGATGCCCCATACTCCCATTCGTAGTTTCCGGTAAAAGGCCTTGTATCTACCCAGGAATCACCACTGAACATTCCTGTCGGTACATCTCCATAATACAACATCATTTCGTGTTGCAGGTGCCCTGCGCCCATCATAGTACTTCGGAGCCTCCAGTAAGTACCTGTTGTAGCTGCTGCCACATCAGATTCGTTTTCCCAGTAAGTATTTTTAGTAGGTCCGCTTTGAGGGATTTTTTCAAGGAAATCGTCGCAGGAAGCAAACGAAAACAGGGCTATGCTACTAAGCAAATATAGAATGTATTTTTTCATGATCTTGAGAATTAAAAGTTAAACGAAAGTCCAAAAGTAAATTTACGAGGCAGTCCGTATCCGTTACCCGTATAGTGTCCATCCACTGAAACGAGGCTAGGATCGGCAGCCTTTGTGTTTTTACTTTTCAGTACAGCTACATTCTCAGCCGTAAGCGACAAAGTCAGATAGCTGATTCCAAACTGTGGCAATTTGGTAGAATAAGACAACATAACCGTATTCAGTTTCCAATACGATCCGTTCTCGAGGAACATGCTGGAGTTTCCAATGAAATTTTCCACACGTGTATAATAGCTGAATGACGGATACTTGGTTACATCGCCTTCTTTTTCCCAGAACTGCATGCCACTATAGTCCACCAACATACGGCGCGCCATATAGTCTTCATGGTAGTACCATGTACCCTGTTTGGGGTTATTGAAGTTAGCTTGATTACCCGAGAAACCATTTCCTTCTTCGTCGGCTCCGCCGATGGACAAAGTTCTAAGTCCATTCGCCAACTGATCGTTCAGGATGTCGCGACCCAGAGTAAATGAACTTTGAAGCACCAGACTCCAGGGTCCGTAAGTCAGATTAGTACCCAATCCGCCTACCCATTTAGGATTAGGATCGCCAATCTGCTTCAAATCCTTGTAGGAAGTAAACACATTATCCTTATCTATATCCGAATAGTAGGCATCGCCGGCTGATAATGGTTGATAAAGACTCCTATATCTTTCCCCGGTATAAGGATCGAAAGGAATTTGATCGGCTGTAGAAAACACACCATTATATTCTACCATACGAAAAATATTAAGAGGCTGACCCACCATTAAGTACCTATTATCGGTAAAAATGGTACGATTGCCATCGGGCATTTTCATGATTTGGTTCTTATTCATCGCCGCGTTGGCATTGATATTCCACTGTAGTTTGCTTGTTCTGGGAAGCATCCGGGCCGTAAGCATCATTTCAATACCGCTGTTCCGAACCGAAACACCATTGGTAAAGAATTTTTCATACCCGATGGTTGTCGGAAGATCGAAAGAATAGAAAATACCATGCTTTTCCTTGTTGTAAACATCGGTTATAAAGCTGAATCTTCCATTAAAGAGTTCCAGGTCAAGCCCTAAATTCCACTCCTTTGATTCTTCCCAGGAAAGATCGGTCTGAGCAATACCATCGTTGAATATGGGTTCAATACCGGATGCTCCGTCATAAGAAGTGTCTGTCGATTTATATCGATTAAAATGTCCATAGAATCCGTTGGGCAATGACCCCGATTTACCCCAGGACGCTCTTAACTTCAGCAGGGAGATCTTGTCCTCCAGGCTCTTCATAAAAGGCTCTTCCGAAGCGATCCAATAACCAGCAATGGTAGGGAAATCTCCCCATCTGCGTCCGGAACCGAAACGTGATGATCCGTCGCGGCGCCACGATCCGGAGATGCTATAGCGGTCTTTGTAAATGTAAATCATTCGGGCAAAGAAGGAAGCCATGGTCGCTTCGTCTTTCGAGGACGACCCGTACAGATTGTCTTGGCTGACTCCTTGTACCACATGGATGAGATCGGATGGGAGATAATATCCTTCGACAGAATTGCCTTTGAACTCCAGTCCTTCGAGTGATTGTCCCAACAAGCCCAGTACCTGATGATTCCCGAAGGTCTTATTTAATGTTAAGTTGTTTGTAACCGTCCAGTTGGTTGAATGCTTGGCACCCGAACTGGCATAGGATCTTCTATCAGCATTGGCCGTACTGGGTTCAAAATAATCGGACTTGTCGAAAGTCCTGTTGTACGAAAGAAGAGACTCGAAAGATAAGGTTCTGCCCTTTATAATGTCAAAAACAATCCGTTCGTTCATTCGCAGCACATCCTGCGAATTTTCGTTAACTGACTGTTCATGGGCGCCAAGCATCAACTTTTTGTCCACATCGGTGAGTTGCAGCAACGATGAAGGCATATTGGCAATATCCATATCTATCGCGTTTCGTGCTGCATTTCCCCCAGGGGTGGGAGCGCGTTTCGTCATGGCGTAGTTGATATCGGTATTGAATTCCAGTCGATCCCCTACTTTGTTCTGGAAGATTCCACTAAAGCTGAAACGGTCGAACTTGGTTCCCCGGAGCGTTCCTTCTTCACTGTAATAGCCTGCGCCAAGCCGGTAATTCGATGTAAGGTCACCTCCTGAAATAGAGACGTTGTAGTCCTGAACGATGGCATTCCTGTAGAACAAATCAAACCATTGGGTGGAATTATTGAACATCGGATTGATACTATCGGTCAGTATTTGCGGGTTTCCACCCAAGTTCTCTTCCGAACCGTATTTCTGCATTCTGTCCAGCTTGGCCCATCTTTCTTGGGCTCCGGTAACGATATTGGGTGTAACCGGTTTGGTCAATATACCAAATCGGCCGTTGAAAGTTATTTGCGGTTTGCCTTCTTTACCTCTTTTGGTCGAAATGATAATAACACCGTTGGCGGCCTTCGAACCGAAGATAGCGGCGGCGGCAGCATCTTTAAGGAAATCGATCGATTCGATATCGCTTGGGTTGATTCCGGAAAATGGGTTCACGCTATTGGCATCAAAGCCTACTACGGCAGGATCGACAGGAATTCCGTTCAATACAATGAGCGGCATACTTGACAGGTCAGAATTGCTTATTTCCGTATTACCACGTATGGTAAAAGTGTTTCTTCCGCCGGGTTCACCCGAGAGTATTTGTACGTTTACTCCGGGGACACTTCCCTGTAACATCACGTCAATCGACGGTGCTGTAATAGCTTCCAGATCATCTTTCTTAATACTTATCACAGAACCGTGCACTTTACGCTTGGCTACGGATTGATAACCAATGACCACTGCTTCGTCCAACTGATAAACATCCTCTTGCATAACTACCCTAAAAGAGGTTTTCTTGCCTACCTCTACTACTTTCTTTTTATAAGTAAGAAAGGTAAATTCCAGAACAGATTGGGGGCCACGGACATTAACAGTAAATTTCCCATCCAGATTCGTAATGGTACTGGTGTTTTCCCCCCGTACGACAACCGATAAGCCAGACAAAGGAGCTCCTTGTTCATCGACTACCACTCCTTGTACGGTGATCTTGTTTTGCTGCGTTATTTCCACGGCTTCGACAGCACTTACCGGAATGGCAGCAGACGTAATAGCACAACATGAACATGCTACTAATAATAATAATTTACTCGTGTATCTCATAAATAGTAATTATAAATGATTAATTAAGGTGATATATGATTTATAAGTCTAACTAAATCAGTCTGGCGGCAGGGCGCCACTTTAATTCGACACTGGATGATAAATAGTCGCATCATCCTTAAGTCGTCACCGCAAGATGCTGCTAACAGCAACAACAAGGTCCGAAAATGATTTTTCAATGTTCTCATGCTCTCATAATTTTAGAGGTTACACATTATATACTAAAAGCGAAATAAAACTCTATCGCTATCAGCTATCGCAAAGTAAAGGTTTTTTAAGACTCTTTAAAGATGTAAAACTCTAAAAGGATGCAATATTTGTCCAAGCATTCTTTTGGGGAAAACAACACAACAAGCTAACAATGAGCAACTTGCAAAATACAGTATAGAATCCTTGCATGGTTTTGGAGTTTTCTACCGGAAAGACAACCGGATATTAAGGGAGCAAAACAGGCTACCTCGTAGAGGGAGCTATTTTTGCTTTAAAAGTAACGATGTATAAGATGTACATCTTGTACTGCATAAGATGCACATCTTATACATCGTTGGTTCTATAGTAAGACAAGCTTGGTAGTAGAGGTACATAAGCTTGCTTTACGAAGGAAAAAGAACACCTCATAGAGAGAGTTCATATTCGCCGGACTGATTCTTAAAAATACTCCAAATAGATAGTAGAATTGTCCAAAAACACTCTACGCATCCCTAATTATGTTTATATTTGTGGCAAAATTACGTGAAGAACACGCTCATGAAAAGACTTTGCATTCTCATAAACATCATCCTGATTGGTATACAGACGCATGCTATTGATCTGAATTTCAAGCATTATCGGGTGGAGGATGGTTTATCATCCAACTCTGTTCACACGATCATTCAGGATTCTCAGGGTTTCATCTGGATCGGGACAGAAGACGGGATCAACCGCTTTGACGGGTATGAGTTCCGCCATTTCCGAAACATTCCCAGAGACACCACTTCGATCATCAACAACTATGTATATGTGTTGTACGCTGACTCTAAAGACCGAGTGTGGGCGGGTACCGAGGAAGGCATTTGCATCTACAATCTGCACACCAACAAATTCAATCCATTTACTACTACTACTTCAGAAGGCCTCCAAATTAAGGACCGTATCCGGCAGATTATATCGGGCGGGAACGATGACATCTGGATCAGCACGTATCGTCAGGGAGTGTTTTGTTACGACCATAAAACACAGGAGCTGAAAAACTATTTCTACGAAGACCGGGTACGACAAAAGAAAGAGCTGCTCACAACAAACTGTATTTACAAAGATAGCCAAGGTACGCTTTGGGCATCTGTCAACGACGGGCAATATATTATCTACAAGTTCAACCCGACGAAAGATGTCTTCGAACCGGCTTTCCCGTGGGCTGATCCGCGCATGCTGAGACAATTGTCGTCGCACGCCATTCTCGAAGACTCTTTTGGAGTGATCTGGTTGGGTACGTGGAACAATGGTCTGTTTGCGCTGGACAAGAAGGGAAATCTTAAAGGACATTACCTGCATACAGCAAATGTCGACAAAATACTGCACATACATTCCATCACGGAATATGAACCGGGTAAACTGCTGATCGGCTCCAATGATGGGTTGACTTCGCTCATAGGATCGCCCAGCATGGGGTATAAAAGGGAAGTGCACCTGCGCGAACCGGTCCTCTCCAATTGTTTTGTCTATCCCATCTATAAAGACCGGGAAGGTGGACTTTGGATCGGGACGTACTATGGAGGTATCAACTATGCTTCGCCTAACCGCAACTATTTTACCGGCTACGTTTACAACAAGTACGAGAACTCGGTCAGTGGTAGTGTCATCAGCGCCTTCTGCGAAGATGCCGACGGCAACCTATGGATAGGCACAGACGATGGCGGACTGAACTATTTCAACACCAAGACTGAACACTTTACAGCCTACACTCCCGATAAAATCAAAAACAGCATCTCTTATCATAACATCCATGCGCTGTGTTTAGACGGTAACGACCTATGGATAGGCACGTATAGCGGCGGACTGAATGTCATGAATCTGACCACACACAGATTCCGGTATTACTATTCTAACCCTGCCGACTCGACCACTCTGGATTCGGACAATATCTATTCTTTATTCAAAGACTCGGAAGGAGATATCTGGGTAGGAACCATGTCGGGAATCAACCTGTACAACCGCTATACCGATAGTTTCCGACGAATGATAGCCCATGACAAGATTACCTCCGACATTCTGCAAAGGGGCGATGAGATCTGGTTCGCCACCATCGGCGAGGGTTTGTACTGCTACAACCAGCTTACTACCCAATGGAAGCACTACACATTCGATGCGCACAACCTGTCCTCCCTGATCAGCAACAGTGTCATATCGCTCTGCCTGGATGGACAAGACAGGCTATGGATAGGCACTAACAGCGGTTTGTGCTACTTCGTACCGGAAACGGAAGCATTCATCAAGACTTCGGCCAGTTTCCGAAGCGATGCGATTTGTAATATCTTCTGCGAGGGCGAACATCTTTGGCTGACCACTACCCGCGGGCTGATCGATTACGATCCGCGGACGGAACGACACCGGCTTTTCACCAAGGGCGACGGATTGACCAGCGAACAGTTTACCACCAAATCGGGCATTCAGACAAGCTCAGGCAAGATATATGTGGGCACCACGAATGGTTTCAATGCCTTCTATCCCAAGCAATTGGTTACCAACCATCATATTCCACAAATAGCCATCACCGATTTCCAGCTCTTCAATCAGTCGGTCCGCCTGGACGAGTACCTGCAACAGGATGAAAAAGGGCAGATGCAAATCACACTTCCTTACAATAAAAATGCTTTTGGTTTCGACTATACGGCACTCAGTTTCTACGCCCCGGAGAAGAACGAGTATGCTTTTTGCCTCGTAGGGTTCGACAAGAAGTGGAACCAAGTGGATAAGAAGCGTAAAGCTACTTACACGAATATTCCACCGGGAGTTTATTACTTTAAAGTCAAAGCCTCGAACAACGACGGTTTATGGAATGAAGAAGGAGTAAGCATCAAGATCATCATTACTCCTCCTTTCTGGCTGACCAATTGGTTCATCATCATCTATTTCGTACTGGTTGTATTGGCACTCATCGGCATTTACCTCTACATCAAACGATACACCGAACGCAAGAACAATGCGAAAATAGAAAAGATAAAGAATGAGCAGGAAAAAGAAGCTTATGACTCCAAGATCAACTTCTTTACCTCCATCGCTCACGAAATCCGCACGCCGGTAAGTCTGATTATCGGACCACTGGAACAGATTATTGCCAAGGCAAGCCTATTGCCGGAAAAAATCAGGGAAGAACTGACCATCATCGACCGGAACAGTCAACGGCTCCTCACGCTCGTGAACCAGTTGCTCGACTTCCGGAAGATTGAACAGGGAACGATCCAACTGACTTTCTCCGAGCAAAACATACACGAACTGCTACTGGGAGTATTCGACCGATTCAAACCCTATGTGGAAAGTAAAAACATCCGTTTTGTCTATACCTGTGACAACAAAGATCTGGTCGCCCTGGTCGATGCAGAGAATCTCACGAAGGTGGTGAGCAACTTATTGAACAATGCTTCCAAGTTTACGAAGGACTATATGGAACTGGCACTGCACAGCCAGAATTTGACCGGACAGTTCGAGATATGCGTCACCGACAATGGCATCGGCATACCCAAGGATCAGCAGGATAACATCTTCAAACCCTTCTTTCAGGTGCAAGGCAGCAAGCAACAGCGTGGAACCGGGTTGGGATTGCATCTGGTGAAATCCATCGTGGACGGTTGCCAGGGCAGCATAGAAATAGAGAGCGATCTCGGCCAAGGCACCAAGTTCTCGGTGTTCCTACCGTTGGACGAAACTTTTGGCCAGGCATCGACTACGGAAACGGACGGAAAAGTGTATTGGGAAGAGTATCTGAACGAAGATAAACCCGTTGATAACGAAGAGCCTGAAAACCGGGAGCTGCAAAATCTGCTTATTGTAGAGGACAATATCGAGATGATAGACTTCCTAAAGAAGAACTTCTCGCACAAATTTCGGGTGATTCAGGCAGAAAATGGAGTGGAAGGTCTGAAAATGTTGGAAAAGAATGAAATCGCCCTGATCATAAGCGACATCATGATGCCCGAGATGGATGGAATCACCTTCTGCAACATTGTGAAGAACAATTTCCTCTGGAGCCATATCCCGTTAATCCTACTGACGGCTAAGACCAACATGGCATCCCGCATTGAAGCCTTGAATATAGGGGCTGATGCTTATCTGGAGAAGCCATTTTCACTGGCCCACCTCAACGCGCAGGTCAAAAACCTGCTCGAGTCACGGGAAAAACTGCTCCGCAAGTTTACCGATACGCCATATACTTCCCTGAAGAGTATAGCCGGGAATAAGATGGATGAGGAATTCCTGGTGAAAGTGAACGACATCATCGAACGGAATATCTCGAACGTAGACTTTACCATGGAGCAACTGGCCGAAGAATTATGCATCAGCAGTTCCGGACTGTTTGCTAAAATCAAGAGTCTGACCAGCATTACACCGAACAAGTTGCTCATGCTGGTCCGCCTGAAAAGAGCGACAGAACTACTTAGTGAGAATAAATATCGTATAAACGAGGTGTGTTATATGGTAGGATTCAATAATCCTTCGTATTTTGCTAAATGTTTCCAGAAACAATACGATATCCTACCGAAAGAATTCGTGGAGAAACTGAATAACACGTCATCCAAAGAATAAGAAACTATATGCGCGAAAAGAACAAAGCCCTGCTGTACACAGCCATTGCTGTGCTCAGCTGGAGCACGGTGGCTACTGCCTTTAAAATTACGTTACGTCACTTTACTTATTATGAAATGTTACTGGTATCGAGCATGGCTGCCTCACTGGTATTTGCCGGCTCATTAATGGTACAGAAAAAGTGGAAGGAATTAAAAAAACTTACCGGCCGGCAATGGCGGCAACTGGCACTGATCGGAGCACTAAACCCTGTGGCATATTACTTAGTACTGTTCAAGTCGTACGACTTGCTACCGGCCCAAGTAGCACAGCCCATCAACTATTCCTGGCCTATCGTGTTGCTGATACTGTTGGCCATATTCGCCAACCAGCCCATACCGAAAATGAAGTACATCGGTATGTTCCTCTCGCTGGGGGGAGTAGCGCTCATCTCCCTGGGAACAAGCGGAATCAGCGGACAACATCTTTCTGTACCCGGACTTTTGCTGGCCTTCTTCAGTGCTTTCCTCTGGGGTGGATACTGGATACTCAACAACCGCCACCGACAGATAGACAGTACGGTGGTACTATTCGTCACATTCCTGTTCGGCACAGCTTACCTGCTGGCAGCTGTGCCTTTTGTGGGCGCCAACCTGGCCTCGCTTCCCGGAGTACTATCGGCTACTTACGTAGGCGCTTTCGAGATGGGTATACCGTTCCTCTGCTTCGGGATGGCTATCCGAAAGACGACTAATCCGGCGTTGGTGAACCAGCTTTGTTACCTTTCACCTTTCCTGTCGCTTTTCCTGATCAGTACCGTATTGGGCGAAAAGATCTACTTCACCACCTACTGCGGCTTGTTTCTCATTGTACTCGGCATTGCCTTCAATCAATATTTAGCTAAGGCATTTATCAAGAAAAGGCTTTAACCACAGATTACTTCATGCCGAACACTGTGACATTCGCCCGCCCGCGAAGCACCCCCCGTGTGTCATACCAGAAGTCGATCCGGCGGATGCGACGCTGCCCCACCCCACGTAGGTCTATCACCCGGCTTTCACCCCCCTGGGGGATGTTGTATGCCGTCGGAATCTCGTCCGGCGCACCGTCTTCATAGGTAATCTTCATCCGGACCAGACGTAAAGGGGCATCGGTCACTTTGAATTTCACCCGCCGGAAGTTATCGAATGGGCCAGCCACCACGATGTAATCATGATCGGCCGTAAAGCGGGCTTCCGTGGTGCCTATCACTCGCCAACTACCTACCACCCCAGCCCTTGGCTGACGTACCTGCTGCGCCCATGCATGGCTGCTAAATCCGAGTTCCAACAAGAGGAACCCAATGATCCACACTAGATTTCGTATCATATCGCACTGTATTTAGGTTATTATTCTTTCTTCAAACGATGTTCGGCCAGCATGGCCGAATGAATACCGTATTGCTTGACTAAACGAGTAAATTCCGGCAGGCTCATATCTAGCAAACTCACTTTTCCCTTCAAGACGATTCGCACATCGCCCCCATTCAGCCCTCCATTGGCCAGACAAATCGTATAGTAATGTTCGCTTTCGCTGGTGACGTAGCAGAGGGTAAGCGCCTCCTCTTCTTGCAGTAAGCCCGGACGAAAGTTATCGTCCTCCCGAAGTCCTGTCTGGGTACCGAGCAGGCTCTTCAACAGGTTATACATCGGTATCTTAGAGAGTATGCCGTTTTCGTACCGCTCCACCTGCCTCTTTACAAAAGAGCTACCCAGTAACCATCCGGCCAGATACCCCAATAGTAACATCAGGAGGATCGAGATGAGCAGAATACCCAGCATACCCAGCAACCGGGTGATGTGTAGCTGCGACTCCACCCAGTGCGTCACAGGCAGCAACAAATGGTGCAATTTCTCCAACAGGATGATACTGACGATGAGCGGAAACAACAATCCCAGATAGCCATTGCATATTTTGCTAATCAGTTTCTTCATGACATTTTTGTGAGAAAACATCCGGAGTAACCATTTGTTTGAAGAGCTACGGAATATTGACATCTATTATCACTCATTTGGTAGCCACATACGAATAAAAAAGACCGTTCTGATTCCAGAACGGTCTTCCCATGTCGTGCTAATACCTATGAGAATGTCTTCTCTAAAAACAATATGTTATCTTCTACCTTTTTGTCCTCTTCCTTCACCGGCTTTATCGTTGATACCTTTCAACAACTCCCGGTGAAAACGCATCTCGGCTTTCTGTACCAGATAAATCTTCTTATAGGAAAGAATTCTCTTGAACTTTTCCAGATAAGCCTTCTCCAGACGGTCCGATGCTATACGCGAATCGTATACTCCTTCGAGTATCTTAGCATACTCGGCTTCAGTAGCGTCGTCGTCCTTTCCTTTCTTAATAAACTCCCAAGCCTGATCGTTCAGATCTTTCTTCTTGTCCTGAAGTTCGAAATAAAGAGGGAAAAACTTAGCAGACTCCTCTTTAGTCAGACCGGCTTCTTCGGCGATAAAGTTTTTCTGCTTCGTCCGAAACTCATCCCTGGTCAGGTGTTGATGTAAACCATCTTCCGCCCAAAGCTGGGGAACGAAACTGCAAAACAGCCAAAACAATACAAACCACTTCTTCATGTTACTTTACTTTTAATTTTCCGCACCGGCATCAGTAAGATACACGTACAACGAATAGTCATCAATCATCGAACCGCTGAGTACGGTATTGATGTATTGATCTTCCATATCGGTACTGACCGCTACTTCATCGGTTTTCTTGTGTTCGCCAGAGGCCACGCGGATAATCAATGCTGCCCCTGCAAACATGGCAGCCATGTATATCCACGGCTTCACCCTATCCCACATGGTCGGCTCTTTTATTTTAAGAGTCGTCTTCTCCTTTTCCGGAAGTTTATTCATGACTTCCGATGTCAGATTTTCAAAGTATCCTTCGGGAACCTTGAAGGGATTACCCGTCCCTACTTTTCTTAAGATGTTATCTTCTTGTTTCATATCATCTTCTCCTCTCTTTTTCCTTAGACGTACCAGGAACTAAAAGGTTTAATTCTCTTCTTCTAAATATTTCTCTATTTTTTTTACGGCATGGTGATACGAGGCCTTCAGCGCTCCTACCGACGTACCGAGTATATCCGACATCTCCTCATATTTCATCTCTTGATAGTATTTCAGATTAAATACCATCCGTTGTTTCTCGGGCAGGGTGAGCAAAGCTTTCTGCAAAGTCAGCTGTACTTTGTCGCCCTCGAAGTATTCATCGCTTTCCAGCCGTTGCATCAAATCTGTTCCGGCATCTTCCATGGAAACCGTATGGACGGCACGTTGTTTGTTCAGAAAAGTGATGCTTTCGTTCAAGGCAATGCGGTAAAGCCAGGTGGAGAGCTTTGCCTCCGCCCGGAAATAGTCTATATTGACCCAAGCTTTGATGAATGTGTTTTGCAAAAGATCATTGGCATCGTCGTGCGAAAACACCATCCGACGGATCTGCCAGAACAATTGTTCGCTATATTGCGCCACAATCATCTCAAATCCCTTCTTTTGTGTGTTTTCGTCCTGAAGAAGCGCCAACACTTCGCGTTCATTGTAGGGGTTCATCATCCTTTCCTAATTAATCAACATTTTCGCCCGCAAATATATATTGTTTCAGCATACCAACCAAACCCGTTAAGAGTTTGTAACATTCTGCCGTCACAAAGTGAAGCATGCATTCTCCCGAGCCATCAGGGTATTCGGGAATATCGCCCGTGCTTCTTCGAACAACATGTCCTCGTTTTCGTACCGGGCCGAAAAATGCCCAATGACCAACTGCCCAACTCCGGCATCCAGCGCCACTTGAGCTGCCTGTTCCGCTGTGGTATGGAAGGTTTCCTTGGCTCTGCTCACATCGGCTTGCGCAAAGGTGGCTTCATGAAACAACAGGTCTACTCCCTGGAGTTGACTGGCCAACTCCTTTATATATATAGTATCCGAACAGTAAGCATAGCTTCGAGGAGGGGCCGAGGAACGGGTGAGACGGGTATTTTCGATCACCTCGCCTTCGGGCGTCACATAATCGGCTCCGTTTTTGATCCGATTCAACTCGTACACCGGCACTTTGTAGTAATCCACCCAATCGCGCAGGATATGCCGCGGACGGGACTTCTCGGCAAACAAGAAACCACAGCAGGGAATACGGTGACGAAGAGGAATGGTAGTAACCGTCATGGAACGGTCTTCAAAGATGAGCTCCGGCTGGCGGGTATCGAACTCATGGAAGACAACCTTATAGGAAAGTCCTTTGCAGAAATATGCCAAGACAGGTCCGTACAGCTCCTCCAATCCTTTGGGCGAATAGATATGCATATCGGCTGTACGCCCCAGCAGTCCAAAAGTGGAGATCAACCCCGGAAGTCCGAAGCAATGGTCGCCATGCAGATGCGAGATAAAGATATGATTCAGACGGGAGAACTTCAGGTGCGACTTGCGTAACTGCATCTGTGCCCCTTCCCCACAGTCTATCATAAACAATTTGTCGCGCATATTCACTACTTGCGAAGTAGAGAAATGACGGGTAGTGGGCAGTGCCGATCCACACCCCAATATATGCAGTTCGAATTTTTCCATGACCTCGCAAAGATAGTGAAAGGTGAGCACAATCTTGCGTGCTTGCACGCAAAAGATTGTTGAACCGCATCCTATCTTATTCAAAGATAAAAGAAAAAAGGGTATCATTGCTGATACCCTTTCTTATTTATTTCAGGAAATATGAATATTACTTCTTTCCTTCGAGTTGCTCTTTCAAAGCAGCCAGTGCGTCGATGTCGCCCAAAGTAGTAGAAGCAGCCTGGTTCTGGATAGCCGGAGCAGATTCTTCTCTTCTGGGGTTAGCAGCTCTCTTAGCGTTCTGTGCAGCCTTCTTTTCAGCTCTTTCTTCTGCCTTCGCAACATCTTCGAAGATGCGGCTGTGTGACAGGATGATGCGCTTAGCATCCTTGTTGAACTCGATCACCTTGAATTCGAGTTTTTCGTCGAGCTGAGCCTGAGCACCACCTTCTTTCACCAAGTGTTTCGGAGTGGCGAAACCTTCTACGCCATAAGGAAGAGCTACAACAGCACCCTTATCCAGCATTTCGATGATTGTACCTTCGTGTACCGAACCTACTGTAAATACAGTTTCGAATACATCCCAAGGGTTTTCTTCGAGTTGCTTGTGACCAAGGCTCAAGCGACGGTTTTCCTTGTCGATTTCCAGAACCTGTACGTCGATGTCGGCACCAATCTGAGTGAATTCAGACGGATGTTTTACTTTCTTCGTCCAAGACAGGTCAGAGATATGGATCAAGCCGTCAACACCTTCTTCGATTTCTACAAATACACCGAAGTTAGTGAAGTTACGTACTTTGGCAGTATGCTTAGAACCAAGCGGGTATTTCACCTCGATAGTTTCCCACGGATCTTGCTTCAGTTGCTTGATACCGAGTGACATCTTACGCTCTTCGCGGTCGAGAGTCAATACAACAGCTTCTACTTCGTCGCCCACCTTCATGAAGTCCTGAGCTGAACGCAAGTGTTGTGACCAAGACATTTCCGATACGTGGATCAAACCTTCTACGCCCGGAGCAATTTCAATGAATGCACCGTAGTCGGCCATAACCACTACGCGACCGTTCACCTTGTCGCCTACCTTCAGTTCGTTGCTCAATGCATCCCATGGGTGCGGAGTGAGTTGTTTCAAACCAAGAGCGATACGCTTCTTCTCGTCATCGAAGTCGAGGATAAACACGTTGAGCTTCTGATCAAGTTCCACCACTTCCTTCGGATCGCTTACGCGGCCCCAAGAGAGGTCTGTGATGTGAATCAAACCGTCTACGCCACCCAGGTCGATGAATACACCGTACGAAGTGATATTTTTAACAGTTCCTTCGAGAACCTGTCCTTTTTCAAGTTTACCGATGATTTCTTTCTTCTGTTGTTCCAGTTCAGCTTCGATAAGAGCTTTGTGAGATACAACAACATTTTTGAATTCCTGGTTGATCTTAACCACTTTGAATTCCATAGTCTTTCCAACGAATACATCGTAGTCGCGGATAGGTTTCACATCGATCTGAGAACCCGGCAAGAATGCTTCGATACCGAATACGTCTACGATCATACCACCCTTCGTGCGGCATTTGATGAATCCCTTGATAATTTCTTCGTTTTCCAGAGCAGCATTAACGCGATCCCAAGAACGAGTAGCACGAGCTTTTCTGTGTGACAGCACCAACTGTCCTTTTTTGTCTTCTTGATTTTCGATGTACACTTCTACTACGTCGCCTACAGTCAATTCAGGATTGTAACGGAATTCATTCAATGGAATGATACCGTCTGATTTGTAACCAATGTTTACAACCACTTCGCGCTTGTTCATTGAAATTACAGTACCA
>JAVBVI010000156.1:0-14812 GCA_031554505.1 Bacteroides sp. | reverse complement strand
AAACAATTTTCTTATTACCGGAAAAGCATTATCTTTGCAGCCTGAAAAATGACCATTACACACTATTTCTTACCAAAATAGTAAAAGGATATAATAATTAAAAAACAAATACAGTAATGAAAAAAGATCTTCATCCTACTTCATACCGTCCGGTGGTATTCAAAGACATGTCAAACGGTGATATGTTCTTGTCTCGTTCTACTTGTAACACGAAAGAAACCGTCGAATTTGAAGGTGAAACTTACCCGTTGGTAAAGATTGAAATCTCTAACACTTCTCACCCGTTCTACACCGGTAAATCTACACTGGTTGATACGGCTGGACGTGTAGACAAGTTCATGAACCGCTACGGTGATCGTAAAAAGAAATAATTTGCAGCTTTAGGCAAATTAAAAAAGAGGGAGTTCCGAACGGAATTCCCTCTTTTTTTTAGGAAAACCCCTACTGGGGAATAGGAAAAGTCCAGAGGCAACTTCCCGATTATTCCGTATCTTCGCAGCATTCAAGATATACAAACGACAATTCATAACGCCTTATGAAAAAGATTACCACCATCCTCCTACTACTGCTACTCATCAGCAGCAGCTTTGCCCAGAACAGCAGAGCCGAAATCCGGGCACTGAACATCAAAGCAGTGCTAAACCAGGAGATTGCCAATTATCCGGCAGGTACCTCACTTACCATTTGCGGATACGGCAAAAGGCAATCTGTGGAGGGAGACGCCCTTATTGTTCAGTTCGACTCGTTGCAGAGGGCATTCCCCGCCAGCCTGAAGAAGAAACTCACCTTCCTGCCGGAAACCACTACTGAGTTCTGGCAGTCGGTATGCATTCAGAACAATGTCTACGAGTATTTGACCAGTAAAAAGAGCCAAACCCCACTTCGGGACGAACTGAACGAGAACTCGCGCGAGTTCGTCTCCCAACTGAAGGACTTCACGTATGACGATCCCTATGTCGTCAACTATCTTCAAACTGTCTTTGTGCGGCTGATTCCCACTGACAGTGAAATCAACCGGGGCGAACGACTCACGGTGCGCCTCATCCAGTCGCCCTATCCGGATGCTTACATGCTGCCCAACGGCACAATGATCATCGGTACCGGATTGCTCGCCGCCCTCGACTCCGAGGACGAACTGGCAGCCATCATAGCCACTGAAGTCACTCATTACCTACTCGACGATCAGGTAACCAGCGTCAAGCGGGCATTGAGGCGTTACCAGAACACCGCCTTTTGGGGATCCATATTGGTGGGCGTAGCCCAGATAGGTGCCGAAGCGGCGTTGTATGAGGACAATCCCAAATCAGCCGCGTTGAGCCTGGCAGTAGGCACGGCGGCCGGCATCGGCAGTGTAGCAACATTGGTCAGCGCACCGGAAGTCAACGACCTGGGACTGAACTACAGTATGAAACAAGAGACAGCTGCCGACAAGATCGTGGTCAGCTTCCTGAAGTTCAAAGGATACAATCCCAACGCATTGGGGTCGGCCTTAGGAAAGATCATGCAAAACTATCAGCGCCAGCGTCAGACCAAGAAGTTGGTACGCTACGGTAGTACCAAAAATCTGGATGACCGGCTCGACAAGCTGGACCGGACCGTCAACCTGCAAAGCTACGACTTCCAGAAAACCATGTCTGAGATCGTAACGCTCACCGCCTCCACGTTCCAGAGCGATAAAGACTACCGCTCTGCCTATGCATTTGCCCGGAAGAACATCGACAGCCATGTAGCCTCGGAGCACGACTACGTCATCTACGTACAGTCGCGTATGGAAATGGATAACTCTCCTAAAGGCAACGAGAAATGCCTGGAGCTGATACGCAAAGCTAAAGAGATATCCGCAGCACCCAACCTAGACATCTATAAACAAGAAGCCCTGCTGCTGATACGCCTCAACAACTACCCCGAAGCATCGGGTGTGCTGAAAGAGTACATGAATCTGCTGTCCGACTACCAGGCGCAACCGGATAGCAAAGAAGACAAAGAATGGATCATGCAAGAGATGGAATGGTCAAAGGAAATGTTACTAAAAGCCAACGCGTCGTAAAAGCGATATCATAAGCAAGAGTATAAAAGCACGGTATCCGCCTCCCAACAGGGGGCAGATACCGTGCTTTTTCGTTGATTACATCAATTTTATCGCCCTTCCGGAACATTCTATCAAAATAATTCTTATCTTTCGAATGTAAATGGTTCTATTGCATTGTTTAACCCTCAATACTGGTCCTTATGAAAAGCGTAATTACTCTCAGAAAGCGCAAACAGACCGAAACTTGCCGGACCCTTTTTGCGACCCGAAGCATGCTGGTACTACTCGTACTTATTGCCTCCACCACCCTTTTCGCTCTGCCCACAGCACCGCAACACGAAACCTTGTTTACGCTTTCGTTTGTCGATGCTCCTCTGAAAGATGTCCTCGCTGAGATCGAGAAAGACTCGGATTTCTCCTTTGTTTGCAAGAGGGGAGTCAATCTCAACGGAAAGGTCACGTTCACCACTCAAAACGAACGGATCGAGAATGTGCTGCCGCAAGCATTGAAAGACATGAACTTGCTCTTCGAGATCAACGAGAACCAAATCATCATCTATCCCAAGGAGCCGAGGGCGTTCCGCGAACCCCCTGTAGTCAAAGGTACCGTGACCGATAGTTACGGCGAACCCGTAGTCTCCGCCGTCATACAGGTGAAAGGCACTGGCAACGGAACGGTAACCGACACCAAAGGAGAGTTCGAACTGCCTGTAGAAGGAAGTGTGACGTTGGTCATCACTTATGCCGAAATCCGTCCGGTGGAGATTGCAGTCCATCCACGCCAGAAGCTGGTGGTGGTCCTGCCGGTGCAGTAAGTTTACTTGGAAAATAATGCCCGAAACACTTGGCTTGGGTTGATAAATATCGTATCTTTGTCAACGTAAAGGTACAGTGTATTCAATTTATACTACCAATGAAATAGGGAGGCCACAGGCTTCCCTATTTTTGTTTCCGTCCGGGCGAGCTTCCGGTAGCTTACTGCTACTGCCCTGGAAGAAAGGAGCAATATCGACTGCAGAACGGGGCAAAACGGCCAGTAGCTTCTTGCTATCGGCCGTTTTGCTCCGTTGTTCCTCCTCTTTTCCTCCTAAGATAATTTGTTTTCCTATGAAGATAATAAATTATCCTATGACGAAAATAGATTATCCTATGAGCTTCCTGCAACCACCTCCCGGCTGTTAATCTTTCGTAAATCTGCTCTTGACAGATTTTCTTGCTTTGTCAGGAAGTTTGTACACGCTTCCTCAACGCCCGAAGCGCGATCTATCCACATCGACTTCCTTGGCTTTCTTGAATCCACCGAACTTGTACGTGAACGAAAGGAGCACCGTACGCGTGTCCTGCATCAGTTGCATCCGGCTATGCTGTCCCCGGTAGTTCACCTCCGTATCGGGCACGCCGCTGCGGAAGATGTCGTTGCAGCGCAGGGTGAGCTGGGCTTTGTCCCTGGCAAACGTCCACTTCGCCCCGGCGGACACTTCGTAGAAGCTCGACAAGTCGTAGATGCCTTGTTGGGCAGGGGTGACGTAACTGCCGTTGAAGTCGAGCTTCACGTTGGGACGGTCGGAGAGGTTGAGGGTATTGTTGAGCTGCACCACGCCGAAGTATTTGGTCCGGTCGAACGGCAGGTCGTGGAAGTTCGACATCTTCTCGCGCAAGCGCAGTCCGTTGACAGTCAGCCGCGAGTTGAGCACTTCCTTCACCTTGAAGGGAATCACCACTGCCATTCCGGCCTGTTCGCGGAAGTCGAAGTTCACCGTCTGGAACACCGTTCGCAGTTCCGTGGCCGACTGGTACAGAAGCTGTGTGAAGCGGTCGGCCGTACGACTGTAATAGGCCGTAAGTACGTACTTCTGCCGCCAGATGTAAGTAAGTTGCGAAGAGTAGTCGCGCGATGGCTTCAAGGCCGGGTTGCCCCGCACTTCGGAGTAGGCACCCAGATAGTACACCGTAGGATTGATGGCCCAGTAGCCGGGATACGCCTTGTCGCTCGACAGGGAGAACTGCAGGATGTGCTGCGGGCTGAACGTGTACGTAGCGTTGACGTTGGGGAAGAGCGCTACATCGTCCCACAGCTCCGTTTTCGTCCCGCCTGCCTCTTCGGTACATTTATAGTACTCCGCCGTAAGAGAGGCCTGCACGCTGAACTTCTCAGTGAACGCCTTTGTAAAACCGGCGAACACGTTGCCCGTCACTTCGCGTTGCGTATTGCTGAACGAGGAAGCCGGATCGACCACCTCGTCCAGGTACGTATCCGAATAGTTCTTGATATACGAGAAGGTAAGGTTGCCACCGTAATTCAATTTCCAGTCGCGGGGCAACGCATGGGTCTGGTTGGCAAAGAGCATCCCCCGCTGAATCTGCTGCCGGGACACGGAAAGGAGGTGACTGGCTGTTCCGGACGAAGCGGTATTCGTCAGTTGCTGATTGGATGTATCGTCGTAATAGGTATAATCGGCTCCCGCTACCAGATCTCCATGCCCGTTGAACTCCATCTTGGCATTGTGCAAAGAAGACGGGCCGTCCACCTGGTTGTTCGTATAGATAGGCGAACGTCCGCTGATGCGGGTATCCGAGGTGCGGGTAGTCGTTCCCGAATCGAAATTGCCCGTATACACCACGCTCAGCCGATCCTTCTGCGGGCCGATAAAGGTACTCCCCACGCGGACTACGTGCCCAGTGGAGCGGCCATTCGATTCGTTGTACTGGTCCACTTGGTACACCTGGTCCTGCAAAGTATGGTGAGCTACCATCGTCTCCTCGTCATGGCTTTTGCCCGAACGGAGGGAGTAGAGCACATCGAGGGCGAAGTTCGGCGTGGAGTAAACCACATTGCCCTGCACCTTGCCGGCGCCATAGGCGCGCTGGCGATATTCGGTCATCACTTCGCCTTGCAGCAC
The DNA here is from genome assembly GCA_031554505.1 of Bacteroides sp. Lineage (GTDB taxonomy): Bacteria > Bacteroidota > Bacteroidia > Bacteroidales > Bacteroidaceae > Bacteroides. Next base: position 9,883 of record JAVBVI010000156.1, on the reverse strand, counting down.
CTTGCCTTGAGTTGTGTTTTCTTCCAGTACCACATTGATCAGCGCCCCGCGGACGTTGTACTGCGGCGGTGCACTGTACATCACCTCGGCCTTCTTCACCCGCGCCGCAGGGGTGGATTTGAGCAGGTTGACCACCTGATCGTACGAGAGCGTGGTGAGTTGCCCGTTGATGAGGATACCCGGTGTTCCGGCTCCGGCCAGGGTGAGTGCGCCGTCGGTCATGAGGACTCCGGGAAGTTCCTGGAGCGCTTCGTAAGCATTGGTCACCGTCTTATCTTTCACGAGTTGCGGCACGTCGTACGCGAGTCGCCCCTCCTCCACCCGGACGATGGGACGGTCGGCCTTGACCGTCACTTCGCCGAGCTCGTAACTGGCGCTCTCCAGGGTAATGCTTCCGGCATCGGCCCCTTGCGCGGTAAGCTGGCGGGGTTGGTACATCAGGTGCTGGATGAGGAGGCGATAACGCTCCGGTCCGTCTTTCAGGCGGAAAGCACCTGTGCTATCGGTGAGGCAAGCATCCACGAACACCGAGTCCGGTGTCTGCATCACCACCGTGGCGGCTTCTACCGGGATGCCTTGTGTGTCGACCACCCGTCCGGTGACTTGCTGCGCCTGTGCCGTCCCCGCGAAGAGAAGCATCGCTATCAGAAGCAGGCTATTCAGTGGGTTCTTCATATCTATATCTTGATAAATGTCCTGCAAATAAACAAAAAAAGCCGACGACACCAAGTTATCGCCCACTTATGTAGTGTTATTTAGTCTTACCATTCCGCATAGGCAACCCTTTTTCTTACTACATTTGCCGGAAATCATCCGGAATATGAAACTGCCCTTCAAACTCATCGCTACACTGGTGGTCCTCTCGCTGGTGGGTATCTTCGCCTATCAGACGTATTGGCTGACCGACCTGTACGCCACCCTGAAAAGGGAATTGGTGAGCAAGATCGACGAGTGCATCCGCCGGAGCGACTACAACGAACTGGTGTGCCGCGTCATGCTCCTGCAGAAAGACAACGAGAAGCACGGCTTCATCGAAGCAACGGCCGGATTCGACGCCGAGAAAGACTCCGCCTTCATCAACACCCGTTCGGAACTCGAACAAGACGAAAAGGAGAGCTACGCCACGTCGAACACCGCCGTGCTCCAAGCCTCACCTTTCACCACCATCATCAAGAAGAACGAGAATCTCAATCTCTTTTCGCAATCTCTCCAACAAGGTATACACTCTGCCATGGACGACTACGTTCCGCTGAATGTACAAGTGTTCGACAGTCTGCTCACGTTCGCCTTGCAGGAGGAGGGCATCCGGGCTCCCCACCAAACGCAGCTCGTCAACCTACGCGACTCTGTGATCGAAGCCACCGTGAGCAACGACAGCACGTATGTCCCCTCCGACCGGGCACTACTCTTCGAGCACGACTTCACCCTCCGCCACAAGTTCAGTTACCGTGTACGCCTGGAGCCCATCGACTCCATCGTGTGGCAACAGATGACGGGCATCCTCGTCACCTCGCTGGCCATCATGCTGCTGCTCGGCTTCTCGTTCTACTATCTCATCCGTACCATCCTCAGGCAGAAAACGCTCGAGGAACTGAAGTCGGACTTCACCAACAACATCACCCACGAGCTGAAGACCCCCATCGCCGTGGCCTATGCCGCCAACGACGCCCTGCTGAACTTCGAACAAACGGAAGAGAAGCGGAAGGAATACCTCCGCGTGTCACAAGAGCAACTGAAACACCTCAGCGGCCTCATCGAGCAGATACTCTCCATGAGTATGGAGAACCGCAGGAGTTTTCGCTTGCACCCCGAACCGGTAAACCTGAACGAGATGATCGGCAACCTCATCCAGCTACACACGCTCAAAGTTCACAAAGCGGTGGAGTTCATTCCCCGGTTCTCGGCCACGAACATCACCCTGCAAGCCGACCGTATACATATATATAATGTATTGAGCAACCTACTGGACAATGCCATCAAGTATTCGCCCGAACCGGTGCAGGTATCCATCTCCGTGTGGCAAACCCGGGAGCTGACCACCATCTCCATCGCAGACAACGGCATAGGCATCGCAGCCGACAAGCTGGAACGGATCTTCGACCGCTTCTACCGCGTACCTACGGGCAATCTGCACGAGGTGAAGGGCTACGGGCTGGGGCTGTACTACGTGAAAACAATGGTCGGGAAGCACGGCGGTACAGTCTCCGTAAAGAGCACACCCGGCAAAGGTTCTGAATTCACCATCCAAATACCTCATAACCGATGAGTAGCCAAGCACACATATTGATTGTGGAAGACGAGCCCACGCTCGTCCTAATCGTCAAGGACACCCTCGAAAGCCTCGGCTTCGACGTATCCACCGCCTATGACGGCGAGCAGGGACTAAAAGCATTCTACGAACGGAAGCCGGACATCGTGGTGGCCGACGTGATGATGCCCCGCATGGATGGGTTCGAGATGGTGCGGCGCATCCGGGAAACGGACCGGAAAACGCCGGTACTGTTCCTCACCGCCCGTTCAGCGGTGAACGATGTGGTGGAAGGTTTCGAACTGGGAGCCAATGATTACCTGAAGAAGCCGTTCGGTTTGCAGGAGCTGGTGGTGCGCATCAAGGCATTGCTCAACATGGCTTTCGTGGAGAAACCCGCCGACACCCGCTTCGACATCGGGCACTATTCGTTCGACACCATTGCGCAGGTACTGACAGGAGCCGGGCAGCGCATCGAACTCTCGCACCGCGAATCAGAGATACTGAAACGGCTCTGCGAGAACCGCAATCAGGTGGTGCACACGCAGAACATCCTGCTCGATCTTTGGGGCGACGACACTTTCTTCAACGCCCGCAGCCTGCATGTGTTTATCACCAAGCTGCGGCGGAAACTGTCGCAGGACGAAGCCATACGCATTGTCAATGTACGGGGCATCGGGTATAAGCTGATCAGTACAACTTCTTACCGTTTACCGTAACCTTCTTCAAGGTAAAGTCTTTCACGTACTCGGTCTTAATCTCAGCATCTTTGTCAGCCTGTATATCCAGGTTCTCGAAAGTAAAGTTGGACAACTTGTACTGGTCGGAGTAACTCACATCGAACAGCACGTTGCACGCCAACCGGATGTTGCGCATCGTCACGTGGCTGGAGTATGACAATGGTATCTCCTTCTGCCCCTTCAGGTCGAAAAACTGCGTCCACGGTTTCACGAACAGGAAGCTATTGGCATTGCCGGTGATGTCTTCCACCAAGATGTACTCGTAGTTCTGCGGGGTGTCGGGACGCATCTTGAGCCAAAGCAAGCGTTGGGCATTCTCCACCTTGCAGCGGCGCAGGATGATGTTGTAGTTATGTATCGACTCGCTACCGCAGGTCAGCGCGCTGTGGCAGAATCCATACGTACAATCTTCGATGATGATGTTACGGTTCTCCCCGTTGTTCGGGTCCTTGTCGGCTGTGGGACCTTTGCCGCCTTTCAGCGCCACTGCATCGTCGTTCACAGAGATGTAGCAGTTCTTCATCAGCACATTGGTACACACATCCACATCGAGTGCGTCCGAGCTGGGAGCTTTCACCGGGGCATGCGGAGCGAAGATGGAGAGGCCCAGCAACTTCACGTTCTCACATTTATACAGGTGTGTGGTCCAGAAAGGAGAATTCTCCAGGCGTACCCCCGACAACTGCACATCTTTGCTGTTCGAGATGTACACCAGCCGCGGACGGAGTTCGTCCATATTGGTACAGTTCGGGATCACCTGACGGCGAATCCAGAATGACTTCCAGTAACGCTCGCCATTGCCATTGATCGTACCTTTACCCGAGAGAGTAAAACCATCCACCCCGTCGGCATTCACCAGGGCGGCAAAGTACCGCAGCGTCTGGCCTTCGATGCGCGTCATCACCACCGGGAAGTTTCCGATGTCGTCGCTACCCTTCAGCACCGCTCCCTCTTCCAGATGCAGGTGTGTCTTCGGCCGGAAGAACAGCGCCCCGCTGAGGAACGTACCTTTCGGAAACACCACAACCCCGCCCGCTTCGGCAGCCTTGTCGATGACAGTCTGGATGCGCTCGGTCTGCACCACGGTGCTGTCGTTCACCACGCCGTAGTCAGTAATGCGATAGGCTTTACCAAGCGATGAGATGTTGACGATCTTATTTTGGCGGAACCAATCGGGAATCAGGGTTCCATCGGGGAATACCTCCTGCGCAGAAGCCTGCCAGGCAAAAAGAGCGACTATGGATAGCGCAAAGAATCTGATGTTTTTCCGTATCATACTATAAGTATTAAACTATTATTCGATGTTTATGCCTGCCTTCCGGGCCTGCGAATGCTGGAACTGCCGCTTCACCGCATACAATTTCTCATCTTTGACAAACTTCGATCCGGTTTGTTTGAACCAGAACGACACGTTGTTTTCCATGCAGACATCGTGCAGTTCCATCACCCACTCATACTGGCACGGACGGGCTTCGGCCCCCGATTCGCCACCGGCAACTACCTGCTCTACCCACGAAGCAATATCGTACGGGCGCAGATCGATTCGCTCCAACAGCGGTTCGCAAATAAGTATCTTATGCTTGATGGGGGCTGCTTTGTATATCGGCAGACGGTAATCCGCCCGGTCCTGGTTCTCGATGGTGCAACAAATGGTGACATGATCATAGCCGTCGCCCCAATCCTCGGGCAACGATACATGGAAACGGTCGATGCGCTTGGTGATCATCATAAACCGCAGATCGCTGCGGAGACGTATCATCGCCCAGGCTTCGGCACGCCACGCATCGGCGTCTTCCACGAAGAAATCGGAAGTAAAGCAAGTGTAGACCAACGATTCCGGAGGAATCTTGTACTCTCCGTTCCGTTTCTTTTGGATAGGCAGATCGAAACTCTTGGTCTTCGCCACCACCGTAGAGTCGACATCGCGTTTGGCATCGCCCCGGTACACGTAGCAATGCCGGCAGCCTGCGCTCAACTTATGGCAACCGTGCCACAAGTTCCACATCTTGGATTTCGATTCGACACCATTCTTTGGCATGTTCAGATCCCGCCTTTATCAGTCATTGGTCGCAAAACTACGAAAAACATTCTGATCGGCAAGAATCGCATTTCACTATTTTGTACAAAAGCCCGGAAACTAAGCCTTGTACTTTTTGCGCAGAACGCGCAAATCGATCGCCATCATGATCCGGAAGAATCCGATAAACAGAAAAGCGAATGCCAGAATATACACCGAAGCAAACGCGCCGATACCGGGGTTCCATATAATGGCAAAGGAACATAGAATGGCCAGAATGCCGAATACCGTATACCATCCCCATCCCCAAACGCCCAAACGGTTCATATCGAAAGAGAACCCAATGGCGGTAAATCCCCTGAACATAATCCAGAAAGACAGTATATAAGGAATAAGCATGGAGGTGATTCCCGGATACCCAATCAGGAACAACCCCAGAAGTACGTCGATGATGCCGCAAGCCAAGTACCACCCCCAAGCAGGCAGTGTGCTACGGTTGCTGACCGAGAAAGCTATCTCCAGTACACCACTGGCAAACATACAGACGCAAAACAGAACAACCAATGCTCCATACCCTTCTACGGGGAAGAACATCAGAAACAATGCGACAAGCACAAACAAAATACCCAATACGAGAGAGACCCACCAGTTTTTCACCGTGTTCTTTACCTCTTCTACTAATTCAGAATTCATACTCGTTAATCGTTTAGGTTAATAACTCATTGTAATACAATCACTAAAGATAAAACAAGAACCGGCAAATGATTGTTCTGGCAGGATTGGTTAATAAAAAAAGGCCCGTAAAACGGACCTTTTAATAAAATATCTTCTTATAGTAAACTAGAATTCACTCGTAAAGTGGAAGCGGATCTTCTTGAAGTCTATCTGCGCCATCTGGAGTACATAGCTGGAATCGGCCAGGAATACATCGCGGCCTTCGCGGTCTTTGGCCATGTACTGGTACTTGCGTTTCTTAAATGACTCAAGTTCTTCGAGATCGTCGCTTTCTATCCAGCAAGCCTTGTACAAGCTCAGCGGTTCCCACTTACAAGAAGCGTTGTACTCGTTGAGCAAACGGTACTGGATGACTTCGAACTGCAACTGCCCCACCGTACCGATGATCTTCCGGCCGTTGAACTGGTTGACGAACAACTGTGCCACACCTTCGTCCATCAACTGGTCGATACCTTTGGCCAATTGTTTCTGCTTCATCGGGTCGGCATTCTCGATGTACTTGAACATCTCCGGCGAGAAGCTCGGCAAGCCGCGGAAGTGAAGTTGTTCGCCTTCGGTCAGCGTATCGCCGATCTTGAAGGTACCGTTGTCCGGCAAACCGATGATGTCGCCTGCCCATGCCTCGTCAATGGTCGTCTTGCGCTGTGCCATGAATTGAGTGGGCGACGAGAAACGTACCGTCTTCCCGTGTCGGATGTGCAGGTAAGGTGCATTGCGCACGAACTTACCCGAGCAAACCTTACAGAAAGCCACGCACGAACGGTGGTTCGGATCAATATTGGCAGTAATCTTAAAGATGAAACCGGTAAACTTCGGTTCCTCGGGTTCCACCCGGCGCTCCACGGCATCTACGCCACGGGGACTGGGAGCAATCTGCACGAAGCAGTCGAGCAATTCCTGCACGCCGAAGTTGTTCAGGGCCGATCCAAAGAACACCGGAGCCAGTTCGCCTTTCAGGTAATCGTCCACGCAGAACTCCGGGTATACTCCTTCGAGCAGTTCCAGGTCGCCACGCAGTTTCTCTGCCAGATTCTCCCCGATCTGCTTGTCGAGCTCGGCCGACTGTATGTCGATCTCTACCTTCTCCGTCACCACCTGCTTAGAGGGCTGATACAAGTCGAGTTTCTGTTCGTAGATATTGTACACACCCTTGAAACGGACGCCTTGTTCTATGGGCCACGAGAGCGGACGGACACGGATCATCAGTTCCTCTTCCAGCTCATCGAGCAAATCGAACGGATCCTGTCCCTCGCGGTCCATCTTGTTGACGAAGATGATCACCGGTGTATTGCGCATGCGGCACACCTCCATCAGCTTGCGGGTCTGTGTTTCCACACCCTTAGCACCGTCTACCACGATGATAACGCTATCCACTGCCGTGAGCGTGCGGAACGTATCTTCGGCAAAGTCCTGGTGACCCGGAGTATCGAGGATGTTCACCTTGTAGTCCTTATAGTCGAATTCCATCACAGAGGTGGTGACCGAGATACCACGTTGTTTCTCAATCTCCATCCAGTCGGATGTAGCTGTTTTCTTAATTTTGTTGCTCTTCACGGCGCCCGCCACCTGGATCTGTCCGCCGAAGAGCAGCAGTTTCTCGGTCAATGACGTCTTACCGGCATCCGGATGGGCAATGATGGCGAAAGTACGCCTTCTTTCAATTTCAGTATTAATCATACTTGAGTTTTCTTAGGATTCCAACTGGGCGATGCATCGCTGCAAGCTCGTTTCCCAATGGGGGATTTCCAGTTCGAATGTTGTTTTTATCTTTGTCTTGTCCAGCACCGAGTAGTGCGGACGAGAGGCTTTCGTGGGATAGTCGGCTGTGTGCAGGGGTTTCACCCGGCAAGTAGTGATACCGGCCAAGCGGTGGATAGCCAACGTAAAGTCGTACCACGAGCAAACGCCTTCGTTGCTGAAGTGGTAGATGCCCCGCACTATACCTTTATTAATAATAGCATAGATGGCGCGAGCCAAGTCATTGGCGTAGGTAGGAGTTCCCACCTGGTCGAAGATAACGCCGAGATTCTCGCGTTCGCGCCCCAAGCGAATCATCGTCTTCACAAAGTTGTTTCCGTAGATGGAGTACAGCCAGGCAGTACGTATCACCACGGCTTTCTCGCACCCGTCCATCACCGCCAGCTCACCGGCCAGCTTGGTAAAGCCGTATACGGATGCAGGGCAGGTGGGCAGATCCTCCGTGTAAGGGGTGTGTCCCGTACCGTCGAACACGTAGTCGGTCGATACCTGGATGATGGCTGCCCCACGGCTTTGTGCCGCACGAGCCAGGTAGCCGGGTGCCACGTGGTTCAGCTTATCACACAACTCTTGGTTGTCTTCGGCATTGTCCACGGCTGTATAGGCCGCACAGTTCACGATGACGTCGATCTGGTTCTCCGTCACGAAATCGTTCACAGCTTGTTGGTTGCAGATGTCGAGTTCCTGCACGTCGGTAAAGAAATAAGTAAATTGGGGATTCTCCACGGCGAGTGTCCGCATCTCATTTCCCAGTTGCCCGTTGGCTCCGGTAATCAGTATATTCATCTTATTCTAAATTGATTTCTCCTTTTCGTTCTTTGTCGTAATAGTTGGCCAGCATGGAAAGCAGGTTGCTGATGGTTTCCACGGCTTTGGCTGTATCGGTGGTGATCTCTTTCTTCTGCAGACGCAGGAGCATCAGGCCGTAAAGTGCCTCGAAGCAGGTATTGAGCTCGGGCTCGTCCATCTTTCCGCTCTTATGCCGAAGTTCTACGATGAAAGGCAGCGCCTTGAAATAGGCGGAGCTGTAGAAAGGAAACCGGGACGAAGCCACCAGGGTGTTGTGCAGCTCGGTCAGGTTCTGAAGCACGTTCTTGTTGATCTGCAGGTGTCCCTGCTCACGCACGCCTTCTTCGTTCATCATGGCGGCCAGGTTGGCATACCATTCGGTCAGCGCGCAGCGTTCTTCATTGTCTACCTGGTAACGGGCAATGAGGGTTTCGCTTATCCGGTCTATGTCACCACCGTTGGCCCGGATCAGGTCCTCCACCTGCCACATGTACAGAAGGTACTCGGCAATATTCTGTTCTTTCAATTGCTGTGCTATTCTCATCCGATCTGGCTTTTAGTAGAGTGATTCGCCTAACAAGGTGAACACGAATCCCAAGGCTGACACGACCATAACGATGACTCCGATGATGCGATTCAGTATCCAGATGCCACGCAGATTGAAACGGGCGCGTACCTTGTTTACAAAGTAGGTGATACCAAACCACCAGCAGAGGGCGCCCAGGAGGATGCCGGAGTATCCGGTAATCTCATTAACAACCAACACGCCGGGTTCTACAAAGGCGAAACGGGCGAAAAGTCCGACAAAGAGGAAGATGATAAGCGGATTGGAGAGCGTGACGGCAAAGGCGGTAATGAAGTTGTGCAAGTAGGTTCCTTTGTTGGCCGACACGGGACGGATGGACTGTACCGGATTGCTGCGGAAGGTGTAGATACCGAAAAGAAGCAGCATGACGCTTCCTGCCAACTGAAGGAAAAAGATATTTTTGTTGATATAGTCGAATACAAAACTCATGCCGTAACCAGTGAGCAGTGCGTAAAAAATATCGCTTAAGGAGGCTCCCAGACCGGTTACAAAGCCATACCAGCGTCCTTTATTCAGTGTCCGCTGAATGCAAAGTACTCCTACCGGTCCCAATGGCGCGGACACCACAACGCCTATGATAAAACCCTTGAATAGTATATCTATGATTGTTTCAATCTGAATCATGGCGCAAATATCGCACTTTTTTATGAGACTAGTATAGGTTATTAACGTTTTTTCGCTGCGCTGTGCCTCTTCTTTCTCTTTTGTCTTGAAACAAAAGAGAAAGAAGCAAAGAGAAAAATTCAAGGCTGCATTTTCTCCGCTACTCCGCCTTTTTGGAAAACGAGCGAAGCGACGTAACAAAAAAACACGAGCGAAGCGATGTGGCGAAAAAAGGATTGGCCTCATTTTCGGAGCGTGAAGCGGAGCCTTTGCGGAAAACGAGTAAAGGAGCGATTGTTTGAGTGAGCGTAGCGAGCGAGTTGGAGCTCCGATCGTTTTCCACAAAGGCGGAGTAGCGGAGAAAATGCAGCCTTGACATTTTCTTTTGTTTCTTTTCTTTTGCGTCA
>JAVBVI010000035.1:0-10189 GCA_031554505.1 Bacteroides sp. | reverse complement strand
CTAATAACGGAACGAGTACCGTGGCACCGAAAGCCACAAAGAGAAACTGTACTCCTACTACCCCTTTGCGCAAGGGACTCAGGTTGTTGACATCCATACGTGTTTTATGATAAAGTTATTTGAAGCGCAAAAATAACATTTTAGACTTATTATTCTACTAATTTTATTGAAAACCAATCCTTCCCGGGCTTTTATTTGTTATCAAAAATGTGTATCTTCGCCCAATAAACCTCTTTTCATTCATTCATTAATTACCAAAACACGCTGCCTATGTTATTTACAGCAGAGAATATCTTATTTATTGGTTCTATACTTATCTTTATCAGCATCTGTGTCGGGAAGACCGGTTATCGTTTCGGAGTGCCGGCTTTGCTGCTCTTCCTGGGCGTCGGCATGCTCTTCGGAAGCGACGGTTTGGGCTTCCAGTTCAATAACGCCCACGAAGCCCAATTCATCGGCATGCTGGCCCTGAGCATCATCCTGTTTTCGGGCGGTATGGATACCAAATTTACCGAAATACGTCCCATTGTATGGCCGGGTGTGGTACTTTCCACATTGGGAGTACTGCTTACAGCCTTGTTCACAGGACTCTTTATCTGGTATCTCTCCGGACTGAGCTGGACCAATATTCACTTTGCCCTCATCCCCTCGCTGTTGCTGGCTTCCACCATGTCGTCCACCGATTCGGCATCGGTATTCGCCATCCTGCGCTCGCAGAAGATGAACCTGAAGTACAATCTCCGACCCATGCTCGAGCTGGAAAGCGGTAGCAATGACCCGATGGCGTACATGCTTACCATCGTACTGATTCAGTTCATCCAGACATCGGGCATGGGAGCCATGGAGATCTTCACCTCGTTCATGGTGCAGTTCATCCTCGGCGGTGCGGGCGGATATGTGTTGGGCAAGCTCGCCATCAAATTCCTCAACAAGATCAACATCGACAACCAGGCGCTCTATCCCATCCTGCTGCTGTCGTTCGTCTTCTTTACCTTCTCCATCACCGACCACCTGAACGGCAACGGCTACCTGGCCGTGTACATCGCCGGTATCATGGTGGGCAATTACAAGATTCCGCACCGCAAGGAGATAGCCACCTTCATGGACGGACTGACGTGGCTGTTCCAGATCATCATGTTCCTCATGCTCGGTTTGCTGGTAAACCCGCACGAGATGCTCGAAGTGACTCTGGTGGCTTTGCTCATCGGCGTGTTCATGATCGTCGTAGGGCGTCCGCTTAGTGTATTTCTCTGCTTGCTTCCCTTCCGCAAAATACGGCTTCGCTCCCAGCTTTTCGTGTCGTGGGTGGGACTGCGTGGTGCCGTTCCCATCATCTTCGCCACCTACCCGGTGGTGGCCAATGTGCCGGGGTCGAATGTCATCTTCAACATCGTGTTCTTTATCACCATCGTATCGCTGGTGGTGCAGGGCACTACCGTATCGTTCATGGCCCGTTTGCTTCGGCTCTCCACCCCGTTGGAACGGAAAGGCAACGAGTTCGGGGTGGAACTGCCCGAAGAGATCGACTCCGACCTGCGCGACATGACCATCACCGAAGAGATGCTCGAAGAGGCTGACACCCTGAAAGACATGAACTTACCCAAAGGAACCCTGGTGATGATTGTCAAAAGAGACGATGAATTCCTTATCCCCAATGGTACGCTGAAGCTACACGTGGGCGACAAATTGCTGCTCATCTCCGAGAAGAACAAGGAGGAAATACAAAAAGTCTAAAAAAAACAGCACAATTCTTGATTAAGATGATTAATTATTGTACATTTGTCCCAAGAATTTGTGACTATAAGTTCTACTGAATAGACAGTAAATAAGGACTTTTAGAGCAAATAACTACTAACTACTTTCCTGATACTTTGAGAAGAGGCGGCAGTCCGTGGTGGATATGGCTGCCTCTTCCATTTTTATAGACTCTCCTATCGATCCCCGGCTGGGTTCTTTTCGGTGAATATTAAACATTTAGCGCCACCACTTTGTTGTACTAAGAAACAGGCTGTCCCTCATGGCCTCACTATTCTATTGTCACAACCTAAAAAAACATGCCCATGAAGATCGTGATTGTAGCCAACCGGCTTCCACTAAAAATTATCAAAGAGAAGAACCAGTACCGCGTAATACCCAGTGCAGGAGGTCTCACCACGGGACTCGACTCACTGGAAATCAATGCCGAGAAATACTGGGTGGGCTGGCCGGGCATGCACATAAGCCCAGGGGTGGAAAAGGACGAAGCCGACCGGCTTCTGAAAGCACAGAACTACTACCCTGTGCACCTCACCCCCGAAGAAATAGAGTTGTACTACGAAGGATACAGCAACACCATTTTGTGGCCTTTATGTCACTACTTCCCCTCTTACATACAGTACGAAAACAAGTTCTGGGAGATGTACCGGAAAGTGAACGAACTCTTCTGCCGGGCCGTACTCGACATCATCGAACCCGACGATGTGGTGTGGGTACAGGACTACCACCTGAGGCTCCTCCCCCAAATGATACGCGACCATCTGCCCGACGTCAGCATCGGATACTTCCACCACATACCCTTCCCGTCGTACGAGCTCTTCCGCAACCTGCCCGAACGGGCCGAACTGCTGCGTGGTTTGTTGGGAGCTGATCTGGTGGGGTTCCATACACATAATTACATGCGCCATTTCATCAGTGCCATGTTCCGGGTATTGAAGCTCGACTGTGTACTCGATGAGATACACATGGGACGGCGGGTGGTCTACGTCAACGCCTTCCCCATGGGGATTCATTACGAGAAGTACCATCAGGCTTTGCTGGACAGCAAGATCAAGAGAAAGGCCAAGCTGTTGAAGAAGAGTTTCGGCGAAGGAAAGATCATTCTTTCCGTAGATCGGTTGGATTACAGCAAAGGTATCCTGCAACGCCTCAAAGGCTTCGAGGAGTTCCTGGAGAATCGTCCGGAATACCGCAAGAAGGTATCGCTGGTGATGGTGGTGGCTCCCTCACGCGATCACGTAGCAGCTTACGCCGGGCTGAAGGAGGACATTGACCGGGCCGTGGGGCACATCAACGGACAATTCTCCACGGCCGACTGGCGACCGGTGTACTACTTCTACCGCACGCTCCAATTCGAAGAGCTGGCACAACTGTACCACATCGCCGATATCGCTATGGTGACTCCGCTACGCGATGGCATGAACCTGGTAGCCAAGGAATATGTGGCTACCAAACGGAAAACTCCCGGTGTACTGATCCTGAGCGAGATGGCCGGAGCAGCCGTAGAACTATCGGACGCACTTATCGTGAACCCCACCAACACGCAGGACATCGAACAGGCTTTGGTCACCGCTCTCGAAATGCCGGTAAGTGCGCAGAAACGGGCACTGAACAGCATGCAGGCGGTAGTAAGTTCGCAAACGGTGAAGCAATGGGCAGAGGATTTCGTGGAGGACCTGATGCGGGTGAAACGAAAGAACGAAGCCTTGCAGCACAAGATTGTCGACCGGCAGAACTTCGAGTACATCAAACAGCAATACGATACGGCCCGGAAGCGGCTGATCATTCTCGACTATGACGGTACACTGATGCCCTTCCATAAAGATCCGCGGGGGGCCATCCCCACCCGCGAACTACTAAAGCTACTCCTGCAGTTGAGCGGTGTTCCGGGCAATCAGGTGGTCATCAGCAGCGGACGGGACCGTCCTACGCTGGAAGCCTGGCTGGGACGTCTGCCCATCGGCCTGGCTGCCGAACATGGGGCTAGCTACAAAGAGCAGGGTGTATGGCACGAGAAGTTCAAAAAGATAGAATGGGACAAAGAGATCATGGATGTGATGAAGCGCACCATGCGCCGTACACCGGGATCGACCATCGAAGAGAAAGAGACGGCATTGGTATGGCATTACCGCAACGTAGACACGTGGCTGGCCGACCTGCGGGTAACGCAACTCATCAACGCGCTCATCGGTCCTTGTTTCCGGCACAACCTGCAGATCATGCGGGGCAATAAGATCGTGGAGATCAAACCGGCCGGTATCAGCAAAGGAGCCGAAGCGAAACGGCTGATGGCCCGGTTGCCCTACGACTGTGTGATAGCCATCGGCGATGACACTACGGACGAGGAGATGTTCCTCGCTCTCCCACTCGATGCCATCACCATCAAAGTGGGAAAGAACTCGAAAACAGCCCGGTACAATATTCCCACACAGCAACAAACCATCCTCTTCCTGAATCGTTTAATCAGAAATACATAAATTAAGTTCGTTATGGAAAATCTGGATTATGGAGTGATAGGCAACTGCAAGACCGCCGCATTGGTTTCCCGCGAAGGAAGCATCGACTGGCTATGCCTTCCCTCGTTCGACTCTCCTTCGGTGTTCTCCCGCATACTCGACAAAGAGAAAGGCGGCAGTTTCGCCATCCTGGCCGAAGGCTATACCACCTCTCAACGTTATTTTCAGGGCACCAATATCCTGTGTACCACCTTCACCTCGGACGAAGGAGCCTTCGAAGTACTCGACTTCATGCCCCGTTACCGTACGCACAAGGACGAACACTACATGCCGGCCGAGGTGTACCGGTACCTCCGTCCGTTGCGGGGACGTCCGCAACTCCGTGTCCGGTATGATCCGGTGCTGAACTACGGCAGTGAGGCAGTGCTCAACCGCCAGTTCCCTGAATTTATCCGTACCTTCTCACTGGTGGATAGCAATGAGAGTCTGTACCTCTACACCAGCCTCGACTTCGACGCTGTGCTTCACAGCGACCCCATACTATTACGCAAGGAGGAGTTCCTCCTGCTCTCGTACAACCAGAAACTGATCCCGGTGGACATCTCCCGCATCTACCTGGAATACCAACGCACGAAGGTGTACTGGCTCAACTGGGACAATCGCTCGCGCAAGCTCGTGGCCTACAACGAAGCCATCTCGCGCAGCTTGCTCATACTCAAGCTGATGTCCTACCACAGCACAGGTGCCGTCATTGCCGCCCTCACCACCAGCATCCCCGAAACCATCGGCGAAGTACGCAATTGGGACTACCGTTTCTGCTGGATACGCGATGCTTCCATGTCCATCGAGACGCTGCTAAGCATGGGACACCAGTCTACTGCCAAGCGCTTCATGCTCTTTATTAAGAACCTGCTGAAGTCGAAGTCGGACTCCTTCCAGATCATGTACAGCATCGACGGCGAACGGATGCTGCAGGAAGAAACCCTTCCTCACCTGGCAGGATATGGTGGTTCGCGCCCCGTACGTATCGGCAATGCGGCTTATCAGCAGCACCAGAACGATTCGCTGGGCTATCTGATGGATGTGATTTACAATTACTACTTCCACTTCCCCGGTACACTGGACGAGATAGAGGAGATGTGGGAGATCGTGAAAACCATCGTGAAGACGGTGTACCGCGAATGGCGCAATACCGATTGCAGCATCTGGGAATTCCGCAACAAACGGGAACATTATGTGCTTTCGAAAGTGATGTGCTGGGTAGCCATCGACCGGGCTATCTCCATTGCTGCCTTCCTGGGTCAAAAGCCGTACGAACTGGCCTGGCAAAAGGAAGCCGATCTGATCCGGGAGGATATCCTGACGCATGGATGGAACGAAGAACTGCAGAGCTTCACCCAGGCGTACGACAGTCCGCATGCCGACTCGTCGCTCTTACTGATGGAGCGCTACGGGTTCATCAAACCGACAGACGAACGGTATATCCGCACGGTGAAGCATCTGCAGCAGGAGCTGTTCCACAACGGGCTGATGTACCGGTACAGAAACGGCGACGACTTCGGGTTGCCTTCATCAGCTTTCACCATCTGTACGTTCTGGTTGGTACGGGCCTTGTTCGTTATCGGCGAGCGGAAAGAAGCCTTGCAGATATTCAATGAACTGCTCTCCTACTCCAATCACCTGGGACTGTTCAGCGAAGACCTGGACTTTGAAACCAAGCAACAGTTGGGTAATTTTCCGCAGGCGTATTCGCACTTGGCACTGATCAATACTGCCCTTTTATTTGCCGATGAGCGAGGTGGCTCGAAGTTCATTAAGCCATAGACAGCCTTCAACACAAAGCCTCAATTCATAAGTTTTGAGGCTTTGTCTCCGCTTTCTTTTGCAAAAAAGAGGGATTTATTAAAACTTTTTTACAAAGAACTTTGTTTTAGTTCATACACCTACACGGTAGGCCTCAACACATGCTCCCGACCAGTCAGAGCAAACAAGACAACTATATATATTAATATCTTATATTTATGACAGCCATGAAAACACCCGGTGTATACATCGTTGAGAAAAACTCTTTCCCCCACTCCACAGTGGAAGTAGCTACGGCTATCCCAGCCTTTATCGGTTATACCGAACAAGCAACCAACGGCAGCAAATCTTTGCTGAACACTCCTTTCCGCATCACCTCCATGGCCGAGTTCCATGCATTCTTCGGAGGTGCCCCAGTACCCATGTTCTCCTTGCCCGAACCTCCAGCCGATGAAGATCCGACAGTGGTATGCGGCAACAAGAAATGCGTTGTGAAACAAACCAGTGTACGGTTTACCCTGTATTACCAGATGCTGCTGTTCTTCGCCAATGGTGGCGGCCCGTGCTACATCGTTTCCGTGGGCGACTATACAGCCGACAGCATCAGTGCCGATGCCCTGAAAGCTGGTATCGACACACTGCTCAAGGAAAAAGAGCCTACCATACTGGTCGTCCCCGAAGCGGTGTGTATCGCCGATAAGGAGTTGTGCTACAGCGTGGAGACGGCCATGCTCCTCCATTGCGGATATCAAATGCGCAACCGGGTGGCGATACTCGATGTGTTCGACGGATACAAGGATCGTCGCGACCCGTCGGGCGATGTCATCAACGAATTCCGGGAGAAGATCGGTTCTTCGTCCCTCGATTTCGGAGCCGTTTATTACCCCTGGCTCAACAGCTCCATCGTACAAGATCGCGATCTCTCGTTCGCTAACTTCAACCCGGAAGAGCTGAAAGCCCTGCTCGAAGAAGGACTCAAAGCAGTGGACGAAAGCAAGAAACCTCTTTTCCAGGAACAGTTCGATAAACTGCTGGACACGGCGATGGACAATACAGCCCGGAACACGCTACACAAAACGCTGGTAGTCATCTCGCCGGCTTATTGCGTAGTGCTGAAGGAAGCCCGGCGCCTCCTGAACCTGCTCCCTCCCTCGGCTGCCATGGCAGGGCTGTACACGATGGTGGACAATACCCGTGGTGTATGGAAGGCACCAGCCAACGTATCGGTAAACTCGGTCGTATCTCCGGCTGTCAGCATCACGCACGACGATCAGGAAGACCTCAACGTGCCTCTCTCCGGCAAAGCCGTCAACGCCATCCGCTCGTTCGTAGGCGAAGGCATCAAGGTCTGGGGAGCCCGTACACTGGATGGCAACTCACTGGACTGGCGCTACATCAATGTGCGTCGCACCATGATCATGCTCGAAGAGTCGGTGAAGAACGCCACCCGCGCGTATGTATTCGAGCCCAACGATGCCAACACCTGGCTGAACATTAAGAGCATGATCGATAACTTCCTCCGTGGTATTTGGAAGCGTGGCGGACTGGCAGGCGCCATTCCCGACGACGCCTACAGCGTGCACGTAGGCCTGGGCGAAACAATGACACCCGAAGACATCCTCGAAGGCATCCTCCGGGTGACGGTACTGGTGGCCATCGTCCGACCGGCCGAGTTCATCGAGATCACCTTCGAGCACCAGATGCAGAAAAGTTAATTAATTGACAATGGACAATTGACAGTTGACAATTATTTTTTTAACCCGTTAATCCTATAAAATTATGACAGGAGAAAAACAAGACAACGTATGGGCATTGCCCGCGTTTTATTTCAAAGTCGAAATAGAAGGCATAGACGAAATAGCTTTCAAAGAGGTTTCCGGCCTAGCGGTGGAGCTCGAAACGGAAGAAGTGGAAGAGGGAGGAGAAACTCGCTTCCAGCACCGTGTTCCCGTCCGGAAGAAACATGGCAACCTGGTATGCCGAAGGGGGCTTTACCCGCTGAAAGAGAGTGCATTATCCAAGTGGGTGAGCGATATACTCGAAGGTGACTTCTCGAAAAAGATAGAACCGAAGAATGTGTTTGTCTCCCTGTTGAATGCGGAAGGAGATAAACTATGCGGCTGGTTTCTGACCAACGTATTTCCGGTGAAATGGTCCATTGAGCCATTCAATCCCCCAAAGAACGAGCTGACCATCGAAACCATTGAGTTTGCCTACAATACCATCGAACGAAAATAGTAAAATATTCATTAATAAAAAGATTATATCATGGAAAAGACTCCCCAAACAATCAACCCAGAGGTTGACCCCCAATCGCTTGACATCACCCTTCCGATAAACGTGGTAACCCCCCAGAAACTCACGTTAGTGATGGACGACGAGAAGAAAACTATCACTATTACCACGCCTGGAAAGAATACCATCATCCTGAGTGACGATGCTAAAAGCATCACCCTGAAAGACCAGAACGGCAATATGCTGGAGATGAACGACAGCGGTATCAAGATTACTTCCTGCCGAGACATCACGTTCGCGGCCAAAGGGAACATCACCGTCGAAGCCAGCCGGAAAGCCACCGTGAAAGCCCAACAGAACGTGGAAGTGGAAGGCCTGAACGTCCAGGTCAAGGCAAAGATCGGAGCCACAATCAACGGTAACGCCACCGCCGAGCTCTCGGCCTCCGGGCAAACGACAGTCAAAGGCGCCCTGGTTATGATCAATTAAGTATTCACCCTAAAACAGAAACAATATGCCTCCAGCAGCACGAATCACCGACATGCATACATGTCCCATGCAGACCCCTGCTTTCCCTTCGCCCATTCCTCATGTAGGCGGACCCATCATCGGCCCCTGTGCCCCTACGGTACTCATCGGCAAACTGCCTGCCGCCGTCATGGGCGACCAATGCGTATGTGTCGGCCCGCCCGACACCATCATCAAAGGATCGTCCACCGTGATGATCTGCGGCAAGCCTGCCGCCCGCATGGGCGACCCCACAGCTCACGGCGGATCCATTGTCATGGGTTGTCCCACTGTGATGATAGGCGGATAAGCCAACCCCATATTCACTTACAAAACATCGTAAAAACATGGAAAAAGAAGAAACTAAGAAAGTAGGCGAAGACCTTACCAACAGCATCGAAGTGAACAACGCAGGAGTCATCCTGCTATACCCATTCATGAGTCAATTATTCAATCGCATGGGCTATCTGGACAACAATCGTTCGATGAAAGAGGAGATGAAGCCGCGGGCCATCTTCCTGATTCAGTATATGGTCTTTGGAAAAGAGCAAGAGTACCGGGAGCAAGAACTGTCCCTGAACAAAGTCATCGTGGGATGGCCCATGGACAAGCCATTACCCCAATCTCTGTCGCTGACCGATGCAGAGAAAGACACCGTAGCCGAGCTGCTGAAAACATTGCGCCAGTACTGGACCAAGATGAAGAACACTCCGGAAGAAGCTATTCGGGAGGCTTTTCTGAGACGCAGAGGAAAGCTGGAAGACCATTTGAGCGAGCAGAAATGGGTGCTGACCGTGGAAGAAAAACCCTACGATATCTTGATAGATACCGTTCCCTGGAGCTTTAAGATGGCTCGTTTTCCGGGGAGCAATTACTATATCGTCACTAAGTGGAGGGATAGGTAGACGGAGATATCCCCCTACGTTTTTCCTTCTTATACATAGGTTTTTGTTTAGAGCCTCCTCTCCCTTCACATTCGCCGGAACGACTTGTTCATCGGCATTGCAGTGTGGAGGGGAGGCTCTTCACCTGCCCTCCACGCCTTCACGCGATTTTTATCTCGGCCGATCCACCGACACCCGGTAATGGCCCGGCACGGGCACATAGACGGGGTGCGTGGAATAGCCGATATCCTTCAATTTCTTCTCAGCCAACAGTCGCTTCAGATGCCGGTAAGCCGTGGTGCGGGTTAGTCCACACGAAGCGGCAAGACCATTCCGGGTAATGCTGGTATGGTGGGCAAAGTACTCCGTCAGCACGGCATCGATCTCGATGGTCGACAATCCCTGAGACTGATTTTTGTACCGGGAACGCTTCAGCACAATACCACCCACCTCCTTCCGGAACTGCTTATCGGCCCGGAAGGTAATCGATTTCAACTTCACTTTGGGTACACGCTTCTCTTTGAGGCTGCGCAACTGTTCGCAGGAGAG
>JAVBVI010000037.1:0-34632 GCA_031554505.1 Bacteroides sp. | reverse complement strand
GTCATTCAAAGCGGAGGAGATTTAAAGAAAACAGAATTACCGGATCCATAAAAACAGAGAAGGAACCGGTAATCCAAATTATACACAAAACAACAACGCATACAATGTGCGATTTTTTTTCTTCCGAACACGACTGGGCTTACACCCCCGGCTACGGACACACAGCCCCTCTGGGGCAGGGGAAGAAAGCGGATAATCATATTATTTTATTGCTCCTGCTAAGGAATAAAAAAGAAAGCGTTGTGTGATTCTGTGGTGAAATAAAAAAATCTCCCCAATCCGCCCGAAAGATGAAAAAACTTACTTATTTTTATAGGGTATTTCCCGGTTCGCCGATCATAGGATTGTAAACGGTTTAGTCATTCACCTTAAAACGATGCAACAATGAAAACAATGCATATGAAAACAGTTAAGATCCTCTTCCTGGCCCTGCTACTGGGAGCCGTCGCTCCAGCATGGGCAGCCAAAGGCGATGGTTACATCACCGTAACCGGCGTAGTGAAAGACCGCGAAACCCGGAAGATATTGGACAATGCCAATATCACCGTTCCGGGAACAAGCGTCAGCACAGTGAGCAACGAAGATGGGGTATTCACCATCAAGGTAGGCGACAGCATCCAGGTACGCGCCATCGAGATTTCCTACCTGGGATATCGTAGCCAACGGGTGACGCTGCTGAACGATGATATGTCGGACGTCACCGTACTGCTCACTCCCAACATTAACAAGCTGCCCGAAGTTCTGGTACGGGGTATCAATGCGACCGATCTGGTCAGGAAGGCAGCCGACAAGATCTCTCTGAACAACAGTCCTTCGAACAACCTGCTCACAGGATTCTACCGCGAAACGGTGCGCAAACGGCGTACATATATCAATGTCACCGAAGCCATCGTCAACGTGTACAAGACTCCTTACTCGGAGGATGTGGACCGCGACCGCGTACAGGTGTACAAAGGTCGTCAACTGCTCAGCCCGAAAGCCGGCGATACGCTGGTGGTGAAGCTTCAGGGTGGGCCCAACTACTCGGTGTATATGGACGTGGTGAAGAACCGTGACATGCTCTTCTCTCCCGAGTCGCTCGGCGATTACCGCTTCCGGATGGAGACATCGACCATGCTCGACGACCGCCCGCACTACGTGGTCTACTTCGAACCACAAGCCGATCGACCTTATCCGTTGTTCTTCGGAAAGATGTATATCGACGAAGCCACGCTGGCTTTCACACAAGTGGAGTTCAACCTCAGCATGCAGGACCGCAACAAGGTCATCGCTGCCATCCTGAAGAAGAAGCCGTTCAACCTTCGCTTCAAACCCGAAGAGATCACTTACCTGGTGACATACAAAACGGAGAATGGTGTGAGCTACCTGAACTATATGCGCAACAGCATCCGCTTCAAGTGCGACTGGAAACGACGCCTCTTCTCCACCACCTACACGGTAGTTTCCGAAATGGTGGTCACCGACAAGCGTCTGAATCCGCTCTCCGGCATTCCGTACAAACAGGCGTTCCGCGAAACAAGCGTGCTTTCCGACAAGGTGAGCAACTTCTACGACGAGAACTTCTGGGAGGGATATAACATCATCGCCCCGTCCGAATCGCTCGAGTCGGCTGTGACGAAGTTGAAGAAAGCAAATGGTAAATAAGGAGAATCACCACAGAGTCACACAGAGTTCCACAGAGGAATAAATTAAGAGAGTGAAAACTCTGTGGAACTCTGTGTGACTCTGTGGTGAACAAAAAGACAAAGTAGTTATGCTCGACGATCTGCTCATACTGAGAAAAGTCAAAGAGGGGGATATAAAAGCGTTCGAACAGTTGTTCAGGCTTTATTACACCCCGCTTTGCCTGTATGCGTCGGGCATCACAGGCCGACGGGATGTGGCCGAAGAGATCATCCAGGAACTCTTCTACAAGTTGTGGAAGGACCGCGAGCAGATACAGATATTCCGTTCGGTGAAGTCGTACCTGTACGCCGCCGTGCGCAACCAGTCGCTCCAATACTGCGAACAGGAGACCGTACGCCTGCAATACCGCGACAGCCTCACCGAACTTCCCGAAGCATCGCCCGACTCCTCCCCGCTCGAAGAACTCGAAAACCGGGAGCTGGAAGAGGCCATCCATCGAACCCTGGAGAAACTACCTGAAAGACGGCGGAAGATATTCCAGATGCACCGCTGGCAGGGATTGAAATACAAAGAGATAGCCGAAGCCCTCGCCATCTCGGTGAAAACGGTAGAGGCGGAGATGACCAAAACGCATCAATTATTGAAAAAAGAAATCGAACGATATATCATATAGGATGAAAACGAAAGAGTATAGAAGTGTGGATCAGGCATGGAACTTGTTGCACGAACGGTTGGAACAGGACGGTTTGCTGGACGGTGTACGGACATCGACCGAAGCGGCCGGCCGAAGAATGGGACGACTGATGTGGGCAGGTATAGCCGCCTTGCTGGTCGGAGTGGTGGCCTCTGTGCTGCACTACACCACCAGCGAGCAGGCTGTGACCGGCGACCGCCTGATGTTGCACAATGCCAAAGGCGATCCCACCCTGGTGACCAGTCTGGAAGACGGTTCCATCATCTACCTCACCGAGCAGGCATCGGTGGAATACCCCACGCACTTTGCCGACGACAAACGGGAAGTGGCCCTCAACGGCAACGCTTTCTTCGAGGTGAGTAAGAACCGCCAGCGACCGTTCATCATTCAGACCGAAGCGGTCATCGTGGAGGTGCTGGGCACTTCGTTCCGGGTGAACAGTCCGGACAAGGAGAACTTCTCCCTGTCGGTACGCACAGGGATGGTGAAGGTCACCTCCCGCAAGGATCACTCCTCGGTGACGGTCAAGGCAGGCGAAACAGCCCGGCTCACCAACGGACTGCTGCAAGCGTTGCCCACCGCTGTCACGGATGGCTTCGACAACTACTTGCGGCATATCCACTTCAAGGATCAACACCTGTCGGACGTGGCACGTATCATCAACGAGAACATCGACTCCGTACAACTGAAAGTCGATCCCGCACTGGGTGAACGGCAAATCACCGTCACCTTCCAGAACGATTCGCCGGAGACAATGGCCCGGATCATCTGTACGGTGATGAACCTGCAGTACAACCGGCAGCAGAACATCATCAACATCACACGGAAAGAGTAATTTAGGTTTCAATAGGTATGAAGACGGTCGCTTTGCCCATCAGTCGTTTCCTGCTTTGCCTGCTGTTGCTCCTGAGCACGGCGTTACGGGCAGAGGGTGGAGACGATGGGCTCGACCGCAAGCTTTCCATGAAGAATTCGAAGGGCACCCGCTACCAACTCCTTCGCCAGGTGTCCGACCAGACGGGCTATCTCTTCGTTTACGACAGCCAGGTGATCAACAATGACGAGCCGGTACGCATACGCAAAGGCGAATACACCCTGCGCGAACTGGTGTACGCCATCACCGGCAATCGCCGGCTACGGATGGAGTTCCTCGGCAATCACCTGCTGCTCACGCTTCCCGAAAACAAGCCCGCCACTCCACGTCCGGCAGATAGCACACTGGCTGCTCCCGCCTATTTCACAGTCGAAGGCATCGTGTACGACCGCTATACCAAAGAGCCCCTCACCTCGGCTACCGTGAGCGTGAAGCCTGCCGGAATCGGCACGGTGACCAATTTCGACGGACGTTTCCGCATCGCTCTGGCCGACTCCCTGCGCCTGTCCACCGTGCACATCTCCCATCTGGGGTATGAGAATACCGAGATCCAGGCCACCATCGTGGCCAATAAGTTTTCCGACTTCGAGCTCGAACCGAAGGTCATCACCCTGCAGGAAGTGGTGGTACGAGCCGTAAACCCTGTACAAGCCGTGCAGAAGATGATCCAGACCCGCGAAAAAAATTACGCCATCGCACCGGAATACACCACCGCCTTTTACCGCGAAGGGGTGGAACATAAGAAGAAGAACGTAGACCTCACCGAAGCCGTGCTCCGTGTGTACAAGGTGGGCTACCAGCGCGTCTACCCCGACCAGGTGAAGCTGATCAAGATGCGCCGCATCATCGACAAACAAGAGAAAGACACGATTCTGACGAGAGTGAAGTCGGGCGTACAAGCCACCCTCCTGCTCGACCTGGTGAAGAACCTCCCCGAATTTCTCCAACCCGACGAAGCCGGATGCCCGTACGTGTATGCCCATACGGATATCAGTGTGATCGATGGGCGGCTGGCCAATGTCATCTCCTTCGAGCAACAGGACGGGAGGAAAGAACCGCTCTATAAAGGGCAACTATACATCGACACGGAGAATTATGCCTTGCTCGAAGCCCGTTTCGAGATGGACCCCCGCTTCGTAGAGAAAGCCACGCCGATGTTCGTGGAGAAGCAGAGCCGGGACTACAAACTCACGTTGCTGAAAGCAGCCTACGTGGTATCGTACAAGCCTTCGGACGAGGGTGTGTACCAGGTGAACCACGTACGGGGCGACCTGGAATTCCGGGCCCGCCGCAAACACCAATGGTTCAGCTCCACACTGAAAGTATGGTTCGAGCTGGTGAATTGCAAAGTGGAACCGGGCGACGGTCAGGGTATCCCCCGCAACGAACGTCTGCCGCAACGGGCCATCTTCTCCGAGACAGCACACTCGTACGACGCCAACTTCTGGGGACACTTCAACGTCATCCTGCCCGAGGACAAGTTGAAGGAGCTTATCCTACAGAATCTGGAAGAAACCAACAAATAAGAAACAGCCCGGACAGAGACGGTAAACACCGTTCTGCCCGGGCGTGATTTAAAAGACTTACTATGGTTGTGCTGATTATCCGCTGATTACAGGATACCTTGAGCCATCATAGCCTTGGCTACCTTCATGAAGCCGGCCACATTGGCACCCTTCACATAGTTCACGTAGCCATCTTCTTCCGTACCGTACTGTACACAGGCGGCGTGGATATTCTTCATGATGCTCTTCAATTTTTCGTCTACCTCCTCGGCGCTCCAGCCCAGCTTGATAGAGTTCTGTGTCATTTCCAGTCCCGAGACCGATACACCACCGGCATTGGCAGCCTTACCCGGTGCATAGAGAATCTTAGCATCCTGGAACACCTTGATGGCTTCCGGAGTAGAAGGCATGTTGGCACCTTCCGAAACAGCCATACAGCCGTTGGCTACCAACTGACGGGCATGGTCGCCGTTCAGTTCGTTCTGCGTAGCCGAAGGCAGTGCAATGTCGCACTTCTCGCCCCAAGGCTTGGCTCCTTCTACGTACTTGCAACCATATTTTTCGGCATACTCACGGATACGTCCGCGGTACAGGGTTTTCAGTTCCATGATGTAGTCCAGCTTCTCGCGGTCAATACCTTCCGGATCGTAGATGTAACCGTCAGAGTCCGAGCAGGTCACTACCTTACCACCCAGTTCGATTACCTTTTCGATGGTGTACTGAGCCACATTACCCGATCCTGATACCAGACAAGTCTTGCCTTTCAGGTCGGTGCCTTTCTTGCTCAGCATCTCCATGAGGAAGTAGATGTTACCGTAACCGGTAGCTTCGGGACGGATCAGTGAACCACCGAACTCGCGACCTTTACCTGTAAATGTTCCGGTAAATTCATGGGCCAGCTTCTTGTACATACCGAACATGTAGCCTACTTCGCGACCACCTACACCGATATCACCCGCAGGTACGTCGGTTTCCGGGCCGATGTGGCGCCACAGTTCCAGCATGAAAGCTTGTACGAAACGCATCACTTCGGTGTTCGACTTGCCACGCGGTGAGAAGTCCGAACCACCTTTACCACCACCCATCGGCAGGGTAGTCAGTGAATTCTTGAAGGTCTGCTCGAAAGCGAGGAACTTCAGGATGCTAAGATTAACAGATGAGTGGAAACGGATACCACCTTTGTATGGTCCGATGGCGTTGTTGTGCTGTACACGGTAACCCATGTTGCATTGTACGTTGCCTTTGTCGTCCATCCAGGTGACGCGGAATTGGAACACTCTCTCCGGAATGCAAAGACGCTCAATCAGATTGGCTTTGTCAAACTCAGGGTGTTTGTTGTACTCGTCCTCGATGGTGTAGAGCACTTCTTCCACTGCCTGGTGATACTCCGGTTCGTTGGGGAACCTTCTCTTCAAATCTTCTAATACCTTAGCTGCATTCATAATTCTCTTTTCTTTTATTGATTTCTGTAAATTTGTTGTCTTTTTTAAGTTTTCGGTTGCAAAAGTAATCATATAATTTAAAAACACAAACACTTTATAAAGAAAAACGACATAAAACAATAATTTTATTGTTTTATGCTATCTGTGGGTGACAAAAAGTAGGGAGTTTCCCTGCCCCTGGCGGGGTAGGGGAAATATCATGCCAAGGAATGCCTCGCCTCATGCCGGGATAATCTCATAGCATGCCGGGAAAAAGGAATTTTGTTCCTATGTAAATGAAAGGAGATATGACCTAAAAGAGCCGCACCTTACTTGTTCCGTTTCAGCGACTTGTACACGGGAATGAAGACAAAAGCTGCCGAGATGACTAGCGTCAGGATGATGGGGCCGTCGATGCGTTCCACATTCGTAAGAATATAGAAGCAAAGCGCCATCCATAACAGGACGATGCAGACAATTTGCGATTTACTGAGGGGTCGTTTCATGCGGTTTCTATTTCTGTGTCAAAAGTAGCGGTTATAATCAAAACGTACAAACTTTCTGAAAGCAAAACGGCGCAAGAAACGTTATTTCACGTTTTTTGCGCCGTCATTACGCGTGGAAAGATATCTTATTGATTCTTTTTCTTCTTTTCTACAATGGCATCGATCACGGCTACGGCAGTGATGTTCACGATGTCGCGTACGGAACTTTCGATGTCGGTGAAGTGGATCGGCTTGTTCAGACCCATCTGGATCGGGCCGATAAGTTCAGTATCCGTCATGGCCTGGATAAGCTTGTATCCGGAGTTAGCCGAGCTCAGGTTGGGGAAGATGAGCGTGTTCACATCCTTACCTTTCAGACGGGTGAAGGGGTACTTCGCGTCGCGCAGTTCGCGAGACATGGCAAAGTTGACCTGCATTTCGCCGTCAATAGGCAACGAGGGGTATTCCTTCTGCATGTATTCCACTGCTTCGTGCACCTTGGCCGGACTACCTACCTGGTCGGAACCGAAGTTGGAGTACGAAAGCATAGCCATCACCGGAGTCTGGTTGAAGAAGCGTACGGTTCCTTCGGCCAGCTTGGCAATGTCGATCAGCGTTTCCGTATCCGGGTGACGGTTGATCAGCGTATCGGCCAGGAAGTAGGTTCCTTTCTTGGAGTTCAGTATGTGCATCGTTCCGAAGTGCTTGTACTCGGGACGGATGCCGATCACTTCCTTGGCCACCTTGATGGTGTTGCTATATTTAGTGTACAGTCCGGTGATAAATGCATCGGCATCGCCTGTCTCTACCATCATCATACCGAAATAGTTGCGCTCGAACATCTTGTCCATGCCTTCATCGTAGGTAGCACCTTCGCGGGCACGCTTCTGGGAGAGGATGTGGGCATATCGGTCGCGACGATCGGCTTCGCAGTCGTGACGCAGGTTGACGATCTCGATGCCTTCCAGACTCAGGTCGAGCTCCTTGGCCAATTTCTCGATGCGTTCGTCGTTCCCCAACAGGATAGGGTGGCAGATACCTTCGGCCTTGGCTTCTACAGCAGCTTTCAGCATGTTGGGGTGACCACCTTCGGCGAATACCACGCGCTGCGGATTGGTACGTGCCGTATCGTACAGCTGACGAGTCAACTTAGACTCATAACCCATAAGTTCGCGCAGACGGATAGCGTAAGCGTCCCAGTCTTCGATATATTTGCGAGCCACACCACTGTCCATAGCAGCCTTGGCAACGGCCGAGGATACTTCGGTGATCAAGCGTGGGTCGACGGGTTTCGGGATGAAATATTCCGGTCCGAACGTGAAGTTGTTCACCTTGTAAGCGGCGTTCACGATGTCGGGTACCGGTTGCTTGGCCAGTCCGGCAATGGCATATACGGCAGCTTTCTTCATCTCCTCGTTGATGGCCTTGGCCTGCGTGTCAAGCGCACCACGGAAGATGTAGGGGAAGCCGATTACGTTGTTGATCTGGTTCGGATAGTCCGAGCGTCCGGTAGCCATAAGTACGTCGGGACGAGCCGACATGGCGTCTTCGTAAGAGATTTCGGGAGTGGGATTGGCCAGTGCGAATACGATGGGCTGTGAAGCCATGCTGCGAATCATATCCTGGCTCACCACGTTACCCTTGGACAAACCGAGGAATACGTCGGCACCCTTAATGGCTTCTTCGAGCGAGTGGATATCGGTACGGTTGGTAGCGAAGTAACGCTTCTGTGCGTTCAGGTCGGTACGTGTCTGGCTGATGACACCTTTGCTGTCCACCATCACGATGTTTTCCAGACGGGCACCCAGCGATACGTACAGCTTGGTGCACGATACAGCCGAAGCTCCGGCACCATTCACCACGATCTTCACCTCATCGATCTTCTTGCCGGCCACTTCGAGGGCGTTCAGCAATCCGGCGCTGGAGATGATGGCCGTTCCGTGCTGGTCGTCGTGCATCACAGGGATATCGAGTTCGGCTTTCAGACGTTCTTCGATTTCGAAGCACTCGGGAGCCTTGATGTCTTCCAGGTTGATACCTCCGAAGGTAGGAGCGATGGCTTTGACGGCCTGAATGAACTTTTCGGGATCTTTCTCGTCTACCTCGATATCGAACACATCGATACCGGCGTATATCTTGAAGAGCAATCCCTTACCTTCCATCACCGGTTTGCCGCTCAGCGCGCCGATATCGCCCAGTCCGAGTACGGCTGTTCCGTTAGAGATAACGGCCACGAGATTTCCTTTGGCTGTATATTTGTACGCATCTTGCGGGTCTTTTTCGATTTCGAGACAAGGCTCGGCCACTCCTGGTGAATAGGCGAGTGACAAGTCGGTTTGTGTACTATAGGGTTTGGTAGGTACTACCTCGATCTTCCCCGGTTTGCCCTGTGAGTGGTAGAGCAATGCTGCTTCTTTGGTGATTTTAGCCATGGTTACTTTTGTTAAGATGATAATTCGGTCGCAAATGTAGAAATAAAAGTTATCAATTGTCGGGTTGAATTGATAATTTGTATTAAATTTATCGTAAAAAGCGACGTTTCTCTTAATGTTTGGCAGCAAGAAGTGGTCAAAATCGGAAGTAATGTAATCTATTTCAGAAGTAATATAACGTTGCCTTGCTAATGCAATGGGGAAGTGTTTAGGATAAAGCAGATTATTGTATCATGGCCCGCAGTTCTTCCTCTTCGCGAAAGTCTGACGACCGTTAGAACGAAAAGATCTGATCGAGCTCCACGAGCGATGTCCCGTTGGATAGAATTTTGGGAGCATCTGCCAACTTCCGGGCCAATAGCGGTGTAGGTAGCGGACGGTATTTCTTGAACAAGCCCAGATAGTTCATCCCACGAATCAGACGAAGGATGAACTTCTCCATCCGACGGTCAGTACCGGGACGATCCAGCATTCCCGGACGGAAAATGATAAACTGTTTAAACCGGAGTGCAGAGATACGGTCTTCGAGAGCACCTTTCATGCGGGTATAGAACGTTTTGCTTTTGGAGTCAGCCCCCACGGAGGAGACGAGCACGAAGGACAATACCCCATTCTTCCGCGCTATCTTAGCGAAGTTGGCCGGAATCTCATAGTCTATCGTCCATTGCTTCTTCTGCGAGCCAGCGTCCTGGAGGGTGGTACCGAGGCAGGAGAAAAGCACATTGCCCGTGATAAGATCGGCATACTGCTGTAGATTGGCGAAGTCGATGATGTGTTCCACCAGCTTGGGATGTTTCTTCCCGGTGGGTCGTCTGACAAAGATGCTTACCGACTCGTAGTTCGGATCCCGAAGAAGCTCATCAACTAAATATTTCCCTGTGGATCCCGTTGCTCCTATTACTATTGCTTTCATAAAGATATAGAGTGTATAGGTCGCAAATATATATATTATTTACTGAAAAACAAACATTCACCACAGAGTCACACAGAGTTTCACAGAGTTTTTATTCTTTAGCGAAATATTCGGTGAAAACTCTGCGGCGAACTAAAAACTCTGTGAAACTCTGTGTGACTCTGTGGTGAAATAAATACTCTGTAGTGAACTAAACGTCGAGCAAGCGTACGGCTGCCATGGCGCCATCCATCTGTGCCAAGGCAAACATCCGTCCGTGGAACGAATATCCGGGATTGTAACCTTTGTCTTCATCGCCCAACATCATCCTTCCGTGGTCTACACGCATGGGCAACGATGGGTTTTCCTTCTCGAAGATGCGTATCAGTTCCAGCAGATGTCCACGTCCTTCCAGATGCGGAGCTTCGATGAAATTCCCATCGGAGAGGATGTTCGTACTGCGTAGATGCACGAAGTGTGTGCGCTTGGCGAAACGCCTGGCCAACGCAGGTACATCGTTGTGACTGCCTGCACTCAGCGAACCGGCACAGAAGGTCAGTCCGTTATGTGAACTTTCGACTGCTGTTAGCAGCCAGTCGATGTCCTCCTTACTGGTGACGATACGTGGCAGGCCCAGCATCTGAAAAGGAGGATCGTCTGGGTGCACACACATGTTGATGCCATACTCCCCGCATACGGGCATGATGCAAGTGAGGAAGTGTTTCATGTTCTCACGCAACTGCGCCCGGTCTATACCATCGTAGAGCGCCAGCAGACGAGTGAAGATAGCCACCGGATTCTGGTCGCCCTCCTTGATGTTGCCATTGACGAAGCCTTGCGTCTTCACGATGATAGTATCTATCAGTTGATCCTTCTCATCCTCCGTGATGCGCTGATCCAGAGCATATACCTTGTCGAGTTCCTCTTTCGAGTAGTCCTTCTCAGCGTCCTTGCGACGGAGAATACAGATATCAAAATAAGCAAACTTCGTCTTGTCGAAGTAGAGCGATGAGGTACCGTCATCCCAGCGGTATTCCAGGTCGGTGCGTATCCAGTCTATCACCGGCATGAAGTTGTAGCACACCGTCTTGACACCTGCTTTGCCTAAGTTCTCCAGGCTGACGATGTAGTTGTCTATCAACCGGTCTCGTTCCGGTCCGGCATACTTGATAGCTTCGCTTACCGGCAGACTTTCCACTACCGACCAGCGCAGTCCGGCCGCTTCAATGTATTGTTTCAGGTCCAGAATGGCTTCCAGTGTCCACACTTCGCCATTGGGCACGTCGTGCAGGGCGGTGACGATGCCTTCCACTCCAATCTGTCGCAACATCGGCAGAGTGATCTTATCTTTCTTGCCGAACCATCTCCAAGTCTTTTCCATATTCTTTGTTTTTTAATTCACCACAGAGTCACACAGAGTTTTTAGTTTATCCTTTGTGGAACTCTGTGTGACTCTGTGGTGAAAGATATTCCTACACACCGCTGTACGAGCTGAACCCGCCATCTACCGGAAGCACTACACCGGTGATGAAGCTGGCTGCCTCGCTGCACAGAAACTGTACGGCACCATTCAATTCCGTAATATCGCCGAAGCGTCCCATAGGTGTCTTGGCCAGTACCTTCCGGCTACGGTCGGTCAGCGATCCGTCGGGGTTGATAAGTACCGCCCGGTTCTGGTCGCCGATGAAAAATCCCGGTGCGATGGCATTCACCCGCACCCCGTCGCCATACTTCTGGGCCATCTCCATCGCCATCCACTGCGTGAAGTTGCTCACCGCCGTCTTAGCAGCCGAGTAGCCCGGCACGCGGGTGATGGCCGAATAAGCCGCCATGGACGATACGTTAATGATAGAACCACTCTTCTGACGGGCCATCACCTCACCGAACACCATCGACGGATACACCGTGCCGTTCATATTGAGCGTAGTCACCTTCTCCCAGTCCTCTATCTTCATGTCAAAGAATTCCTGGTCGGGGTTCAGCGTAGCTCCGGGGAGGTTTCCTCCGGCGATGTTCAGCAGGATGTCGATACGTCCCCAACGGGTGATGATCTCACTGGCCACGTTCTTCAGACTGGCGATGTCGAGCACATTGCCCACTACGCCCATCGCTTCGCCGCCCAGGGCGGTGAGTTCGGCCACACGCTTGTCCAGGTTTTCCTGGCGGATATCGATGGCTACTACCTTGGCTCCGGCCTCTACAAAGGCACGGGCTATACTACCGCCCAACACCCCACCGGCTCCGGTGATGACGGCTACTTTGCCTTGAATACTAAACTGTTCGTTCATACCAATAATATTTTAGATGATTATACGATACTTTTTCCGGCCCTGCTAAACAGAAAAACCGCTGTACCTACAGAGATTTATTTCTGCACCTAAACGCGAATTTTTCTGTAGCAGCACGCTAAATATAGATAAGGAAGAAACAGGTCGATAAGGACCTGGTTTCTTTTGCAAATATACGATGCAGCCGAACAATAAATTTATTCTATCTTTGCAAAAGATTAGCCGATATTTGCCAAATTAAAACGAACGCAACATGAAAAGCCTCATCAACGAACAACTCACTCTCTCCGAGTCGTCCCCGCTCAAAGCCCGGGTGTACGACTATGCCCACTTCACCTACCCGTGGCACTTCCACTCGGAGTACGAGATCATCTCCTTCCGGCAGGGTACCGGTACCCGGTTCGTGGGCAACAGTATGGAACGTTTCTCGCCAGGCGACGTGCTGCTCATCGGCTCCAACCTGCCGCACTACATGAAGAGCGACGAGGCCTACCATGCACCCGACAGCACGCTACGGGTACAGGGCACCATCGTCCAGTTCGAGAAGAACTTCATGCACCACGCCATCAACCACTACCCACACTTCGTCAAGATCCGTCACCTGCTCCAGGAGTCGCACCAAGGCATTTACTTCCCCTTCGGATGCTCCCCACGGCTGACGGAGCTGGTGCAGCGCATCCCCACGGAGACGGGCATCGACCAGATCACCACTCTTCTGCAACTGCTCAAGGAGATGTCCGAGGTGCATCCCCGGCAAGTGATTTCCCCTTCGGACATGGCTCCCGATGCAGGCTACGATGCTTCGCGTATAGACAAGGTACTCTCTTACCTCAACAAGCACTACACGCGGGATATCGACCTGACGGAGATTGCCTCCATAGCTGCCATGAATGCCACCGCCTTCTGCCGCTTCTTCAAGCACAAAACGGGCAAGTCATTCAAGGCCTACGTACTCGATATGCGCATCGCCTATGCCTGCAAGCTTCTGGTGATGGACCGCATCAACATTTCGCAAATCAGCACGGAGTGTGGGTTCGATACCATTTCGCACTTTAACCATTCGTTCCGCAAGCACACCGGATACAACCCGTCACAGTACCGCAAGGCGATGCTGAACGAATAAACACCCGCCTCTAGTTTTTACTTTTTATCAAAGTCTTGACGAATCGTAAATTTTATTTTGACGATTTATACAAATCTCTTGACCGATTGTATAAACCGTACTTCTGTACACCCGATAGTGATCGGCAGTAAAATACAAATACTTACTTTTGCACACCCAAGCATACAAAGCTGCTGGATAAAGTGAAGATACAACAATAAAAGTGACACTAACCCAATCTGAATTTCAGGAACGACCGGAGAGCACACAGCACTTCCGCCACTATATATCGGAAAAGGAGTGGAAGTGCTGGAAAGCTCTTCGAAACGTATATGTTTGCAATGATTCGAATAACTAGACACAGAAACTATAATGTTTGCGCTAAAAAAAAGAATCTAAACCTTAGAATAGGGTATGCTCGTCAAAGAGTATGCCCTATTATACTTTTACACTATTTATCTCCTTTCGAAGAAAGTTTCTCCCGATAAATAGCCGATTCTAAGACTTTTCTTCTATTTTTGCACCAAATCAAAAAATCATTATGCTACGTACGATCAGACTAACCATGGCTGTCGTCTTCTTTACCCTCCTTACACTGCTGTTCCTCGACTTTACAGGAACGCTGCACGGATGGTTCGGATGGATGGCCCAAATTCAATTCCTCCCCGCCCTACTGGCCCTCAATGTGGGCGTAGTGGTGTTTCTCCTTCTACTTACGTTCGTCTTCGGACGCGTTTATTGCTCGGTAATTTGTCCGTTGGGTGTATTCCAGGATGCCATAGCCTGGGTAGGCAAGCGACGTAAGAAACTTCCTTACTCCTACTCTCCCGCCCTCTCATGGTTGCGCTACATCCTGCTGGGTGTGTTCGTCATCGCCCTGGTGGCTGGCATAGCCCCCCTGGTTGCTTTGCTCGATCCTTACGCTGCCTACGGACGCATGGCCAATAACCTACTGGCACCGCTCTGGCAATGGGGCAACAACCTCCTGGCTTACCTG
Organism: Bacteroides sp.; assembly: GCA_031554505.1. Taxonomy (GTDB): domain Bacteria; phylum Bacteroidota; class Bacteroidia; order Bacteroidales; family Bacteroidaceae; genus Bacteroides. The sequence goes on along the minus strand of JAVBVI010000037.1, from coordinate 20,316 downwards.
GCCGAACGGGCCGACAGCTACGCCTTCTACTCCTCGGAGGTATGGCTGAAGAGCGTTTCCGCCCTCGTCATCAGCATCGCCACCCTGCTGGTGGTAGGCGTTCTGGCTTGGCGCAACGGACGGACATACTGCAACACCCTCTGCCCGGTGGGAACGGTGCTGGGATTCCTCTCCCGCTTCTCGCTGCTGCGCGTCGCCATCGACACGGAGAAGTGCAACGGTTGCAGTGTCTGTGCACGCAACTGCAAAGCCTCGTGCATCGACCACAAGGCGCACCAGATAGATTACACCCGTTGCGTGGCCTGCATGAACTGCATCGGTAAGTGCAAGAAGAACGCCATCGGCTACCAACTGCGCAGCCTGAAGAACGATTCGAAAGCCGAAAACACCGCTGCCATTGCCGAAGCGTCAAAGCCCGACGATGCCCGTCGCAGCTTCCTCACCGCCACGGCTCTGCTGGCCACTACCTCGCTGCTGAAAGCACAGGAAAAGAAGGTGGACGGCGGACTGGCTGCCATACAAGATAAAAAGATCCCCAACCGTCTTACGCCACTGGTTCCTGCCGGAGCGTCGAGTGTGAAGAACTTCGCCCAGCACTGCACCGCCTGTCAGCTTTGCGTGTCGGCTTGTCCCAACCAGGTGCTTCGCCCGTCGAGCAATTGGCAGACGCTGATGCAGCCCGAGATGTCCTACGAGCGTGGCTACTGCCGTCCGGAGTGTACCAAGTGTTCAGAAGTATGTCCGGCTGGTGCCATCCACCGCATTGTCAAGGAAGAGAAGTCGTCCATCCAGATTGGGCACGCACGTTGGGTGAAGGACAACTGCATCGTGCTCACCGACGAGGTGGAGTGTGGCAACTGTGCCCGTCACTGCCCGGTGGCTGCCATCCAGATGGTACCTTCGGATGCGGCGAATGAGAAGTCGCGAAAGATCCCTGTGGTAAACGAAGAACGTTGCATCGGTTGCGGCGCTTGCGAGAACCTTTGCCCTTCTCGCCCGTTCAGTGCCATCTTTGTCGATGGACATGAAAGACATCGTACTGTATAGTTAGTTCACCACAGAGTCACACAGAGTTTCACAGAGTTTTCAGTAAAAGAACTCTGAATGGAATACTTTGTGAGAAAACAAAAAACTCTGTGAAACTCTGTGGTGAACTAAAACCTTTAGTAAATAAAAACATCATCATAATGACTGATCAGAACAAACCTATCAATCGCCGGGATTTCCTGAAGATCACGGGAGCCGGAGCGGCTGCTGCCGCCCTGTACAGTTGCGGAGCGAAGGGCGAATCCGTGGCCTCATCGGCCGACAGCCCCGTACCCACCGACCAGATGACCTACCGCACCCTGAACACGGGCGACAACGTATCCATCCTGGGCTACGGTTGTATGCGCTTCCCCATGATCCCCAACCCGAAAGGCAAGGGCGAGATCGTGGATCAGGAGGTAACCAATGAGTTGGTCGATTATGCCATCGCCCACGGGGTGAACTACTTCGACACGTCGCCTGTGTACCTGCAAGGACTGTCCGAACGGGCTACCGGTACGGCACTGAAGAAGTACCCGCGGGACCAGGTGTACATCGCCACCAAGCTGTCCAACTTCTCCAACCACGCGTTCGAAAACTCTGTGGCCATGTACCGCCAATCGTTCGAGGAGTTGCAGACCGACTACATCGACTACTACCTGCTGCACAGCATCGGAGGCGATATGGGTAGCTTCCGCAGCCGCTTCATCGACAACGGCATCATGGAGTTCCTGCAAAAGGAGCGCCAGGCCGGACGCATCCGCCACCTGGGATTCTCGTTCCATGGCCGGGCCGAGGTGTATGACGAACTCCTGGCCATGCACGAAGAAGTGCACTGGGACTTCGTCCAGATTCAGCTCAACTACGTGGACTGGAAGCACTCCTCGGGTGTACAGGCCGAGTACCTGTACAACGAACTGGCCAAGCGCCAGATTCCCGCCGTGATCATGGAGCCTCTGCTGGGTGGACGACTTTCGAAACTTCCCGACCATGTACTGGCCCGACTCAAGCAACGCAACCCCGAGGGCAGTGCCGCTTCGTGGGCCTTCCGCTTCGCCGGACAGCCCGAATGGGTACTCACCTCCCTGAGCGGCATGACCTACATGGAGCATCTGCAGGACAATATCCGCACCTACTCCCCCCTTGTTCCGCTCACCCCGGACGATCAGGAGTTCCTCGATGAGACTGCCCAACTGATCCTGAAATACCCCACCATACCGTGCAACGACTGCAAGTACTGCATGCCCTGCCCGTATGGTATCGACATTCCGGCCATCCTGCTGCACTACAACAAGTGCGTCAACGAGGGCAATGTACCCAAAGATCAGGGCGATGCCAACTACCGTCAGGCCCGTCGTACATACCTTTTGAGCTATGACCGTGCCGTGCCCAAGATCCGTCAGGCCGATCACTGCACCGGATGCAACAAGTGTGTGGAGCTGTGCCCGCAGAAGATTCGTATCCCCCGGGACCTCCAACGCATCGATAAGTTTGTGGAGCAACTGAAACAGGAAACATTGTAGCATGAAACCACTCATTGAACTACTACACCAGGGAGGCTACTCCTGCGTCATCCGCCAGGGCGAGGAGGTACGCACCTTCACCCGCCGGGGCGTAGCCGACCTGTACGACTTGCTGTACCAGGACCCCGCCTTCATGCGCGGAGCACTCCTGGCCGACAAAGTAGTGGGCAAAGGAGCCGCCGCGCTGATGATCCTCGGTGGCATTGCCCGCATCTACACCGACCTCATCAGCCAGCCGGCACTGGAGTTGCTGGAAGCGGCCGGCGTGCCGGTGGAGTACGTCACGCTGGTGCCTCACATCGAGAACCGCGACAAGACGGGTTGGTGCCCGGTGGAAACACTCTGCCGCAACGAGCAGACAGCCGAAGCCATCCTGCCGCTCATCGACGAGTTCATCCGGAAGATGCGTTCCTAACTAACACCCTATACACCATGAACAAAGAACAATTAGCCGCTGCCCTCATCGCAGCCGAGAGAGCCGCACTGGAACAGTGGAACCAAGGCAACCCGTCGGGCTATCTGGACATCTACGCCCCGAATATCACCTACTTCGATCCGTTCCAGGAGAAGCGGTTCGATGGGTTCGAACAGATGCGCACGCTCTACGAATCGCTCCGGGGAACCATCCGGGTAGACCGCTACGAGATGATCGACCCACACGTGGAAGTGTCGGAAAGCATGGCGGTGCTGACGTACAACCTCAACTCGTACTGCGGCCAGGAAGTCTTCCGGTGGAATTGCACCGAAGTATTCCAGCTTGGCGAAGACAGCCAGTGGAAGATCGTGCACAACCACTGGTCGCTCGTTCAGCCGCTGAAAGGGTGAGAACACTCGTCATTAACGAAGTTTTCGATTCTCAACGCCCCATTCCAATTATAAAAAACTATCTTTGTGCTGTAGATCACATTAATAAATACAGCTATGATAGTAATTACTCCTACAGAATTACGTAGCCATCTGAAGAAATATCTTGACTTGGCAAAGACCGAAACTGTCATGATACGAAGAGGAGAAAAGGATACTTTTATTCTTTCCCCTGAGCAATGTCTTGCACCAGACGATGATCTTGCAAGAGCCATCAGCATGGACGAGTTGCTTACCGGCGTGAAAGAAGACATCAGGGAAATATACAGAAAGAAACGATGAACAAAGTCGTAGCCCTTCCCGAAGTCCGCCTCTACCTTAAGTCCCTGCCCACACGTTTTAAAAAGCCAGCTCCTGCTATCTTCAACCGATGGGGTAAGGATATGTATTATGTCACTTTCAGAAAGAATTACCATACGCAATGGTACGTCTTTTTCAACATCTACCATGTCGACGGTGAAAGCGTTTATCTGATTCGCTATATCAGCAATAATCATGTAGTTTCACAGTTCCTATAATGTAACAACCTGTCAAAGAACAACATGACCGGACCACCCTGCGGTGTAGTCCGGTCATTCTTATTTCGCCGTAGCTCCTAGTTCATCGCATTGATTCCCAACGCTCCGAGGGCCGCTGTGGCCACTGCTATCAGCACTTTGAGGATTTTACCCCAATTCAGGTTCTTCATCTCTATACACCTCCTTTCGATACCATTTTACAGGATTACTACACTCCTTGTTCTTCGCGGGGATCGATACCGGACTCACCGCCTTCCTCGGGGGTGACGATGATCCCGAAGTACTCCACGTCCTGGAAGTCGATCTTTTCGCCATCGGCACGGGTGGCCGAAGCCTTGAGGTTGGGACGTACGCTGGACGACGGACGGTAATTGATACTCAACGAGCGGATGCTCTGGGCTGTGCACTCTTCGCGAACCAACACCCCATCGGCATGGGCCGTGAGGCTGAAGACCCCGAAGTTCTCGATGTTCACCGAATTACCGCTGAACAACTGTTCGCGCATCACTTCCACGAAGTTGGCAAGCACACTCTTGATGTCGCCCACGGACAACGAACTTCTCTCTTTGATCAGGTGAGCTACCCGGGGCAGGAGCACTGCCTTGCCGGAGGATACCAATTGCGGGTAATACTTACCCGGATCGGTGGGTTTGAGCGGATCTTTCCGCAACATCTTTTTAAAAAGTACTGGCATAATAATTAAGTTTTAAAATGAATGAATGAATGAATGAATAGAACCGCCGGGAGAAACAGGGTTTCTGAAGAAATGAGTGATCGCGATCGTCCCGGTTCTTCCCTTAGGTTGATACAAAGATACGGCAGCCCCCGGAGGCCATTGCGGAGTTAAGCGGTGTTAGGCGGAGATAAGCGGAGATGTGCGGAGATAAGGTCTTATTCACCACAGAGTCACACAGAGTTCCACAGAGTTTTTAGTTTAGTTCACCACAGACACCAGCAGAAACTGTCCATTGTCCATTGTCAATTGTCAATTATTCCCTATCTTTAGGGTATAGAAAACTAGCGGCGTCCGGACTCTCCCCGAAGCCACACCCCTGTACGCTAAAACTAAAATCATGTATTCCCCCGACAACGAAAAGCCTTTCCCCATCCGTGTTTATTCCAAGGCCGAACTGGCCATGCTGTACTGTCCCCACCAATGCATTGACCGCGCCCTGGAGAACTTCTACCGCTGGCTGCTGCTCAACAAGCCGCTCATGGCCGAACTTACGGCCGTGGGGTACAACAAATACCGGCGCACCTACCTGCCCCGGGAGGTGGAACTCATTGTGAAGTACATCGGCGAGCCGGGTAGCTAAGCCCGGTACGCGTCACGCACCAAAAAGCGGGAGCATCGTAGGATAAGTACGAGTGCTCCCGCTTGGGCTTTAGAGAAGTTATGAATGGTAAGCTATTTCAAGTACTATTTCAAAATGCCAAGTGCCTCAATGAGCCAATGCATCTCGCTATACGTATACTTCCGCCCATCGTGCAACCGGGAAGCCAGGGAACTCTCAGCATTCCGGATAGCCTGCTGCAAAGACCCTGCACCCCCCTTGTCCGCAGTGAGTTCACGGTGCAAACTACCCACCGAACGGAAATAGCGCTCCGTTTTCTCGTACTGCGGACGGTACTTGTGAAGCTCGTGCTCCACCTCCCGGTACGAGGTAAACTCCCGCGTCACCGCCGAACGGGTGAAGTGATACAGGAACCAAAGCTCCGTACAACGTTCCGTCTCCACGAACATCACCCGGCACTGAACACCCTTCCGCTTGTTGCCATGTACCCGGTCGTGGTACTTAGCTTTCAGGCGGAGGTACGCTGCCCGGTTTTCCCCGTCGCGTTTCCCGTCCATGTCGATGAGGCAAAACACCTCGTCGTACCCATCGCGTATCGACGCTTCGATGGCGTCGGCCAGCTTGGGCAGGTTCGAAGCGTTTGTCCCCAACGACCGGGGCAGCACCGTAAAAGGCGACAGTCCCTTCAGGGACTCTATGTAGTATTTCTCCGTGATCCCCTCGCCGATAACGGCAATCGCCTTGCGCCCCGTCATCGTTCGTCGGTATCGAGGAGCGTGGAACCCAGCAGCGGCTTGGCGCCGAGCTTGCCGATGCGGTAGGCATTCATGAGCGACACGTTCTTGTGCAGCCCCATGTCCGAAGCCCGGTACAGGGTGGAGGCCGACCGCCGGCGATCTTTCTCGGTGAGCCACACCATGTCACGGCGAATCATCCAGTCCTCATCGAGTAGATGCTGGTTGTGCGTGGCGAAAAGGAGCTGTGAGCGTCCGGCATTTTGCAGGTACGTTTGCAGGTAGTGTACCACCAGGTCGTAATGCAGGCTGTCCTCCAGTTCGTCCTCCAGGAGCACGTTCCCGTCGCCCCGGAGGTCGTACAGCAGGCGGGCCAGGCGGAAGTACGCCTTCGTTCCGGCCGATTCGAGCCCGAAGGCCACGGTGAAGTCGCCCTCTTCCGTGCGGTGCGTCAGCAGGAGTTGCTTCTTGGTGCGGAGGTAGTGTTGGGCCGCTTCGCGTAGCAGGTAGTCGTTGTTGGCCTCCTCCACGAAGTCGGGTGGCAGGAGTATTTCGATGAGCGAGAAGTCCGAGATATTGAAATCGGCCTTGTTCAGCATCTCCAGGATGAGTTGCTTCAAGGCAGGGATGCGTTCGGCCTGCGCGGCTATCTGAAGCACGTTGTTGCGTTCGGCCGGATGGATGGCGTTGGCCTTCACCCACTCGTAGAGTTCGCGCATCACGGGTGGCACGTCGATGTTCCGCTTGTTCAGAGTGGAGAGCACGGTGTGGTTGCCCAGCGTGTCGCGGTTCAGTTCGTCGCGCTGCTTGGCCTTGATGCCCAGCGTGGTGCCAAACAGGATGGGGGCACCCTGCCGGCGTTCGTACATCAGCGAGAGCACATCCTTGTCGGTGGCGTACATCATCCGTTCGTAGAGGATGGCGTCGTCATTGTACTCCACCCGGTACTGGTAGCGCCGCGCACCCACCCAGAAGAGGATGTCGAAGCAGGTAGGCTCGCCCACCGACAGGGCGAAAGGGGTGTACACGCCTGTCTTCTCGTGTTCCTTTTCCCGGGGCACAAACAGCAGACTCCACAGGGTCTGGATGGCCAGTAGCAGGTTCGACTTGCCCGACGCGTTGGCGCCGTAGATCATGCCCATGCGCAGCAGGCGTACGCCTGGCTTGGGCTCCACGATAAGCTCGTCGGCCAATGTCCGGTCGGGAGTGGCCAGCAGGGAGAGGGTTTGCTTCCCGGCGAACGAGCGGTAATTTTGCAATGAAAACTCTTGAATCATAGTTTTATAGTCTGTTTTCGTATATTTTCTACAAATATAGGTGTTATTTTTGTAATTGCAATGGTTTTATCTTATTTTTTGTATTTGTACAACAATTATTTAGTTTCATAGAGAGGAGGTGTCTGAAGCCCGGCATACATTTATTTTGGCAAACAGAAGAGCGCGACGAATGCCTCTGCATCTTAGGTTCATGCCGGTCATCCGCGGGGCGGCCTCTTCAAGACTTTATCATACTATCGCGTGCACGCGAAAACCGTTAATTAACGTTACCGCGGGGGAAAAAAAGCGCAAGAAGAAGACAGGCATAGAGAGTTTTTAGTTCTTTTATGCCCGTTAAAACCATTTATAAAACAACGTTTATGTATAAATTCGTACAATTTACCGTCGGCAATTTCCGTTCGTTTGCCGAAGAGAAAACCTTCTCACTGATTCCCCCCCCGCAGTACCCAAAACCCTTCCGGCCATGCCAATCCTCCCGGCAGCAATGCTCACCGCACGACAGCCATTTATGGCCAGAATGCCAGTGGAAAGAGCAACCTGATCCTGGCGATGAAAGCCATGACCGACACAGTGATTGCTTCGCTACAGGACAGACCCATAACGAACAAAGACATCTGCCGGCATCATTTCCGTCCGGATTTTCCGGAGAAGTTGTTCAGCACGCTGGAAATCGTCTTCCTGCTTGACGGCGAACGTTTCCGGTACGGCTTCAAACACTCCGGCGAAGAAGTGGCTTCCGAATGGCTGTACAGGCAAAAACAGGGGCAGAAAGAGGAACTGCTGTTTGCCCGCGCCGAAATAGTGCTGGAAATAGGCGAAGACTTCAAAGAGTTGAAAGGATGCCGGAAGCAAATCAACAATTATAAGTTGACCTTAGCCATAGCAGCCCAGGCAGGAGGGGAAATATCCAAGCGTGTGGCCTACGGGATAGGCTATGGGCGCTTCCACTTCCAGGGTATCCCGAATACTACCTTAGACACTTTCACCGCGGCATTATGGGAAGAGACAGATGAGGAAGAGAAGAAGGAAAACCGCCGCGAAATCGTCCAATTCCTGCGCCGGTTCCAGCTGGATTTCGTCGACATACAGGTGGAATCGAAAAACAGTAGCACAGGGGGAGGACTACAGAAAGCCGATTGGGAAGAAATCGAAAAAGAGATATCTGCTCTTCTTGAGATGGACCCGAGCCTAGATCCGGAACAAGAGCTCAGCCAACTGTTGGAAGGCTCGAAGGGCGGATATAGTGACTTGTGGGAGCCAAGCGTCACCTTCGAGCACAGCTACTATGACGATTACGGCAAGAAAGAAGGCTATCTCACCACAGAACTGAATCTAAACACCCAGGAATCCGGCGGAACCATCCAGTTATTCGAGATGGCCGGCCCCGCCATCAGCGCATTGGGTATGGGCGGAACGCTCATCATCGACGACCTCGATGCCCGTATGCACCCTGCCCAGGCACAAATCCTCATCGACCTGTTCGATGACCCGAAGACCAACCCCAGCGGCGCCCAGCTCGTCTACACCACCCGCAACACACAACTCCTGCCCACCGACCACAACCGCATCTGGATCACGGAGAAAAACGCGCTGGAACGTACCGACCTGTACAGCCTGGCGTATCTGGAAGAACTCAGACGCACGTCCTGGGAGAGTGATAAGAGCATGGGCGGAAAGAACTTCGTCCGAGGACAGTACGGAACGATTCCCTTCATCGGATACCAGCCCCAAGCAGCCGAAGAACAGCATGCCTTGTAAAAGATTTTAGAAGTAATGCAATGCCTCGCCACATGCCGGGTAACCCAACGGTTACAAGCGGTGTGGCGAGGCATTTTCCGGAGAGCAAGTGCACGCTAAGTGCACAAGTGCCCTTAGGACACTTTCCGGTACACTCCTTTCTTTATTTTTTTGATTATCAATCCAATAGAATTTTTCAGCACCTTAAAAGCCTTACGTCTTCCCATTTCAAAAAAGGCCGCCTTTTCCAAGAACTGCTCCGTGGTAAAGTCCAGGGGCAGACGATCGAAAATCAACTGCGTTTTGTTGGGATTTTGCAACTCCCGGGTATCCTTGTCCATAGCGGGTAGCGAAGTAACCAGCAGCCGGCTGTGTTCCAGGCAACAGGCAACGATGGACAGAGCAGTCTCGAAATTCGCGTCCGAGCATCGCATCTCCTGCTGGTCGACCCGCAAGGTAGCCTTCTCAATGGAAGTCAGCACCAGGCAGATACGGAAGACGATGAGACAATACCGCTTGATGGTGCTCTGGAAATCGTCGCACTCGCTGATCTTCTCCCGTTCCAGCAGGGCAGCAAAGAATTTATTCAACCGGGTCCATTGTAACTCACTCAGTTTCACCCGGGTAGAAGAGGCGTACAAGAAGCGAAGCATCTGGTGCAGCCGCATGGAGAGCCTATCGAAGTGGCGCTCCACTTCCTCCTCGTCGCCGGCAGGCGAAACATCCTGCCACAAAGCCTGCTGCCGATGGGTATAGTTCAGGAAGCGACTGGGCAAACCATTCTCTAACGAACCGAACATCCGCACAAACTGGGCCGGCGTTCCGGCCAGCAGGATAGCCAAACGGGGAGTGTAGACATACGTGGGCTTCTCGTTGACCTTGAACGAATCGCTCACCGTTTCATGGTGGAATATCTTGCGCAGGTAGTCGAAGTAGTTGCCATAATCTTGCTTCACGGCCGCCGTCATCGTATCGGCTTCCAGGTCGAAGATAAAACCTCCCCACTCCCGGTTGTCGCGCAGATGCATCAGGAAGCGCGACTTGCTCACGGTGGCCGGTATCTGCAGGTACCGGTAGGTAGGAGGTTCGGGTTTCGACAAGTCCTTGTCACCCTTCTTACGGTTGCGCAGGTGCTTGTCGTACGCTTCGCAGGCTTCCTTGTACTTCCGTTCCAACTGATCGTTTTCCTCGGCTATCTCTTTCAGGAAATACTTCAATAAGGAGAACCCGTAGTCCATCACTCCCTTACCCGAAGCTGCCGGAGCCACCACGAATGTGTAGAAATGGGCGGAGATCCGGCGATGACGGTAAAAGCCGCTGGTGGTAGGAATGAGCGCGCTGACGAGGGTAAGAATAGACAACAAAAGCATATCGCGTTCCCGCGGGTCGGAGGTGTACTTCATAGCGACCGAAAAGAAATCGGGCAAAGCGTCGTAAACCGTCTGCGGAAAGCTGGGTGTATGTTCGCGAAGCTCTTCTCCATCAAAGATTCCGTCTTCTTCATCGCTCTCAGTATCCGTTGCCGGAGTGTCTATGGGCACTTGTGCACTTAGCGTGCACTTAGCGGTGGTATTTTCCCCCTTTTTTCCCACTTTACCAGCCTTCGTCCGGGAGTAAGCCGATTTGACAACACTCCCGATCTCGCGCGCATCGAACGTATCGCAAGCCATCACCGCCACCGCTCCCCGGACGATGGACTCGGCAGGCAATCCCTGGCTGCACGCCGCGCAAGCGATGTGGAACAGGCGGACATTCCGCTTGCCTTCGGCAGCCGGGTAGAGGCTGAGGGCTATGCGCACGAGTTCTTCGCCGGTGATGCCGGAGGGGAGGGACGGAATCCCGGCTTCGGCAGTCGCTGGCTCCTGGCTGGCGGTTACAGCAGCAGGAGCAGGCTCGGCAACAGGCGAAGGTTCAGCAGGGGCAGTTTCGGCAATCACCGCTTCCTCCCGCTGCACCGCGAACGGCGTAGCCCCCCCATTGTACCGTGCCCACTCATCATACGACCCGAAATGTCCGCGGCTGATATCCTTGCACGCCCCATCGCTGGGGATGCCCAGCAGACCGTCGTAATACGCCGCCACCTGTGCATACGCCAACGGATGCTCTTCGCGCCGGGCATCGGTGAGCACCACCAGCTTCAGTCCGCTGCCCGAGGGGGTGATGTAGGCCATGATCACATGCGGGGAGGCCATGGCGATGTCCTTCAGGCGTTCCAACTCTGTGGCCAGCACGTGGTCATAGTCCAGCACCACCAGGGCGCTGTACTCCGTCAGGCAGGAAGCCGCGTGACTGCCTTCGGCAAACAGTCCTCCAAAGCAGAAGTAAGTGAGTTTCTTTTTCAGGCGATCCATCTCCTTGCGGTCGCCCCGGGCAGCAGCCTGCCGGATGCGCTCCACCCAATTTCGCCAACGGCCCTCGGAGATGTACTGGAACAGGCGTTCCACGGTGATAGTAGCCGTTTCGCGTGATGACACGTTCTTGAACGCCGTCACCTTTCTTTTAGGATCTCTCATACTAGAATAAAGTGTTAGTTAAGCCCCGGAACGACTCCGGGGGATGCCCGGCAAAGATATCGAATGGCAGGCCAACAGGCATGAACTTTTTTGGCTGAAAAAAGTTCATGCAGGTTACACCTCCCCGGCCCGCACCCGCTTCACATCCGAGTACAACGTCTGGAACGAGATCTCCTCCTCCCTGCTCCCCTCCTTCAAAAACCTGAAACGGGCCGTAAGCAAGTAGCAGAGGTACTCATACCCCACCTTGAAATGTTTCAGCCTGACATACGCGAAAGCCTCCCGGATCAGATCCCTCCGTGCCTTGACACCGTATACACACTCCCGCCTCCCTCGCCTGAGGTACGCCTGTTCCAGACGAACCAGGAGCTGCTGGTGCTGCGCCTCGGCCAGATCCCGGCGAAGCCCGGCCAATGTATCCTCGTTTTTTTTTCCTGCTCGGCCAACTCTTCCTGTCGCCTGCGGCAGTATGGAGCGGGGGTGAGCGATTCCGTCTTCTTCCCGGGCGTTTTCGCCGGGGCAATGAGTTTCTTTTTACCTTTCATATACTTGGTTATTGGTGATACGATACACCGCTTCGTCCGAAACGGCCGACATAAGTACAACCGAAACGCTCCCCCACCAAGCAAAAACACAAAAACTTATCAACAGGCACCCACATATCAACTATTTTCGTATCTTTGAGAATCACCCTTATACATTTGCCTTATGAATACAACACTCTTAGCCACCACCCCCAACAGTTACCAGGCCAACATCCTGCAAGCCGCCCTGAGCCAGGAAGGCATCGAGTCGCTCATCAAAAACGAAGTGATATCGTCCGTGCTGCCCGTAGGAGGCTTCCAGATCGAAGTCCACGTGGCCGAGGAAGATTATGAGCGGGCGCTCCAGATATTGAAGGAAGCTTTTCCGGAGTTAGTAATCCCCTAAAAACATCGGCCTATGAGTTTCGGAGGACATGTGTACGACATGATAGCGCGGCAGAGGCTGAACCGGGATCAGCTCAGCCGACGACGGGAACGGAATAAAGACTATAACGGACGGAAGCACAGTTGGCACCTCGACCAGATGGTCCCTACGCTCTCCGCGGAGGAGTTGACACGTATCGGCAAGCAGATCAAAGTACGGGAGGAGCAACAGCGTCAACGGACATTCCGTCTGCAACTCATCGTCATGGCAGCTATCCTGGCGGTGGTGCTGGTGATCGGCTTTGTTGCAGCATATGTCTGGAAGTTATCGGGTTAAAATTCCGAAAAACAGAAACAAACAAACGGAAAGTTTTGTAATTCAAAACAAATCCGTATTTTTGCATTAAACAAACTATCTATGAGAATTGTATCACACAAAAAGCTGAGAGAGTTCTACGAAGCAAAAGGACATGAAGATGCCCGAATTGCTTTAGAACGTTGGTATGATGTGGCAGAGAATGCAGAATGGAAGAACTTCTCGGACATTAAAGCCGAATTCCCAGCTACTGATTATGTAGGAAATCAGCATTATGTGTTCAACATCAAAGGCAACAACTACCGGCTGGTTGTTGTTATTAAGTTTACGATGGGGTATGTATTTATTCGTTTCGTGGGTACTCACAAGGAATATGACAAGATAGATTGTTCAACTATATAAAACGGGGATTATGAATAAAATAACGAAAGAGCAATATGAATTTGCCTTGGCCAGGGTCGAAGAGCTTCTGCCTTTGGTCGATGATGCTCTCCCTGCTAATGATAAGTATGCGGTGGAACTCTCTGTGATGTCTGACATCGTGATAGCTTATGAAAAGGAACATTTTCCGATAGAGAAACCTACTGTAGCGGAACTGATAGAGTTATCCCTCGAAGAAAAGGGGATGACACAAAAGCAACTTGCTGGTGAGATTGGAGTAAGTCCGTCACGCATCAACGATTATATTTCCGGTCGTTCCGAACCAACGCTAAAGGTAGCCCGCCTGCTTTGCCGGGTACTAAACATCCCCCCAGCCGCTATGCTGGGATTCTAACCTTTCTTCTTCCGCTTCTTCAGTTCCTCTGCGATGCGCCATTGCAGGGCAGCTTCGTCTTCCTTCCCGGCTTGCATCAGTGCATCGCCAAAGAGCTCGTGTGCCCCGGCATGCTGCGGTTTCAGAGTGGTGGCTTTGTCGGTATCGGCCAGTGCGCCTTCGATGTTCCGCAGCTTTAGGCGGAGCTTTCCGCGGTTGTACACTGCCTTGAACTCGGTGGGGCGGAGGCGGACGGCGGTGTTCAGGCAGTTCTCCGATTCGTAGAGATCGTCCATATTGAAGAGTGTGATGCCTTTGCGTACCCATGCATCCACATAGTCGGGACAGAGTTCCAGCGCTTTGTTGTAGTTGGCCAGGGCAGCCCGTTCGTCGTGCGCCTGGGTGATGCACTCGTTGCCCATCAGGAGATACTCCCGGGCATATTTTTGGAGACGTTCCTGTTGTGCGCGCATCTCCTCCTTCATTTTCTTGTTCTGTTCGCGCAAGGTGTTCACCGTGCTCAGTTTCCGGCGGATGAAGCGGCGGGCGATGGGCTTCTCGATGTCGTACCGCGAATGGATGGCGAGGAAGAACTGTTCCAGGCAGAGCTCCATGTCGCCCTGGTCGAAGGCACGGATGGCAGCCACGTACTGCATATCGGCTTGCGCTTGCTTCAACGCTTTGTCGATGGCCATGCGGTTGTTGAACCGCTGGGAGAAGGTGACAATCTCCGGGCGGACGAAGACGTCGGAGCGGTTGACGGGTTTCTTCAACTGAATACCCTCGAGCGATGTGCAACGGCTCAGCGCCACGTACGCCTGTCCTCCGGCAAAGACCCCTCCGCTAAAGTCCACCACTACCCGGCTGAACGTCAGCCCCTGGCTCTTGTGTACGGTGATGGCCCAGGCCAGGCGGATGGGATATTGCGTGAAGGTGCCCAGCACTTCTTCTTCGATCTCTTTCTTCTGCTCGTTGTAGCGGTAGCGTATGTTTCGCCAGCTATCCAGTTTCACGTCGCACTCCTTGCCCGTATCGGTCACCACGTAGATGGTTCCCTCCTCGTCGATGCCGCTCACCGTGCCGATGGTGCCGTTCACCCAGCGACGGTCGTAGTCGTTCTTGATGAAGATGATCTGTGCGCCGACCTTCAGCACCAACTCTTTCGAGGTGGGCAGACTGCTCTCGGGGAAGTCGCCCTCGATGGTGCCGTCGAAGGTCACCGGATCGCCCGGAAGTTCGGCCAGTTTCTTGTCGTTGATGTAGTCCACGTTGTCCCGTCGGGTGGCCAAGGTGATGTACATGTCCTTCTCCGAGTCCTCGATGGAAGTGCCGTAGCGGGTGTTGAGCAACTGCAGATCGGCTGCCGAGACGGTGTTGTTGCGGATGTTGTCCAGCACACGGATGAATACCGAGTCGGTCTGCCGGTACACCTTCTGCAGTTCGATGGATACCAGGTCGATCTCCTGGAACACCCGGGCGGAGAAGAAGTACGGGGTGGGATAGAAACGGTTCAGTATGTCGCGCTCATCGTTCTTTACGACGGGTTCCAGTTGGAATACGTCGCCCACCAGGAGGATCTGCTTGCCGCCGAACGGTTCCCGGAGGTTGCGCGAGTACACCCGCAGGATGCGATCCACCGCGTCGATGATATCGGCCCGTACCATCGATATCTCGTCGATGATCACCAGCTCTATCTGCTCCAGCAATTTGCGGTGCGGCTTGGTGTATTTGAAGAACTCGTGGATGCGGTTGCGCTGCAAGCTCAGGTTCGGATCGTCGGGCGGTAGCGGGTGGAAGGGCAGCTTGAAGAAGCTGTGCATGGTGCTTCCCCCAGCGTTGATGGCGGCGATACCGGTGGGGGCGAGTACCACATGTTTCTTCTTGGTGTGCTCGCAGACGTAGCGCAGGAAGGTGGACTTACCTGTGCCGGCTTTCCCGGTGAGGAACACCGATTGGCGGGTGTACTGAATGAGGTTCAGTGCATCCTGGAATTCCTTGTTGTTGGTATCGACGGTTGTTGACATTATATAATTCCGTAATGTATCATCGCATGGCGGATGCCGTCTTCATCGACCGAAGTGGTGACATAGTCGGCAGCCTGCTTCACCGGGTCCTCGGCATTGCCCATGGCCACGCCAATAGCGGCAGCCCGAAGCATGGTGAGATCGTTCCCTCCGTCGCCGAAAGCCATCGTTTCGTCCGGAGCGATACCGAAGTACCGGATCATCTCTTCGATGCCTTTGCTTTTGGTATTTCCCTTGGCGGTGATGTCGGTGAAGGCGTGATACCAGCGTCCCGACTCGCAGCCTGGCAGGCGTGCCATCAGCTCTGCTTCCTTTTCGGCGTCGATGAACGGCGTCATCTGGAAGATGGGTTCACGGGTGGCCTCTTCGATGCTCTTTTCCTGTAGATTCTCTACCCGGAGGAAGCGACGGAAGATCTCGTCCACCTGCTCGGCGTCCTGGCAAACGGCTACCGTGTGCTCGGCCACAAAAATGCAGGGAAAGCCTTCCGTGCGGCAGGCTTCGGCCATCACTTGCACCTCCGCCGGCGGGATGGCGCTCTTGTATATCACTTCGTCGCCTACGGTGCAGTAGCCTCCGTTCACGGTGACGTACCCGTCTATCAGTCCGCGACTGGTCAGTGCGCCGAGGTTGTTGATGATGGCCTGTGGACGTCCGGTGGCGATAAATATCTTGATGCCTTGGGCTCGGGCGGCAGCGATGGCTTCGACGGTGGAGGCCGGTATGGCGTGCGTCTCGAAGCTGACCAGCGTGCCGTCGATGTCGAAAAACATAGCTTTGATCATTGCTCTGTGTGGTCTTTGTTTAATGCCCGCAAAAGTACGAAAAAGAATCGAGCGGCGGGGACTGTACCTCCCACAAATATGGTATTTTTAGCATCCGGTCGTTAAAATGTGGAGCCAACGTTTCGTTTTCACCGTCCGTCGTCGTACATTTGCCATTCGAACAATGAAAACAGGAACGATATGACATACGATTTTGACGAAGTGGTCGACCGTCGCGGAACGGACAGTGTGAAGTGGGACGGCGTGGAACGATTCTGGGGGCGGGACGACCTGACTCCTATGTGGGTGGCCGATATGGATTTCCGTACACCACCTTTTATCATAAACGCGCTCCGCAAGCGACTGGATCACGAGGTGCTGGGCTATACCTTTGCCACCCCCGAGTGGAGCCGTTCCATCATTGACTGGGTGCAGACGCGCTACGGCTGGACCATCCGCCGGGAGATGCTCACCTTCACACCGGGCATCGTACGTGGACTGGCTTTCGCCTTGCAGTGCTTCACTGCTCCGGGAGACCGGGTGATGGTGATGTCGCCCGTGTACCATCCGTTCTTCCTCGTCAGCCGACACCTGGAGCGGGAAGTAGTGTACCACCCGCTCGTGCTGGCCGACGACCAGTTTACCATCGATTTCCAGCGTTTCCGGACCGATGTGGCCGGTTGCCGGGTATTGATCCTGAGCAATCCTCACAACCCCGGTGGACGGGTCTGGACGCGCGAAGAGCTGCACCAGATAGCCGAGATCTGCCACCAGAGCGGTACGCTGGTCTTCTCCGACGAGATCCATGCCGACCTCACCCTGCCGCCTTACCACCATACCACCTTTGCCACGGTGTCCGAAGAGGCCCGGCTCAACTCGGTGGTGTTCATGGCGCCCAGCAAGGCGTTCAACATGCCGGGAGTGGCCAGCTCGTATTGCATCATCGAGAACCCGGACGTGCTGGCTCGCTTCCGTAAGTTCATGGATGCGGGCGAGTTTGGCGAAGGACACATGTTCGCTTATCTCAGTGTGGCGGCGGCGTACAGCAACGGCACGGAGTGGCTGGATCAGGTGGTGGCGTATATCCAGGGAAACATCGACTTCACAGGCGAGTTCTTGCAACAACATATTCCAGCGATACGGATGATTCGTCCGCAGGCGTCGTACCTCGTCTGGCTCGATTGCCGGGCGTTGGGGTTATCGCACAAGGAACTGGTACGGTTGTTTGTGGAAGATGCACACCTGGCGCTCAATGAGGGGATGACGTTTGGCAAGGAAGGCGAAGGGTTCATGCGGCTCAATGTAGGCTGTCCACGGAGTGTGTTGCAGCAAGCGTTGGAATGTCTAAAAAACACACCTATTTTTAAATAATCTTTATAAAGAACCCATGTACGTATTTTTTTAGTAAATTTGTACCTCACAACTATATTTATAAGGAAAGTATGAAGAAAGTATTGAAAATTGCAGGTATCACAGTGGCAGTTATCCTGCTGCTGATGTTCATTCTACCTTTCGCCTTCCAGGGAAAGATAGAGAAAATCGTGAAAGCGGAGGGCAACAAGATGCTCAACGCTCAGTTCGACTTCCAAAGCCTTGACATCAGTCTATTCCGCCATTTCCCCAAAGCATCCGTGAGTCTGCACGACTTCTGGCTCAAGGGCGTAGGCGAATTCGAGAACGACACCCTCGTACGGGCCGGCGAAGTAACAGCCGCTATCAACCTCCTCTCGCTCTTTGGCGACAGTGGATATGACATTTCCAAAATACTCATTGCCAACACCGATGTACACGCCATCGTCCTGCCTGACGGGAAAGCCAACTGGGACGTAATGAAGGTGGACAGCACCGCCACGGAAGCGGCCGACACTACGGCTACGACCTTCCGCGTGAAGCTGCAACAGCTCGCCGTGACCAACCTGAACGTGGTGTACGATGACCAACAGGGCAACATGTACGCCGATGTACGGGGCCTGAACGCCACCTGCTCGGGCGACTTGGGAAGCGACCGCACCACGCTGAAACTCAACGCACTGGTCGAAGCCCTGACGTACAAGATGGGCGGAATACCCTTCCTCTCCAACGCCAATATCGCTGCCGACATGAACGTGGATGCTGACCTGGTGAACAACAAGTACACGCTGAAAGACAATGAATTCCGCCTCAACGCCATCAAGGCCAGCATCGACGGATGGGTAGCCCTCGTGGACCCGGCCATCGATATGGATCTGAAACTGAACACCAACGAAGTGGGCTTCAAGGAAATACTCTCGCTCGTTCCGGCCATCTACGCCACCGAATTCGACGGACTGAAAACCGATGGCACAGCCACTCTGAACGCCTTTGCCAAGGGGCAGATGGTAGGCGACAGCATCGTTCCGCAGTTCGACCTGGCGCTGAACGTGAAGAACGCCATGTTCCAATACCCGTCGCTCCCGGCTGGTGTGGATCAGATCAACATCACCGCCGACGTGAAAAATCCGGGCGGAAGCCTCGACCTCACGGAGGTGTACATCAACCCGTTCAACTTCCGCCTGGCTGGCAATCCGTTCAGCATGACGGCCGAAGTGAAGACGCCTATGAGCGACCCGGACTTCAAAGCCCAAGCCAAGGGCATCCTGAACCTGGGCATGATCAAGCAAGTATATCCACTGGAAGATATGGAGCTGAACGGCACCATCAACGCCGACATGAACGTGGCCGGACGAATGTCATACATCGACAACGAACAGTATGACAAGGTTCAGGCAGCGGGTACCGTGGGACTGACCGACATGAAACTGAAGATGAAGGATATGCCGGATGTGAACATCCAGAAGTCCCTCCTCACCTTCACCCCCAAATTCCTGCAACTGAGTGAAACGACCGTGAACATCGGGCAGAACGACATCACAGCGGATAGCAAGCTGGAGAACTACATCGGTTACGCCATGAAGGGCACCACGCTGAAAGGCACGCTCAACCTGCGCTCTAACCACTTCAATCTGAACGACTTCATGAACGGAGCCGACACCACCAGCACCGCTGCCAACGACGCGGCTATGGGCATCATCGAGGTTCCGAAGAACATTGATTTCAACATGACGGCTCACATGAAGGAGGTTCTGTTCGACAAAATGGTATTCGCCAACATGGCCGGGCAGTTGCTCGTGAAGGACAGCAAGGTGGACATGAAGAACCTCTCCATGAACACCATGGGCGGTACGGTAGTGATGAACGGAACATACTCTACGGCCGACGTCACGAAGCCGTCGATGGACGCTGGTTTCAAGATGACCAACCTCAACTTCGCACAGACCTACAAGGAGCTGGATATGGTACAGAAGATGGCACCCATCTTCGAAAGCCTGAAAGGTAACTACTCAGGCAACATGACGGTACAGACGCAACTCGACGCAACCATGAGCCCGGTTCTGGAAACCATGCAGGGAGCCGGACGTCTCTCTACCCAGGACATCAGCCTGAGTGGCGTAAAGGTGATCGACCAGATTGCCACCGCCCTGAACAAGCCCGATCTGAAGGACATGAAGGTGAAGGACATGGCTATCGACTTTACCATCAAGGATGGTCGCGTAGGCACCAATCCGTTCGATATCAAGTTGGGCGACTATGCCGTGAACCTCTCCGGAACAACGGGTCTGGATCAGACCATCGACTACTCGGGTAAGGTAAAACTTCCCGCTTCGGCAGGTAGCGTGGCACAGCTCAGCACGGTGGACTTGAAGATTGGCGGTTCGTTTACTTCGCCCAAGGTGAGCCTCGACACGAAGAGTATGGCCTCTCAGGCAGCGACTGCAGTAGCTAGCAAGGCAGCCACAGAGATCGGCAAGAAGCTCGGTCTGGACTCTGCCACCACAGCCAACAAGGACTCGCTGACGAAGAAGGTAACCGAGAAAGCCACCGAAAAGGCATTGGATCTCCTGAAGAAGAAAATTAAATAACTGTTGCACCACAGAGTCGCACAGAGTTACACAGAGTTTTATTTTTGCCGACAACCAAGATAAGAAAGAGGTAAAACTCTGTTGAAATATGTGCGATTATGTGGTTAATAAAGAAAAAGCAACAA
>JAVBVI010000150.1:0-8150 GCA_031554505.1 Bacteroides sp. | reverse complement strand
TATACAGGGGTGATTTGTCGACTTTTTTTATCCGAGAAAAAAAGATCGGGAACACTCCTCTGGGGAGAGTAGTTAATAAATGGGAAAAGAAGTGAAGAAGCTTTGCAAGAGATATATCAGGGGCTGATTTTGGATAAATAAAGCAGAAAATAGTATGTAATTATTCTATCGCTGATGTGTAAGAAAGGCAGGTGCGCTGATAGAGCCGGAAAAGGGGGGCTGCTAAACAGATTTTTCTCTCTACCTACAGAGATTTTTCGGCTTAACTAAACGCGAAAATCTCTGTAGCTAGAGAAATATTGTTCGATTTAAAAAGAAACGGTTCCCACATATGTTTGTGAGAACCGTTAAGTATCCCGGTCAGTGCCGGAAAAACTAATAAGTTTGTATTAAATAGAGAGTGCTCTCAATACATTAACAAGCTCGCGATTGATGGGCTTATCTTTTTTGATAGCCTTGCTGAACGGCACATAAACAATCTGATCGTGCTCAATACCGATCATAACATTGCGTTGGTCTTCCATCAGAGCGTCGATGGCTGCTGCACCAAGGCGGCTGGCCAGAATACGATCGTGTGCTGTGGGACTACCACCACGTTGCAAGTGTCCGAGGATGGATACGCGTACGTCGTATTGCGGGTATTCGTTCTTCACACGTTCGGCCAGATGCATAGCGCCGCCGGTGATTTCGCTTTCGGCCACCAGGACGATGCTGCTATTCTTTGATTTGCGGAAACCGCTCTTGATAAATTCTTCCAGTTGGTCCACCTCCGTGTTGAATTCCGGGATGATGGCGGCTTCAGCGCCCGAAGCAATGGCCCCGTTCAGAGCCAGGAAACCGGCGTCACGCCCCATTACCTCAACGAAGAACAGGCGTTCGTGCGAAGTGGCAGTGTCGCGTATTTTGTCCACTGCATCCAGAATCGTATTCAGAGCGGTGTCATAACCGATGGTGGTATCTGTTCCATACAAGTCATTGTCGATAGTGCCCGGCAATCCGATGCACGGTACGTCGAATTCCTGAGCGAAGATCCGGGCACCCGTCAGCGAACCGTCGCCGCCGATGATGACCAATGCGTCAATACCTTCGTTCTTCATGTTTTCATAGGCCATTTGGCGACCTTCCTTGGTGGTGAACTCTTGGCAGCGTGCTGTTTTCAGGATAGTGCCACCCATCTGGATGATGTTGCTCACATTCTGGCTCTTGAATTCCTTGATCTCACCGGTTACCAATCCCTTGTAACCTCTATATATACCTTTTACTAGCAGTCCGTTGTAGATGGCTGAGCGTGTTACTGCGCGGATGGCAGCATTCATTCCCGGAGCATCACCCCCGGAAGTTAAAATACCAATACATTTAATAGGTCCCATAACAATCTTTGATTAAATTTGACGCTGCAAAGATAACAAAAAGCGGTTGCAAATGTTTCTCATTGCTGTGAAACTGCAGCCGCTTCCTGTAAATAATGTTAATTTTATTCCGTCCCGATTCGTTCGTTTATGTAAGCCAGTATCCTCTCCATCAGCCATTTGGGCGTTGATGTAGCACCGCAGATACCGATGGAGTTGGCTTGTTGAAGTAATAAATCATTAATTTCTTCCTCACCATCGATGAGGTGAGAATTGGGGTTCACCTTGAGGCATTCACTGAAGAGGATTTTTCCGTTGGAACTTTTCTTCCCGCTAACGAAAAAGACCAGGTCATGCGAGGCAGCAAATTGTCGCAAGTGTGGCATGCGATTGGCTACCTGACGGCAGATGGTGTCGTAGTACTCGAAGGTGGCAGTGGGGGAGATGTGCTCTTTGATATAAACCACGATCTCACCGAATTCGTCGAGTGATTTGGTGGTTTGCGAGTACAGGCGGATGCTTCGGCTGAAGTCCAGTTCCTTCACCTCGTCAAGCTTTTCGACCACAATGGCCCGTCCGGTGGTTTGTCCCACTAATCCCAGCACTTCGGCGTGTCCATTCTTGCCATAGATTACGATCTGCTTCTCCTCGTCGTCGTCTTTGAGGAATTCTTGTTTGATTCGTTTCTGCAGGCGGAGTACCACCGGGCAGGTGGCGTCGATGATTTCGATGTCGTTCGCCTGGGCGGTAAGGTACGTTTCGGGCGGTTCGCCGTGAGCGCGGAGTAGCACTTTGGCATGGCGTAGTTGTTGGAATTCTTCGTGGTTGATGGTGATGAGGCCCAAGGCTTTCAGACGTTCCACCTCGCGGCTGTTGTGCACAATATCGCCCAGGCAATACAGGGTGGCACCCTTTGCCAGTTCCTCCTCCGCTTTGTGGATGGCTGTAACCACTCCAAAGCAGAAACCCGAATCTTTGTCTATTTCTACCTTGATCTGCTTCATGTTATTCTCCGGCTACGCGGATATATTGGTCGTACAACCACTGTTTCTGCTCGGCAATGGTTAGGTGTGAATTGTCCAGTTCCAACGCATCGTCGGCTTTGCGCAATGGACTCACGTCGCGGTTCTGGTCCTGATAGTCGCGGCTTTGTACATTTTGCAGGATTTCCTTGAATGATACTTCCTGGCCTTTGGCTTTCAGCTCATCATAACGGCGTTGAGCACGTATCTCTGCCGAAGCAGTAACGAATATCTTTAGTTCTGCATCGGGGAAAACCGTTGTTCCTATGTCTCGACCATCCATTACGATTCCTTTTTGTTGACCCATAGCCTGTTGTTGCAGCACCATAGCTTCGCGTACAAACTCCAACGCACTAACCGGGCTGACTTTTGAAGAAACCTCCATGGTGCGTATTTTGTTCTCCACGTTCACCTCATTTAAGTAAGTGTCCGGCCGCCCCGTTTCCGGGTTGAGGTGGAAGGAGATACGGATGTCATTGATACGTCCCTGAAGTCCAGCCGCATCGATAGAGTCAGTGAACAGCCCGCTCTCTATACTATATAAGGTGACTGCCCGGTACATGGCGCCGCTGTCAATATAAACATACCCGATTTCTTTGGCCAGGTCCTTGGCCATGGTGCTTTTCCCACAGGATGAGAATCCGTCGATGGCTATTGTAATTTTCTTCATAATCGTGAAAAGTAATTAAAATGCAGTGTAATCTTAACAATTGGTTCGAAAAATCTGGCCAAAGATACTTCATTTTTAAAATATCCACATTATATTTGTGGCAGAAAAGCTTTCCATAGTTTAGACGAAGACACACATTTATTTTTAATTATATTTTTATGGAAGTTAAGAAATCACCCAAAGCAGACCTGGAAGGTAAGAAAACCACCTGGATGCTGATCGGTTATTTGATTGTGTTGAGCTTCATTTTCGTTTCGTTCGAATGGACCAAGCGGGATTTGAAGATTGATACCAGTCAAGCATTATCCGATGTTGTGTTTGAAGAAGAAATTATTCCGATCACGGAACAAAAACAAGAAGTAATCCCACCGCCCCCTGAGGTGCCGCAAGCAGCCGAGCTACTTGAAATTGTAGACGACAAGGCGGACATACAGGAAACGGTGATACAATCCACTGAAGAAACCGGACAGAAAGTTGAAGTGAAATATGTTCCGGTGAAAGTAGTGGAAGAGGAACCGGAAGAGCAGACTATCTTTGAGGTAGTTGAGCATGCACCGGAATTCCCGGGTGGAATGGCAGCTTTGCTGCAGTTCTTAAGCAAGAACATTAAGTACCCCACCATCGCACAGGAAAATGGGACACAAGGGCGCGTTATCGTTCAGTTCGTGGTGAACAGAGATGGTAGTATTGTAGACCCGGTAGTCGTTCGTAGCGTAGACCCCTATCTTGATAAAGAGGCTCTTCGCGTGATTGCTACGATGCCCAAATGGAAACCTGGCATGCAGCGCGGTAAACCAGTACGTGTAAAGTTTACGGTTCCTGTAGCATTCAGATTGCAGTAATGCGTTAGGTAATTTGAAAAGGCTGCTTTAATGCAGCCTTTTTTGTACTATGATATTAATTAATACATAAACTATGTTTTCAGCACCGCAGCTCTTAGATAAAATCAACGATCATCTGGCCGATCTCCGGTTCAAACGTCATCCGGAAGAATTGTACGAACCAATTGAGTATGTATTGGCCTTAGGAGGAAAACGAGTACGGCCGTTGCTGTTGCTCATGGCTTACAACCTTTATAGGGAAGATGTGTCCAAGGCGTTTGGCCCCGCTGCAGGTATTGAGGTTTACCACAATTACACTTTGCTGCACGACGACTTGATGGATCGGTCGGATATGCGTCGGGGAAAGAAAACGGTGCACAAAATCTGGGGAGATAATGCTGCCATTCTATCGGGTGATGCTATGTTGGTACTGGCTTACCGTTACATGACCGATTGCGCTTCGGAACATCTGGCCCGGGTGATGGATGTCTTTGGACAGACCGCCCTCGAAATCTGCGAAGGACAGCAGATGGATATGGACTTCGAACGACGTAGCGATGTCACCGATGACGAATATCTGGAGATGATTCGCCTGAAAACGGCAGTCCTGCTGGCTGCCAGCCTGCGCATAGGTGCCCTGTTGGGAGGAGCCACTGAAGAGGATGCCAGCCGGTTGTACGACTTCGGCATGCAGATCGGTGTGGCGTTCCAGCTACAGGACGATTTGCTCGATGTGTACGGTGATCCGGCCGTATTCGGGAAGAAGATTGGTGGCGATATTCTGTGTAACAAGAAAACATACATGCTCATTAAGGCTTTGGAACGTTCGGATATGGCTCAGCGAGAACAACTGGAAGCCTGGCTGCAGCGGGAGAACCCGCAACCCGACGAGAAGATTGCGGCAGTAACCGGGCTGTTCAACCAAGTAGGTGTGAAAGCTGTCTGCGAAAACAAGATGCGCGAGTATTATACCCGTGGTATGGATAGCCTGGCATTGGTGAATGTACCCGAGGACCGGAAAAAGGGGCTCAAGAATCTGATGAAATATTTGATGTACCGCGAAATGTAGAAATAACACAACACGAAATGCCCTACAGAAGATTACCAAATACAGATCAGGCCAGGATACGGTCGCTAAAAGCGGCCTTGATTAAAGGGGATGCCTCTAATATTAAGAACTTAGCGCTCAGCTTGAAAACATTGGGACAGGTACGTAGTTATCTGCGAAAGTTCGAACTGGCTCATACCTATTATATGCAGTGTTACGATGATCAGGCTAAGTCGAGTCCGAGGCATCAATCCAATGTGCGAATGGCTCGTCTGTATATCTCACATTTCATACAAGTGCTGAACCTGGCTGTGATACGTGCAGAAGTGAAGCAGTCGCAAAAATCTCTGTACGGTTTGCCCGCCGACAATAGCAGTCTTCCCGATCTGACCAGCGAGTCGGCTCTGGTAGAGTGGGGGCAAAAGATTATCGATGGCGAGCAAAAACGAATTGCTCAGGGAGGGATTCCTATTTATAGTCCCACCATCGCCAAAGTAAAGGTTCACTACGATTTGTTCCTGGATACGTATAAGCTGCAGAAGGGACTGCAAAAGCTGACTAACCGTCGGTTGGAGCAGTTGGCTGTGATGCGCCCTGAAGCTGATGCCTTGATACTGGATGTGTGGAACCAGGTGGAAGAAACATTCGCCCAGATCTGCCCCAACGAACACCGGTTGGATTTGTGTCGTGAATACGGTCTTATTTATTATTATCGTACGGGCGAAAAACCCGTGAAAGAAGCTTACTAATGACTCTGGTCGATTCTCATTCCCATCTTTTCCTGGAAGAATTCTCGGATGACCTGCCGCAAGTGATGCAACGTGCGCGCGAGGCTGGGGTATCGCATATCTGTATGCCGAATATCGACAGCAGTACCATACAACCTATGCTGGATGTCTGCGCAGCTTATCCCGGACTGTGTTATCCGATGATCGGCCTGCACCCCACTTCTGTGAACGAAACTTATGAGAACGAACTGGAAGTGGTAGCGAAGTGCCTAAAAGAGCGTGATGATTTTATTGCTGTAGGTGAAATCGGACTCGACCTCTACTGGGACAAGACCTTTCTCCGCGAACAACTGATTGCTTTCGAGCGACAGATAACCTGGGCGTTGGAGTACCGGCTGCCGGTAGTGATTCATAGCCGCGATGCGTTCGATTATATATATAAGGTGTTAACCGGTTTCAAAGATACTACTTTAACAGGCATCTTTCACAGTTTTACCGGCACACGGGAAGAAGCCGAAAAATTACTGGAGTTCCCCGGATTCATGCTTGGCATTAACGGCGTAGTGACTTTTAAGAAGTCTACGTTGCCCGAAGTTTTGATGCATGTCCCCATGGAGCGAGTGGTGGTAGAAACCGATTCACCTTATCTGACTCCAGCCCCCAACCGGGGAAAACGGAACGAGAGTGCTTTGGTAAAAGATGTGCTGATGCGGGTTGCAGCCATTTACGGGTGTACTCCCGAGGAGGCTGCCCGGCAGACTTCGGCCAATGTGATGAGCATTTTTAAACGGCTGAAATAAGGCATTTAGATTTTAAATTTTATTAATTTGAACGTTTTATAGCACATAAAAGCCCGGGAATACTATGGAAGAACAAAAAAAACAATACATTTGTAGCTGAAAATAGTAGTGGTTCGCGAAATTTTAGTAATTTGCGCCCAGTTTGAAAGGAAAACAGCATTTGGAGAGGTGCTCGAGTGGTTGAAGAGGCACGCCTGGAAAGCGTGTATACGCCAAAAGTGTATCACGGGTTCGAATCCCGTTCTCTCCGCGGAGGAAACTAAAAAAAGATCATTAGAAGTAAATCATAACAATTATTTAATTAATCTTAAAATTAGACACACAATGAAAAAGTTATTCGCAATTGTTGCTGTGATGGGAGTCTTAACATTTGGCTCAACTCAACTTGTTCAGGCGCAGGATACTCCCGCGGCGGATCAAACTGAACAAACTGCTTCTGTTGAACAAACCTCGGCCACTGCTGCCGATGCAGAAGAAGGAGGAATCCACAAAGAAATTAAAGTGAAATTCATCGAAGGTACCGCCTCATTTATGAGTTTGGTAGCTATCGCATTGGTTATCGGCTTGGCTTTCTGTATCGAACGTATCATTTACTTGAGTTTGGCTGAAATTAACACGAAGAAATTCCTTGCCGCTATCGAAGGTGCTTTGGAAAAAGGTGACGTAGAAGGAGCAAAGGATATCGCTCGTAACACAAGAGGTCCTGTAGCTTCGATCTTCTATCAAGGTTTGATGCGTGTAGATCAAGGCATCGACGTTGTTGAAAAATCAGTTGTTTCTTATGGTGGTGTACAAGCCGGTTACCTGGAAAAAGGTTGCTCTTGGATCACCCTGTTTATCGCCATGGCTCCGTCTCTGGGATTCTTGGGAACGGTAGTAGGTATGGTTATGGCATTCGACAAAATTCAACAAGTAGGTGATATCTCTCCGACGGTTGTGGCCGGTGGTATGAAAGTGGCTTTGATTACTACAATCTTTGGTCTTATTGTAGCTCTGATTCTTCAGGTATTCTACAACTATATCCTGGCTAAGATTGAAGCTCTTACAAGCGAAATGGAAGATTCTTCTATTTCTTTGCTTGACATGGTAATCAAATATAACTTGAAATACAAAAAATAATCTGAAACAATGAGTAAATTATCATATAGAGTATCGTATTACGTACTGTATGCGATATTTGCAGTGATTCTGGTCGTATTGGGCTTCTTCTACTTCGGTGGAGATGCAGCCCCGATACCCACAGCACTGGAAATGCAAAATCCGGTCTATACGGATGCTTTGCTATATCTGCAATATGGCCTGTTGGCGCTTGGCGTTGCTGTGACGATTATTGCTATCATTTTCCAGTTTGGTGCTGTTCTGAAGGACAATCCAATTGGTGCATTGAAGTCATTGGGTGGTATTGTACTGTTGGTAGTTGTCATGATCATTGCCTGGAACATGGCTAGCGGTGAACCATTGGTTCTGCAAGGATACGATGGAAATGAAAACGTTCCGTTTTGGTTGAAATTAACGGATATGTTCCTGTTCACCATCTATATCTTGTTCGCTGGTACTATTCTGGCTATGCTTTTCAGCAGTGTGAAGAAAATGTTATCATAATCAGTTGAGGATACTCAATTTAAAAAGTAAGTAAAATGGCAAAAGGAAATAGAAAAGTTCCTGAAATCAATTCAAGCTCCACTGCCGATATCGCTTTCTTGTTGCTTATC
>JAVBVI010000024.1:0-24198 GCA_031554505.1 Bacteroides sp. | reverse complement strand
ATTCGTTGAAGTAGCGGGCATAGTCATGCGCGGTTTTCTTCTTGCGCCACATGTCGAAGGTTTCGTCCATCACGATGAAGCCCATGCGGTCGCAGAGATCGAGCAGTTCGGGAGCGGGCGGGTTGTGCGAGCAGCGTATGCCGTTGCACCCCATTGCCTTGAGTATCTCCAATTGGCGTTCGATGGCGCGAGTGTTCACTGCTGCACCCAGGCAACCGAGGTCGTGGTGTTGGCATACGCCTTTGATCTTCACATGACGGTTATTGAGCAAGAAGCCTTCGTGTGCGTCGAAGCGAAAGCTGCGGATGCCCACCTTGGTTTCGTACGTATCGACCAACTGCCGGTCTACGCGTACTTCGGTTTTCAGCGTATACAGGGATGGGTTTTCGAGCGACCACCGGTTCGGATTCTCCACCTGGAGGGTCTGGTTCACCTCGACTGTACTGTCCGCATTGGCTTCTACAGGATAGGTGGTAACGGTAGCCACCACTTCCCCATCGGCATCGCAAAGCCGGGACACCAGTTCCAGTTGCACGGGCTCGGGCGAATCGTTCTTCAGCCGGGTCAGCACAGACACGGTGGCTTCCCTGGACGACACTTCCGGGGTGACAACGAATGTTCCCCACTGGTCCACATGCACGGGAGACACTGTGGTGAGCCACACGTTGCGGTAGATGCCGCATCCGCTGTACCAACGGGAATTGGGTTGTTCGCTGTTGTCCACGCGTACAGCCAACACGTTTGCCTCGCCGGGTTTGAGGTACGGGGTGAGGTCGTAGCAGAACGACACGTAGCCAAACGGGCGTACACCGAGCGAGTGACCGTTGATGAATACTTCGGAATTCATGTATACCCCATCGAACTCTATCCACATGCGTTTGTCGCCCAGAGAAGCGTCGGGAGTGAATACCTTGCGGTACCATCCGATGCCACCGGGCAAGGCTCCTCCACCGCAACCGGAGGGGTGGTCTTTGGAAAATTCGCCTTCGATGGCCCAGTCGTGCGGCAGGGTGAGTGTTCGCCATTCGGCATCATCGAAACCCAATGCGGAGGCTTCGGGCGTATCGCCCAGGTGGAAATGCCAGTCTTCGTTGAAGGAGACTCGCTGACGGGGGGATTCTTCACGGGTGGCACAGGCCGTCAGGATTAGGACGGCCAGGCAAAGAGTTAGAAATCTTGTTATTCGCATGATCAGTATATTTTTTTTCACCACAGAGTCACACAGAGTTCCACAGAGTTTTTTTAGTTCACCACAGAGGACACAGAGGCAAAATTGTCAATTGTCAATTGTCAATTGTCAATTAATAAAGTTCTCTGTGGTGAACTGCTTAAAACTTCACGATTCGTTTCGTTCCGTCGTACTGTACCGCCTGTCCTTTGGCTTTGGCCAGGTCGAACGGTTGCGGATTATTTTTATCTACCAGCACCACGTTGAACGTGCGCTGTCGCAACATGCCGGGAAACTCGCCCTGACGTTCGCCGATGATCAGCGAACGGGCAGCCTCATCGTACGCGAAGGAAATCATAGCATACTTACCCTTCTCGTAGTTGTAGTTCACGTTCTCGTCCTCGTACAGGGTGAAGGTACCGTTTTGTCCGGCATATACATACAAGGTAATGTTCTCGGCGGGTTTCTCGTCGCTGTACTGCATGGCCGGGCCGTAGGGCAGGATGGCACCTTCGCGTACATAGAGCGGCATGCGTTCGTAGGGAGCATCCACCGTGAGGCGTTGTCCGCCGACTAGGTATTTACCGGTGTAGAAGTCGTACCAGCCGGTTGTTTCGGGGAAGTACACTTCGCGGTTGCGCGCACCATACTCGTACACCGGACAAGCCATGAGCGACGGGCCGAACATGTATTGGTCGCCGATGTTGTTCACCTTCGTATCCCGGCCGAAGTCCATCACCAGCGGACGCATGATGGTGTAATCGTTGAACCAGGTCATTCCGGCCAGTGAGTAGATGTAGGGCATCATGCGGTAGCGCAGGTCGGTGTAGTACACCATCGACTTGTAGGCAGGATGCGAGGCGGGGGCGATGTTCCATATTTCCCGGTACGGGTATTGTCCGTGGGCACGGAACAGCGGGCAGAAAGCGCCAAACTGGAACCAGCGGGCGTTCAGTTCGCGCCACTCTTTCGAGTCTTCGTTCTCCCGGCCGGTCCGGTCGAATTCGTTCTGGGCAGTCTCGTAGCGACGTTCCACGCAGAAACCGCCGATGTCCATCGTCCAGTACGGGATACCGCTGACGGCGAAGTTCAGCCCGGCAGAGATCTGCGCTTTCATGTCTTCCCAACGGGTGGCGATATCTCCACTCCATGTAGCGGTAGAGTAGCGTTGCAATCCGGCAAAGCCCGAACGGGTCAACAGGAACACGCGGCGATCGGGGTCTATCCCCCGCTGTCCGTCATAAATGGCTTCGGCATTCTCCAGCGCATAGGCATTGACGTATTACGTCGACGGACCGAGGGCGGTCGGGCCGCAAATGTGCTTGCGATACTCCATAACCGTACAGTCGCGCACGGTCGGTTCGGAGGCATCCATCCACCAGGCATCGATACCCAGAGGCACGTAGTGGTCTTGTATCTGCTGCCAGAAGAGCTTGCGGGCATCGGCCGAATAAGCGTCGTAGAACGAGCCTACGTAGCCGGGGCCTACCCAGTCCTTGATGCTGTCCGTCACAGCCTGCTGGTACATCCAGCCCTTGTCGGCAAACTCCTTGTAGTGTTCGGTGGTGACGTAGAACTTGGGCCAGATGGAGATCATCATCCGTCCGTTCAGGGCGTGGATGCTGTCCATCATACCTTTCGGGTCGGGGAAGCGGGCGAGGTCGAACTCATGGCTACCCCAGGCATTTTCCGGCCAGTGGTTCCAGTCGAGCACGATGTTGTCGATGGGGATCTGCCGGGTACGGAATTCCTTCAGCACGCCGAGCATCTCGGCTTGTGTCTTGTAGCGTTCGCGGCTCTGCCAGTAGCCCATGGCCCACTTGGGCATGATGGGCGACTTGCCGGTGAGGGTGCGGTATCCGCTGATGACATCGTCCATCGAGTGGCCTGCCACGAAGTAGTAGTTGATCTCGTCGCCCATCTCGCTAAAGATGGAGAGCTTATTCTGTTCGACATTGTCCACGGGGCTCAGAGCACGCAGTCCGCAGTACGATTCGCCACCGTCGGGCTGCCATTCGATGCGGAGCGGGATGCGCTTTCCGGCCTCCACATGGGTTGCAAACTTATAACTATTGGGGTTCCAGGCGGTACGCCAGCGTTCGGGCACGATGAGTTCGTTGTCCAGATACACCTTCATGTAGCCGGCATAGTAGAGGATGAAGCGGTACACGCCACTTTCGGGAGCCTCGATAGCGCCTTCGAAGGTGACGCTGGCTCCCATCAGCGGGAACCCCTTGGGCAAGTACTCCCGGTTGGCTTTCAGGTTCTCGAAGTAAAGGAGCGGTTCGGTGCGTACCAGCGTTTCCTTCCCGCTGCGGGGCGAGGGTACCCAGGTACCCGTCAGTCCGCCTGCGTTCCCCTCCTTGTCGAACACCTGGAAGGCTTCGTTCAGTTGGGCATAGTCGCGCGGATCGCCGAAGCGTGAGAGCGAGTAATTGTCCCACAGCACGCCGTAGTTTTTGTTCGACACCACGAAAGGCACCGACACCTTGGTATTATATTGGAAGAGTTCTTCGTTCCGGCCTTTGTAGTTGAACTCGTCGGATTGGTGCTGACCAAGGCCGTAGAACGCTTCGTCGTCCGGACTCTCGAATACCTGACGCAGCTCGTAGCCTTTGGTTCCCTCCACCTCGATGGCGCGGAAGTGCTTTCCCCCACCCTCGTTCTCGCGCAGGATGGTGCGTCCGTTCTTATCGGCAAAGGTCACCTCGCCTGTCGCCAGGCTAACCGATGCGCGCAGCTCCGCCGTAGAGAGCACCACGGTGTTACCGGTACTTTCCACCTGGAAAGGCGAATCGGACGATTGGGGAACAACCATCAGACTGGGCTCTTCCGAGAACTTCTTCTCCGGAGTAGCCGAGACGTGAATCACTTTGTCATTGACAACCTGCAAACGTACCATGCGTACATCTTGCTTTTCCTTGGGCGCGAGGCGAACGATGATTCCATCCGGAGTCTGTTCGTACCCATTGCTTGCGCACGAGGCAAAAACCAACGCACTCAGCAAGAGGCACGTGTTTTTCATCTTCATAATATACTCTGTTTTTGGTGTTACTTTCAATGTCCCAAAATTAAGACATTCTTGCCGAACACCTGTCCTGTTTTGTATTTTGGAATGGTGCGTTTTGTATGCTATCCGGTAACCAAATGTTTCCCGGAGGGGTTCGATTTGTTAAGTACCGCTATTCTTATACTCAGAAGGCAGTTTCCCGAACTCTTCCTTGAAGTATTTGCTGAAATACTTCGGGTTGTTGAAGCCCACCTCGTAGGCTATTTCGGACACGTTCATCTGGCTCTCGCGCAACAGTTGCGCCGCCCGTTTCAGCCGGATGACACGGATGAACTCGATGGGCGACTTGCCGGTGATGGTAAGCAGCTTCTTATACAGATGTACGCGACTCATGCCCAGTTCGCGGCTCATCTCCTCGACGGAGAGCTCGCTGCGGGCCATGTTATCCTCCACATACTTGATGGCTTTGGCTATCAGCTTCTCGTCGAGTGAGGTGATGGTGATATCGCTGGGGTTCGGCTCTATCTGTTGGCGGAACTGTTCGCGTTTCTTCTCGCCCATCTCGATGAGCCTCCGGATACGGAGCATCAGGATCTCGAAGTTGAACGGCTTGGTGATATAGTCATCGGCCCCGCCGGAGAGCCCTTCTATCTTCTGTTCCTCGGCAGTACGGGCCGTGAGCAGGATGAGCGGGATGTGCGACGTGCGGATGTCGTTCTTCACCCGGCGGCAGAGCTCGTTGCCATCCATCTCGGGCATCATCACATCACTGATGATGAGATCGGGCTGCAATTCCGGTATCAGGTTCCAGGCTTCCAGTCCGTTGGGGGCTTCGCAGAGACGGAACATGCCCCGCAGACTGTCGCTGAGGAAGGTGCGGAAGTCGTCGTTGTCCTCCACCAGGAGGATGAGTGGAGCCGTCGGGGAAGCTTCTTTGGCTTCGCTTTCCATCCCGGCACCCCTCTCGGCAGCGGGTGTCCAGTCCTGTATCAGTTCGCCCGGTTTTATTTCGTCGTTTATCGGGGCCGTTTCTCCGGCAGGTTCTTCCTCGCTTGGCAGATGAACCAGGTTGCTGATGGTGAAGATGAAAATGCTACCTCCGCCGGGGTTGTCTTCCACGTGTATCTCGCCTTGGTGCAAGGCTACGAACTCGCGTACCAGGTGCAGGCCGATGCCGCTTCCTCCCTGGCTGTCGGCGCCTTGCTGTACCTGATAGAAGCGTTCGAAGATGCGGGCTTTGTCTTCGTCGGGCACACCGATGCCGGTATCGGCCACACGTACCTCCACTTGCCCGGGCGTACCATTGACAGCGGGCAGGATGCGCACCTGCACATCGACCCGGCCTCCTTCGCCGGTAAACTTGAAGGCGTTGGAGAGGAGGTTGATCAGGATGCGTCCCAGCTTGTCTTCGTCGAACACCATCGGGCAGGTCTCTACCTCCGGGGTGAATTCGAGGCGTATGTTTTTCTTGTCGGACAGTTCGGCGAACGAGCGGCAGATGGCACACAGGAACGGAATCACGTCGTCGACCTTGGCGTGGAGCTTGTGGCTGCTGACATCGGCCTTGCGGAAGTCGAGCAACTGGTTCACCAGGTTGAGCAGACGCAGGGCGTTGCGGCGTACCAGGATCAGCTTCTGCTTGTTGGCCTCGCTGTCGGTGTGACTGATGAGGTACTCCATCGGTGCCAGGATGAGGGTGAGCGGAGTACGGAACTCATGGCTCACGTTGGTGAAGAAGCGCAGCTTCATGTCGTCCAGTTCATGCATGCGGGCGGCTTCGAGCTCTACTTGCTGGAGCTTGAACTTCTCTCGCTCCCGGCGAAGTATCTGGCCACGGGCATAGAACAGGACACCGGCCAGAGCCAGTGCGTAGAGTATGTACGCCCATGCCGACCGCCAGAACGGCGGCAGGATGACGATTTGCAGCGAGGTGGCCTCTTCGTTCCAGTACCCGTCGCTATTGGCCGCCTTTACCTTGAGAGTGTAGGTGCCGGGCGCCAGGTTGGTATACGTCACTTGGTGCATGTTGGAAGCAGTATACAGCCAGTCGGTGCTGAACCCTTCGAGCATGTAGGCGAAACGGGCCTTTTCGGGGAGGATGTAGTTCATACCCGAGAAGGAGATGGTAAACACGTTCTGCCGGTATTTCAGTTCGATGCGTTTCAGCTGGTTGATGGCGGCGGGCAGGATGCGGTTGTTGCCGTACTTCTTGCCGATCTCTACCTCTTCATTGAACAAGGTAAGGCCGGTGAACATCACCCGTGGTAGGATGTGGTTGTACTTGATGGCGTCGGGACGCAGGATGTTCAGCCCCCGTACGCCTCCCATCAAAATCTCGCCCCGGAAGGTGCGGGCGATGGAACGCATGTTGAACTCGCGGTCCTGCAAGCCGTCCATCTCGTCATAATTATAAAAGGTGTAGAAGTAGTTACCGTTCTTCGGGTCGGTATTGACCACGATGTTCGACGCACCGTTCGAGGTGGTGACCCACATATTCTTATTATTGTCCTCGACAACAGCATACACGATATCGTCGGCCAGCCCGTCGTGACGGTGCAGTGTGGTGACGCGGTCATTGCGGCGGTCGAGCACGTTGAGCCCATAGCGGGTGGCTATCCAGAGCAGTCCGCGACTATCCTCGAATATATGGTTCACATTCTGGTTAGAGAAGCGTTGGGTGCCCTGACGGTTGCCTTCCAGGTTCTCGAAAGTACGCTTCCGGCAGTCGTAGATGGAAATGCCCACAGCCGTTCCGATGAAAATCTCCGAATCCCGGCCCATGCAGAGCGAGGAGATGTAGGGCGACACGAGTTCCGAGCTGTAGGTGGTAAACTGTCCGGTAGCGGGATTTAGTCGTTGCAGACCGCTTCCCAGTGTGCCCACCCAGATCATTCCGTCATTGTCCTCCATGATGGTCCAGATGTTATTATTGGCCAGGGAGTTGGGATTGCCCGGTTGGTGCTTGTAATGTTTGAATTGCTTGCCATCGAAACAGTCCATCCCGCCCAGGTAGGTGCCCACCCAAAGTTTCCCGTCGCGTGCGGCACAGAGGCCCACAATGACATTGCCCGAGAGCGAAGCCGGATTGGCGGGCGAGTGTTCGAAGAGTTGTTTCTCGCCCGTGGCGTGGTTCATGCGTACCAGTCCGCTGCCGTTGGTACCCAGCCAGAGCATTTCGTTCTTGTCCTCCACCAGGAAGGTGATGTCGCTATCGAAGTTCCTCATCTGCCGCAGGGCCACCAGATGGTCCACTCCGAACTTGTACATACTCTCATTGTAGTACGAGATGCCCCTTTTGTACGTTCCTACCCAGATGGTGTTCACATCGTCGCAGTAGAGGCAATTCACGCTGTTGTTGGCGATGCTCCGTTCGTCGGTCACATCGTTCTGCAGCACGGTCATCGACTCGGTGGTTTTGTTGATGATGTTGATGCCGCCGTGGTCGGTAGCCATCCATATCTTGCCGGTGGCGTCCTGGGTGATATCCTGTATCACATTGCTGCTGAGGCGGTACGGGGTACTCTGGGCACTGCTGGTCATCTGCTGCCAGGCTTTCTTTTGTTGCGAGTAGAAGGCCACTCCGGTGGCGTTCTTGGAATATACCCATACGTCGTCGTCCTTGTCGACGAACAGGGTGGTTTTGCCCAGCCAGGGATTGGCGTGGGAGGTGACATAGCTGTCGCGTTTCACTACCCGTCCGGTGTTACGGTCCACGTAGTCGATGTGTCCGTCCTCGTAGGCAAACAGGGTCGCTTCCCGGCCGTCGCGTATGTCGGTCACAGTTCCCGGATGAAGTCCCTCGCCCCCTTGCGGGCAGAACAGGGTGTGTCCCGTGTCGTGCTGCCACAGGGTAGCTCCCCGTCCGGGCACGAATAGCCAGATGTTTTTGTCTTTATTGATGTACACCATCGTTGGGGTGCCCTCCACCTGCATCTCCGTCAGGAAGGGTGTCAGGTCGCGCTGGAACTTCTCGGTACGCGGATCGTACACCACGTATCCCACAGCAGTAAGCACCCAGAGGCGCCCTTTGATGTCTTCCTGCACCTGGTTGACGTAGCTATCGAGAACGGAGAGCGAATCGTTTTCAGTGTTGCGGTATATCTTGTAACTGTAACCGTCATACCGGTTCAGTCCGCCGGCGGTAGCAAACCACATGAAGCCGCGGCTGTCTTTGAATATATGGTTCACCTGACTGTGTGACAGGCCATCCCTGGTGGAGAGATGCTTGAACATATATTGTTCTTGGGCAGGTGCGAAAGAAGCGCAAAGGATCAGTGCAAGGATAAGGGTAAATCGCTCACGTGTTCTCATAATAATGGTCGTATTTCTTATTAGATACTGCAAACATCGGAAAAAAAACAGAAAAATCAAAACATTTCGCTGTAGCAAATGCAGTCACCTAAAACCAAAAAATAAACACGGTACCGATAGATGTTTATTTACTTATACCAAAACGTTTCACATCGAGTTCGTAGTTTCTATCCAGTTCGGCTTGTGTAAGCACTCGGTCGTAGAAACGGAATGCATAGATATTGCCCCGGAACAAGTCGCCCATCTGGTGGCGGCACCATGTACCCAGACTGAGCTGCGTGGCAAAATCATCGCGGAGCGACACAATCGGAGAGTTGGGACCCGGAGATCCCATTTTACCTTTGGTCCAAGGCAAGGCTCCCGGCACTCGTTTAGGTTCCGTATAAACCATCTTGTTTCCGTACCAGGCAATCATCTTCTGCCCGTCGAACTGCAGTACGAGACGTCTTTTTTTGTTCACCATATCGCTGGTACCGTAATTCATATCGTTGTGAGCCGACCCGGCTATTAGCCCGAATCCTCCCTGGAATACTTCGACATCGGCAATAACATAAGGAATACCGGGCGCCAGAAAAAGACCGAACAAGTCGTTCCCGGAGGAAGAAACATTTAAAGGGGAACTAAGAAATACACACTCAATGGTGAACAGTTCCGGAAAGAGTTGTGGTGCATTGGTTTCATCGTATTCCATACTTGCATAGGAACCACCGGTAAGTGCGAGGCAATCGGGCCCCCAACTACTGGGAGGAGTAGTACTCGTACTGGTGGAAGAGTAGATGGGAAGATTAAAGTGACCTACGGTGGCAGGAGCAATGTTTTTCCATCTGTTTTTCATCCCGTCGGGAGAGGAAGTCACAATGGGTACGTAGGTGCCGCCCGGATAATCTGTTCCCGTTATTCCACCGAGATTGGTACCTCCATACTTACCTGCTGGAATGGTGGTGTAATCGTAATAGAATTTGGTATTATCATACACTGATCCTTTAGCACCCGGCCTTGGAGGATCGAGCATCCAATCTTTGGTACTATTTGTCACACGTTCCCCTCTTCCGTTATTGTTGATTCCATCGTAGTGCAGCAGTAATCCGTCGGTAACATACCAGAAACTATCTTCGGACAGCCTGGTCACCCGAATATCACTGTCAATGTTGTTTACACTATTAATATTTACGGTCAGCGTGTAGATGGCATTGCGATCGATGTCGTAATTGGTTGTATTATTACCACCTATATAAATTTTGTAATAATACCGGGTTCCGCTTTTGTCGAGTAGAATTTCCAGGTATGTTGCGTTTGCGGGAGGAAGAGGAGCCTCCGAAGTGATATCGGTTTTGTTTCTTCCTTCTCCCTTGTGATTTTCGAACACATACAGGTGGTCGGGGAGCTTTAACGATGTATTGGGCGGAGTAGTTGTCAGGACGGGGCTAATCCAGTCGGTAATGGAGTATTCGTCGCTCTCCAGGGGTGTGTCAATATTTTTATTGTTTTCATCAAACCTGGGGAACAGGTAGGAGGCATCGGCCATATTACCTATACGGGCGCCAATCAGTCTGACACCGGCATCTATCGCAGTTTGTTTGACAGTGATGCTGCCGGCTATTTTGGCCATGATCCGTTGAAGCGGGATGGTAATTGAACCGGACAGGGCACTGACATCCGTTATTTTAATCGTACCAACCATAGTCAATCCCTGGTGTGTAGTAGTAGTTACAGGTATATCCGAATACAGATTACTTGAACGTATGATTCGCAACACGTCACTCTCCTCGACAATCCCCTGAAAGAAGTTGTTGAAATAATTGGCGTTTGTCGCAGTGTTGTGCCCGATATTGGCTATCGCGTAGATATGGCAATTGTCTTCGATAGCTATATCCTTTATTGGCAAACTTAATCCATTGGCATTCGGAGTGCCATTGTTGACTGCCACTTTTTTGGAAAACAGAATACCATTCTCATCGAATACCAATAGGGTGATATTGAATATAAATTTGTCATAGGTGGCACGGGTTACCACCTCTTCCGGCATTTGTATGTCAAAATCCACTGCTATATTTTTTCTCTTCTCCACTGGTTGGTCGGTAGGCTCTTCCGTACACGAATTCAGCAAAAGAAGTATAAAAGCGGCGATTATATATATTGATCTGTTCATGGCGTTTGTTCAATTAATTAAAATCATACGTTTGAGAAGTGGGAGACGTTGTGGGAGGAAATGTTCGCCAGCCCATTATTTCTTCCTGAATATCGAGCGCTTGCTGGTTGGCTGACTTTAATCGTTTTACCGGTACTTTGACTACATATTTCTTTCCGCTCTCAAAGGTAGTGTTTGACGGAACAAAATAATGCCGGTTCGTAACAATGGTATCGGTGGTGTTTGCCGGTATGTATCTTAATTCTACCAGTACTTCCATGTCCGCTTGTTCGCCTTTCGACGGGTCTATGTCTTTACCCTCCTTTTCAATATGGGCAGGTAGAATAATCATGTGTCGGCGAAGATACTTCAGCTTCTCAGCACTGGGAGTAGCTCCGGACACTCCATCCACGACGGGTGTTCCTTTGGAATCTGCTTTGTAAATGGAACCGTTGGCTGTTGTAATATTGCCTGAAAGAGTAACCTTAGGATCGTCATCGACCAAATCAAATGACCCTTCGGTCGAAATTTTATTTCCCAGTGCCACCACCCGGTCGAGCAATACGACATCGTCAGTTCCCCATCTTTCCTCTAAATCATCCGAAGTAGAATCCAGATAGATATGAAATTCCAGATAGGTCAGGATGTGTTTGAAAGTCAGGGTTACTCTGGGGGTTTTCCCGGGGTAACTTTGATCTATAACAGGTACCGCCCGCATAATGTTACACAGGCTCAGATTGTCCACTGTCTGGTTTTGTTGGATGCGGAAGGTAATGGCATGAAGATCGTTGGTATTGATAATTATATTGCTTTTCGCATTTAGCTCTGTTCTACTGGCATGTGGGTAATACGCATAGAGATTCAGCCTGGTACCGGGGAACAACGGTGCTTTGATGACTGCACTCGACACCAGGACAGACCATTTGGCGGTGGATGAGGTTCCGGATTTGTATCCCACATTGGCAAACCCGTGAAAGATATCCAGTTCCGTTATCCGTCCGCCATCTTTTCGTGTACGGGTGGCGAATACTCCTATTTGGTCGGCAGAGGCAAAGGTTGTTGCTTCATAATCGGTAGAACCGTAGGCTTTGGTTACGGCACCGTCGTCTACATTGGCAAATATGTCAATGGGATCATGGTTTAACTCCTCGCTAGGAGTGGATGTTTCATCCATGTTGGTACATCCGGTTATATAGAATAAGCCGGACAACAAAAGGCAGTTATGTGTGCTGAATATTTTCATACTCTAAAATTGTTTGTTATTCTAAACTAATGTCTTCCCCGTTTTCCCAATCCGTTATAGGGGTAGTGGACTGTGTATAGACCTCCAAGTCTGTCAACCCCGGTCCGAGATAGGTTACCAGTATTTTGTACGTTGTGCGGAGGCCTTTTTTCAGGATCTCCTTACCACTGCTGGCCGGAAACGAGGTTACTCTGGCGCTGGCCGTTAGCGCCGGCGAAGTGACCGAGAAGTTTAAATCAATTTTTATAGAGAAAAAGTTGTTAGCTTTTGTATTGTCGGCAGCTCCCGGCAGTACAAATATTTGGCCGGCGAGTTCGGTCGTTACCAAAGATGGCGTGGTAGGGTTTACAAGTACATTATCAGGAAAGTCAATATCCGAAACCTGATTACCGGTAGGTAGCTTGACCTCATCGGTTCCTAAGGTGAAAGTCCCGCTGGGGTATAGATTCTCAATACATACCCCAAGCTTTCGGTTCGAAGGATATTCCTTACCCACCTGAACCTGGAGAGCCACATCGTCTATGTTGTAAATGGTGTTGAAGGAAAGCGCACAACATAAACGCTGCATGGCTGGCAGCCCTATCACATGTGGCGTAGCGCTCTGGGTAATGCCAACTCCATACGTGGCGGTAGCCATAAAGTCAATGTTATTGGTTACGGTAACCGTTTGGTTATCGACCTCCAGTGGCAGGGCAGGCGAGTAAGCATAACAATCGAGGTATTTGGTG
This sequence comes from Bacteroides sp., assembly GCA_031554505.1. GTDB lineage: Bacteria > Bacteroidota > Bacteroidia > Bacteroidales > Bacteroidaceae > Bacteroides. The sequence goes on along the minus strand of JAVBVI010000024.1, from coordinate 11,610 downwards.
TTTCCATCGAATACAGGGACTTGTACTTCAAAAGCTTCGCCTGCTATCTTGTTACCTTGGTTGTCTACCTGGCAAGGCTTGAGCGACCCGTCAGCCTGCACTTCATAGGTATTGCTCATGACGAACTTCCGGCCGGTAAGATCCGGAGTTGTTGCTCCCTCGACGCTGCGGTACACCACTACGCGTACGGTTCTGCCTTGTGGAATATCCGAAGTTCCAGCCTTGGTTTGGACAGTTTGAGAAATACCTTCCGCGCGAAACTTTAGGACAATCTCGCCAGGTAATGGCTCCTGCTCGTATCGGCAAGCGATAAGCAGGAGAATTCCCATTAAATATATTCCTATTTTTCTAACCATATATTCCTGTTTGTTATTCCATGGAGGTAGTACCTTCATTCGGGTCGTTTTGCTCTACCCAATCTTCTACCTGTAAGGTGAATTTCACTTCTGTCAGTTTGATGGTAAAGTGATAGTGAGCAGACTGTCCGCGTTCGAGCTCCATATCCTTTTGGGGGAATGTGACTGTCCGCTTAATCGGATTGTCTTCAAAAGGAGAAATAATTTCATAATAGATTGTTATCTCTCCATTCTCTGCTACGGTTTGCGGCAATAGATACAGGGAGGTAGATAGTGCTACCTCCGGTTTTGTGACGCTATAAGGTATGTCGGTATCGTCGGCGGCGTTGTCTGGGTCCAAGATGGTACAAGTCGTATTCCCGCTCATAGAGCTCCACAGTCCGGTGTATAGTGACAACGTCCCCTTGTTCATCAGTCCGCTGAATGTCACGCCGGTGACTTTGGCAGTATATTGACTGGCTCCTGCATTGACTTGGGCGGTAAACCGGATGCGGGCCTGTGCGTGTTTAAAGTTCAGTTCAACAGGGGCGCCATCTGTATCTTTTTTATCTAAAGCCCAGGCGTATACTATGTCGGTCTGACCGGCAGTGGATTCAGGCATGGTGTATTCCAGACTGGGCGTTCCGGGCGTAGTGCTTTCGGTTATCAGGCTGATGCTTGCGGCATTGTAGGGGGCATATGCAAAGAATGAATAATTCTGTGTAGGTACCCAGTATTTTACAGGCGTATAGGTGGCCCCGCCAGCAGTTTTCTCCACCATCTGGTTGCACATAACATTGGGGGTTGCAGTGACTGCTGCTTCACTCCAAAGGGCGCTTCCAGTGTTGTAAGCATATACACCCAACTTCTCCCCGGTGGGAAAAGCAACACTTGCGGGAGCTCGTGTAACCAGCCAGTCGCCCGTGCCCGGAACTATGGTCCCATCGAAGTTCATGGGCGAGTTGGTGGGCTCGTACTCATCACTGTTAGCTGTACCGCAGGCGGATAGTAATAACAGTGCGATCATGGCAAATATACAATAGTTGTATTTGCTCCTCATTTAGCTGCCGAGGTTTTAGTTGGGAGGAATTTATTATTTATTAGTGACCGGGCGGGGACATTCAACCCCGGCCGGCCTGTGATATTCTATCTTTAAGATATAGTAGGGCCTTCGGTGTATGTTTTAGTTTCTTCTGCCCATTCTTCAAGAGTTGCGTTGAAGGTAATCTCGTTAAGATTGATAATGATTTCAAAATTGTAAGATTTTCCTGGATACAATGTTAGACCAGACAGATCAAACGTCTTTGATCTGGTAACCCCTCCAACGGTGTACCCAACAATAAGAGAGGTTGCCGACAGCTGCTGCGGTACAACAAAAAACGCAGTGTTGGCTGATGCTTCTACTGTGGCTGAAGTGGCCGTTACCTCTGTCTGGAAACCACTCGAAATAGCATATGTACCAGTTGATCCTGAAGCCACCACATGAGCCAAAGTGCTTGGTTGGTCAAACTTGTTGATCGTACAAGCGTTCTTGGGGGTGGTAAAAGTAATGTCAGTAACTACAATTTTGCTTTTGGTTGGTTCGTAAGTTTGCGTCTTTGCAGTAAAGCGTACACGTGAGAGTGCATGGTAAAATACAATATTCATTTGCGGGTTCTGAGCTGTACCTATTGCTTTTTCTCCGGTAGCCATGACTACCAAGTCAACATTCCCTGGTGCAGTAAAAGCCAGTGTAGGAGTTAAAGCAGAGGTATATGTTGCAGTCACGCCAGCATCCAAAGCAGTGGCAACAGCAGCTGTAGTGACATTTGTTTTGGCATAACCGTAGAACCAGTAGGAGTTGATCCCGTCATAGTAATACATAGGGACATCGGTGTATTTATCCGTTGCCAAATTATAAATATCGCTAAACTCTACTGTAGCTCCATGCGCTACACTCGACGCAGCTTTATAAGCATTGATATTAAATGTACCATTACCAGTCAGAGGAGTAGTTGCTCTCGTCATCACAGTATTCTTAAAGGAGATTGCTCTTCCTTCGCTCATGTCAAGTATTTCACTGTTTGTGCAACTTGTCATCACTACGGCTACCATAGCAGCCCCAAAAATCATTTTTTTCATTGTTGTTTTTTTTTAAAATTAAAATTTGTATTTGTTTTTATCCTATTATTATTCCAGTGAGATGGTTTCCTCATCGTACCAGTCTTCAAGTTTCACATCGAATCCCCCATCCGTGTCTACTTGTGGGATATGGATTACCAGATCGCCCAAACCGAGCGTACCACCGTTCTTACAGATATCATCTGTCAGTAGATGCACAATATCGTAGGCTTCTGTAAACACAGTGCCGTCTTTCAACAAGAACTCAAGGTTCAGCATATTGTGTTCCGTCATGTAAGGATTCTCTTCGCCCCCCCGTATCATTCCGAAAGCCGTTACCGAAGCGGTGATGCCATCGGCCTGGCGAACACAGTCGAACATGACCGTACCATTGATCCACTCCCGTTGCTTGTTGTGCAAGAATATACTGGGTGAAACACCACTCATGGTGCCACGAGCTTGTAATACAGACTCCATACCCACCACATGTACATGGAGGTGATAAACGACAGTGGTATTGGCCGGATACAGGTGTATGATCTGAATGCCGTCGATATCTTTTACGTCTATCAGGTCCAGGTTGTCCACAAAAAACAAATCCGGTTGCCCGATGGTATATGCTTCTGCTCCGCCGGTCGACGGATGGGTAGTAGTCATTTCACCCCCTGAAGCCTCCGGCGATGGCTTGCTGGAATAGCGCATTTGCTTGCCTTCGTACAACATGTTGTACTGCGAACGGCTGATCTTGGGCAGATAGGCCAATATCTTTTCGTACTGATTCTCTTCTCGAATATTCACAAAATCAGAATTGTCATTGAAACTCACTAAGCTGTATAAGCCGTATGGTAATTCTACGATATTGTTGGTGGGTGTTACGAAGCGCATGTAATGACTGCCATCAGTTATCGAATAAAAGTCCAAACGCATCTGCTCGGGTACATAGTCCATCTGTGAGTAATCAATGATTACTCTTAGTTGCTTTTCATGTGGATGATAAGGCTCAAAGCACAACTCTTTACGGCAACCTGTAGCTATTAATACGGTAGCAATCATTGTCATTACCACATACTTGAAACTAGGGGACATCAATGTTTGTTTTTATTGTTTTTCCCGAGATTGAACCTCCATGCCAATGCCAATTTGGCTTTAGTCGGACCGAAATACCCGGTACGATCGGTGCTTACGTAATAATAATGAGCTCCCATCGGTTCATAACGAAGGTACTTCTTATATTGGGTAATGACGTACCCTACGCCTAGCCCTGCTTCAACAGTTACTCTTTTACCTACCGGCCATACATATCCCCAGGATAGACCGCCACTATAACAATAATCGCTCCAGTATCCCTCTGCTTTGTATTTCAAATCGTACACGGCTGTAGCAGCGTAAACACCGACATAGTGACCTTTGAAAGTGGCATCCCCACGCAACCAGTAACGTGCTTCAGGCCCTGCAGCCCATATCTGGTAATAGCGATCCTTGCTGAGGTCCTTCCACCAGGCGATCTGGAATTCAAAATTAACCGACCAATGCTGCTTAAAATAAACCTCGGCTTCTATGTTGGGAAGCAATGCAAGATCATACAGCAAGTTGGTTTTTATAGCAAAATTAAACGGATAGATACGAGTAGCCGGTACGGCAACGGGTACCGCGGCTTCTAAGGGCATCTCACTGCTTTCTGAAGGACATGATATCACAGGAGGTATCAGTGCTGTAAGTGTATCGGAAGACTGGTCAACGGGCGTTTGCACAGGAAAGGCAACCGTTTTTTTCACTATACGGATAGTGGTACGACGCAGATAGTGCAACATGTTTTCCACCATATATCGATAGGGCTTCCCGCCTTCGAGCGCTTTGAGTTTTGCTTCGCGTTCACTATCGTCTATGTTGGCATAAAGAATGTTCAAGACATGCTCTTTGGCAGGGATGAACCGGTCATTCCGCACTGCGTTTCTGAGCCCATCCCAGTCTTCTCCGGCCGAATACGTGTAGATGATATTACTGTCAATTAGAGTAGGGTGCTTTTGGAGCAAGTTCTTTTTCACATTGGCAGATCTCATTTCAGCGAAATGATTATTCAATGCCCTTTCCCCCTCGGGTGAAGAGTATCCTGTAATTGTGATACTGTCAACGGCGGTTGAGGTATCAGAAATCAACGAATCAATGTATGACAAAACTTGGTTATTACTCATAAATTTAGATTCTATCTTCGCGCTTTGCATTCTGAAATAAAGTACGACATCTTCGACCGTTGACGCACTTGTGTCAGTTCGCACTATATGCTGCCCAAACAGACAGCAAGTGGCACAAAGAAACACCATTAGGGTTTCCGTTCTTTTCATACTTCCATAAATAGATCTGTTCTTTCGATCTTAATAGTTCCCTTTAGTTGCATTATTTATGCAATACTGATACAAATGATACTGTAATTATTTACTTTGTTATACTGTTCTTCCGCTTTACTTCATACAGATAATAAAAATCGCGACAAATGTAATTGTTTAATAATTACACAAATCATATACTCCCCTATATTAATTTTGTTTTTACTTTATTTAACCATCTGGGTTAGAATAAAATAGAAAACCATTTACGCGCATAGTTGTTTAATGCATATTTTTATCAATAGCACACTGATATTTATACTGAATATCACAATTAAGCCAAGGAAAAATCAACTAACTCATCAGAGAAATAGACCTTTTTCTTCTATTGATTCATCTGGTAAGTGAATAGTTGTCGGATGAACCTTTTTTATTTTCATTTTATATCGTTTTAAGGTAAGGATATCCTTTTTCCCAATTTCTTATTATATTTGTACTATTGTTCGACTTTCGCATGTAAATATAGATACATCACACACGAAACTCGAGTTTATTTATTATGAGTCTACCATGAAAACAAAATTCACCCTACTCTTCTTTGTACTTGCCTTGGCCGGTTCCGTGGCAAGTGCCAAAATCACGTTGCCGGAGATCATCGGCGACTACATGGTGTTGCAACAAAACGCCCAAGTCAAACTCTGGGGGAAAGCCCGTGCCAACGCTCCGGTAAGCATCCGCGCTTCGTGGAGCACACAGCCCGTCACGGTGAAAGCTGATGCCGAAGGTCGGTGGACGGCCCTGCTGCAAACCCCGAAAGGGAACTACGAACTTCGTACCCTCACCCTGTCTGATGGCGAAGCACTGACGCTGAACAACATCCTGATAGGCGAGGTATGGTTCTGCTCGGGACAGTCGAACATGGAAATGCCACTCAACGGGTTCGGCAATTGCCCCACCCTGAATGCCAACGAGGACATCGCCGGGGCCAGCCAGTGGAAAGGTATCCGTTGCGCCACCGTGCCTCACACTCCGGCCACCACACCGCAGGAGTACTGCCCGGGCAAGTGGATGGAATGCCGGCCGGAGAACGCCCGGTGGTTCAGTGCTACGGCTTTCCACTTCGCACGCTCGCTGAACCGCACACTCGATGTGCCGGTGGGCATCCTGGTATGTAGCTGGGGAGGCTCGAAGGTGGAGGGATGGCTCCCGCGGGAAATCCTCGAAGCGTACGACGATATCAGCATAGACAACCATACCGGAGCAGACTACCTCCGCCCGATGGTGATGTACAACGGTATGTTGAAACCGCTCCAGAAGTATACCATCAAGGGGTTCCTCTGGTACCAGGGCGAATCAAATGTGGGCAATCCGGATACGTATGCCGGACGACTGAACACCATGGTGGAGCTGTGGCGCAAGGAGTGGGGACTGGGACAACTTCCGTTCTACTTCGTCGAAATCGCTCCGTACAACTATGGCAACAACGAGCAAGGGGCTTACCTGCGCGAGGCGCAGTACAAGGCGCAATCGTTGATAGCCAACAGTGGTATGATATCGACCAACGATCTGGTAGAGCCCTACGAAGCCAATAATATCCATCCACGCAACAAGACGGATGTGGGCAAGCGTCTCAGCTATATGGCATTAGCCAACACATACGGCATACAGGGCATTGCTGCCCGCGGACCGGAATACAAGTCGATGGAAGTCCGGCAAGGGGCTATCATCCTGAGCTTCGACCACGCTTCGGATGGTTTCAACCGCTTAGACAACATGGTGGGATTCGAAGTGGCTGGTTCGGACCGGGTGTTCCATCCTGCCACTGCCCGGACGTTCAACAATTTCCAGGTTCGTGTGAGTAGTGATGAAGTGGCTGATCCGGTAGCTGTTCGCTACTGTTTCCGCAATTTTCAGATAGGGAATGTGGCCGGGATGCGTGAACTTCCGCTCGTGCCTTTCCGTACCGACGATTGGCGATAATTAGTAGAGGTTACTGCCCGCCGTAGTGGTAGCACCTGGTACATTGGGGGTATGACTAACTGGACGGCTCGGGATGTAGAATTCACGTTGCCTGCTGCTTTGGGCGGTTCCCGTCAGGGTACGCTCTTTGCCGATGGTGTGAATGCACATCGCAAAGGAAATGATTACACTCCTAATATAATATCGGAATCCACATTTAATTTCCGCCTGATTTCGCGGGCTACTTTCAATGTGGGTTCACACTTTCCGGAGATATAATCGCTAAGGCGGGAGGGGCTAACACCAATCAGTTTAGATAATGACTTTTGGTTTAGTCCCATTTCGAACATACGAAGTTTTAAAACATCGGCAAGAGCAGGTTCTCCTAAAGAAAAGTGTTCTTCAGAATAATCGGCAACCAAGTTAGAAAGAAGTTCCAACTCGATACTGGCAGAGGAGTCCAATGGAGTGTTATCGTCTACCAACGGCAGAAGTTCCTCCACTCTTTTAACCGCCCATTTGTATTGGGTTTCATTTTCAATCTTTGTCATAACTCTACATATTTTTAACGTCTATCTTATCATACTCTTTATGAGTGCCAATAAAACGAATATATACAAATTGGATGGTAAACTTTATGACTACAACCAATCGGTAATCATTGCCCTTGATATTGAAAACATAATGCTGATTATCTACATTATCAACACTGTTATAGTTCTTCTTTACATCGGCAAAACAGGTCCATCTACTTCTTTTCACAGTAGAAACCCAGTCTTGCAAAGCTACTTTTGAATCAGGGTGTGCTTCTGCATATTCTTTTATGGCCTGTTCGGTAAATATTCTCATTAGCTACCGGTATTAATAGGACAAATATAAGAACAAAATTCTATTTTTCGAAATTACATTCTAAATATTATAATTTATTACCAGATTTCATAGACTAACGGAATGAGTATTTGCATTGGTTTGCTTATATTTGCAACCACATCACATAATCCATCGAAAATTATGAACTACACTTTTTGGATCCCACTCGTAGTAGTGCTATTACTGGCACTCACTATAATCGGTATTTATAACAAATTGGTAAGCAACAAGAACCGGATGCAGGAAGCGTGGAGCGCCATCGACGTGTTCCTGAAAAGACGCTTCGACCTGGTACCTGCTCTGGTAGACGTCGTCAAAGGATATGCCACTCACGAGAAGAACCTTCTGGAACAGGTGACACGTTGCCGTACGCAAGCCATGCAGGCGTCCGGCTTGCCGCAACGCCTGGAGACGGAAACGGCCTTCGGACAAGCTGTGGACAACCTGATCGTAGTGGCCGAGAGCTATCCCGACCTGAAAGCCAACGAGAACTTCCTGCAATTGCAACAGCAGCTTTCGGAGTTGGAGAACGACCTGGCCGCGGCACGCCGCTACTACAACGGCACGGTGCGGGAGAACAACATCGCTCTGGAAAGCTTCCCATCGAACATCGTGGGCAACCTGTTCTCGTTTAAGAAAGGAGAGTTTTTCGCAACTAATGCCGGCGAGAAAGAACTTCCCGGAGTAAATTTCTGATCACCATGAAGAAACAGTTATTATGCTTGATGCTGATACTGATCGGCACGGCCGCCTACGGGCAGCGAACACTTTCTGAGCGAATCCTCTCGTTCCACTCGGACATTGCCATCGCCGCCGACGGTACGGTGACAGTGACGGAACATATACGGGTGTACGCCGCCGGAGACCAGATAAAGCGGGGCATCGTGCGTCGCCTACCCATCACCCGCGCCGACATCTACGGAAAGAAACAATTCGTCGATATCGACGTGCTTTCGGTGCAGTGCAACGGCAGTCGGTCCGACTATCGCAACGAACGCGAAGGCGAGATGCGGGTAATCTACGTGGGAAACCGGGATGTGATACTCTCGCCCGGCGAGTACGAGTATGTCATCGCCTACAGCAGTCGCGGACACATAGGCTTCTTCGACGATTTCGACGAGCTGTACTGGAACGTAACGGGCAACGACTGGGACTTCCCCATCTACGAGGCATCGGCCACCGTGGCCCTCCCATCCGGTGCCTCGGCCTTATCTACCGACTGCTATACGGGTACCTACGGACGGGCCGGAAAGAATTGTGACATAGCCAACGGGGACAGTGTGGTAAACTTCCGCACGACCATCCCGCTACTCAAAGGCGAAGGGCTGACGGTAGCCGTTTCGTTTCCGCGTGGCCTCATCGAACGTCCTGCCCCACCTTCGGCTCTGGAACTTCTCTGGCAGAGATACCGGAGCGAGATCAGCGCCGGACTGTGCCTGTTGCTGCTGCTCACCTATTGCTGGATCACCTGGAACAAGGCAGGCCGTGATCCCCGCAAACCGGTGGTGATACCGATGTTCCGCCCTCCACACAACTGGAGCCCCGGGGTGATACGCTACCTCTACAAACGCATCAGCGACGACAGGGCTTTCACCGCAGCACTGGTGTCGATGGCTGTAAAAAAGGCCATCCGCATTGAACTGGTAAAGAAGAAATACACCTTGCATGCCCTTGAACGGGTAGCCACTCTTTCCGAGGAAGAACAGGTTTTGTACGATACACTGTTCAAAACGAAAAAGACACTGGAAGTGTCGGACAAGAATCATGCGCGTTTCGCTCAGGCCACCCAGAAGTTGAATGAAACCCTCGCCTCGGTGATCAACCTGAAAGAATATCATGTAAACAACCTCGGCTATATCGGAGGAGCCACGCTCGTATGCACGGGTGTCATGGTGCTTTACCTCCTGCTAAACCAGCCGGATGCCCATAACGACACGATCTTCTCCCCCCTATTTATCGGATTGGGAGTCCTGGTGTTCATCATTTACTGTTTCTACATCTGGCTGATCCAGGCGCCTACCCTGCTCGGTGCTAAGACAATCGCTGAACTGGAAGGCTTCCGGATGTATCTCCAAACAGCCGAAGAACATCGTCTGAACCTGCTCACCCCACCCGAACAGACACCGGAGCTCTTCGAACGGATGTTGCCCTACGCCATCGCCCTGAACGTAGAGAATGAGTGGGGAAGTAAATTCGAGGCCGTACTGGCCCAATACAATTATTCACCGGATTGGTACCAAGGCACCGAGCCACTGGTGTACGTGGCATTGGCCAGTTCGTTCGCCTCGTCGGTAAGTAGCGCTCGTATCGATCCTACGGCATCCTCGTCTTCTTCGTCGTCGTCCTCTTCTTCCTCTTCATCGGGCGGAAGTTGGAGTTCGGGCAGCAGCGGTGGTGGTTTCTCCGGCGGCGGTGGAGGAGGCGGCGGTGGCGGAGGCTGGTAACTAATTACTTCGTTCAACGGGCGCTACGCCTTTTTCTGACGGGCGCTACGGGTTTTTCAAAAAGGCGTAGCGCCCGTCAGAAAAAGGCGTAGCGGGTATTTTTTGTTGCCCGCTGAACCAATCAGACATTTTTTCAACTATCTTTGTACCCAATTTATTAATTCAAAAAACAGAATATTATGTCAATGCATACTTGGTTTGAATGCAAAATTCGTTACGAGAAGACCATAGAGAACGGAATGGTCAAGAAAGTTACCGAACCTTACCTGGTGGATGCACTGAGCTTCACGGAAGCCGAAGCGCGCATCATCGAGGAGATGACACCATTCATCTCGGGCGAATTCACCGTATCGGACATCAAACGGGCCAACTACAGCGAACTGTTCGCCAGCGAAGAGGACACGGCCGACCGCTGGTTCAAGTGCAAGTTGGTATTCATCACCCTCGACGAGAAAAGCGGAGCAGAGAAGAAATCGTCGACACAAATCCTGGTACAGGCTGCCGACCTGCGTGACGCAGTGAAGAAGCTGGACGAAGGCATGAAGGGCACCATGGCCGACTATCAGATAGCTCTGGTATCGGAAACTCCCATCATGGACGTATATCCGTACGGCGAAAAGAACGACAAACCGGAGGTGTAAACCAAAACGCGTCTCCGGACGTTGTAGCGTAAAAAAGGGACCACATGAGCAGCATAGCCCAACAGATAGCACAGGTACTGACCACACTTCCCCCGGGAGTGCGGCTGGTAGCTGTATCCAAATTCCACCCCAATGAGTCGCTCATGGAGGCGTACCAGGCAGGGCAACGCATCTTCGGCGAAAGCAAGGTGCAGGAGATGTCGGCTAAGCACGAAAGTCTGCCACGCGATATCGAATGGCACTTCATTGGCCATTTGCAAACGAATAAGATCAAATACATCGTCCCCTACGTATCATTGATACACGGTATCGACTCGTACAAACTGTTGGCCGAGGTGGACAAACAGGCTGTCAAAGCAGGACGGACAGTAAACTGCCTGCTGCAACTGCATGTGGCACAGGAGGAAACGAAGTTCGGCTTCAGTCCCGACGAATGCATGGAAATGCTGGCAACGGGTGAATGGAAAGAACTGACCCACATCCGGATATGCGGACTAATGGGGATGGCCAGCAATACGGAGGACGACAAACAAATCGATCGTGAGTTTTGTTTACTTAGTAAGACCTTTCAGGAAATAAAGGCTACCTGGTTTGCCGAAGACGATGCTTTCGGCGAACTTTCCATGGGCATGTCCCACGACTATCCGTTGGCCGTGGCCCACGGGAGCACGTTGGTACGGGTGGGTAGTCTGATTTTTGGCGAAAGGGAGTACTAACGCTAATCAAACTACCATCATGGCTGATCTGAAAACGACATTCGCAGGACTAAAGTTAAAGAATCCCCTCATCATCAGCAGTTCCGGACTGACAGACAGTGCCGGAAAGAACAAGAAACTAGCCGAGGCAGGTGCCGGAGCCATTGTTTTGAAATCGCTCTTCGAGGAGCAAATCATGCTCGATGCCGACCAACTCAAGGACCCGGCTTTCTTTCCCGAAG
>JAVBVI010000089.1:0-10368 GCA_031554505.1 Bacteroides sp. | reverse complement strand
TTCAATATACTTGTTGCTATCTGCAAGAATCTGTTTTATGTCTTTGAACGTGTATCTATTGGATGGGAGATGACAGCATTTGGTGGGAGATGGTGGTTGATTGGTGGGAGATAAACGGTAATTTATCTTGATCAACCACCTCTTTATGCCTCTGTATCACAGTGTATTGCTTCAATTTGGTGGCTGATGGTTGATTGATTCGTGTTTTTTGTGTGAGAAGAGTAAAATCGCAGGGCATCGCTGACTACTTACTTTTAATACCTGATTTTACAGCTAATCCCCATTCTTCTATCAGTTTTATCTTTTTCAGGTCTTTTTCCCGCCCGAAGAAATAGAAGATGCGTTTCTGTTCTTCCAGGGTGGGAAGTTTTATCTGCATGCCGTCCAAGTCGAGGGTCAGATAATCGTGTATGCGAAGCGGCATCCAGGTTCCGTCTTTGTTTACTTCCAGCTCCGGCATGATTTCGATGTCCAATTCGCCGAAATTGAACCGGGAGAGGTCTGAATGGAATAGATGGTCGTTTTGTGTGACGTGATCCTTGATGTGTTTGTCTGCCCAGGCGTTTTGCAGGAAGACGGAATCTCTCTTCGATAGGAGAATATCTATATCGGCTGTGTCGACTTCTATGCCACAGAGGTTCAGCGCCGATGAACCGATGATGAAAAAATCGTCGTGTAGCTGCGACAGAGCAGGATATGCTTCTTGGAGAACCGTAGAGATTCTGGTACGAATGTTTGTCATCTTATCACTTTACTATGTATTGGATGGGCATTTTGTTTGCAAAAATAGGAATTCTATCCGGGTTTAATGAAATATAGTTACTACTTTTGCGTGTTTCAATAAAAAGATAATTCATTATGGGAGTAACATTGACCATCCAACAAGAACGGTGCATCCGGTGCATGAAATGTGTAACGGTATGCCCTTCGCGCATATTCTCGCTTAACAAAGCCGAAAAGACCATCGAAACTAATTACGTAGATACCTGTATCTCGTGCGGACACTGTGTAGCGGTTTGTCCCGAGGACGCCATCCGTCACTCCCACTTTCCTGCTTCGAAGGTTCATCCGGTGGACGCTAATCTGTTGCCCACACCTGAACAGATGATGCTTCTGTGCAAGTCGCGTCGTTCCAACCGGGCCATCAGCAACCGGCCCATTCCCGAGGAGAGTCTGCAACAGATACTCGAAGCGGCTCATCGCGCGCCGACTGGAAGCAACGTGCAGCATGTGAAGTTTCTGCTGGTGACCGATCCCAAGCTTTTGTATCAGATCAGCGAGTTCACTCTGGGCGTGTTCGATGGCTTGCTGAAACTCCTGCGCCGTACCCTGCTGCTGCCACTCATCAAACGGATGGCTCCCGAATTGGGTAAGTATGTTCCGGTGTTCGACCGTATGTCGGTCGATTTCCAGCAAGGCGATGACCAGGTGTTGCGCAAGGCCACTGCGGTGCTCTTCATCTATACCCCCAAGGGAGCGCGGATGGGTGTGCTGGATGCCAACCTGGCATACCAGAATGCTTCGCTCATGGCCGAGTGTCTGGGTGTGTGCCAGTTTTACACGGGTTTTGTGCTGAATGCCGCCGAGATGAAGAAAGGAAAGCTGGAAAAGCTCCTGGGTATCGACGGACAGATCCATGCCGGCATGGCTATGGGCATGCCGCAGTTCAAGTATCCCAATTATATCGACCGGAAGGATATCGAGGTGGAATACCGGCGGTAACCTGAATATCGGAAGTCTGTTCAGGATTTGTCAGGTTCTTAGTGTGTTTAGTCCGGTTCTGTCTCCATGATCGGCCATACCTTTGCATTCAGAAAAATCAATCAGATTAAATATGAATGCAAAAATCTCAAGTATCGGATTAATATCCCTTATTGTATTTACTTCTTGCGGAAATAAGCAAGATCACAGTCGTGCACAAACGTTACAGGAATATCCTGTAATGACGGTAACGGAACAAACAGAAGTGTTGGAGTCGGTATATCCTGCCACCATCAGGGGACGGGAAGATATTGAAATCCGTCCGCGTGTGGATGGGTTTATCGATGCCATTTATGTGGACGAAGGCTCCATTGTCAAAAAAGGACAAGCCCTGTTCAAAATCAACTCGCCACAGGCCGAACAGGCTTTGACGAGTGCACAAGCCGCTATGAAAAGTGCGCAGGCGCAGGTAAATACAGCTAAGACCAATGTGGATAGGGTACGTCCGCTGGCCGAAAAGAACATTGTCAGCCGTGTGCAACTGACTACCGCCGAGGATGCCTACCAGACGGCACTGGCCGGACTGGCACAGGCAGAAGCAGCCGTGAAGAATGCACAGGCCACTGTGAGTTGGACGAACGTTACAAGCCCCGTGAATGGTCTCGTAGGCGAGATCCCGTTCCGTCTGGGTAGCTTGGTCAACAGTAACCATATCCTAACTACAGTTTCCAACACAAGCAATGTGTACGCTTATTTCTCGATGGACGAAGTGGCCCTGATGCAGTTTCTCGACCAAACGGAAGGTAGAAACCCTGCAGAGAAGATTGCCAATCTGCCTGCAGTGACACTGACCCTGAAAGATAAGAGCACCTATCCGGAAAAAGGAAAAGTAGAAACCATTGCCGGAATAGCCAACCTGAATACCGGATCGACCAACTTCCGGGTGGAATTCCCCAACAAGCAGGGCGTGTTAAGAAGTGGCACTACCGGGGTGGTTTCCATTCCCAGAGTGATCGAGAAAGCCATTGTCATTCCTCAAAAGGCCACGTTTGCCCAGCAGGATAAACAGTTGGCATACAAAGTGCTGGGAGACTCCGTTGTCCAGACACTGCTGACAGTCATCCCTACCCCCGACGGCAAAAACTATGTGGTCACCAACGGACTTTCGGCTGGCGACAGGGTGGTAACGGACGGCATCATCACGCTGAGTAATGGGAAGAAAATCATTGCGAAATAATCTTAATCATAGAACATCATGCTAAAAATATTTATTGAGAGACCCGTTCTTTCAACCGTCATCTCTATTCTCATCGTGGTACTGGGCATTATCGGACTAACGTCGCTACCCGTCGAGCAATATCCCAACATCGCACCTCCCACGGTGCAGATATCAGCCACTTATCCCGGTGCTAATGCCGATGTGGTGATGAACAACGTCATTGTACCGCTCGAAGAACAGATAAACGGGGTGGAAGGTATGACCTATATGCAGTCGTCGGCCACGAACGACGGGGCGGCCAGTATCCGGGTATTCTTCCGTCAGGGCATCGATCCCGATATTGCAGCCGTAAACGTACAGAACCTGGTGGCGCGGGCTACTCCGCTTTTGCCGCAGGAGGTTACCCAGACCGGGGTATTGGTGCAGAAAATGCAAAACGGTACCATCCTTGGAATCTCGTTTGCATCGACCAATCCCGACTATGACGCTATCTTTCTTCAGAACTACGCCAATATCAATATTATTCCGCAGATAAAGCGTGTGTACGGAGTGGGTGGTGCCGACCCTTATGGTGCCAACGATTATTCAATGCGTATCTGGTTGAAGCCCGATGTGATGGCTTCCTACGGCATTTCCGCACAGGAGGTAGTGGCTGCTTTGAGAGACCAGAACATCGATGCGGCACCCGGAATGATCGGGCAGAACAGCGACCAATCCTTTCAATATACGTTGAAGTTTACCGGACGCCTGACCACTTCCGAAGAGTTCGGGAATGTGATCATCTCTTCGCGCAACGGACAGATCCTGCGGGTGAAAGATCTGGCTGAGGTAGAGCTGGGTGCACGGGGCTATACTTCATTCTCCCTGCTCGATGGCGAGTACGATGCTTTATATATAGGTGTCAGCCAGACATCGGGCTCCAATGCCCAACAGGTAATCGAAGATGTAAAAGCAGTAATTGCAGAAGCAGAGAAGTCGTTTCCCGAAGGACTCTCGGTCCGTTACGCGATGGATGCCAGCGAGTTTCTGGATGCTTCGATCGATAAAGTAACCCACACTATGATAGAGGCTTTCTTTCTGGTAGTACTGGTGGTGCTGGTCTTCCTGCAGAACTTCCGTTCCACTGTCATACCCGCCATCGCCGTTCCTGTATCGATTATCGGGGCCTTCTTCTTCCTGCAATTATTCGGGTTCTCGATAAACCTGCTTACATTATTTGCCCTGATTCTGGCCATCGGGATTGTGGTAGACGACGCCATCATTGTGGTAGAAGCTGTACACGTAAAACTCGATGCGGGAGCCAAGAATGCCAAAGAAGCTACCCTCTTGGCTATGGGCGAGATTGCTCCGGCCATCATTTCCATGTCGTTGGTCATGGCTGCCGTATTCGTTCCGGTCAGCTTTATCGGCGGAACAACCGGTATCTTCTTCCAACAATTCGGTCTGACACTGGCCGTAGCCATTCTTATTTCGGCTGTCAACGCTTTGACATTAAGTCCTGCACTCAGTGCCCTGTTCCTGAAACCGCATCTGGAGGAAGAGAGCAAGAAAAAGAAAAGAACAACGATCCTCGACCGTTTTTACCGGTTATTCAATACCGGCTTCGACTGGGTGACGGAGAAATACCGCTCCACCTTACGGTTTATGGGCAAGAAGCAAAACCGCTGGATAACCATATTCATCATTGTGGTGACTTCCGGTCTGTTTCTGGGACTGATGCGGTTGCTTCCCACCGGATTCGTTCCGTTGGAAGACAGTGGCGGCGTGGTAGGATTTGTCACCCTGCCCCCGGGCTCCTCGCTCGAAAGAACCACCGAAGTGGCTGAACAGGTCAACAAACTGGCCCTGAATATAGAAGGTGTAAAGAATACCACTACCATCTACGGAAACAGCTTTCTGAGCGGGGCCGATGCCTCGTATGCTACGGTCATTATCCTGATGGACAACTGGGGAAAGCGCAAGACTACCACCAACGATGTGGTACAGAGACTCACGAAAGAGACATCGTCCATCAACAATGCCACCTTCTTCTTCATGGCGCGTCCCACTTTGCAGGGTTTCGGACTGGGTGCCGGAGTGGATATGGTGCTGCAAGACCGTACGGGCGGCGACGTCAACCGCTTCTTTGAAGTAACGCAGAACTTTGTGGCTCAACTCAACCAACGGCCGGAAGTGATGCGGGCCATGACTACCTTCAATCCCAACTTCCCCCAAAAGATGATTGAAGCTGATGTAGCCAAAATTAAAGATGCCGGACTGACGCTGACCGAGGTGATGAATACCCTGCAAGTCAATATCGGCAGTTCGTACATCTCGAACTTCAACATTTACGGCAAGCAAGGCCGCGTGATGGTACAGGCAGCACCCGACTATCGGAAGAATATGGACGACCTGAAACAGATCTTTGTCAAGACCGGAAGCGGACAAATGGCGCCGATCACCGAATTCCTGACCATTACCGATGTGACGCAACCCCGTTCGCTGGAACGTTTCAATATGTTCTCGTCCATGAATGTCACCATCATGCCCAATATGATTGACGGTTGCAGTTCGGGCGACGTCTTGCAGGTCATCCGGGAAATGGCGAACGATAAATCCATCTTCCCCGAGGGCTATAGTTACGAATACGGGGGCATGACGCGGGAGGAAGCCCGAGGCGATAGCCAGCTCCTGCTTATCTTCGGACTTTGTATCGTTTTCGTCTATCTCCTGCTTTCCGCCTTGTACGAAAGCTATATCCTGCCGATGGCCGTTCTGCTCTCACTGCCCGTCGGATTGTCCGGAGTATTTGTCTTCCTGCTTATGTTCGGGGTTCACCAGGGTATTGTCAACAATATCTACGTGCAGATATCCATGGTGATGCTCATCGGTATACTGGCCAAGAATGCCATCCTGATTGTAGAGTACGCTGTGCAACGCCGTAAGCAGGGAATGAGTATCATCGATGCAGCCATCGAGGGAGCCGTAGCCCGTCTGCGCCCCATCCTGATGACCTCGTTTGCCTTTATCGCAGGTCTTTCTCCCTTGTTTTTTGCAACAGGAGCAGGTGCCGTGGGCAACCGGTCTATCGGTATCAGTGCCATCGGAGGTATGACCATCGGAACCATCGTCGGCGTGCTGGTTATTCCATCGCTTTACATTGTGTTCCAGAATCTGCAAGAAAAAATGAGTAATAAATAACTATCATGAGACATACATATAATATAATACTGACAACAGTATTCTTGTCAGCACTCACCTCTTGCGGGGTAGTCAACAAGAGCTATAAATCGCCCGAAATGGAAACTGCCGGCCTGTTCCGCGACGAGATCCCGGCAGATACAACAAGCATTGCCACTATCGCATGGTCAGTATATTTCCATGATAGGGCCCTACAATCGCTGATCCGCGAAGGACTGGCGAACAACTTCGATCTGCGGATAGCTTATACCCGCATCCAGCAAGCGGAAGCCAACTTGAACATAGCCAAAGCCGCTTATTTCCCCGGTGTTTCTCTGGTAGGACAGGTAAACGACCGCCAAACCAGCGCAGGCGCAAACGGGACAACAATATTGGAACATGGCTCCCAGCAATACTCTCTGGGCATCAGTGCCAATTGGGAACTGGATGTCTGGGGCAAGATGCGAAGCCAGTCCAAAGCCCGGTATGCCCAATTCCTCAGCAGCCAGGCATACCGCGACCTGATACAAACGTCACTGATAGCCAACATTGCCACTTCCTATTACTCCCTGCTGGCTCTGGACGAACAACTGATCATCACCCGGCAAACGGTAACGCTCCTGGAAGAAAACCTGCTGACCATGGAATCCCTGAAAGAAGCCGGGGTGCAAAACGGGGCCGGGGTGGAACAAAGCAGAGCCTTGCTGTACCGCACCCAGGTAACCATCCCTGCACTGGAAAGCCAGATCCGGCTGATGGAAAACTCTATCAGCCTGCTGCTGGGACGTCGTCCGGGCGAAGTCCACCGCAATGATCTGGCACAGCAAAGCGTTCCTGTCGACATGGCAACTGGTATTCCGGCGCAGACGCTCGCCCAACGTCCCGATGTACGACAGGCGGAACTGTCCTTCCGCTCGGCTTTCGAGTTGACCAACGCAGCACGGGCTAACTTCTATCCTGCCCTCACCCTGGGAACTGCCACGATAGGTTATGAATCGACTTTGCTCTCATCATTCTTTCAACCTGAGAATATTTTTGCCAATCTTATCGGAGGATTGACGCAACCGCTTTTTGCCCGGAAACAACTCACGGGCAACTTGAAAATAGCCAAAGCACAGCAGGAAGAGGCTTTACTGAATTTCGAACGCACAGTATTGACAGCCGGAAAAGAAGTATCAGACATACTCTTCGCTTATCGCTCCTCGCTGAGTAAAAACGAAATCCGGCTGAAAGAAGTGGAGTCCTTGGATACTGCCGTTCGCTATACCCAAGAACTACTGATGGCTGGCGAAGCCAACTATACGGAAGTTCTGTCGGCAGAACAAAACCTGTTACAGGCACGCCTTAACCGGGTAAACGACAAGTTGGAACAACTACAATGTAGTGTAGAGTTATACCGGACGCTGGGTGGCGGGATGGAGTAATTTCTACGCTTTCACGAAATGCATAAATGAACTGGTTGATATGTATAAACTAAAGTCCGCCGGTTCATAAACTAACTACTTGTTTACCTAAATTTTAGTGGTCCCCTTGCAACGTGACCATTGTCCCCTTGCAATGGGACGATGGTCACGTTGCAAGGAGACCACTTGGTTTTACTACAAAAACAATTATTTTATTCCATTCGCGCAATTAGTATCTTCGATTCTTAGAGTTGTTTTTTGTATACAGGCTGACATAATGATAGCCGATTTTATTTGAAATATCAAAACATTCATTACTTTTGCAGTTCAGTATCCGACAAAATATTATAATCTCTATTTTTCAAGTTTTTATTACATATCAATAGTACATTATGAAGTCTTTTCACTCCGAACAGAAACAAGCCGATATAGAACTGGAACAGTATCGTACGCAGCTCGAACAGATGGTCGAAGAGAATGTAGCCAGCCAGAAAGAATTGGAGGCAACCAATCGTCGCCAGGCATTGTTTATCAAAGTGCTGCAAATATTGCAACTGGAAGAAGATGTATCTGTAGCCATGAACATGGCATTGGCCGAAATCGGCCAGTATACAGGCGTCGACCGTTTGTCGGTATGGGAAAACCACCCTGACGGAGTAACCTACGGTTGCACGTACGAATGGTGCAACGAAGGTATTTTCTCTGCCATAGAATATCTGCGGAGCCTGACACTCGAAGCGGGCAAACCTTGGTTCGACATGCTTGAGGACAATAATATTATCTGTACATCTGATATTTATTCACTCCATCCCTCTATTGTAGAAATCCTGGAAATGCAGAGTGTGAAGTCCATCGCTGTCTTCCCACTGTCGCAACGCGGTATCCATTTCGGTTTCCTTTCGTTCAATTTTTGCTGGCGAAAGGAATGGAACGAAAAAGATGTGGAACTGATGAGCCAGATATCGCAAATCGTGTCCACCACTACGAAACGCCGGCAGGTGGAAGAAACCCTGCAACAGTCGCAGCAAACCATGCAAATGGTACTGGACAATATCAACGCCAATATTTTCGTTACCGATTATGATTCGCTAAAGATACTCTTTGCCAACAAGCCTTTCCGCGAAGAGGCCGGGCCGTGCGTGGATAATACAGAATGCTGGAAAATGCTGAATGCGGGGCTGGAAGGCTTGTGTAAGCATTGCCCAAAGCATCATCTACTCGACAAAGACCATCGTCCTACAGGCGTTCGTTTCTGGGAAGACTACAACCCCCTCACCCAACGCTGGTACACCATCCAGAGTACGGCGCTTCAATGGATCGACGGAAAGTGGGCCATCATGGAACTGGCCACCGACATCACCAACCGCAAACAGGTGGAGATGGAACTGATACTCGCCAAGGAAAAAGCCGAAGAATCGGACCGTCTTAAGTCGGCCTTCCTGGCCAACATGAGCCACGAGATACGCACTCCGCTCAACTCTATCGTAGGATTCTCGTCGCTCCTGGCCGAGACTGAATCCCTGGAAGAACGCCGCGAATACATCCCCTTGATAGAGGAAAACAACGATTTACTGCTACAGTTGATCTCAGATATCCTCGATATATCCAAAATCGAAGCAGGCACCATGGAATTTACGCCCGGAACGGTGGACGTCCGCCGGCTTTGCCGCGAGCTGATTCAAGGCTTTTCGCTGAAAGTGCCGAAAGAGGTTGCTCTGGTGTTCGATGAAAGTCTTCCTCAGATCATGGTCGAGGGCGATAAGAACCGTATCACCCAGGTGTTGGCAAACTTTATGACCAATGCCATGAAGTTTACCCGCAACGGTTCGATCACCTTGAGCTATGAGATGATGGACGGAGACATGCTTAAATTTGCGGTACGCGATACCGGTATCGGCATTTCCCCGGAGAAGCTGAATGCTATCTTCAGCCGCTTCGTGAAGCTGAATGCTTTTGCTCAAGGGACAGGATTAGGGCTTTCGATCAGCCAAAGCCTTGTGGAGCACATGGGCGGACAAATCGGTGTCGATTCCGAAGAGGGAAAAGGGTCGTGCTTCTGGTTCACACTGCCTTGCACACTATAAATAGTGTCTCTAGTGTTCACTAAAAGAAATTAAGTTTTAATGATTCCCTATTTAGTTATCTCATAATCAAGATTGCACAATGATTTGGTAAACAGAAAGGACGATTTGTATTTTATCTTAAAATCAGGATAAGACATCGACGAAAGTTTTCCTGAATAATGGTTGCTTTCAATGATTAACAGAATCGGCTTGTCCACATACTTTGGAACTATTGTGATACACCCGTCTTCGTCAATTTCAAATACTTGTTGCGGAGAATTTACGATTTCTCCATTTCTTTTTAAAACATTCCCCTGATCGAAAGTGAACGGTTCGTCCAAAGACACGTCGTAATATAAATAGACTTTTGCCTTATGATCTGGGATTTTTGAGGAAGTAATATTTTCAGGCTCATAATAGACTGACAATTCAATACTTCTTTCAGTTACTTCAAGTTCAATATTCCCGAGGCTTTCACTTTTATCGCAGGATACAAAGAGGGAAAAAATCAAAATAAGTACACAAAATAGTTGTTTCATAATAGTTTATTTTAGATTTTCATCGGCTTGACTTAACCGATTGAAGAATAAACTTTTAGCGGAGTTTTTGAAATTCAGAGGTAACGAGTTAGTAACCGTGCGTATTTCAGCGTTTTGCGATGCTATACTGTCAAATAACTCGGCTGCTAAGATAGGCAATTTCTTTGGAATCTCAGGTATATTTTTTCTTTTTTTATCTGATAAACACCCCATTTTATTCTTGGAATATACCTTCGTGTTCAGATAAATAAAGGATTATCTCTTATTTTTGTCTCTACATATCT
>JAVBVI010000076.1:0-9198 GCA_031554505.1 Bacteroides sp. | reverse complement strand
GGGAGTGAGAATCCCGTCCTGTTTCAGACGGGATCCTTCTCCGGCAGCAATTAATGCATATTTCATTGGTCTAACGAAGATTAGTCGATATAATCGAGTGTTTCTTCGCCGATCATTTTACGCAAGGTATTCTTCAGTTTGGTGTATTGGATGAACAAATCGTGTTCGGGGATATGTTCAAAGTCGTGCATCGGGCTCTTGAAGTAGAACGACAACCAGCTCTGGATTCCGTACATACCGGCACGTTGGGCCAGGTCGGAGAAGAGCACGAGGTCGAGTACCAGCGGAGCAGCCAGAATAGAGTCACGACACAGGAAATCCACCTTCAACTGCATAGGATAGCCCATCCAGCCTACGAGGTCGATATTGTCCCAACCTTCTTTGTTGTCCTTGCGCGGCGGGTAGTAGTTGATACGTACTTTGTGGAAAATTTTCCCACAAAGTTCCGGATAAAGTTCCGGTTGCAGGATGGTATCGATAACAGATAGCTTACTAACTTCCTTCGTCTTGAACGAATCCGGATCGTCGAGCACTTCACCGTCACGGTTACCCAGGATATTGGTAGAGAACCATCCGTCGAGTCCCAGCATACGAGTCTTCAACATCGGAGCTAGAACGGTCTTTAACATGGTTTGTCCGGTTTTGTAGTCTTTACCGCAGATAGCCACCTTCTGCTGATCGGCGAATTCCCACATGGCAGGCATATCCACGCACAAGTTGGGTGCACCCATGATGAACGGAGCGCCTTCGGCAATGGCAGCATAAGCGTAGCACATACTCGGGGCAACCACTTCTGTCTTGTTTTCCTTCATTGCCTTTTCGAAAGTAGCCAATGACTGGTGTTCGTCGCACAGCGGCAAATAGATTTCCGTACTGGCCGACCAGATTACCACCACACGGTCGCAACCGTTAGCAGCCTTGAAGTCGCGGATGTCCTGACGCAGTTGCTGGGTCAGTTCCCAACGGTTGGCAGCTTCTTTCACATGTGTTCCGTGCAGACGTTTTACCCATTCCTGATCGAAAGCAGCCTTCATCGGTTTGATGGCCTGGAGTTCTTCTTTTACACCTTCCAAGTCTTTCTGCTCAAGTACTTCCGCATGCTGAGCAGCAGCATATACATCTTCCGGGAAAATATCCCATCCACCGAACACGAGATCGTTCATCCCTGCCAAGGGCACAACGTCTTTAATTTTAGGGAAGCGGTTCTCATTACGTTTTCCCAACCGGATAGTTGCCAGTTGCGTGATCGAACCTATAGGTTTTGTGAGTCCTTTACGGGCAGCCAATGTTCCTACAATAAACGTGGAGGCTACGGCCCCACCTACTCCAACGACAAGTACGCCAAGACGGCCCGATGCCGGTTTAATGTTGCATTCCATCATTACATTTATTTTATATAAAATTAAATTGTCGACAAAGGTAGATTCAATATAAATAACAATAAAGTTCCATAAGTCGGATAAAATAGTCTAAAAGGAATTATTTTAGTTCCAACCCCATTTCTATAAACAAACGTTCACTCTAACTCACTTTCCTGTTAAATGATTTAACGTTCAGTATTATCAACAGCCCTACCCGTCAAAATGTTTTCAGGCAGGATAGGTAATACTCAAATGTCACAATTATCGGGTAGGCGAACCATGAAGCGAGTACCTTTTCCTTCGGTGGAGCTGACGGAAATGGTCCCGTTCAATCGTTCCACAATCGTCATACAGATACTGAGTCCCAGTCCTGCTCCCTGGGTAAAATTGTCTACTTTATAGAATCGTTCAAAGATATGCTGAATTCCCTCTTTGGAGATCCCCATACCGGTATCTTCCACAAAGAGAGTGATCGCATCTTCTTCTTCCTGATATCCGAAAGTGATGGATCCGGTAACGGTAAACTTCGCCGCATTATTAATCAGATTATTGATAACCTGCTGCAAGCGAACGTTATCGGTCATTATGTATTTCTTATGTGAGGGCATGTCGAGCACCAATTTCACATGGGGTGGCATATTGAGCGTTTGCGAAGCGTATACCTCTTTCAGCAACAGAGGAATGCTATGATTAGCAAACTGGAAGTCCATGGTTCCCGACTCTATACGCGACAGGTCGAGAATGTCATTGATCAAAGCCAGCAACAATCCGCAATTGCGATTAATGGTATAGATAAAGTTCGAGATCTCTTCCTGACTAAAGTCTTCCGTATCACGAAGTAAGTCGGAGAATCCTACAATGGCATTCAGCGGAGTACGTATTTCGTGGCTCATGTTGGCCAGGAAAGCGGTTTTCAGTCTATCGCTCTGCAGGGCCTTGTCGCGTGCTAAAGTAAGCTCTTCTTCCGTTTCTTTATAGCGCTGGATGCTCTGACACACACCCAATATATTGTAAGGCAAATCGTCCGTCATCCCATTGAGAGTCGATATGCGGTATTCCCACCATTCGTACTTGCCATGCACATTCCGTTGACGATAAATCATGCGAACACGTGGACTCATTCCTGTCAACACGGAGTCAAACAAGCTGCGGACTTCGGGCAAGTCATCGGGATGTACCCGGTCTTCCATCATATCGCGCGTGATGGCTTCATCTTCCAATCCCTGCAGTTTGAGGTATCCAACGGGGAATGTGAAGCTGCCGGTACGCACATTAAATTGCCAGGGGTAGATAGAACTTTCCTCCACCGCCAGACTGAAGAAACGCTTATTCATTTCTTCATCGGAAACATTTCGGAAGGAAAGGGCAATACCGCTTACCCGGCTATTCATATATAACGGTACTAATTCGCCGGAAATCGGAAAATAGTTACCGCTTTGCACTTCCTGTACGAAAGAATTGTCCGGAATAACCAACCGCATTTCCTTGCGTAGTACCTGCTTCAGCATAGGAACCAATATATCTTCCCCACTATTGTAAATCTTAAACAGACTGCCAACCGTCATCCCTTCGTATGGACGGGTGGCCATGTTCTCCGGCAGATTGAGCATGCGGTGCAACGAACGATTGGTGAAGTGAACCCTCAAATCCGTATCATAAGTAACCACCCCATCGCGTATGGAGTGAAATATATTATCGAATTCGTCACGCTGCGCTACCAACCGGTTTTGCACCAACAATCGGGTCTGCGCATGCATCCTACGGCGGGCCTCCCGGCGATTGGCACGAATCAGCCAAAGAACGATAGCGATGAAGATAACCAATATAGCCGAATAGAGCAGCACGAAATACCATTGGTACTTCTCATTATAGGGTACGTTCATCACTACCCCACCCTTCACACGCTCCTTGCTCACATGGAAGAAAGTCAGCTGCTTATGGTCGTAAATAAAATCGAGGAGAATGGGATCGGCCCCTATATCTTTAGGTTTCTCACCCATCAGCACTTTCCCGGCCCGCACAGCGGCCAGGCGGGCTATTTCATAAGGCTCGGCATCGTAAGCACAGAACACCCCATTGGTCAGCGTCTCGCATTGGGTCGAAAAGAAAGGAGCTTTGGCGTTCTTACCCAAAAACGAAAAGAAATCCGACCATTTGGGTACAACCACCACACGACCGTAACTATTACGCGCATTACAAATGGCAGCAATTACCTTATGAGTCATATCAGTTTGTACGTTGAACGTATTAAACTGGCACCCGGGATGTGTTTGAGAATATTTCGCCCAACCTTTTTCTAATTCTTTAAATCCCCGTTGGGAAAGGAAACTATTATCGACTACACAAACGACTTCACGTATCTCCGGGAACACATCCTTGGCATGCTCCAAAAGCAAATTGAAATCTGGCGTAGTAGTATATCCGCAAAAATTTTTGTGATTCTTTATCAGATCCATATCGGGATATTTCACCCCATAAAAAACAACCGGAACCTGATAGGGTAACGAATCTCCGCTAAGCAGCAGAGAATGGAATGCTTCATCGCCCGATGTGATGATCAAGTCGACTCCACGTTCCCTGGCCCGGTCGCAGTATCGCCGCATAAGCACTTTTTCGGCGGTAAACGTCCATGCTTCAGCATCCAGGTACTCAGTCACTATATCTACCTCAACATCCAGACTGGCAAACCCAGCTTTCAGTCCTTTCAAGTGTTCGGACATCCAAGGGGTTTTCTCTTCATTCGACTGTATGTAAAGAACATTATATGTACGCCCACCAGCAACCACCCATACAGGAATGGCCAGCAATAAGAAAAGCATCAAATAACGTATATTACCCATCATATTTTTTCAGGCTATATTGTCCGGCAAATATACATAATTTTAATTAATATGGGGATTTTACGTACTTTTTTTTACTTTCACTCGCATAACTGGTAAGCAAATCAAGGAAACAATATCTTAAAACGAGTCCAGCTATCCGTACCAGTATGTAATGAAAACGTACAACCATGCTTCATCAATACTTCCCGGATAAAGATAAGTCCGATGCCTTGACCATTGGGTTTGGTAGAAAAAAATGGAGTAAATATTTTTGCTTCGACCTCTTTGGAGATACCTTTTCCGTTATCAGCCACCTCAATGTAGGCCGGCGAAGCGACACGGATGCGGATTTCTCCATCTTGCCCGATGCTCTCGGCCGCATTCTTGATGATGTTCACCAATACCTGTTCAAAGAGCACTGCATCGATCCGGGCAACCGTTTTTTCCTGGTTCCTCTCCAATGTTAGTTTAATCCCCCTTTCCATGCAGGCACCTTCCATGAAGCGCATACAGGAGACGACTGTTTCGTTCAACTCAACCGGCAATAAATGGGGTTCGGGGATCTTCACTACATCAGCAAAACGGGTAATAAAGCGGCTCATGGAATAGCATCGGTCCGAGCAAACTTTCATCACTTCGCCCAGATCTTCCATACCTTCCGATTCGGAAAGCACCTGCTCCATCGTTTCCAAAGTGGATGTAATACCCGCAGTGGTGTTGTTCACCTCGTGAGCAATCATCCGAATCACTTTCTCATAAGCTTTCTTCTCTGCCCTCACTACTTCATCGGTCAGACTCTCTATGAGATAGAAGGAGTGCTGGAAACCTCTGTCGACAAAGGTAGAGTGCGTGCATTTGTATATACTCGAATCACTCAACCGGACTGTTCCGGTATTTCCCCGGGGAATGGAAGACAGTTCGACGGCCAATGATGAGTCAACTTCTGCCAGTTTCTTCTTTGTAACGTCGCTGGAAAGCACTCCCAACATTTTCCGTGCCATCGGATTAAGCTGGTCTATCTCGCCATCGAGCGACAAGATGATCACACCCATAGGCGAAGCCCCGATAAGCAAGTCGAGAAAATGGTTCTGCTCACGTAACCGCAACCGTTCGTCTTTCAGTTGCTCCATCATCCGGTTGAACACATTCACCATGCGGTCGGCCTCAAACTGTCCGACTTTGCTCAGGCGACTGCTGAAATCCTGCTCGCGCAACAAATCCATACCATTACTAATGGCATCGAGCGGCTTTACGATTTTGCGATAGAAGAGCGTGAGATACAGCAAGACAATAGCCACCACCCCTTCCGCTACATAGATATAGCGTACTTCCACCCATTTACCGAGGTAAACAAGCAATCCGCTGATACCCAGCAGCAAAAAGACAAGCAGTAAAAAGTAGCCCTTGATTCGCATGGTATAAATGTTATCCGTTCACGGTAATATTGTATTTCTCCAACCGCCTGTACAACGCAGCCCGGCTGATTCCCAATGCCGTAGCCACCTGACTGAGATTGCCTTTGTACCGATCCAACGCTTGCAAAATGGTCTGCCGTTCAATCTCGTCGAGCGTCAAACCTGTAAGCGAATGGGCCGACGCCTTCTGAGGTTCCGAATGATGGTATTGTCCGTCGAAGTCGGCAGC
Source organism: Bacteroides sp. (assembly GCA_031554505.1). Taxonomy (GTDB): domain Bacteria; phylum Bacteroidota; class Bacteroidia; order Bacteroidales; family Bacteroidaceae; genus Bacteroides. Next base: position 3,371 of record JAVBVI010000076.1, on the reverse strand, counting down.
CGTCAAAAGCGGTTTTCCACTCACCAGGATAGTACGTTCGACCAGGTTCTTCAGTTCGCGGATATTGCCGGGATAGGGCAACCGGCTGAGCAACTGCAGCGCATCGGCTGAAAACTCCGTATGCGGCAATCCGTTAAGTTCCGCCTGCCGGTTGGCAAAGTGGCGGGCCAGCAACGGTATATCATCCTTTCGTTCGCGCAAAGCCGGCAGTTTGATTGCGATCAGATTGATACGATAAAACAGATCTTCACGGAACAAATGTTCCTGCACCATCCGGGAAAGATCGGCGTTAGTGGCCGCTACTACTCGCACATCCGTCTTCCGGGGGCGACTGTCGCCCAGCACCTCATACGTCTGATCCTGTAATACCCGGAGCAACTTTACCTGGCAGGAAAGATCGAGTTCACCGATCTCATCGAGAAAGATCGTTCCTTTATCAGCCATCTCGAAGCGCCCGATCCGGTCGGCACCAGCATCCGTAAAAGCACCTTTCTTGTGACCGAACATCTCGCTTTCGAATAAGCTTTGCGAAATACCGCCCAAGTTCACTTTGACAAAGGCTTGCTTAGCCCGCTGACTATTGTTGTGCAAAGCCTCCGCAATCAGTTCTTTACCCGTACCACTCTCACCCGTGATCAATACCGAAGCATTTGTACGGGCGATGCGTGCCACTGTATTGAGCACTTCAGTCAGCTCCCGGCTCTTACCTATTATATTCGAACGCAGGAACGTACTGTCCTGCGAAGTAGGTTCTTCTTTCTTCACAGCCGTTAGCTCCAGCGCAGTTTCGATACGTTGCAGCAATGCGGCATTATTCCAGGGCTTGGTAATAAAGTCGAATGCACCAGCCTGCATACCCTGCACAGCCAGTTGAATGCTTCCCCAGGCCGTCATCAAGATAACCGGTGTATCCGGACGGAACACTTTGGTTTGCTTCAACAGGGTAAGACCTTCCTCGCCCGTGGTAGAGAGCGTAAAGTTCATATCCATTAAGATCAGTGCCGGAGTCATGTTCCGTATCACATCCATGGCTTCCCGAGGGTTCGAAGCAATCTGCACGTCATATCCCGCACGCTTCAGCATAAAGCTAAGCGAAGAGCGCACAGCGCTGTCGTCATCTATCACTAATATCATAATTCCCTTTTTTTAGATTGCAAATATATTGTTTTTTGCCTCTTTCAGCGAATAATTGCATCAAAGTCTGCCTCTAATTCTTCATTTCTCTGGAAATCCCATAAAGTCAGACTGCGTACCTGATAATAATAGGACCAATAGCTGTACAACTCGGAAATATGTTTCTGTCGGGCCTCGTCCTTCGAGTTCTGAGCATCGTTCAGGTCGAGCGTATTGATCTTACCAATAAGGAATGTCTCGATACTGGTTTTGTAGCGTTGCTGGGCGATTATATCCGCCTCGCGGGCGATCTCCAACTGCTGCGCCTGGTTATTGAAGTGCTCCACCAACAGGAAAATATCCTGATTGAAATTCATCTGTTCCTGCCGGATGCGTGAGAGGGATACGTCTCGGTTGCTCTTGGCTACCCGCACCTTTCCCTGCCGTTTTCCCCAATCGAGAAGAGGAATACGCACTCCCACCTGTACAATCTGGTTATCGCGCAAATCGTGATAGGCTGCCGAGAATTCCTGATCGACTCCCGAATAACCGATACTGGCAAACAGATCCACACTGCGCAGGTTTCCTTTGGCAGCAGCCACCGCATAATCGGCTTCCAATTGTCGTCGACGGATATTCTGAGCAAAAGCATTGCGTTCCAGTGCCTTTTCGAGCACCTTGCCGTAGTTCATCTCTATATCCGGAAGCGACTCAGGAAGTACTGGCTGCAAGTTCTCGTCCTCGCTCACTCCCAGAAAAGCCCGAAGTTGGAACATCTTGGCATTGAGATTGCTCATAGACTCCGTCAACGCAGCTTTGGCATTGAGGGAAGCCAACTTCAGTTGAAGCAACTCATTCTCTGAAATCTGCCCCATCTCACGTTTTGCCACAGCCACCTCGTAGAGTCGTTCGGCATTCTGGGCATTCTGCTGAGCAGTGCCTACCGTTTCCTTAGCGAGCAATAATTGGAAGAAGTAAGCGATGGTTTTGATAGTAACATCTTCGGTAGCCGAGATAAACTCCGCTTTGGCTTCGGCATATCGCACCGGTTCGATGCGACGACTCCATTTCAGGCTGTTAGCTTTGAAGATAGGCTGAGTCAATTCCAGACTCACGGGAATCGACATGAACTGTTTACGGCCACCGGTCTCCAGTTGTTTCAGGTACTCGAGCGACGAAGTCAACGAAAGCTTACCTCCCGTAAGCCATATATTCTGGTCGATAGAAAGCTGCCCCGACAATCCAAGACTATTGTTGCGCACGAAAGCGTACGAACCGTCCGAGTTCTGGTAAGCATTGTACGACTTCTTATAATTGGGAAGCGTTCCGGAGAAGTTCACTTCCGGCAACAGATCGGCACGGAACGTACGATATTCCCAATAGGATGTTTTCAGTTCATTGAGCGCCACAGCAGCATCTACTGACTGGGTGCGGGCCAAAGCAATGGCTTCTTCCAAGGTAATCGAACGATCGTTTTGGGCCACAACGGGCAGCACACACAGACAGGCCACCACAAAAAGCTGTAATATTCTTTTCATAATCATTTATTTTACAACTTTTTTTTAACCAAATAGCATGCCACAACAATAATTACCTAATTATCAACTAATTAAAACAAACCAAAGTGTCCGAAAACGAACACCTCGACCGAATATGAACACAATGTACGGACATAAAAAAAGTGCACCCCGTATTGAGGTACACTTCTTAAAAAGCTGAGCGAAAGACGGGATTCGAACCCGCGACCCTAACCTTGGCAAGGTTATGCTCTACCAACTGAGCTACTTTCGCAAAATAATCATCCAAAAAAATGGTGCCCAGAACAAGACTCGAACTTGCACGTCTCTCAACACTCGCACCTGAAACGAGCGCGTCTACCATTCCGCCACCTGGGCTAAATACAAAACCCATCTTTTCAGACAGGTCCTTCCAGTGTGAGCGAAAGACGGGGTTCGAACCCGCGACCCTAACCTTGGCAAGGTTATGCTCTACCAACTGAGCTACTTTCGCAAAATAAAGTGAAGAGAATGAGACTCGAACTCACACGTCATAATTGACACTACCCCCTCAAAGTAGCGCGTCTACCAATTCCGCCATCTCTCCATTTATGTATAGATCTCTTTACTTCGTAGTGCCCAGAACAAGACTCGAACTTGCACGTCTCTCAACACTCGCACCTGAAACGAGCGCGTCTACCATTCCGCCACCTGGGCGCACTAAGTGAGCGAAAGACGGGATTCGAACCCGCGACCCTAACC
>JAVBVI010000121.1:0-28574 GCA_031554505.1 Bacteroides sp. | reverse complement strand
CTGTTTTGCATCTTTGAACGTGTATCTATTGGATGGGAGATGACAGCATTTGGTGGGAGATGGTGGTTGATTGGTGGTTGATAAACGGTAATTTATCTTGATCAACCACCAATGTATGTTTCTGTATCACAGCCAATTGTTTCAATTTGGTGGCTGATGGTTGATTGATTCGCGTTTTTGCAGAGAGAGTATGAGACACATGGTTTTAACTGTGAAGAGATAAACCGGTGTGCGTGTGTGGAAAGGGAGGTTAGCTTATTTCCGTCCGAAGTCGGCCGGGATCTCGCCCCATTCTTTGGTTTCCCACTTCAGGATGCGGGTGGTGTAGGTGTTTTCGTGCAGCCACTTTTCGGCGCGTTCAATAAGTTGGAACAAGTATTCCGTTTCTGGTGTGCGGGGAAGCTTCGTCTTGCACTTCTTTTGCTTCACCCAACTGATGGCGTTCACGCTGTCGCTGTATACCGGCATGTCGAACCCCTTCTGCTTCAACAGAGCCAGCCCGTGTACCAGTGCCAGGAACTCCCCGATATTGTTCGTCCCCTTCATCGGGCCGAAGCGGAATACTTCCTGACGGCTCAATACGTGTACGCCCCGGTACTCCATCGGTCCGGGATTGCCGCTGCAAGCCGCGTCTACCGCCAGACTATTCTCCACGACTGCCGCCGGGAGCGTGCCTGGCACAGGCTTCGTTGCCGCTGCTGTCTTCTTGCCAATGTACGCATACGGCGATGAGGCGAATGCCCGCTCGGCCTCCTCCCGGGAGTCGAACGACTTGTACTTCGCCTGTTCGTATCCCTTGATCTGGAGTTGACACTCGGTCCACGACGAGTAAATACCCGGCGTCACCCCGTCCCATACCACGTAAAACTTCTGTTTGGCCATAATCAATGATCACAATGAGGGCGTAAAGGTACAAATATATTTTTCTTCGACCGAACAACTCGCCCCGAACGTTTGTTTCATTAACAAAAGAAATACAAACAAATTAAGAAAGGAGGCCCTTATGGAGAGATCTTTTGGTGAAGCCCTGAAACACCGCAGGACTTACTATTCGATAACGAATCAGTCGCCTATTTCCGATGCGGAGATAGAGAAAATAATAAACTTAGCGGTAACCCACGTGCCGTCCGCTTTCAATTCGCAGACTACCCGTGTGGTATTGTTGTTGGGTGAAAACCACAAGAAGTTATGGAATATAGTCAAAGAAACGCTTCGGAAAATAGTACCGCCCGAAGCATTTAAAAATACCGAAGCCAAGATCGACGGCTCATTTGCCTGCGGTTACGGCACCGTATTATTCTTCGAAGACCAAAGCATTGTTAAAGGTCTTCAGGAACAGTTTGCGGCTTTTGCTGACAATTTCCCCGGTTGGTCTTTGCAGACATCGGCCATGCATCAGATTGCTTTATGGACCATGTTCGAAGATGCCGGACTGGGTGCTTCCATGCAACACTACAATCCGTTGATTGATGAGGAAGTGCGTCGCACCTGGGGATTGCCCGAAAGTTGGACCCTCGTATCTCAAATGCCGTTCGGACTGCCAACGAACGAGCCCGGTGATAAAACATTTAAACCGTTGTCCGAACGCGTAAAGATATTCAAGTAAAATCAGTGAATGTGTGAATAAGAGAGCCGCGGATGTCGAAATCGATAAAGATTTTCCCATCCGTGGCTCTGCTGTTTTCTCCGGAATCATTACCTTTGCACGCAAATAGCAAAAACAAAGATGATACGGATATTCCTCACCGGCTATATGGGGGCCGGTAAAACTACCTTGGGCAAAGCATTTGCCCGCCAGCTCCAACTTTCCTTCGTGGACCTTGATTGGTACATCGAAGAACGATGCCATAAATCGGTAGGCGAGCTATTCGCAGAGCGGGGCGAGGCTGGATTTCGGGAACTGGAGCGCTCCATGCTGCACGAGGTGGCCGAATTTGAGAATATAGTCATCTCCACCGGCGGCGGAGCTCCTTGCTTCTTCGATAACATGGAATTTATGAACCGCAGCGGACAAACGGTTTTTCTCGATGTTCGCCCGGAGGTGTTGTTCCAGCGGCTGCGGGTAGCCAAACAGCAACGTCCGATTCTACAGGGGAAGACCGACGAAGAGCTCCAGGCATTTATCATCTCGGCCCTTGAAAAGCGGGCATCTTTCTACCATCAGGCGCAATACATTTTCAATGGTGATGAGCTGGAAAACCGTTGGCAGATTGACCAATCGGTGACCCGCCTGAAAACATTGCTCTCCCTGTGATACTCCCTGCCTCACTATTTTGCCTGTTAATTATTAAAAAAACCACCTTTCTGATTGTAAACTATAGATTTATACGTACTTTTGCCTCCTATTTTATTTACTAAAACACAACAGAATTTGTAAAATGAGAAAATGGCGTATTGAAGATTCTGAGGAGTTGTACAACATCAATGGTTGGGGCACCTCGTACTTTGGTATTAGTGAAAAAGGGCATGTGGTAGTCACCCCCCGTAAAGACGGAGTGGCAGTCGATCTGAAAGAACTGGTCGACGAATTGCAATTGCGCGATGTGGCAACCCCTGTGCTGGTTCGTTTTCCGGATATTCTGGACAATCGTATCGAGAAAACGTCGTACTGCTTCAAACAGGCCGCCGAAGAGTATGGATACAAGGCCCAGAATTTCATCATCTACCCCATCAAGGTCAACCAGATGCGACCGGTGGTGGAAGAGATTATCAGTCATGGCAAGAAGTTCAATCTCGGCCTCGAAGCCGGCTCCAAACCCGAGCTGCATGCCGTAATTGCTATAAATACGGATTCTGATTCACTCATCATCTGCAACGGTTACAAAGACGAAAGTTACATCGAACTGGCGCTGTTGGCACAGAAAATGGGTAAACGTATATTTCTCGTCGTCGAGAAGATGAACGAGCTAAAACTCATCGCCAAGATGGCGAAGCAATTAAATGTGATGCCTAATATTGGTATTCGCATCAAATTAGCTTCTTCCGGTAGTGGCAAATGGGAAGATTCAGGCGGTGACGCCAGTAAGTTCGGACTCACCTCCAGCGAACTGCTCGAAGCACTCGACTACCTCGAACGGAAGGACCTTAAGGACTGCCTCAAGCTGATCCATTTCCACATCGGCAGTCAGGTGACCAAGATACGTCGTATCAAGACCGCCTTGCGCGAAGCTTCACAGTTCTACGTGCAACTCCATGCTATGGGCTTCAAACCGGAGTTTGTCGACATCGGCGGCGGACTCGGCGTGGATTATGACGGTACCCGCTCGTCCAGCAGCGAGAGCAGCGTGAACTACTCCATTCAGGAGTATGTCAACGACTCCATCTCTACCCTGGTCGACGCCAGCGATAAGAACGGCATCCCGCATCCCAATATCATCACCGAAAGCGGACGCGCACTGACCGCCCACCATTCGGTGCTCATCTTCGAAGTGCTCGAAACAGCCACTCTGCCCCAATGGGACGACGAGGAAGAACCCGGCGAAGGTGCCCACGAACTGGTGCGTGAACTCTATAATATATGGGATCAGCTGAACCAGAACAAGATGCTCGAAGCCTGGCACGACGCCCAGCAGATACGCGAAGAAGCACTCGACCTCTTCAGCCACGGCATTGTGGACCTGAAGACCCGCGCGCAGATCGAACGTCTCTACTGGTCCATCACCCGGGAGATCAACCAGATCGCCGGCGGACTGAAACACGCCCCCGACGAGTTCCGCGGACTGTCGAAGTTGCTGGCCGATAAATACTTCTGCAACTTCTCCCTGTTCCAGTCGCTCCCGGACTCCTGGGCCATCGACCAGATATTCCCCATCCTGCCCATACAGCGGCTCGATGAACGTCCCGACCGCCAGGCCACGTTGCAAGACATCACGTGCGACTCGGACGGGAAGATAGCCAACTTCATCTCCACCCGCAACGTATCGCACTACATGCCCGTGCACAGCCTCAAAGGCAAGGAACCTGATTATTTAGGTGTGTTCCTCGTGGGCGCGTATCAGGAGATTCTGGGCGATATGCACAACCTCTTCGGCGATACCAACGCCGTACACGTATCGGTACACGAGAAAGGCTACACCATCGACCAGATCATCGACGGCGAAACGGTGGCCGAAGTGCTGGACTACGTGCAATACAACCCCAAGAAGCTGGTCCGCACCCTCGAAATATGGGTGACCAAGTCGGTAAAAGAAGGAAAGATATCGGTCGAAGAAGGAAAAGAATTCCTGTCCAACTACCGTTCGGGACTTTATGGATATACCTATTTGGAATAAGATATATGAAAGAAAAACTGACTGTAATCAAAGTGGGTGGCAAAATCGTAGAAGAGGACGCCACCCTCAGTCGTTTATTAAACGACTTCTCCGCCATCCCCGGGCATAAAGTCCTGGTACACGGCGGCGGACGCTCGGCCACGAAGATCGCTGCACAGCTGGGCATCGAAAGCCAGATGGTCAACGGTCGCCGCATCACCGATGCCGAAACACTGAAGGTCGTCACCATGGTGTACGGCGGACTGGTGAATAAGAACATCGTAGCCGGACTGCAAGCCTGCGGCGTCAATGCCATGGGACTGACCGGTGCCGACATGGATGTGATCCGCTCGGTGAAACGCCCCGTGAAGGATGTAGACTACGGCTTCGTGGGCGACGTGGAGCAGGTCAACTCCGAACTCCTGGCCGATCTGATCCACAAAGGAGTGGTACCCGTCATGGCCCCCCTCACGCACGACGGACAAGGCCACCTGCTCAACACCAATGCCGATACCATTGCCGGCGAAACCGCCAAAGCACTGGCCCGTCACTTCGACGTCACCCTCATCTTCTGCTTCGAGAAGAAAGGCGTGCTCCGCGACGAGAACGACGACGACAGTGTAATCCCCGCCATCGACCGCGCCCAGTTCGAACAGTACGTAGCCGAAGGAATCATACAAGGCGGCATGATCCCCAAGCTCGAAAACTCTTTTGATGCCATCCATGCAGGAGTCTCTCAAGTGGTAATCACCTTAGCCACAGCCATTAACGGAGAAGGCGGAACGGTGATCAAAAAATAATTGAAAAAAAGTGCCGACTGCCTGTAACTTTCGGTTTTCCCATCCGTCATTTAATTAGAGATGCAAGAAATCAGCTTCCGAAACGACATTCTGCCGCTGAAAGACAAACTCTTCCGGTTGGCGCTCCGCATCACGATGGACCGCGCCGAAGCCGAAGATGTAGTTCAGGACACCATGATCAGGGTTTGGAACAAACGGGAAGAGTGGTCCCGCTACGAATCGATAGAAGCCTACTGCCTGGTGGTTGCCAGGAATCTGGCCATAGACCGTAGCCGACGAATGGACACACAGACCGTGGAACTGACCCCGGAGATGGAGGAAGAAGCTGAAGCATCCACGCCCTACGACCAACTGGCGGAACGAGAGCAACTGCGCATCATCCACCGCTTGATCAACGAGCTTCCCGAGAAACAGCGCACTATCATGCAACTGCGGGACATCGAAGGGAAGAGTTACAAAGAGATTGCCGACATTCTGCAACTGACCGAGGAACAAGTCAAAGTAAACCTGTTCCGGGCCCGGCAGAAAGTGAAACAACAGTATACAGAAATAGACGAGTATGGATTGTAAGTATGTAGAACAACTTTTGGAGCGTTACTGGCAGTGCGAAACTTCCCTCGAGGAAGAAGCGCAACTCCGCCACTTCTTCGCCGGCGAAGAGGTTCCCGCTCACTTGCTTCCGTATAAGAGCCTGTTCGTATACCAACAGGTACAGCAAGAAGAAGGATTGGGAGCAGACTTTGACGCCCGCATACTGGCACAGGTGGAAACACCGGTGGTCAAGGCACGCCGCCTGACGTTGCGTCACCGCTTCATGCCGCTGCTCAAAGCAGCAGCCGTGGTGGCCCTGATGCTTTCTTTGGGCAATGTAGCCCAGCATACTGTCTTCGGCAACGACGCACTCGATTACAATTATGAAAGCTATAAGGATACGTATGATGATCCGGAAGTGGCCTACAAGCAGGTATCTTCCGCGCTCATGATCCTGTCCGAAGGAATTAACAAATCGCAGGACCAGCTCGAAGCCGACAGTGTGGCACACGTGCAGGTCAGAGAATAGCTGAATGATGAAACGTGTTCTTTTACTCTGCTGGATGGCAGGATTCACTGTGTCGATAATGGCGCAGGACTTCGCTTCCCGCTTCATGAACGACCACAAGGAAGATTCCAATCTCACCTGTGTCACCATCAGTCCACGGATGATGGAAGAGATCATGAACAGCGAAGGCGAGAAAAACGAAGAGGTGCTCGACATCCTCTCCAATCTGAAAAGCATGCAGATGCTGACCGCCGACACCAAAGGCCAACAGTATTACGACGATGCGGTGAAGATTGTGGAGAAGAACTCGAGACGATTTGAGCCTTTCCTTTCGTACGAAGGAGATTCGGAGAATTGCCGCATCCTGATACGGAAGAGGAACAAGTCGATTATCGAACTGGTGATGTTGGTACAGAGTAAGAACCATTTCATGGTGGTAAACTTTACCGGGAATATGAATGCTACATTCATCCAGAAGTTGGCCACGGCGATGAAACAAGGTTCATAAACAAGAAATTTTCATTTGCTTTAATATAAATATAGTTAGTGTGCTTATTAAAACAACAGAAGAATAGACGAAGCTGTGAAGTTTCAATTCTCTCAACTTTTCAAAACTAACTAAATAAAAAGGCTACCGCGTGATGCAGTAGCCTTTTTATTGTTTGGTATGGTGTGCTGGTTACAACTTGTGTACTCCCTTCTTGGAGAATTCAGTCTCTGACGGATTACCTTTGTAGCCGATGCTTCCGCTTCCGCTGACAGTGGCTTTCAGGTATTGGTTGGCATGGCATCTCAAGTCGCCCGATCCACTGATCGAAGCTGTCGTCTTTTCAGATTTCAGATCATCGGCACTGATATTGCCCGAACCGGCGATGGAGAAGCTGGCTTCTTCACATTTGCCACTGAATGACACATCGCCCGATCCGGCAATCTGTGCACGTACTTGTCCGGCATTTATCTTACCCAGTGCAATGTCGCCCGATCCGGAGATTTGTACATCTACCTGTTTGGCGTCTATATTGCCCAGTGTGATATCACCCGATCCCTGAACAGAGAGACCGAACTGTCCGCAAGCGATGTTTGATCCTTGGATGTCGCCCGAACCCTGGATGCTGAATTTCATGTTCTGTTCTCCTTTGATACCGTTGGCCAACTTAAAGTCGCCCGATCCCTGTATGCTGACATTAGCCAGTGTCGGGTTGCTCACCCGTACTTCCAGTTTGCCGCTATTCATGATAGAGACGCCCTTCTTGAACTTGATCACCAGCGTACCGTCCTCTGCGTAGATATCCATCAGCTCTATAATGTTGTCCGAACCATAGACCTCTACGGATGACTTCGATGCCTGTGTGAATACCACATCCTGGCTTCCCTGTATCCGAATGGAGTTGAACGAGTTTACCTTCACCTCTTTGGTGATGTACTTTTTGCTGGCTGTTACTCTGTTCTGCGCGCAGGCGTTGAAGCTAAACAGTAAGGTAGCAATGAGCATTGTCGACAATAAAATCTGTTTCATAATCAATTTCTTTATGAGTTATTGTTTTGATGTAATTAGTATGCTTTGATCGAGCCGAATCCCCCTTTGGTGAACTTCTTGTCCGAAGGGCTTCCTTTATATTTAACGCTTCCCATGCCTTCCACCGATGCTTTCAGCGCTTCGGTAGCGTGGCAGGTGATGTTGCCCACTCCTTGTGATGAAGCTTCCACATGACCGGCTTTCAGGTCGACGGCATCAATATTGCCCACTCCTTCTGAGCGGAGCACTGCCTTTCCGGCGTTTCCGGTCAGTTCTACGTTGCCTACTCCTTGTGAGTGGATGCTTACCTCGTCACATGCGAGCGAGCGGATCTTGACGTTACCTACTCCCTCGCTGCTGATTTTCAGGGTAGAAGTCTTCAGCCCTTTGTCAATCAGGATGTCACCTACTCCGGTAGAGGAGATGCTTTTCAGTGTCGGGCTAGCCAGGGTTATCTTGAGTTTTTGGTTCTTAAACTTCACTTGTTTGCCGGTCTCCAGTCTCAGAACGCCGTCCTTCAAGTCTACCTCAAGTTGATCTACGAAGCTATCCATACCGTAAACCTGTAAGGTAGCGGTGCCGTCGGTGGTCTGTGTATAGATCACTTCGGCTACGGTGGCCAGTTCTATCCGGTCGAATGCAGTCACCTTAAAGTTGCGGGTGATGTAGTGTTGGTTCTCTTCATTGTTATCGGCCATGACCTTGGTGGTACCCAGCACGATGCACATAAGAAGCAGGGAAAAGACTTTAATATTTGTTTTCATATCCACATTGTTTTAAGTATTTATGAGTTAGACGTGAAGAGTTTGAGGAAAGTTGCATAGATCTATCTATTTCTTTTAATTTTGCAGAAAAAAGTGAGAAGTGGATCAAATTATCGATGATAAACAGCTCGGGCGAGTGGTGATACGTGTCAATCCGCGTGCCCGCCGCTTGGTGTTTCGTTCCAAGAGCGATGCTATCTATGTGTCCGTTCCGCCACGTACGCCGCTGGCCGAAGTGGAGCGCGCCATCGAGAAGTTGCGCGACCGCCTGGCCGAGTCGCGGGAGAAGCTACCCCGCCCGTTGATCGATCCGGACTACCGGATCGATACCGACTACTTCAAACTATCGTTGGTGACGGGTACACACGATAAGTTTCTGTCTCATTCCGAGCTGGGGAATATGAAGATCGTCTGTCCGCCCGATGCCGACTTTACCGATGCCGGTCTGCAGACCTGGCTGCACAAGGTGATCGAGGAGGCGTTGCGGCGCAATGCCAAGATCATCCTGCCTCCCCGTCTGTACATGCTGGCCGGACAACATGAGTTTACTTACCGCAGCGTGAAGATCAATTCCAGCCAAGGTCGCTGGGGGAGTTGTTCCGCCCAGCAGAATATCAACCTTTCTTATTATCTGATATTGCTGCCTTCGCACCTGATTGATTATGTGCTGTTGCACGAACTCTGCCACACCCGGGAGATGAATCATAGCGATCGCTTCTGGGCTTTGCTCGATGGAGTGACGGATGGCAACTCAGCCCAACTGCGCGAAGAACTGAAGCAGTACCGCACGGAGATATAGAAATAATTGACAATGAACAATTGACAATTGACAGTTTTTCCTCTGTGTTCTCTGCGTCCTCTGTGGTGAACTCTACCCACTAAACAATAAAAACTCTGTGGAACTCTGTGTGACTCTGTGGTGAATTAAAAACTATTGCGCCAGTTGTTTCACCCCGTCGGCCTCTTTCTCAAACCGATAGGTACCTCCTTTGATGCTTAGTTCGAACAGCGAGACATGTTCTGTGGCATTGTCCACAATCATCAGTGCGCTCTCGTCAGCAAAGCGTCCTACCTCGAAGGTGAAGGGCTCCTCGCTGATCGTCTTATTCAGAATCAGGCTATCATTGATAAATACCGATACCGAATCGCCCGCGAAACCTTTCGTCAGGCTGATGGAGTATGTTTCCAGGAAAAGCCGTTCGGCATCCTTCTTCCGTTGCAGCCTCATGCTCATATAGACGAAGATCACTACGACGATAATCACGGCAAAAGCCAGGATGCCGTTACCTAGCATGAATTGTTTATTCGTATTCAAACGGTGTGTCATGATGGAATTGTTTTTTTAGTTGTTGAGCTCAAAGATAATACTTTTGGTATAAAATGTAAATGAAAGCCCCCCAATTTGTTAGGAGAACCTAGTTTGCAACATTCCGGGGAGATGGTATATGGTTAATTTCACTACTTTTGTTCGTCGACGTTCGGAAAGAATTCTTAGGGAAGACGCCTGTTGAATCGTTTCTAATACAGATTACGCTTTATAACCCTTTATCATACATTTATATCATGAAGAAAAAAATCTTAGTATCCGTAGCTTTAGCAGCCACCCTGCTGTCGGCTTCGGCGCAGAAAACGGTCGCTCCGGCTATCCCGGCCGATCCGAAGATCGAAAAGAACATCGAGAAAACACTCCAGAAGATGACGCTCGACGAGAATATCGGGCAGATGACACAGCTTGCCATCGACTTACTCATCAAACCGGGAACCAATGGTAGCAACGGATTCGAATTCAACGAAGCCAATCTGGACTCTATCATTTCCAAATACAAAATAGGTTCCATCCTGAACGTTCCTTATGGTTCGGCTGTATCCAATGAAATCTGGACGCAGCTCATCACTCGTCTGCAAGAGAAGTCGATGAAAGAGATCGGTATACCTTGTATATATGGAGTCGACCAGATTCACGGTGCTACGTATACCGCCGGTGCCACCTTCTTCCCGCAAGGCATCAACATGGCAGCTACGTTCAACCGTGCGTTAGTACGTCAAGGTTCGGAGATCTCCGCCTACGAAACCAAAGCCGGAAACATCCCTTGGACATTTGCTCCGGTAGTCGACCTCGGTCGTGACCCGCGCTGGCCGCGCCAGTGGGAGAACTACGGTGAAGATGCGTACGTCAATGCCGAAATGGGTCGCGAGTCGGTACTTGGTTTCCAGGGCACCGACCCCAACCACATCGGTCGGAACTCCATCGCTGCCTGTATGAAGCACTACATGGGCTACGGTGTTCCCGTATCGGGCAAAGACCGTACTCCGTCGTCCATCACCTTGCAGGATATGCGCGAGAAACATTTCGCCCCTTTCCTCGAAAGCATCCGTGCCGGAGCGCTCTCGGTGATGGTGAACTCGGCCATGAACAATGGACTCCCGTTTCATGCCAACTATGAACTCCTCACACAATGGCTGAAAGAAGACCTGGGTTGGGACGGCTTGATCGTGACCGACTGGGCGGATATCAATAACCTGTATTCGCGCGACAAAGTAGCCGCTTCGAAGAAAGAAGCCATCAAGATGGCTATCAATGCCGGCATCGACATGTCGATGGTGCCGTACGAGTGGAGCTTCTGCAACTATCTGAAAGAATTGGTGAACGAAGGAGAAGTACCGATGTCGCGCATCGACGACGCGGTACGTCGCGTGCTTCGCTTGAAATACCGTCTGGGCTTGTTCGACAAACCTAATTGGAAGACATCTGACTATCCCGATTTCGCCAGTCCGAAATTTGCTGCCGTTGCGTTGGGTGCCGCCGAAGAGTCAATGGTGCTGTTGAAGAACGTAGACAAGATACTCCCGCTGGCTGCCGGCAAGAAGCTGCTTCTCACCGGACCGAACGCCCACTCCATGCGTACGCTGAACGGCGGATGGTCGTACTCCTGGCAGGGCGACAAGGTGGCGCAGTACACCGCTGCTTACAACACCATCCTCAAAGCATTCCAGAATAAGTTTGGCACAGCCAATGTGGTATACGAAGCCGGTGTGACCTACAAAGAACCGGGAGCTTACTGGCAGGAGAACGAACCGCAGATAGAGAAGGCCGTGGCTGCTGCCGCCGATGTGGACTATATCGTGGCTTGCATCGGTGAAAACTCGTATTGCGAAACACCGGGCAACCTGACCGATCTGAATCTCTCCGTCAACCAGATGAACCTGGTGAAAGCGTTGGCTGCCACTGGCAAGCCCATCATCCTGGTGCTGAACGAAGGTCGTCCCCGCATCATGCGCGACATCGAACCGCTGTCCAAAGCCATCATCAACATCATGCTTCCGGGCAATTATGGGGGTGACGCACTGGCCAACCTCGTAGCAGGCGATGCCAACTTCAGCGGCAAGCTGCCGTATACTTATCCGAAGGAGATCAACTCCCTGACCACGTATGATTACAAGCCCTGCGAAAGTACTGATACCATGGCCGGTGCGTATGACTACAATGCCGTAGTGTCGGTACAGTGGGCTTTCGGTTACGGTCAGAGCTATACCAACTTCGCGTACAGCAACCTGAAAGTGAATAAACCCAGCTTCACCGCTGCCGACGAATTGGTGTTCACCGTCGACGTGAAGAACACCGGCGACCGTGTGGGCAGAGAAAGCGTACTGCTTTTCGCCAGCGACCTGATCGCTACCCTTACTCCGGACAACCGTCGTCTGCGTGCCTTTGAGAAGGTAGAACTCCAATCCGGCGAAACCAAGACCGTGACGCTGACGCTGAAAGCCAGCGACCTGGCTTATGTGGGTTATGATGGCAAGTGGATTCTGGAAAAGGGTGACTTCCGCATACAGACCGGCAATCAGGTGCTGAACATCAACTGCTCGGATACCAAGAAATGGGATACCCCGAATAAATAAGTAAGTAGTAGGAATTAGATTGTGTTTGTGTGAGCGGCTCTTGGCTATTTGTCAAGGGCCGCTCCTGTTGCTTATCGCTTCAACCTCTCCTCCCTATGTGTTTTTGTGATTTTATTCGCCATTTATTTACCACGATTTAGGGTATTCACCATACTTGCTTGTTGCTACTGCCCCGTTTGCTTCCTTGTATTGCCCCGGAAGCAAGAAGCAAAAGCCCTGTTTCAAAGGAGCAAACAGTCTGTTTCAAAGGTTGGAACACCAAGTTTCCTCCGATGAAACACGTGTAGGATAAAACTGGTATCTGTCACAGGATAATCTTCTTATTATCAGTCAAATAAATCGGAAATCGTGACAGCGTGCAAGATAAAATCAAAAAAACGCACGGTGTAAGAGGTTATCTTCTTGCTTTACCTATCGCGAAGGAGAGACCTAAGTAAGCGTTGGCGCATTTCGTGTTATCGCCCAGGAACATGTAGTCAGTACCTACCAGCAACGGGCCTATCTTCACGGCTGCACCGAACGACTTGCCGGCACTCTGTATCATGGAGTAACTCAGGGCCGCGTTGAACCAGCTCTTCGGACGGTAATTGGCCGAAAGAGTTATCTCAGAGAAGGTTTCCTCCGGCAGGAAGCGGTTGGTGGAAAGTACACCGAAAGCTACCTTGTTGTTCAGGATGGCGTATTCGGCTCCCAGTACCAGAGTAGAAGCCAGGGAAGTGTTGCGCCCCTTGTCGGCTTTCTCTTCCTTGAATTGTAGCAAGTCGAAGTCGAGCACGTCGCCACCTTCGGTACGATTGTAGAATTCTTCCCAGTTATTTTGGTCATAATGTTCGTTGAGCGAAGTCTGGGCAATGCGCGATGATCCGGCCGACCAGGAGATAAATCCCAGGTCGAGCAACGCACCCGATACAGTCAGGTTGTCCAGCACGCGGTACGACGCACCGAGGTCGATGGCACCACCATAGCCGGCTACGCCGTATCCGCCCACAGAGAGTTCGTCGATGTATCCTTCGTCGTTATGTTCCAGCTCCAATCCTTTGAACGAGCCTTCCATGGTAGCTTTGACCCGGATGTCGGCGCTCATGTTTTGAAGTAGGTCCGGATTACTGTACACATCTTCGCGCGAAGGAATGTTAGTACCTCCTACATATATATTTTCAACATTCAATTTCATGTTGGCTCCTCCTCCGAGGAACTTCAACCGGGCACCCACCATCAACCGGTCGTTGATGGGGCGTGAGTAGCCCACTCCGATTTCCGTATAGACATTAGCACGTACCTGTTGGTTGCGGACGTCGAAGGATTTGCTCCAGTCGAAGTCGTACGCGTCCATCTCCCTCATGTACTCGAACATGGTTTTCGGCACCGAAGCATAGATGTCGGTACGCAGTCCGGCATTGAACGACCAGAAGCTCTTTCCCCGGAAGAAGCCGAAGGAAATGACATCGGTATTGATCGAAGCATTCAAGGAGTTGTCCGTTTTCAGGCGGTTCATAAACTTATCGTTCCGATAGAAGTCGTCGCTCGAATCGATGATGTCGATGACGTCCTGAGCACTCAGGCTGTTGGACGATGCCGATGCATTAAACATACCGAGTACCGGAAAATTGATATAGCCGCGGGTGGGCTGCAAGGCCGGGTTCAGCTGAGTGCGCTGACTAGCCCCTTCCATGAAATAAGATGTCCGTAAAAACTGTGCTTGGGCAATGGGAGTAATGCTTAACAAGCCGATCATAACACTGAGAATCTTGATTCTGGACGAAATGTTTGCGTTCATTTTAGAGATAATTAAGAGTGAATACTTACAAATGGTTCTTTTATGGAAAAGTACCTTGATAGGATAATTGAAGGCAAAAGTAATAAATATTCTTAAAGTAACGTTAATAAATGCAATGTTTTTTAATAAGTACAGAAAAGCATCTCTCTGCAAGGCCATGTTCTCTTCTTAAAAAGGAGGCATTTGCACTCGGCTTATGCATGTTTTTCTTCTAATATTTTGTTGATGAACATATTATTTATATCTTTGTGCCCGAAATGGGATGAAGAGGTGAGGGGCGATTAAGCTCCTTTTTTTGTTCTTATTACAAAGTACCGATGATAGAAAAGAAAATTGTTTGTCAAATTGTGGAGGAATGGTTGGAAGGCCAGGATTACTTTCTGGTGGAAGTAGCCATTAGCGCCGACAATCGGATCGTGGTCGAAATAGACCATGCGGAAGGAGTATGGATTGAAGATTGTGTGGAGCTTAGCCGCCACATCGAATCGAAATTGGACCGGGAGGCGGAAGATTATGAGTTGGAAGTCGGTTCTGCCGGAATCGGGCAGCCTTTCAAGGTGCTGCAGCAATACTATAACCACATCGGTTGCGATGTGGAAATACTCACGAAAGACGGACGCAAACTGACCGGCGTACTGAAAAATGCCGACGAAGATAAGTTTGTGGCAGCCGTTCAGAAGAAGGTGAAAGCCGAAGGCGACAAGCGCCCTAAGCTGGTGGAAGTAGAAGAAACCTTCGCTTACGATGATGTGAAATATACGAAATACTTAATAAGTTTTAAATAATTATGGCCAAGAAAGAGGAAACAATCAGCTTGATTGATACATTTTCGGAATTTAAAGAGCTGAAGAATATCGATAGAACCACGATGATGAGTGTGCTCGAAGAGTCATTCCGGAGTGTTATTGCTAAGATGTTTGGCACAGACGAGAACTATGACGTGATCGTGAACCCGGATAAAGGAGACTTCGAAATATGGCGGAACCGCGAGGTAGTAGCCGACGAGGATCTGGCGAATCCCAACATGCAGATTTCGTTGACTGAAGCACAGAAAATCGACGCTTCGTACGAAGTAGGCGAAGAGGTGACCGATGAGGTGATCTTTGCCAAGTTCGGTCGTCGTGCTATTCTGAATCTTCGCCAAACACTGGCTTCGAAAATACTTGAGCTGGAAAAAGATAGTATTTACAACAAATACATTGATAGGGTAGGCTCTATCATCAATGCGGAAGTATATCAGATCTGGAAAAAAGAGATGCTGCTGCTCGACGACGAAGGCAATGAACTGTTGCTTCCCAAGACCGAACAGATCCCGTCTGATTTCTATCGCAAAGGCGAAACAGCCCGTGCCGTGGTAGCGCGCGTGGATAACAAGAACAACAATCCGAAAATTATCCTTTCGCGTACCTCGCCCGTCTTCCTGCAACGCTTGTTCGAGATGGAAGTACCCGAAATCAACGATGGCTTAATCACCATCCGTAAGATTGCCCGCATCCCCGGCGAACGTGCCAAGATCGCGGTCGAATCGTATGATGACAGAATTGATCCCGTAGGAGCCTGTGTAGGTGTGAAGGGAAGTCGTATTCACGGCATCGTACGCGAGCTTCGCAATGAGAATATCGATGTGATCAACTATACATCGAATATCTCCTTATTTATTCAGCGCGCTTTGAGCCCGGCTAAGGTGTCTTCTATCCGCTTGAACGAGGAAGAACACAAGGCAGAGGTGTTCCTCAAACCGGACGAGGTGTCGCTGGCTATTGGTAAAGGCGGTTTGAATATCAAGCTGGCCAGTATGTTGACTGAGTACACGATTGATGTGTTCCGTGAATTGGATGAGGCTTTGCAGGACGAAGACATCTACCTGGACGAATTCCGCGATGAAATCGACGGTTGGGTGATCGACGCCATCAAGGCCATCGGAGTAGATACGGCAAAGGCTGTACTGAACGCTCCGCGTGAGATGTTGATTGAGAAAACGGACCTCGAAGAAGAAACTGTGGACGAGGTAATACGTATTTTGAAATCGGAGTTCGAGGAGTATGAGTAATTGACACATTCACACTCTCTCTCACTCCATTATTCATTTAATTTGAAATATGACGATAAGGTTAAACAAAGTTACAAGAGACTTGAATGTAGGAATTTCGACGGTTGTTGAGTTCCTGCAAAAGAAGGGACACACGATAGAGGCGAACCCTAATACAAAAATTTCCGAGGAACAGTATGCCATACTTGTGAAAGAGTTCAGCACAGACAAGAATCTGCGGTTGGAGTCGGAACGTTTTATTCAGGAACGTCAGAACAAGGATCGCAACAAGGCTTCTGTGGCTATCGAAGGCTATCAGAAGACTGAGAAACCGAAATCGGAAGAAATAAAAACGGTGATTCCCGACGATGTGCGACCGAAGTTTAAACCTGTCGGCAAGATAGACCTGGACAGCCTGAACCGGAAACCGGAGAAACAACCGGCACCCGAACAGCGTCCGCAACCACAGCCCGCGCCTGTTGCCGTGGAAGAAAAGAAAGAGGAACCGGTGGTGCAGAAACCTGTAGTAGAAGCATCTCAACCTGTTGCCCACCCCGAGCCTGAGAAGGTGGCCCAACCGGTGGCCGAAGAGAAGCCGGTTATGGAAGTGAAAAAGGAAGAATCGAAACCCGTGGTGATGGAGGAAATAGCAGAACCGATAGTGGTGAATGAGTCGGTAGCCGATGGAGAGGCTTCGGACGAGGATAGTGTATTCAAAATCCGCCCGGCCGAGAATGCACCTGTACAGTTGAATGTGATCGGTCATATCGACTTGAATGCGCTGAACCAGTCTACACGTCCCAAGAAGAAATCGAAAGAAGAGAAACGGAAGGAACGTGAAGAGAAGGACAAACAACGTCAGGATCAGAAGAAACTGATGAAGGAAGCCATCATCAAGGAAATCCGGAAGGACGACAGTAAATTAGTAAAGCCGAAAGACGCCATCGCCGATGCCAATGCGAAGAAGAAACGCAACCGCATCAACAAGGAGAAGGTGGATATTGCCAATGTAGGAGCGAACTACTCTGCTCCGGCAGGAGGCGATCGTCCCAAAACCGGCAATGCCCAGCCGGGTAATCGCCAGCCGGGTGGTGGCAGACCGCAGGATAATGCAAACGGCAGACGTCCTAACAATAACAACAATACGAATAACAATAGAGGAGGCGATCGCTTTAAGAAACCTGTTGTAAAACAGGAGGTTAGCGAGGAAGATGTAGCCAAGCAGGTCAAAGAAACATTGGCTCGTCTGACCAACAAAGGTAAGACGAAGGCTTCTAAATATCGGAAGGAAAAACGGGGTCTTGCTTCCAATCGTATGCAGGAAATGGAAGACCGCGAAATGGCTGAAAGCAAGGTGTTGAAGCTGACCGAGTTCGTAACGGCCAACGAGTTGGCAAACATGATGGATGTGTCGGTAAATCAGGTTATCGCGACTTGTATGAGTATCGGTATGATGGTGTCTATCAACCAACGTCTGGATGCCGAAACCATTAACCTGGTGGCCGAAGAGTTCGGATTTACTACCGAGTATGTAAGTGCCGACGTATCGCAAGCCATCGTCGAAGAGGAAGATGCGGAAGAAGATCTGAAGCCGCGTGCTCCGATCGTTACGGTGATGGGTCACGTTGACCACGGTAAGACATCATTGCTCGACTACATTCGTAAGGCGAATGTAATTGCCGGCGAGGCAGGTGGTATCACCCAGCACATCGGTGCTTACCACGTATCTTTGGAAGATGGTCGCAAGATCACATTCCTCGATACTCCGGGTCACGAAGCGTTTACAGCCATGCGTGCCCGTGGTGCCAAGGCAACGGATATCGCCATCATTATTGTAGCGGCCGACGACAACGTGATGCCGCAAACAAAAGAAGCCATCAACCATGCTATGGCGGCAGGCGTTCCCATCGTCTTTGCTATCAATAAGGTGGATAAGCCGACAGCGAATCCGGAAAAGATTAAAGAAGAACTGGCTAATTTGAACTTTCTGGTCGAAGACTGGGGAGGTAAATACCAGTCGCAAGATATCTCTGCCAAGAAAGGTAACGGCGTGAAAGAGCTGATGGAGAAGGTACTGCTCGAAGCAGAAATGCTGGATCTGAAAGCTAATCCAAACCGTCGTGCTACAGGTTCTATTATCGAATCGACTCTGGACAAGGGACGTGGCTATGTGGCTACCATGCTGGTGTCCAATGGTACGTTGAAAGCGGGCGACATCGTGTTGGCCGGAACCAACTACGGACGCGTGAAGGCTATGTTTAATGAACGTAACCAACGTATCAAACAGGCAGGACCGTCTGAACCGGTACTGATCCTCGGTTTGAACGGAGCTCCGCAGGCAGGTGACACGTTCCATGTATTCGACACCGATCAGGAAGCCCGTGAGATTGCCACCAAGCGCGAACAACTGCAACGTGAACAAGGACTCCGTACCCAGAAGTTGCTGACGCTCGACGAAGTGGGTCGCCGTATTGCTTTGGGAGACTTCCAGGAGCTGAACGTCATCGTGAAGGGCGACGTGGATGGTTCTATCGAAGCCTTGAGCGACTCGTTGATCAAGCTTTCTACCGAACGTATCCAGGTCAATGTGATCCACAAGGCTGTAGGACAGATTTCGGAATCGGACGTTACACTGGCTGCCGCTTCGAACGCCATCATCATCGGATTCCAGGTACGCCCGTCAGCTTCGGCCCGCAAATACGCTGAGGCAGAAGGAGTCGATGTTCGTATGTATTCGGTGATCTACGCCGCTATCGAAGAGGTGAAGGCTGCTATGGAAGGGATGTTGGCACCGATCGTGAAGGAAGAAGTGACGGCTACCATCGAAGTGCGTGAAGTGTTCAACATCACCAAGGTGGGTACTGTTGCCGGCGCTATGGTGAAGGAAGGTAAGGTGAAACGTAGCGACAAGGCTCGTCTGATCCGCGATGGTATCGTCATCTTTACCGGTGAAATCAATGCACTGAAACGTTTCAAGGACGATGTGAAAGAGGTGGCTACCAACTACGAATGTGGTATCAGCCTGGTCAACTACCACGACATCAAGGTGGGCGACTTCATCGAATCTTACACAGAAGTGGAAGTAAAACAAACGCTATAATAAGGTGTGCCGGTGAAAGGCACCACCATCAGATGTGCCAGTATGACAATTTCAGATAGATGTTTACATCGTTCCGGAGAATTGACGTATTGGCACATCGACATATTAAAACTTTTCGATGATGACAGGAATGGATTTCTTTATGCTGATACTGGTGGGAATCGGTGTCGTTATGGGCTTTATGAAAGGCTTTATCCGCCAGTTGGCATCCTTGTTGGGGCTGATAGCCGGTTTGATAGCCGCTAAGTTCTTGTATGCCTCGTTGGCTGAGAAGCTCTGCCCGACGGTGACCGACTCGATGACTGTAGCTCAGATACTGGCTTTCGTCATGATCTGGTTGGCTGTGCCGTTGCTGTTCACGTTGGTAGGCTCTATCCTGACACGTACCTTGGAGGCCGTTTCGCTCCGCTGGCTCGATCGCTGGCTGGGAGCCGGATTTGGTGCCCTGAAATACATGCTGCTCATCAGCCTGGCTATTTGCCTTATCGAGTACTTCGACGGGCACAACTCGCTGATCAGCGAAACAAATAAGAAGGAATCTTTGTTTTATTATCCAATGGAAAGGTTTGCAGGAATCTTCTTCCCGGTAGCCAAAGATGTCACAAAACAGTTAATATCAAACAACGATGATGCAACAAGAAGAACCCAATAAATACGTCAAGGAGTTCACCCAAGAGAAATACAAATACGGATTTACCACCGACGTCGATACGGACATTATCCCCAAAGGGCTCAATGAGGATGTGATCCGACTGATCTCTGCCAAGAAAGAGGAACCGGAATGGTTGCTCGAATTCCGGTTGAAAGCATACCGTCATTGGCTGACGATGGAGATGCCTACCTGGGCGCATCTGCGTATCCCCGAGATCGACTATCAAGCTATTTCGTACTATGCCGACCCTCGCAAGAAGAAGGAAGGTCCGAAGAGCATGGACGAGGTAGATCCCGAACTGATCAAGACATTCAATAAACTCGGCATTCCACTGGAAGAACAGATGGCGCTGAGCGGTATGGCAGTAGATGCCGTGATGGACTCGGTGTCGGTAAAGACCACCTTTAAGGAAACGCTGATGGAGAAGGGGATTATCTTCTGCTCGTTTAGCGAAGCGGTACGCGAACATCCCGACCTGGTGAAAAAGTACATGGGCTCCGTCGTGGGTTACCGGGATAACTTCTTTGCGTCGCTCAACTCGGCGGTATTCTCCGATGGCTCGTTCGTGTATGTTCCCAAAGGCGTACGCTGCCCGATGGAGCTTTCTACCTACTTCCGTATCAATGCAGCCAATACCGGTCAGTTCGAACGGACACTCATCATTGCCGATGACGATGCCTATGTATCGTACCTCGAAGGCTGTACGGCTCCGATGCGCGACGAGAACCAATTGCACGCCGCTATCGTAGAGATCATCGTGCACGACCGGGCCGAAGTGAAATACTCCACTGTACAAAACTGGTATCCGGGCGATGCCGAAGGTAAAGGCGGTGTGTACAACTTCGTAACCAAGCGCGGCAACCTGAAAGGGGAGAGCAGCAAACTCTCCTGGACGCAGGTGGAAACCGGCTCGGCCATTACCTGGAAGTATCCGTCATGTATCCTTACCGGCGATAACTCGACTGCCGAGTTCTATTCGGTGGCCGTGACCAATCACTATCAACAAGCCGATACCGGCACTAAGATGATCCACTTGGGCAAGAACACCCGCAGCACCATCGTGAGTAAAGGTATCTCCGCCGGAAAGAGCGAGAACTCTTACCGTGGCTTGGTGCGTGTAGCCGAGAAAGCCGACAATGCCCGCAACTACAGCCAGTGCGACTCGTTGTTGCTGGGCGACAAGTGCGGCGCGCATACCTTCCCCTACATGGATGTACACAACGAAACAGCCATTGTGGAACACGAAGCCACCACCAGCAAGATTAGTGAAGATCAGATATTTTATTGCAACCAACGTGGTATCTCTACCGAAGATGCCGTAGGATTGATTGTTAACGGCTATGCCAAGGAAGTGCTGAACAAGCTGCCGATGGAATTCGCCGTGGAAGCACAAAAACTGTTGAGCATCTCTCTGGAGGGGAGCGTCGGCTGATGGTGTTGAAGCGGATGGTTAGCTGGGTTCTGCTGCTCATGATTACCGGAAACCTTTTGGCACAAGATCTGGACGAGGTCACTCGTCGGTGGGCTATCAGCGGGTCGTATGGAGGTACCAAAGCAGTCATTACCGAAAACACCATGTCGAGCGGATCGCCTCTCGGCAATATGACGGCTTTGTCACTGGAATACTACATTCCTCATACACGGTTCTCGTTGAGAGGAGGCTATTCCGGCGAAGATTTGGATCTGGCAGGCGACTTTACCATGCAGAATATAGAGTTGGGCGGAAGGTATTATCTTTTACCGCAACGTTTCAGCGTTCAGCCATTCGGAGGAATCTCCGGTTTCGTCAATCTGACAGAGCGTTCGAGCAGTGGGGTCACAGGCCGTTATTCGCAAGGGCCGAGGGATAAAGAAGCCATCCAGGACTATGAGTGCCGGTACCGGAACACTTCTCCGTTGCTCAGTGTAGCCCCGGTGGTAGGCGCCGACTTTTATATACTCTCCTGTCTGGCTGTCACGGTGGACTATAGTTTCCGGATGGGAATCGACGGGCGCATGTATGCCGAGTACGACCAGTTCCGCCCCGTAAAGAAATCGGGAGTGGTTCGCAGTAATGGGATGAGGCACACGTTCAGCGTTGGGCTCAAAATAAACTTCCCGTTCGGGCTTACCGAGAAAGATGGGAACTCCATTTTGCAATCGTTGCATGAAGCTATTTTTGGATATTAGAAAAGATAAAATAATAGAATAGATATATGTTAGAAATCAAAGACTTGCATGCCAGTATCAATGGCAAAGAGATATTGAAAGGAATCAATCTGTCCGTGAAAGCGGGCGAAGTGCATGCCATCATGGGACCGAATGGTTCGGGCAAAAGTACGCTCTCGTCGGTGTTGGTAGGCAATCCGGCTTTCGAAGTGACCCGGGGCAGCGTACAGTTCGAAGGAAAGGATTTGTTGGAACTCTCTCCCGAAGACCGTAGCCACGAAGGTATCTTCCTGAGCTTCCAGTACCCGGTGGAAATACCAGGCGTGAGCATGGTCAACTTCATGCGGGCTGCCGTAAACGAGCAGCGCAAGTACCGCGAACTGCCCGCCCTTACCGCCAGCGAGTTCCTGAAACTGATGCGCGAGAAGCGGGAAGTGGTGGAGATGGACAACAAACTCGCCAGCCGTTCGGTGAACGAAGGATTCTCGGGCGGAGAGAAGAAACGCAACGAGATATTCCAGATGGCTATGCTGGAGCCCAAACTCAGCATCCTCGACGAGACAGACTCCGGACTGGACATCGACGCCCTGCGCATCGTGGCCGAAGGGGTCAACAAACTGAAATCGCCGGAGAAGAGCACCATCGTCATCACGCATTACCAGCGTCTGCTCGATTATATCAAGCCCGACAAGGTGCACGTGCTCTACAAAGGGCGCATCGTGAAATCGGCCGGACCGGAACTGGCACTGGAACTCGAAGAAAAAGGGTACGACTGGATCAAGAAAGAGTTAGGAGAATAACGTATGGGTGCAGAACAACAATACATCGACCTCTTTGCGCAAGCGGAAACCATGATCTGCCGGCACAGTGCCGAGGTGCTCAACGCACCCCGCGCCGCTGCTTTTGCCGATTTCAAGCGGTTGGGCTTCCCTACGCGCAAGATAGAGGAGTATAAGTACACCGACGTCAGCAAGTTCTTCGAGCCCGACTTCGGACTGAACCTGAACCGGTTGGCCATTCCCGCCAATCCGTACGAGGTGTTCAAGTGCGACGTGCCCAACATGCGCACTTCGCTGTTCTTCCTGGTGAACGATGCTTTCTACAACCAGGCGTTGCCCAAGAATGCATTGCCCGAAGGGGTGATCTTCGGCAGTCTGAAAGAGGTGGCCGAACAGCAGCCGGAACTGGTAGCGAAATATTACGGTAAGTTGGCCGATACCTCGAAGAACGGGGTGGCGGCACTGAATACCGCACTGGCGCAGGATGGCGTCTTCTTCTATGTTCCCAGGAACGTGGTAGTCGACCAACCCATCCAGTTGGTCAACATCCTTCGTGCCGATGTCGATTTCATGGTGAACCGTCGCCTGCTCATCGTGCTCGAAGAAGGAGCACAGGCCCGTCTGCTCATCTGCGACCATGCCATGGACAGCGTCAACTTCCTCGCTACGCAGGTCATCGAAGTATTTGCCGGAGCCAATGCTACCCTCGACCTGTACGAACTGGAAGAGAACCACAATGCCACCGTCCGCATCAGCAACCTGTACGTGAAGCAGGAAGCCGACAGCAACGTGTTGCTCAACAATATGACCCTTTTCAACGGCATTACCCGCAACACCACGGAAGTAACGCTGGCTGGTCCGGGGGCTCACATCAGCCTTTGCGGCATGGCCATCGCAGACAAGAACGAGCATGTGGACAATCACACGATGATCGACCATACCGTGCCCGATTGCACCAGCAACGAGCTCTATAAATATGTACTCGATGATCAGGCCACCGGAGCTTTTACCGGCATGGTGATGGTTCGTCCGGATGCGCAGCGCACCAGTTCGCAACAAACCAACCGCAACCTATGTGCCACCCGCGACGCCCGTATGTACACCCAGCCGCAACTGGAGATCTACGCCGACGATGTAAAGTGTTCGCACGGAGCCACCATCGGCCAGTTGGACGAAACCGCCCTGTTCTATATGCGCTCGCGCGGTATTCCTGAGAAAGAAGCCCGGTTGATGCTGATGTTTGCCTTCGTGAACGAAGTGATCGATACCATCCGGCTCGACGCGTTGAAAGACCGTCTGCACCTGTTGGTAGAGAAACGTTTCCGTGGTGAACTGAGCAAATGCCAGGGTTGTGCCATCTGTAAATAACCCCCGAACGTATGGATATTCAAAAGATAAGGGCCGATTTCCCCATTCTCTCCCGCGAAGTGTACGGCAAACCGCTGGTTTACTTTGACAACGGCGCCACGACGCAGAAACCCCGCATCGTGGTCGACTCGTTGGTAGAAGAATATTATTCGGTCAACGCCAATGTGCATCGCGGCGTGCATTACCTGTCACAACAGGCTACGGAACTGCACGAAGCCTCCCGCGAAACGGTCCGTCGCTTCATCAATGCCCGCAGCACCAACGAAGTGATCTTCACCCGCGGCACCACCGAAGCCATCAACCTCATCGTTTCCAGTTTCGGCGAGGAATTTATGCAGGAAGGCGACGAAGTGATCGTCTCCGTCATGGAGCATCACAGCAACATCGTCCCCTGGCAGATACTGGCCGCCCGCAAAGGCATCGCCATCAAGGTGATCCCGATGAACGACCGCGGCGAACTCTTGCCCGACGAATACCGGAAGCTTTTTACCGACAGAACCAAGATTGTCAGCGTGACGCAGGTATCCAACGTCCTCGGCACGGTGAATCCTGTGAAGGAGATGATAGCCGAAGCCCATGCCCACGGCGTCCCCGTGCTGATAGACGGCGCACAAGCCGTACCTCACACGCAGGTCGATGTACAGGATCTCGATGCCGATTTCTACGCATTCTCCGGCCACAAAGTATACGGTCCCACCGGCGTAGGCGTGCTCTACGGAAAAGAAGAATGGCTCGACCGACTGCCGCCGTACCAGGGGGGAGGAGAGATGATCCAAACCGTTTCGTTCGAGAAAACTGTCTTCCAGGAGCTACCGTTCAAGTTCGAAGCCGGAACACCCGATTACATCGGCACCACCGGCCTGGCCAAAGCACTGGATTATGTATCCGCCATCGGCATGGAGAACATTGCCCGCCACGAGCACGAACTCACTACCTACGCCACGCAGCGATTGAAAGAAATACCCGGCATGCGTATCTTCGGTGAGGCGGAACACAAAAGCAGCGTGATCTCCTTCTTGGTAGGCGATATCCACCACCTCGACCTGGGCACTTTGCTCGATCGTCTGGGTATTGCCGTCCGCACCGGACACCACTGCGCCCAACCACTCATGCAACGCTTGGGTGTCGAAGGAACCGTCCGCGCTTCCTTTGGACTATATAATACCAAAGAAGAGATTGATGTGCTGATCAGCGGCATTGAACGCGTGAGTAAAATGTTTGGGTAATACTACCTTTTTGCAAAATAGCCTCCGGTAATACTTAATAGGAAGTATTACCGGAGGCTATTTTTTTAGCTATGAACACCTTATTGGGGATTGTGCTTATTTTCTTTCATTCTCTTTTAGCACTTTCTTTTCTTCACTTTTCAACCGGCGTTCCACTTTCCTTATATCCTCTGCCGGTGGAAGTTTCTCGGGAACAATCCCCCGTTCTATCAGCATCTTCCTTACAGCACTGTTGTTGTCAATATGTTCCTTCTCGATGGGTGATACCCCTCTTAAATCATTTGTTTGTATGTTGACGCTTGTCATTTCCGCTGCCAGATCTTTTGCTTTTATGCTGATAGTAGGCAGGAAGTCGGCTACCGGACGGTTTTCGGGTACTCCCAATCGCTTCTTAAGCATTGAAGTATTTAGCAGGAAAAGGGCTTGGTCACCTTTGGAACGGATCATTGCAAAGTCTTTGTCGTTCACGCCACGTTCATACAATATTCCCGATAAATGTTTTTCGGTTTCTTGTAATTTGGTGCGAGCCCTAACGCGCTCTACTTCCAAAAGACGCTGCTCTACCAGCTCAGCCCTGCGCGTTTGAACGGCAAAGTAAGTCTGTGCAAATGCGATTTGTTCTTTTCGGGGGTCTCCGTTCTGGGCGATCAGGTAGCAGGCGTAACGAGTCAGTATAATGTCATCGATTTCTTTTTCGGCACCAGAACCTATTGTAACCATTTTGCTGACGTCAGCAAAATGGTCCAGAACACTCCCAGAGGCGTTTTTGCATGCTTCTTTGGCTTTGTCAATAACATGAGTGAAGTTACGCCATTGCGTATAACCTAACATTTCATAAATGTCTCGCGCACTCCAACAATCACTACCTTCGTAAGAGAAAGAAGCTTCTTCGAACTGTTGGAATAGTTTCGTAATTTCTGTGGATTTCATTCTTTTGTTTAGTTTGTTAGTTAAATATGCTACAAATATATATTTTCTTCCCGAAAAATAGTCCTGTTCACTGCTTCATTTTTGATAAAAATCGATATCCTTCCATAATAAAACAAGCAACCTGCAACCTTTCTTCCCTCCCCAGCGTCTAATAAGAAATAACTATAAATAAGAGAAAAGATGTTAGTAACAACCACCCCCACCATCGAAGGAAAACGAATCACCGCCTATTACGGCATCATTTCCGGTGAAACCATTATCGGAGCCAATATCATACGTGACTTCCTGGCCGGAGTACGCGACATTGTCGGCGGTCGTTCCGGCTCCTACGAAGAAGTGCTTCGCGAAGCCAAAGACGTAGCTTTGCGCGAGATGCAGGACAATGCCCGTGCCCTCGGCGCTAATGCTGTAATTGGCGTCGATCTCGATTACGAAACAGTAGGCGGCAGCGGCAGTATGCTCATGGTTACCGCCTGCGGAACTGCCGTGTGGATTGAATAAAACAGCCTGTGTTGTTTTTTCCATAAAAAGTACAAAAAACTCGATAAAATCGGGGCTTTTGTACTTTTTTCGTTTCTATATGCTGTTCTTTCTTTATCTTTACATCTAAGTTTCTATAACACGTCAAATAGTATGTCATACATATCTCTTTTGCAAGCGGCTTGCGCATCCTTATACCTGTTGGGTAGTATATTCCTGCTGCTCCGCTCTCGAGGCTCCCGCTCCCGCAAACTGTTGGGCACCCTATGTCTGATTAATTCCATCAACGTATTCACCCGGGTAGTAACTATCCCCGATCAACTCGAGAGTCTCAACCAATACGTCTTTGATCCTTTGCTCATCACCGCGGGCACTTTTGCCGGCCTGATCCTGCTTTTGTATGTACTCGAAGTGATACGCCCCGGCTGGGTGGGTTGGAAAAACGGCTTTCTGGTTCTTTCGCCTTTCCTATTCCTTACAGTCGCTTACAGGCTGGTACTTCTCCTGCTTGGCGAGCCCATTCGCAACCTTTCGGACATGTCGGACATGATGGCACACATCGGCGAGTTCAATGTGTGGTTTCGCTTCGTGCTGGCAATGGGATGTTTCGGCTACGTGATAGCCCTCAACTGGTCCATGAGTCACTACCGTACTTATTACGACCAGTGGTGCGATGCCAACTTTGCCAATTGCGAGAAGATGGATATCTCCTGGGTCAAGTACTTCGGCTGGGGACTGTTCTTTGTCACCCTGCTGTATTACGGCATCATGTTCAGGATGGGCAACCTTGTCATCATAGCTCATCAGATAGGAACGCTGCTCGTCTTCGGTTACCTCATTTACCATGCTTTGTTCCACGAGAGTCCCTACCCGGAGACTTTCTTTGCCGAAACGATGGACGAGGTCAAGGCCGAAGCAGCTTATAGGGCCCATACCCCGCAAGAAGCTCTTGTCGAAACGGACGCTCTCTTCCTGACTCATCTGCCCGGATATGTCCGCAAGGTAGAAGAGTGGTTTGCCGTCGAAAAGCCCTACCTGCGCAAAGACTTCAGCCTGACAGATGTTGCCGAGATTCTTCCGCTGAACCGTACGTACCTTTCCCGTACCTTCAACGAAGGATTCGGGAATAACTTTTCTGTGATAGTGCAGGGGTTTCGGGTAGAATATGCAAAACAACTCATGGCAAAACAGCCTGACCTCACCATGAATACGCTCATGTCCCGAAGCGGTTTCCTGACTGCATCTAACTTTTACAGAGCTTTTCAGCAGCATACCGGGATGACTCCCGGGCAATACCGGGATCAACTGCCCACTAAGCCGCTGGTTTCTTGTCCCCACGCGCCGTAGCCGCAAGGCAAAAAAGATTCCTAAATCGTCAATTCTTCATTTTTTTACAAATTAGGATAGCCGAATTTACGAATTAGGAGTCGTTCGTGCTTATGTTTGCGCCCGCAATTCGTACAACACGAGAATAACAACAAATCAATTATAAATTAAAACGATGCAAGAACAAGAAAAAGGAAAGTATGTGGCACCGTTCATCGAAGTGATCGATATGGAGAATGAGGGAGGAGTGATGAGTGCCAGTGTTCCGGATTTCGGAAATGGCGGTAGTGCCACCATGATCAATCCTTATCAAGGTGGAGGTATCCGGTATAATAGCAGCAGTGCTACGGACCTGGAAGAGTTAATCAACGACATCTTAACCACTAAATAGTAACGCCATGAGAAGCATGATATATAAATGGGCAGGCTGCATGGCTATGGCAGCGTGGGTGTTGGGCGGTATTTCGTGTACCAACGAGGATATAACTAC
>JAVBVI010000004.1:0-9623 GCA_031554505.1 Bacteroides sp. | reverse complement strand
ACACCGTTCTTATCGGTACGTACCACGCCTTGATCGGAGAAGTCCCACAGGAACATACCGGCCGACAGCGGATTGCCCAGCATCAGGTTCCAGAAATCGTCCAGACCGGCGCCATGACCGCCATCGTACAGTCCGTGTATCAGTTCGGTGGGCATGAAGATATCGCGTCCGTTGAACATGTTCTTGATGCCCGAATTGTACGTGATGTAATGTATCGTATTGATGTGGCTGAACACTCCGTAGGGGTGCAGCACCGGACGCTTCTGAATGTCCAATTGCGGGAAGATGGGATCCAGGTCGAAGTTAAATCCACCTTCGTTGCCGTTGGCCCAGAACACGATGGATGGATGGTTGATGTCCCGCTTCAACATCTCGTGAGCCAGAATGGTACCCACCGGGGTATCGTAAGGAGGAGTCTGCCAGGCGCAAAGCTCGTCGATGACGTATAGACCCAACGAGTCACAGTATTCCAAGAAATGCTTATCGGGCGGATAGTGCGACATGCGGACGGCATTCATATTCATTTCTTTGATGAGCAACACGTCCTGCAAACTCTGTTCCCTACTCACCGTACGGCCTGTTGTGGGCCAGAAGCAGTGACGGTTCACGCCCTTGAAACGTATCTTCTGGCCGTTGACATACACTCCGTCGCGCTCGCGCACCTCTACCGTACGGAAGCCAAAACGCTCGGTCACGGAATGAAGCTGTTTTCCTTTCTGGCTGACGGTAATCACGGCATCGTACAGGTTCGGAGTCTCTGCCGTCCAGGCCCGGATGCCGGACATAGAGGAACGGACGGTGAGGCGGTTCGTCTTCGCAGGAACAACGGATTGGAAACTGCCGACCTTCTTGCCTGATTTTGCTTCGAGTACCTCCACATTGACCTCAGCACCGGAGATTTCCTTATCTAAGACCAGTTCCATACCGATCGTGCCATCTTGTTTGGCATCGATGGCCGTATACTCGACGAATGTCTGCGGAACTGCTTCGAGATACACCGGACGGAAGATACCGCCAAAGACCCAGAAGTCGGCATCGCGTTCGGCGCTGTTCACGCTGCTGTTGGTCGACATTTTACTCACCTCGACCTCCAACCGGTTGTCGCCCTTCCACGAAACCAAGCGGGTGATCTCCCGCTTGAAACGGTAGAAAGCACCTTGATGTACGTCTCCGGCTTGCTTGCCGTTCACACTGACCTTCGTATCGGTCATGGAACCATCGAACACGATAAAGATCCGCTGGTCTTTCCACTCCTTTGGGAGGGTAAAAGTGGTACGGTACAAGCCTTTTTCCGACGCTTTGTTTTTATCGTGTCCGTAATTGTACACTCCGAACCTTTCGAGCTCCCAGCAGGAAGGTACCCGGATCGTTGTCCATTGACCACTGTTCTGTCCTGCTGTGCAGTAGAAGTCCCACTTCACATTGTCTTCTGTACTTTGACCAGAAAGCATCCGCTTCTCCGTCACCTGCGCATAACCGTTGTGGCACACAAGGCACAACCACAGTAAACACACTAATTTGCTCACATTTTTCATATATCAGAATGAATTAATCAACTACTTATTAAAGCGTCTAAGCCAATAACGCCCCCACAAATTGATAAACAAAGTAACCGCACAACACCAGTTTCAATACGGTACCAAACAGAAAGCCGACCAAGGAACCGATTCCCGACTTAAAAGCGTACCGCCAATCTTTATCGCCCAACAGTTCGCCAATGGCAGCGCCCAGAAACGGACCAACCAAAAGCCCCCATGGAACAAAGAACAACCCGACGAGCGTACCTACCAACGCTCCCCAATTGCCCCACTTCGTTCCACCGAAGTATTTGCTGCCCAGCATCGGGGTGAAGTAATCCAGCACTTGTACGAAAACGACCAGCAACAGCCAAACCCATAATTGGGTAATGCTAAACTGTACCTGATCCGTAAAATGCAACAGCAACACTCCTGCATAAGCCAACGGAGGACCGGGAAGCATAGGCAGCACACAGCCCAACAGCCCTACAAGCAGGAGAATGGCACCTATGATAATGAATACGACGTCCATTATTCTTCGATGATCTTCGCGTCTTCGATATCCCCCTTCATAACCGGACGGGGACGATGACGGGTGAACTTGAACCAGTTAATCAGTTCGGAAATGGCATAAATGATAGCGCTCACACCAATGATTATGAACACCGTGTTGCGCGCGTCGGTAGGATTGAACAAAGAAAGGAGGCCGGCCAGCAGGATCAGTACCGGCACTACATAGAATCCGGCGGGCACACGCGTCCACCGACGAGCCACCATCAACGATGAAATCTGTTGTACACCGCCCAACATCAGGACAAAGCCAAGCACGAACATCAACACATCGGCAAAGAAGCCGGGCATAATGACCAGCCACAAACCGAAAAGCAAACTACCCACTCCTTCTATCGGGAAACGGGGAGCAGCACCTTCGCGGGGTTTCAGGGCGAAATAACCGATCAGGGAGATCAGCCCCGGCACCATGAACAGTATACCTATGGTTATGACTATATAGTTGCCGGCTGCATCCGGCCATGTCACCAGAACCAGTCCGGTGACCAACGCGAAGATGGTACGGAGAAGTGAATAATTCATCGTTTTCATAAGCTATTCATTAAATATTTATTGCAAATATAAACAATTCACGCATTTTCGAACAAAAAAAGTAAGAATATGTTTGGATTTAAAAACAAACTGCATATATTTGCCCCCGAAATAGATCAAAGAATTCCAGATGAGAACAATGATGGTAAATACATATTGGTGGCGCTTCTTACAACTCCGACAGTCGTAAGGAAGCAGTGCTCGTGTATATATACCTATCGTAAAGATATTCCCAAAGAGCCCTGTCGCACCTGCGACAGGGCTCTTTTTATTTCTACCGGTCATCAACAAAAAAACATACAAGCAATGAAGAATTTTCAAGTAGATTCCAATGGTTATTACGGCGAGTTCGGCGGAGCATACATCCCCGAAATACTGCACAAGTGTGTAGAAGACCTGCAACGCACGTACCTCACAGTACTGGAAAGCGAGAGTTTCAAACAAGAGTTCGACCAACTACTGCGCGACTATGTGGGACGTCCTTCGCCCCTCTACCTGGCCCGCCGCCTCTCGCAGCGGTACGGCTGCCGCATGTATCTGAAACGGGAAGACCTAAACCACACGGGTGCTCACAAGATCAACAATACCATCGGACAGATTTTACTGGCCCGGCGCATGGGCAAGACGCGGATCATCGCCGAAACGGGTGCCGGTCAGCACGGGGTGGCAACAGCCACGGTGTGCGCACTAATGAACATGGAGTGCATCGTATACATGGGCAAGACAGACGTGGAACGCCAGCATATCAACGTAGAGAAGATGAAAATGCTCGGCGCCACGGTGGTACCGGTAACGTCGGGCAATATGACTCTGAAAGATGCCACCAATGAGGCCATCCGCGACTGGTGCTGCCATCCGGCGGATACGTTTTACATCATCGGCTCCACAGTGGGGCCGCATCCGTACCCGGACATGGTGGCTCGTCTGCAATCGGTCATCAGCGAGGAAATCAAAAAGCAACTGCTGGAACACGAGGGACGCGACTATCCGGACTACCTCATCGCTTGTGTAGGCGGAGGAAGCAACGCGGCAGGAACCATCTACCATCACCTGAACGACGACCGGGTCAAGATTGTGCTGGCCGAAGCAGGGGGTAAAGGAGTGGATACGGGACTGACGGCAGCTACCATCCAACTCGGGAAAACGGGTATCATACACGGAGCCCGCACCTACGTCATCCAGAACGAAGATGGGCAGATCGAGGAACCTTACTCTATCTCTGCAGGACTGGACTATCCGGGCATAGGCCCCATCCATGCCAACCTAGCCGCCCAAAACCGGGCCACGGTACTGGCAGTGAACGACGACGAAGCCATCGAAGCGGCTTACGAGTTGACCAGACTGGAGGGTATCATCCCCGCTCTGGAATCGGCACACGCTCTCGGAGCATTGAAGAAAATCACCTTCCAGCCCGACGACGTGGTGGTTCTCA
Source organism: Bacteroides sp. (assembly GCA_031554505.1). Taxonomy (GTDB): domain Bacteria; phylum Bacteroidota; class Bacteroidia; order Bacteroidales; family Bacteroidaceae; genus Bacteroides. Next base: position 5,573 of record JAVBVI010000004.1, on the reverse strand, counting down.
CCGTCTCGGGACGCGGCGACAAAGATATAGAAACTTACCTGGCTTGCCAGGATTAACTCATAACGTTTCAGTAAAACCAACTACAGATGAAAACAACCCTATTCAAGTACCAGACAAATAGCAAACAGGTGGTAGGCGACCTGCACACGCCGGTGAGCCTCTACCTGAAAGTACGCGACATGTTTCCGCAATCGGCCCTGATGGAAAGCTCAGACTTCCATGCCGGAGAAAATTCCATGTCGTACATTGCCCTCTGCCCGCTGGCCAGCATCGGGATAAACAGTGGTATTGTGACCACTACCCTACCCGACGGTTCACGCACGGAGCAACCTTTGAGTCAGGCGTTCCGCGTGGAGCAAGCCATCGATCGCTTCATCGGCCGGTTCGATGTACAAGGCGACGATGCCAAAGTCTGCGGACTATACGGCTACACCACCTTCAATGCCGTACGTTACTTCGAGCAGATTCCGGTGGTGGAGAGTCACGACGAACAGAACGATGCACCGGACGTGCTTTACATTTTATATAAGTATATCATCGTCTTCAACCACTTCCGCAACGAACTAACGCTGGTGGAGATGCTGGCCAAAGGGGAAACAAGCGGACTGGGCCAATTGGAATCGGTGATAGAGAACCGCAACTTTGCTTCGTACGATTTCCGGGCTACCGCACCGGTGACGAGTACCATCACCGACGAACAACACAAGGCGAACATCCGAAAGGGTATTGCCCACTGCCTGCGAGGCGATGTATTTCAGATCGTTCTCTCGCGCCGCTTTATTCAGCCCTACAGCGGGGACGACTTCAAGGTGTACCGGGCACTGCGCAGCATCAACCCGTCGCCCTACCTATTTTACTTCGACTTCGGAGGCTACCGCATCTTCGGCTCGTCACCCGAGACGCATTGCAAAATAGAGAACGGACGGGCATATATCGACCCGATAGCGGGAACCACCCGCCGTACAGGAAATGCAAAGAAAGACAAGGAGCTAACCGAAGCGTTGCTGGCCGACCCCAAAGAAAATGCGGAACATGTGATGCTGGTAGATCTGGCACGCAATGACTTGAGCCGCAACTGCCACGACGTGCGGGTGGTATTCTACAAAGAGCCGCAGTACTACAGCCATGTGATTCACCTGGTAAGCCGGGTGAAAGGCACGCTAGACGAAGGCACCAACCCCATCAAGGCATTCATCGACACGTTCCCGGCCGGTACGCTAAGCGGAGCACCAAAGGTACGCGCCATGCAACTCATCAGCGAGATCGAACCGCACAACCGGGGAGCATACGGCGGATGCATCGGCTTTATCGGTCTGAATGGCGACCTGAACCAGGCCATCACCATCCGTACATTCGTGAGCCGGAACAACGAACTGTGGTTCCAGGCAGGCGGTGGCATTGTGGCACATAGCCAGGACGAATACGAATTGCAGGAGGTAAACAACAAGCTAGGGGCGTTGAAGAAAGCCATCGACCTGGCCATGACACTGAAGAACTAAAGACAGAACAACGATGAAAATATTACTCTTAGATAATTACGATTCCTTCACGTACAACTTGTTGCACGTGGTGAAGGAACTGGGATTCACCAACGTGGAGGTACACCGTAACGACCAGATCGGGCTCGATGAAGTGGAACGGTTCGACAAGATCATTCTTTCGCCCGGACCGGGTATTCCCGAAGAAGCGGGGCTTCTGCTTCCCATCATCCGCCAGTATGCCCCGACAAAGTGTATGCTGGGTGTCTGCCTCGGCCATCAAGCCATCGGCGAAGCATTCGGTGCTACCCTGGAGAATCTGACGGAAGTGTACCACGGTGTACAAACGCCCATTGACATAACTGGTTCAGATGCTTTGTTCAACGGATTAGGGAGTGAACTGGCTGTGGGACGTTATCACTCGTGGGTAGTGAGCCGGGATGAGTTCCCCGATTGCCTCGACATCACCGCCCTAAGCCATGAAGGGCAGATCATGGCGATACGTCACAAAGAGTACGACGTACGCGGAATTCAGTTTCATCCCGAGTCGGTACTGACGCCACGCGGAAAACAAATCATCCAAAACTTCTTAGCACTATAGAATTATGAAACATATCTTATACAAGCTCTTCGAGCATCAATACCTGGGTCGCGATGAAGCCCGCACCATCCTGCAAAACATCGCACGGGGCGAGTATAACGATGCTCAGGTAGCCTCGCTCATCACCGTGTACCTGATGCGAAATATCTCGGTGGACGAGCTCTGCGGCTTTCGCGATGCCTTGCTGGAAATGCGTGTTCCGGTGGATTTGAGCGACTACAGTCCCATCGATATCGTAGGCACGGGAGGCGACGGTAAGAACACGTTCAACATCTCCACCACGGCCTGCTTCGTGGTAGCAGGTGCCGGATTTCCGGTGGTGAAGCACGGCAACTACGGCGCTACTTCGGTCAGCGGAGCCAGTAATGTGATGGAGCAACACGGGGTAAAATTCACCACAGACAACGACCGTCTGCGCCGTTCCATTGAGGCATGCAACATCGCCTATCTGCACGCTCCGTTCTTCAATCCTGCCCTGAAGGCGGTAGCTTCGGTGCGCAAGGCGCTGGCCGTACGTACATTCTTCAACATGCTCGGTCCGCTGGTGAACCCGGTCATGCCGACCTACCAACTACTGGGTGTGTACAACCTCCCATTACTGCGTCTGTACAGTTATACTTACCAGGCCAGTCAAACCAAGTTTACCGTAGTACACAGCCTGGACGGATACGACGAAATCTCACTGACCAGTGATTTCAAAGTAGCTACCAGCGGCAATGAAAAGATATACACCCCGGAGAGCCTTGGTTTCGCCCGTTACCGGGAAACCGATCTGGACGGCGGACAAACGCCCGAAGAAGCTGCAAAAATCTTCGACCATGTATTGGCTGGAACAGCCACTCAGGCACAGAAAGATGTCGTGATAGCCAACGCTGCCTTCGCCATCCAGGTGATCTGCCCGGAAAAGTCGATCGCCGAATGTATGGCCCAAGCGCGGGAGTCGCTCGAAAGCGGGAAAGCGCTCGCAACATTGAATAAATTTATCGATCTAAACAGTTAAATCATTCTTGGAATGAACGATATATTATCTGAAATCATCGCTAACAAGCGTTTCGAGGTGGATTTGCAAAAACGGGCCATCTCCTTGGAGCAGTTGGAAGAAGGAGTAAGCGAAGCTGCCCCCACCCGCTCCATGCGCCAGTCGCTCGCCAGTTCGCCAACGGGCATCATCGCCGAGTTCAAACGCCGTTCTCCCTCCAAAGGCTGGATCAAGCAACAGGCACAGGTGGAAGAGATTGTGCCCGCTTATGCACAGGCAGGAGCATCGGCGCTCTCCATCCTGACCGATGAAAAATTCTTCGGTGGTACGCTGGGCGATATCCGTACGGCTCGTCCGCTCGTAGAATTGCCCATCATCCGGAAGGATTTTATCATCGACGAATACCAACTGTATCAGGCACGTCTGGTAGGGGCCGATGCGGTACTGCTGATTGCTGCCGCACTGACGCAGGAACGATGCCTGGAACTGACCGAAAAGGCGCACGAACTGAGTCTGGAGGTGTTGCTGGAACTGCACCACCCCGACGAATTGGCCTACATCCATCCCGGCGTGGACATGGTAGGTGTGAACAACCGTAACCTCGGCTCGTTCGTTACCGACATCGAGAACTCGTTCCGACTGGCTCGAAAGCTACCTATCGACACGGTACTTGTGTCCGAAAGCGGTATCTCCCATCCCGACATCGTGCGGCAACTGCAACAAGCCGGCTATCGTGGTTTTCTCATCGGCGAAAACTTCATGCGGACCGGAAATCCAAGTGAAGCCTTGTACGAATTCATCAGACAACTCAATCCATAATCATACTAATAATCAGAATCATGGTAAACGGAAAAATAATCAAGGTATGCGGCATGTGTCACGGCGACAACATCCGGGAAGCGGAAAACTTAGGAGTCGACATGATCGGTTTCATCTTCTATCCCAAATCGCCCCGCTGCCTGTGCGAACTGCCCGATTATCTACCGCAAAAGGCTAAGCGTGTAGGGGTATTCGTCAACGAAGACAAGGATACCATCCAAATGTTGGCCGACCGCTTCGAACTGGAATATATCCAGTTGCACGGTAAAGAGTCGCCCGAATACTGTCGCGCACTCCAATCGACTGGCCTGAAACTCATCAAGTTCTTCCCGGTCAACACGAGAATCGACCTGCTCCACACACACGAGTACGAAGGGCTTTGCGAATACTTCCTCTTCGATACCAAAACGGAACAGCACGGAGGTTCAGGTAAACAGTTCGACTGGCATCTGCTACGCAACTATACCGGGCAAACGTCCTTTATGCTCAGCGGTGGTATCAACCAGTACAGCGCCCGGGCGCTTCTGGAATTCCGCCATCCCCGGCTGGCCGGATTCGATATCAACAGCCGGTTCGAAATACGCCCCGGTTTGAAGGACACGAAACGCATCGAATTCTTTCTACAAGGATTGAACGGACAGTTCCATCCGTCGGTATACTAAACAAGAAATAAAGAAGAATAAAAAAGAAACGATATGAACAGAATCAATCAATTATTTGAAACCGGAAAGAAAGACCTGCTTTCCATTTATTTTTGCGCGGGCACCCCCCAACTCGACGGGACTGCCCAGGTGATACGTGCACTCGAACAACACGGAGTGAGCATGATCGAAATCGGTATTCCATTCAGCGATCCGATGGCCGACGGACCAGTGATCCAGAATGCCGCCACACAAGCCTTGCGAAACGGCATGTCACTGCGCTTACTCTTCGACCAGTTGAAAGAAATCCGACAGGATGTCACTATCCCGTTAGTACTAATGGGCTACCTGAACCCCATCATGCAGTTCGGTTTCAAAAACTTCTGTCAAAACTGCGCAGCATGCGGCATCGATGGAGTAGTCATTCCCGATCTCCCCTTCCATGACTATCAGATCCACTATCGCCCCATTGCCGAACAGTATGATGTGAAAGTCATCATGCTCATCACTCCCGAGACCAGTGAGGAGCGGGTACAAGAGATCGATACCCATACAGACGGATTCATCTACATGGTATCCTCGGCCGCTACAACCGGCGCACAGAAAACATTCGACAAACAGAAGCAAGATTACTTCAAAAAAGTAAACAAAATGCAGTTACGGAATCCGCGAATGGTAGGTTTTGGCATTTCCAATCAAGCAACTTTCCAAGCCGCTTGCGAGTATGCCCGTGGAGGGATTATCGGCAGCCGCTTCGTAGCCCTACTCAACGAGGAGAGAGATGCTGAAAAAGCTATCCTGCAGCTGAAGCAAGACCTCGGAATAGAAGAGTAAGGAACAAAAAACGGTGCCGCGACTCACGTCGGAGCACCGTCACAACACAACCACAAAATAAAACACGACAAAACTACTATGCAATCTTACCTGTCTATGCCAGGGAGACATAAGTACCAATCACGAATATTCACATACACATAATGGGCTTCAGGTCGATTTGCAAAATATAAACAAATATACTTATACATTTGTTTATGCCTGTATGTTAATAAAAACAA
>JAVBVI010000067.1:0-15866 GCA_031554505.1 Bacteroides sp. | reverse complement strand
GAAGGATCCCGTCTGAAACAGGACGGGATTCTCACTCCCAAGCCATTGATAAATGTTGGCGGAGCACCCCTTTTAGGGAGATTGTTCCGCATTTTTCTTGATAACGAGGCCGAGTCTATCTGCATCATTATCAATGAAGAGATGAAGGAAGTGCGTCATTTCCTTGAGCAACAGAAATTGCCCGTTCCCCTGCAGGTGGTGGTGAAATCCACACCCGACTCATTCCAAAGCTTTTGCGAATTGATGCCGTATTTGCAAGGTGAGGGTAAGTTCTGCCTAACTACGGTCGACCCGATTTTCAAGGAACCGGAGTTCGAGGCTTACATTCGTTCCTTTGCGGCGGATGGAGACTTGGATGCCTTGATGGCAGTGACTGACTTTATTGATGATGAGCGTCCGTTGTATGTGAAGACGGAGGCTGACTTACAGATTACAGGCTATGCCAGTGAGTTCTATCCGGAGGCACGTTATATCTCCGGCGGAATCTATTGCATGGGACAGCGTGCGTTGAGTCTTTTGCCCGAGGCCAGGAAGGCCGGTATCTCGCGTATGCGGGGCTTCCAACAGTACATGGTGGATGCCGGGCTGCAAATGCAGGCATATCCGTTTTCCAAGATCATAGATATTGACCATGCGGCCGATGTGAAGAAGGCCGAACAATTTTTAGAAGATTAACGAGAGAATGAGTCCAAAGACTTTTGCCGGAATACAGCGGTATACACTTTTCTCGCCCAATCACGTGGGAAATGATGCGTCCATCTTTTCTGCAGTGGCGAAACACCTGGTTAACGCCGGGCATATGGTGAATCTTTACACCGAACAAAACTTCCTTACCGTGCCGCCCAAGGAAAAATATGTGTTTACCATGATGCGCAGCAAGGCGGCTGTGCGCAACTTACAGAAACTCGAACAACAAGGCGTGGTGGCTGTCAATTCAGCTTTCGGTATCGAAAACTGTACCCGCGAGCGAATGACGGCGCTGCTCATCGATAATCAGATTCCTCATCCCCAGAGCCTGGTCTGGAACACCAACGAGATCATCCCCGAATACCTCATTGCCGGCACTTCTTTTGAGCATTGCTGGGTGAAGCGTGCCGACTTCCATGCTATTCACCGGGAAGACGTGACTTATGTGCGTACCTATCCTGAGTTGAAAGAGGTTATTGCCGAGTATGCTTTACGGGGAATAGACCGGGTGGTGGTCAATGAACACCTCAAAGGCGACCTGATCAAGTTTTACGGTGTAGCCGGTACCGATTTCTTCCATTGGTTCTATCCGTACAATGGGCATCACAGCAAATTCGGCCTGGAAGAGATCAACGGAACACCCGTGGGTATCACCTTCTCTGAAAGTGACTTGAAGCGCTTGTGCGACGAGGCTGCCCGGGTACTGAAGGTACAGGTGTATGGTGGCGACTGTATCGTGGCTCCCGATGGAAGCATCCGGGTTATAGACTTCAACGATTGGCCCAGTTTTGCTCCTTGTCGGGAGGAAGCCTCGAAAGCCATTGCGCAGGTTATTCTGCAGGAGAGCGAACGGGCAGAAATCACTAATTACCAGTATAATGAACAAAACAGATAAGAACGCAGAACTACAGGCTTCGCTGAAATCGGCCGATACGGAAGAATGGATCGACTTGTTGTTTTATCGTCCGATAGGTTATCGGTGGGCTGTCCTGTTCAGAAACTTGGGGATATCGCCCAATGCGGTGACTATCGCTTCCATCTTCCTGGGGATAGCTGCCGGAGTACTGTTTTATTTCTCCGAACTTTGGATTAATATCGTCGGCATGTGCTTGTTGGTATGGGCCAATATGTATGATAGTGCCGATGGACAGTTGGCCCGCATGACCGGACAGAAGTCTGAGTTGGGACGTATACTCGATGGCGTGTGTGGTGACCTGTGGTTTATCTCCATCTACGCAGCCCTCTGCTTGCGCCTCACACCGGAATGGTCGTACTACATCTGGTTGCTGGCAGCCGTATCCGGGTTTTTCCATAGCAAACAGGCTTCCATGGCCGATTATTACCGCAACATTCATTTGTTCTTCCTGAAAGGGAAAACGGGAAGCGAACTCGATAATTCGATCCAGCAGAAGGAACTGTACCGTATGCTGACCTGGAAAAAGAATTTCGGACGGAAGTTCTTCCAATGGTTCTACTGCAACTATACACAGTCGCAAGAACAACTCTCTCCAAAGTTTCAACGCTTTTTCTCGGAAGTAAAGAAGCAATATGGCTCGAACGCGGTGGATGCCGGTCTGTGCGAACAGTTTCGTCAGGGAAGTTTCCCCTTGATGAAGTACACCAACACGTTGTCATTCAATACCCGCGTGTTCGTATTGTTCGTCTCGATGATTGTCAATCTCCCGTGGATATACTTTGTTTTCGAACTGACCATCCTGAATATTATCTTCGTCTATATGGTGTTCAAGCATGAGCGTTGGTGTGATTATTTGTACAAACAAATCCGGGTAAAACAATGAGCAGCAGTCGTATCCGCAATATCTTTTTAGCGTTTGGAGTCGTGGCAGTCGTTGTCATGCTTCTTACCTTCGATGTATCTTATGACGAGCTATTGCACAATCTGAAACGGGCGGGTTATTTCCTGCCGCTTATCCTGCTGCTTTGGGTCTTTGTTTACCTGATCAACAACCTGGCTTGGTACATCATTGTACGGAGTGGGGGCGATATAGGTAAACTAACCTTCCGGCACTTATATAAACTCACGGTTTCCGGCTTTGCCCTTAATTATGTCACCCCGGTAGGGTTGATGGGAGGGGAGCCGTACCGCATCATGGAACTTACCCCTTATGTGGGTGTGGAACGTGCTACCTCCTCAGTTATTCTGTATGTGATGATGCACATCTTTTCCCACTTCTGTTTCTGGCTCTCGGCGGTGGGCATCTATGCGTTCTTCTTCCCGGTGAAGTGGACCATGGGCGTGGTGCTGTGCCTCATCACCCTGCTTTGTCTGGTGCTGGCTATCCTCTTTGTGAAAGGCTACCGGGACGGTATGGCTGTGGCGTTTGTGCGTTTGGGAAGCCGCATTCCTTTTGCCAGGAAGCATGTTCAGTGCTTTGCTGAGAAGAACAAAGGACGGTTGGAGAATATCGACAGCCAGATAGGTTTGCTGCACCGGCAACGGAAAAGCACGTTTTATAGTGCTTTGTTTTTGGAGTTTCTGGCACGGGTCGTCTCTTGTCTGGAAATTTGGCTCATCCTGAATATCCTGACCACCGATGTGAGCTTCATCAGTTGTGTACTCATTGTAGCTTTCTCTTCATTCCTGGCCAACCTGCTGTTCTTCATGCCCATGCAGGTAGGCGGACGTGAAGGTGGTTTCGCACTTGCCGTAGGCGGACTTTCGCTCTCGGGAGCTTATGGAGTCTATGCGGCCCTGATCACCCGGGTGCGTGAGATGGTATGGATTGTTATCGGACTGGCTTTAATGAAAATTGGAAATGGCAATAAATAAAGAAAATATAAAAGCGATTGCTTTCGACTTTGGCGGAACGTTGGATTCTCCTTTCCTACATTGGATGGATATCTATCTGAGTTTGTATACCAATAAGTTGGGCCTGCCCTTTACCCGCGAGAACTTCCGCGATTCGTATGTGCATGCCGAACGGATGATGGAGAAGCAGCAGCCGGTCACTCCCGACCATTCTCTGCTGGAAACACAGCAGTTCAAAACCCGTTTGCAAGTCGACGACCTGATAGACCGGGGTATATTGGCCGATACACCAGCTCACCGGAACGAATTACCTCTGCAGGCTGCCCGCCTGGTGACGGAGTATTCATCGGCCTACGTCGATGCTGCCCGACCGGTACTCGAAGAACTTTCAAAGCGGTACACCCTGCTGCTGGTATCCAACTATTACGGGAACATTCGCAAGATTGCTGCCGATCTGGGCATTGCCCCCTATTTCCTTTCCATTACCGACTCTACCATCGAGGGGGTACGTAAGCCCGATCCGGCTCTGTGGAAGATAGCCATTGAACGTGCTTCTTTTGCTCCTGCCGAGGTGCTGGTGGTAGGCGATTCGATGAAGAATGATATTCTTCCCGCTTTCGCGCTGGGGTGTCAGGCTGTTCAGGGGTGTCCGTCCGAGGCGGCAGCCCATGCCACGGCTACAGTCGATGTAACCCGTATCACCCGCTTAGCCCAACTGCTGGATATCATTTAGGTCAGACATGCGCGTGTAAAATAACTCTTGGGTGGGTGTGATAGATCCTACGAATGGTGTGAGAGAGCTTATGATCATAAAAAGAAAGGCGGTCCGTACGGGCCGCCTTCACTTTTTCATTTGATTTCGATTTCCTCTTTCATGTCAATCTCTTCGCCATGTGAATCATAAAAAACATATTCCAGAAAGGCGAGTTTCTGACTGGGGATAATCTTGATTCCGAATCCATACTTCATCTGCCATTTGCGTTTCAGGGAAATGAATCCTTGGTTCACAAAGGCTGCGATGTACGGATGGATGTGCAGTGAAAAGTTCTTCACCTTCAATTTGTTGACCAGGTAGTCTATCTTGTTCTCCAACGTATCGGTGAAGAGGATAGACGACTTGATGGTACCCTTGCCAAAACAAGTGGGGCATGTTTCCGCCGTATTCACGTCCATAGCCGGACGTACACGTTGGCGGGTGATCTGCATCAGACCGAATTTGCTGAGCGGCAGAATGTTATGCCGGGCCCTGTCTTTTTGCATGTTGGAACACATGCGTTCGTAAAGCTTCTGACGATTTTCGGCTTCGCCCATGTCGATGAAGTCGATCACAATGATACCTCCCATGTCCCTGAGTCGTAACTGGCGGGCCAGCTCGTCGGCGGCTCCCAGGTTGACTTCAAGTGCATTGGCTTCCTGTCCATTGGTGTTTTTCACCCGGTTACCGCTGTTTACGTCGACGACGTGCAGCGCTTCCGTGTGTTCAATGATGAGGTAGGCACCACTCTTGTACGAAACAGTCTTGCCCAGTGAGGACTTGATCTGTTTGGTAATGTTGAAATTGTCATAAATAGGAAGTTGACCTTTGTACAGTTTAACGATACCTGCCCGTTCAGGGGCGATGATGGTTACATAATCTTTGATCTCGTTGAATACCGGCTCATTGTTCACATAGATGTTCTCGAACGAAGGGTTGAACAGGTCGCGCAGCAATCCTACCGCGCGGCTGGTTTCTTCGTAGATCATCGTGGGGAGCTTGGTAGACTTCTGTACCTTGGTAATGGCTTCTTCCCAATGCTTTAACAGTACTTTAAGTTCTCCGTCGAGTTCGGCTACGCGTTTTCCTTCGGCCACGGTACGTACGATGACCCCGAAGTTCTTCGGTTTGATGCTCATCAGCAGTTGCTTCAGGCGGGCGCGCTCTTCGCTCGATTTAATTTTTTGCGAAACAGAAACCTTGTCATTGAAAGGGATCAGCACCAGAAAACGTCCTGCGAAGGATATTTCCGATGTCAGTCGCGGCCCTTTGGTTGAGATCGGTTCCTTGACTACTTGCACTACTACTTCTTGTCCCACCTTTAGTTCGTTGGCTATAGTGCCTTCTTTTTCGAGGTCGGGAAGTACGGTTGCTTTAGAAATGGAGTTTAATTTCTTCTTGTCACTTAAAGTCTGTTTTACGAACTTTTGGAGAGAATGGAATTGGGGTCCCAGGTCCAAATAATGAAGGAAAGCATCTTTTTCATAGCCTACATCCACAAAACAGGCATTCAGTCCCGGCATCAATTTCTTGACGCGTCCTAAATACATGTTGCCCACAGAAAAGGAGATATTTCTCCCTTCGCTTTGGAGTTCCACCAGGCACTTGTCTTCAAGTAAAGCGATGGATACCTCTTTGGGCTGTACGTCAACTACTAATTCGCTTGTCACGGTTTTTCCTTAATTATTAAAGTTTGTAGAATGAACGCCTCCTATAAGGGATTGTTCATAAGGAACGGGTTCTTACAATAAAGAACAAACCCGTAAGACGTTGCTTCGCAAGTTTGTTCTTTATTTCTGTGTCCAAGTTCAGACTAAAAAATTATTTTTTGCTTTTATGTCTGTTCTTTCTCAGTCTTTTTTTACGCTTATGAGTAGACATTTTATGTCTTTTTTTCTTTTTACCGCTTGGCATAGCTTCAAAAATTTTATGGGTTAATACTATTGTTTGTTATTTCTTTACCGAAAGGGTGAACGTCTTAGCCGGTTTGAACGAAGGAATGTTGTGTTCCGGGATGATGATAGTCGTATTTCTTGAGATGTTACGAGCAGTCTTTTGGGCTCTCTTCTTTACTACGAAGCTACCGAATCCACGGAGGTACACATTCTCTTCTTTCGATAAAGAATTCTTAACAGCGTCCATGAACGCTTCGATAGTCGCAAGAACTGTTCCTTTGTCGATACCAGTGCTCTTGGTAATTTCGTTTACAATGTCAGCTTTTGTCATTTTTTTATAAAAAATATATTGTTATTATTTATTTGTTCTACCTAATTTTTTGGACTGCAAATATATAGCTTTTTAATCTCTCAAAAAAATATATTCTGAACAATTTTCTAAAAAACTCTTTGGGTCGGAGGTGCGTTCCCCGAAAACAGTTACTTTTGCCGGAGTTATCGTAGAAAAGGCATGGATGCATGAACGAATTTAGTAAAATATTGATAGAATGGTATCAGGTACATAAACGCGAGTTGCCCTGGAGAGAGTCGACTGATCCGTACCTGATCTGGATTTCGGAGATTATCCTCCAGCAGACGCGGGTGGTTCAAGGGTACAATTATTTTGTTCGTTTCGTCGAACGTTTTCCGGATGTGGCTACATTGGCTGCTGCCGACGAGGACGAGGTGATGAAGTTCTGGCAGGGGTTGGGCTACTATTCGCGTGCCCGCAACCTGCATGCGGCAGCCCGTAGCATGAATGGTGTGTTTCCGCGTACGTACCCTGAGGTGAGGGCTTTGAAGGGGGTGGGCGATTATACAGCTGCTGCCATCTGCTCATTTGCCTACGATCTGCCCTATGCGGTGGTCGACGGAAATGTGTACCGGCTGCTTTCCCGCTATTTCGGTATCGACACTCCCATCGACTCCACGCAGGGGAAGAAGTTCTTTGCCGCTTTGGCCGACGAGCTGCTCGACCGTCGCCATCCGGCTGTTTACAACCAGGCCGTCATGGAGTTCGGCGCCATTCAGTGCGTTCCGCAGAGTCCCGATTGTGCCGGCTGTCCGTTGTCAGACAGTTGCCTGGCACTGTCCGGCGGAAAGGTATCGCAGCTCCCGGTGAAGCAGCACAAAACGAAGAGTACCGATCGCTACTTCAACTATCTGTACGTGCGCGCAGGTACCTATACGTATATTCATAAACGTACCGGCAATGATATCTGGAAGAATCTTTTTGAACTTCCGCTGGTCGAAACACTGCTTCCCGTTCCGGAGGAAGAGTTTCCGGCAATCCCTGCTTTTCAGACATTGATAGCCGAGGGCGAATCACCTGTCATTCGCTCGGTATGCCGGGAAGTGAAACATGTGCTGTCACACAGGGTCATCCATGCCAACTTTTATGAGGTGACTTTGCCTGCCGATACGCTTTCCTTTGCCGGCTATCAGCGCATTCCGGCGTCTGAAATAGACCAGTATGCTGTGTCCCGCCTGGTACATGCCTACCTGGAGAAATATACATAAAATCAATCATATATTTGCTCCATTCCGTAATTCTCATTATTTTTGGCACAGAATCATTTAAAATCTAAAGATTATGTCAATAAACAAAGTCATATTACTGGGCAATGTAGGCCGTGATCCCGAAGTTCGTTACCTGGATACAGGCGTAGCTGTAGCTACTTTTCCGCTGGCCACTACCGAACGTGGCTATACCCTGGCCAATGGAACGCAGGTACCCGAACGTACCGAATGGCACAACCTTGTGCTGTGGCGCGGACTGGCCGAGACCGCCGAGAAATATATCCATAAAGGTGACAAACTCTACATCGAAGGTAAAATTAAGACCCGCTCATACGATGACCAGGCTGGTGTTAAACGTTATGTTACCGAGATATTCGTGGACGTAATGGAGATGCTTACACCCAAATCAGTCGCTCAGGGAACAGCTCCTGCGGCCTCATCTCAACAGCAGCCGTCTACTCAGGCAGCGCAACAAGCTGGCCCCGCGCAAGATAATCCGGCAGACGATCTGCCGTTCTAAGTGAAACTAAATAAGAAACCCTTTGGACCCTGACGCTTATTTATGCCAGTTGGCAGACATTTTTAACGGTATTACCGTACACACACCTTCTTTTTCGGCCATCGTAGCCATTGCGATGGCCGCCTTACTCCTGCTTGCATCAGGCTTTGCTTCGGCTTCGGAGATCGCCTTTTTCTCTTTATCGCCTTCCGATCTCAACAACATCGAAAGCAATAATCATCCTTCGGACCAGAAGATTAGCCGCTTGTTGGAAGATTCCGAACGGCTTCTGGCCACCATCCTGATAACGAACAACTTTGTGAACGTGACCATTATCATGTTGTGCAATTTCTTTTTTATGAATGTGTTCGTATTCTCTTCGCCTGTGGCCGAGTTCCTGGTGCTCACCGTCATCCTTACCTTCCTGTTGTTGCTCTTCGGCGAGATTATGCCGAAGATTTATTCGGCTCAGAATATCTTATCTTTCTGCCGTTTTGCTGCTCCGGGAATCTTTGCCTTGCAGAAGTTGCTTTGGCCTTTCTCGTCCATGCTGGTGCGCTCCACCACGTTTATCAACCGCCATGTAGTACGCAAAGGGCGTAACATCTCGGTCGATGAGCTCTCGCAGGCTTTGGAACTAACCGATAAGTCGGAACTTCGGGAGGAAAGCAATATCCTCGAAGGCATCATCCGCTTTGGCGGAGAGACGGCCAAGGAGGTGATGACTTCCCGGCTCGATGTGGTCGATCTCGATATTCAGGCTTTGTTCAGCGAGGTGATGAAGTGCATCATCGACAATGCGTATTCGCGTATCCCGGTCTATTCCGGTTCACGCGATAACATCAAGGGTATCTTGTACATCAAAGACTTGCTTCCGCATGTGGACAAGGGCGATAATTTTCGTTGGCAGTCGCTTATTCGCCCTGCTTATTTTGTTCCCGAGACGAAGATGATCGACGACCTCCTGCACGATTTCCAGACGAACAAGATACACATTGCCATCGTGGTCGATGAGTTCGGTGGTACGTCGGGCATTGTTACCATGGAAGATATCATTGAAGAGATTGTGGGCGAGATCCATGACGAATACGACGATGAGGAACGTACGTACGTGGTACTTAACGACCATACCTGGGTCTTCGAGGCCAAGACGCAACTTACTGACTTCTATAAGATCACCAGGACCGATGAGGATGAGTTCGAGAAAGCGGCAGGCGATGCCGATACATTGGCTGGTCTGTTGCTCGAGATCAAAGGCGAGTTTCCTACCTTGCACGAGAAGCTTATCTACCGGAACTATGAGTTCGAGGTATTGGCTTTGGACAACCGTCGTATCCTGAAAGTGAAGTTTATCATGCTTCCCGATGGCGCGAAGCCAGAGAAAGAGTCGTGACATGGCTGTGTTCCTTCAATATACAGAACATCAGGTGCAGTGGGGGATATGGAAGACCGACGAATCCGTCGACCAGCTTCTTGCCCTGCTTCCCTCTCCGCTGCACTACCAATCGTACATGGCGAAACATTTCAAAACTGATCATCGGCGATTGGAATGGCTGGCAGTGCGTGTGTTGTTATATCAACTGGCGGGCGAAGAGAAGGAAGTACGCTATGCTCCCAGTGGCAAGCCTTATCTGGCCGATGGTTCTTACCACATCAGCATCTCGCATACCAAAGGTTATGTGGCCGTTATCCTGAGTGCCACCCGTGAGGTGGGTATCGACATCGAACAATACAGCAGCCGCATCCACAAAGTGGCGCATAAGTTCATGCGTGAGGATGAAAGTAAACCTTCCTGGAACGGTGACGATACCTGGGGACTGCTTTTGCACTGGTCGGCCAAGGAAGTGATGTTTAAGTGTATGGATGCCGAAGGAGTCGACTTCCGGGAACATCTGTACATCAAACCCTTTGTCCTGTCGCCTTCCAATGAGGGTGAACCACAGGGCGTTTTCCAGGCGTTTGAATACAAAACAGAGCGGCAACGAAGCTTTTTCATACATTACTTGTTACAGCGGGATTTTGTCCTTACCTGGCATATGTCAGATGAATAACTTGTTAGATGTTTTGTTCCTTAAAAAATAATTTGTTTCTTTGTTTTTCGACATAATTCACAGAGTTTTATGTTTGTTTTAAGTAAATTAAATGTGCGATCTCTTAAAACATGATTTTATGAAACAGGTTGATCAATCAGACAAAATGGTGGAAGTCAGTAACCATTCGAGAAACTCCATGTGTCAGGGAAAGCTGATAAGCAAAAAATGCGGACAATTTTTATTTCTGTGCTTGTGCGTGTTAATGGCATTCTCCTCCTGCCAAAGAGGAATAAGCATAGATGAGATTGCAGCCATGGAAAAGGGAGCTGCCAGAGACTCGGCAATATGTTACTACAAATTTGGGTTTTATTTGAACCAACCTCTTCAGGCAGCCGACACTTTCGCTATTGACAAAGAACCGGAGGCCAGTAAGAATTTGTCCAGCAAGGTTACGGTTGGCGATAAAACCTATGTTGGCGACATTCTCGTAAATAAGGGCGATACTCTTATTCCAGTCGCTTTTAACGTTATTCAGGGTCAGGAATCGGAATACTGGAGCATTCAGCTCCACGTTATCCGGAATGGTGAAGTTGCAGCTAAAGGGTGGAATGTTTTCGGGCCTCTCTTTATAAAGGATGTGATTCCTTTTGCTTGGACAAGCATCTTTCATGATTGGGATGCCTGGGTGTTGTCGCTTATTCTGTTTGGTGGCTTTTTGGTTTTGTGCCATCGTTTGTGGTTATGGATTTACCGAAAGATACAAAGGCGTAGAGATAGGCAGGATATTACCAAATGTGGTTTGATATTTCATTTTGTTTTTGTCGGAGTCTCATTTTTGATTGCTGCCATGTGTGTCTACTTTGCCTTTAACCCTGCTGCTCTCTGTAGTATGTACTACAATCCTGACATATTTGGCCATTGGTCGGAATACTCCTTGTTGGTGAAATTCTTCCCGCTATTGTTGCTGTTGTTTGTCGTGACGGCTGTGGCTATGTTTTTGGAAATGATGCGAAAGATGGCGAGTGGCTGGTTTGTGATACATTTTATAGGTTGGTTCGCTTTAGGCTGTCTGACCATCGGGCTGACATTATTGGCTTCTTGGCTGTTGTATCTTATCATTGTAAGCGTATTACCATTTGTAATTTTCGGTCTTGTTTCAAATAATCCTTTCGGGAAGGCTGCGATGAAGGGTGGCAATAGTTCAGGTGGGTCGATGGATTTTCGGGATGAACACGGAGGGAAACATCTTTCCGGAGTTGACAGGGATAGGGCTAATCAAAACATACAAGACAGAAAATAGGGAGATCTTTAAAATAATAAATTTAAAGCCAACTAACTCGCAATGAATTAGTTGGCTTTAATTTTATGAATTCGAGAATATCCCAATTTATTATTAAGGAATATCCCTTCTCAATATTTTTTGATTTTATCTTAACCTAATCGACTCCTTAGACATAAATATCTATTTTACATTTACTAGGATCTTTTCTTGCTTACGGATCATTTTTCCATCATTTGATAGTCCTTCAATAACAACTGTATAGGTCGTTTTCGAATCAGCCGTATAAAAGCTAAAAGATGCTTTTCCTGTGTTATCTACTTGTACAACAGGCTGCCAATGAATAGTCGTTCTTAAGTCTGGCATATCATTATTTACTTGAACATCATATTTCGGAGCATAAAACTCCATCTGTTTTTGATACCCTAAAGGAGTAATGAACTTAACATTAAATTGATCCTTGGAAGGGCGATCTTTTGCTTCTTTAGTATAAATAATAATGGCACCATTAGAACCTCTCATACCGAATATGCTTGCGTTTTTCAGGATATCAATCTTCGCTATATCTTGCGGAACTATATCTTGCATAGAGGCCGGAAAATCGTCTATTAATAGTAAAGGGGAATTATCAAGTGTAAAAGAATTTCCTCCACGTATTACAATCTGCCCATCAACAACTCTTAAACCTGGAACTTGTTTCAATATGCTATATATGTCGTTTAAAGTACTAGGCTTGACTTTATCCAAATAATCTTCAGAGATACTATGGTCTGGTTCATTGTAATATACTGACTGGTATTCCGGCCTTTGTATTTTCCTTGCGGTAACAGTTACTTCTTCAAGATGAACTGTTCGCAAACCATGTTCATTTGTGTATTTTTGCTCAGCATTACTGACATACTGGGTGAAAATGTCTTTATCAATTGATTCCTGAGCCATTGCAGAAAGTGTTACTGGAGGATAATGTTCCTCATCAATATCAAGTTGTGTTTGCCTAAATCCTGATTTAGAGTGGGCATGTATAATAAATTGTGTACTATCCGGAAAATCACAATGTAAGAAACGGTATTTTCCATATTGATCTGTTTTAACTTTGTCTATGAAATTATTATTGGATGCAAAAATAGTCACATCGGTATTGATGGATGGTTTACCAGTGAGAAGGCTCTTCACCGTACCGGATATCTCTGCTCCAATTTCGAGTGGGAATAGTGGATATGATAATGTACCGCCAACTAATGATGCAATATCATAACGTCGCCATCCTTGTGTCAACATCAATAAATCTATTTTTTTCGATGAGGAAGCATCTTTTTCAAAATAGGAAGCCGGGCGTTCAATATAGCCCTTCAATTCAGATGTTAGTAATAAAGATGTCAAAATACTATTACAAGTGTCGGTTATTACCGCTCTATCATCGGTGACTGACACAGAAAAATTTCCGGCTAATGGCTCATTATGCCTGTTTGTTAGCATTATCTCAGCATGAACCGGTGAACGGCTATCATAATTGTCCTTGTCTGTGCGAAAGTCAATATTTGTTATATCATCATTGTTATTAATAAAAACCAAACGTTCGCTTAATGGTCGTAAGCTAGCGTCTAGTAAAAGAAGGTGTAATACACCTGATGGAAACATATTATTGGGAATAGCAACAGTTGTTTTTCCTCTGGCCCACATATCGGCATGATATACAATACC
The DNA here is from genome assembly GCA_031554505.1 of Bacteroides sp. Lineage (GTDB taxonomy): Bacteria > Bacteroidota > Bacteroidia > Bacteroidales > Bacteroidaceae > Bacteroides. Next base: position 2,688 of record JAVBVI010000067.1, on the reverse strand, counting down.
TCTTGCATGAGCAAGTAGATATAGTGTGTCTTGTTGTGTCATCGCGCCAGGTTTCAGGACCGATACAAACAAATTATCATTCCTCTGATTGACTGATAGAGCATATTGATCTATATGTGCAGCCGGCAAACCAAATCGCTTTGATTGTCCATCTTCATTCGTACAAATAGCATAATAGGTTTTCCCCTTTTCCGGGTAAATAGAAAAAAATCCCATACCTAAATAAGAGGATTTGATTGGAGTTATCGCGTTATCATGATTATCATATATTAAGCCAGTTATTTCTGCCGATTTACCATTAGATTTCAGTGCTTTAAATGCTACTCTAGTAAGAGCTCCTTCCAGTAAATTACCCCCCTCTGGGTAAAATGTAATATCAAAGTCATCATCAGGAAAAGGAATTGAAATAAATTGACGATACATATATTTATCATCTTCTATTTCCATGAGCATAACTCTTTTTTCAGCATGAGAGGAAAGATTGAAACTCATACTAGCATAATTATCTTGTGTCTTGATATTTATTAGTTTTCCTCCGTTTATACTGGCTTTGATTTTTGCAGGAATAACAGCATCTAATGATGTTGGATGTTTAAATCGAAATTCAGCAGTAATTTTTTCTTCAGATTCAAAATGGAACTGCGTATCAGTATCAATCATGCGTGCTTGTGGATCACCAATGCGAATATTCCTGGTAAACCAATAACACTCATCCAAATTTTGCATAAAATAAGTGTAAGCACGAAGTGTATAATCGCCTTCGGGCAGATCAGGTGCCAAATCAATATGACCACTATAAACGCTGTCGGTTTGGTGTATTTTAACACGATTAACTACACTATCCAGAGGGTTAATCAACTCTACGTATATATACCGACTTGTGTAAACAGGTGTATGTTTAGCTGCATCAACCATATAGGCTCGAAACCATATTTGTTCACCCGAGATGTAGTAAGGTTTATCTATGTGCAAATAGATTTTTTCGTGAGGAAAGACCTTCAATTGATTGCCAAATAATACTGATAAACGCTCAAAAACCGTGTTTTGAGCCAATAAATTGGCAGAAATAAGAATAAGTATATGAAGTGTAATTGACCTTTTCACAAATTCATTGGTTTTTTTAATGAAATTAATCAATTACAACTTTTCCAGTTGCACGGTGAAGTGTCGCATCAAAGGAGCTTCCCAGGCGATACGTACCCCCCGGGTGATCGCTTCACGACGGTCGTACACATTCTTCAGGGCGGCAGCAATCACATTCATGTGGTTGTCCGTGTATACTCGCCGGGGGATGGCCAGACGGAGCAGGTCCAGTCCGCCGAAGCGGTTCTCACGGGTCACCGGATCACGATCGGCCAACAGGTAGCCTATCTCGCAGGCGCGTATGCCAGCCTCTAAGAAGAGCTCTACGGTGAGGGTTTGTGCTGGAAACTCTTCTTTCGGAACGCAGGTGAGTACCTTCGGGGCATCCACAAAGATCGCATGTCCACCGGCGGGGCGTTGATACGGGATACCGTACTCGTCCAACTTCTGAGCTAAGTAAGCCACCTGCTTGATGCGTGTTTCCAGGTTTTCGAACTCTGTGTTCTCATCCAGCCCGATGGCCAGCGCATTCATATCGCGTCCGTTCATACCGCCGTAGGTGAGATATCCTTCGTACTGCACACAAAATCCTTTAGCACCGTCGAACCAGTCCTGTCGGCGGGTGGCGATAAAACCTCCCATATTTACGATACCGTCTTTCTTGGCGCTCATGGTCATGCCGTCGGCCAGGAGGAACATCTCGCGGACAATCTCCTTGATGTTCTTACCGGCGTACCCCTCTTCACGGGTTTTGATGAAGTAAGCATTCTCGGCAAAGCGAGCCGAGTCGAAGAGTATCGGCTTGCCGTATTTATCTGCGAGGGCACGTACTTCGCGCAGGTTCTGCATGGATACCGGTTGCCCGCCGGCAGTATTGTTAGTGATGGTCACGATGATGAACGGGATGCGGTCGGCATGTTCCAGCAAGGCTCTCTCCAGCTTGGCCGGGTCCACGTTTCCTTTGAATGGTATTTCGAGTTGGGTATCTTTGGCAGCATCGACGGTACAGTCCAGAGCGATGGCTTTGCGCCCTTCGATGTGTCCCTTGGTGGTGTCGAAGTGTGAATTACCTGGGATGATTTCCCCTTCATGCACCAGATAAGAGAAGAGTACATTTTCGGCAGCGCGTCCCTGGTGGGTGGGAATCACGTATTCAAATCCTGTGAGGCAGGTGATCATCTCCTTTAGCTTGAAGAAGGAAGAGGCGCCCGCATAGCTCTCATCGCCCAGCATCATGCCGGCCCATTGACGGTCGCTCATGGCTCCTGTGCCCGAGTCGGTGATGAGGTCGATATATACTTGTTCCGACCGGAGTTGGAATACATTGTAGTGGGCTTCCTTGATCCATTGTTCGCGTTCGTCGCGGGTACTCTTACGGATGGGTTCTACCATCTTTATCTTCCATGATTCTGCAAAAGGTAATTCCATGTTTTGATTATTAGAGTTTTGTGCGGCGAATGTAATGTATTTCTTGCAGATTCGCAATATTTTTTTGTCATTTTGTCGCTTTTGCTCGTCTGAAATCATGGAGAGATTTGTGTGGACTCCGTTACGGGAGTTATTTTACGGGCGCTACGCCTTTTTTTTACGGGCGCTACGGGTTTT
>JAVBVI010000157.1:0-4238 GCA_031554505.1 Bacteroides sp. | reverse complement strand
ATCGACTACCTGCGGCGGGAGAAACGGTTCGGAAACGTGATAGCGTACGAAGAGCAGTTGCCCGATGTACCCGACATTGCCGACGGTGGCGGCAACCGGATTCCCGAAGAGCAGTTGATGGGCTTTGTAGCCGAACTTCCCGATGGGTGCCGAACGGTGTTCAACCTCTACGTATTCGAGGAGAAGTCGCACAAGGAGATCGCCGGGATGCTCGGCATCAAAGAGCACTCGTCGACCTCACAGTTGCACCGCGCCAAGAGTTTGTTAGCAAAAAGAATTAATGAATATAGAAACCATGAAGAGAGAAAATGATGAATTAACCGATTTGTTCCGGTCCCGGCTCGACGGGGCGGAGATGCCGGTACGCGATGGATTCTGGAACGAACTGAGTTCGTCGGTTTCCGCAGCGCAACGTCGTCGCAAATTGGTGCTGACGCGCATAGCCGCGGCAGCTTCTGTGCTGTTGATCCTCGGGGTGTCGTCCGCGGCATTCTGGATATTCTCACCGAAAGAAGAAATCGGACAGGCGTTCACGCAAATTGCTGCCACATCCGGGGCAGGCAGTCTGCACGGCGATCAGGTACGGACGGATTTCACGCCGCCGGTACAGGCACGTCCTATCTTACAGAAACAAGTCGCTCAACGAATGACTTCTCCCGCTTGGAACGAAGAAGACGAAGATTCCATCTCGGTGACCTTCTCTATGACCTTTAGCATCACCACTACCACCTCACAAGGCACTCCCCGCCAGACTACCGGATACGGAAAGGATTATTGGCCGGTGAGTGGAAGCAATAGTCAAACAACTGTTTCGGATGAACAAAATGATACAAAAAATGTTACAGCAGTAGCAAGTGATGCGAAGCCTCGTAAACGGGCTGTTAAAGTAGCCGCAGGAACCGCATTGCCTGCCGACGGTGGAACATTCAAGATGCCGGTATCGGCAGCCGTCACACTGGAGCAGCCCTTGGGCAAGAAGTTCTCGTTAGAGTCCGGGGTGCAATACTCTAACCTTCGTTCCGACGGACAAAACCTACATTTCATCGGCATTCCGGTGAAGATGAACTATACGTTGGCCAGCACCCCCAAGATCGACTGGTATGCTACTGTGGGTGGACTGATCGATAAGTGCATTGCCGGAGCGCCCGACAATAGTGAAGAGCCCATTCAGTTGGCATTGACAGCCGGACTGGGCATGAGCTACAAGCTCAATGACAAGATTGCGCTGTTTGCCGAACCAGGTCTTTCGTACCATTTCAAGACGAGTTCCGCGCTCGAAACCGTACGGACGGAACGGCCTGCTAACTTAAACCTGATCTGCGGGATTCGCATGACGTATTAACGAACCCTAAAAACACAAGTAGTATGAAAAAGGCAATATTCATAATGCTGTTGACAGCCATATCGGTATTTGCATGTACCGGTTGCAGCGAAGAAACAATGGACTATTACAACCCGAATGTTGAGGTGTTCGTGAAACAACTCAAGGCTGGAAAATATAATACGAAGAACGATATCGGCGTGGTGGAGACTCCTCTTTTTACTGAAGAAGACATCCCCGCTTTACTGAGATACGCCGAGGACCTGACGGTCATCTCCTCTTTCCCCTCCGTATACACCGGCAATAACGGCAAGATCCGTTTAGGCGAGTGCATGCTTTGGGTCATCGAAAGTATTCGCCTGGGATTTCCCGCATCGATGGGATGCCAGATGGTACATGCTGATGCCGAGAACTACGAGGCACTCTTCTTCCTGACCGATGAAGAGGTGATTGATGCCGCGGCTTCTTACCGCCGTTGGTGGGAGGGTAGACAATACCCCCGCACCGTTTGGACCATAGACCCCTGCTATGACGATCCGCTCTGCGGAACGGGCTATCGCTGGTGGTAATGTATCATTAAAACAATCAGAATGACCAGAAGATTTATAGGGTTGCCGTTACTTTTGTTAACGGCACTCACGGTTTGTGCTCAATCCAAGCAGTGGACGTTACAGGATTCCATCTACCTGAAACAGATACTGAACGGGAACGGTGAGCTAAAACTGAACCCCGAAGCTGTGAAGAAAATAGACTTTGGAGGCTTGGTGGGCTCTCCGGGAATCTCTACCGAGAAGTCGTGGATGGCACCCGACGAAACACTGCCTTCTTCCTTACCCGACCAAGAAGAAAAATCCAAAGTGATACTCACGCTTTTTCCGTTTACCAATGCGAAGTTCAACCGCGATGCGTTGACGCAGAAGAAGTTCAAAGTGACCAAAAACACGTGGCGCGGTAGCGGCAGTGTGTTCGCGAATATGTACATTGGTACGGTCTACAGCAACTGGGCCAAGAAGCCGATGGACGGAGGCGAGCGGAAGTCGCTCGAAGAGATCGAGGCAACGGGCCTGCGTTACAATATGCTCGGCGAGCGGGCCAACAACATGGCGGTAGGGCAATGGCAAGGTAAGTCGGCTACATTCGGTAAGAGCGCGTATGCCCCTATGACCGGCGGTATAGGTTTCACAGGAGATTTCATGGCGCCTTTCACCAAAGATTTCTGGGATGTGAAAGGAAAGAAACGCCGGGCTCGTACGCTGGAAGTGTTGCAGTCGTACGGCGACTCTACTACCGCGATTTTTCCGGACTATCTTCCTCATTAGTTGAGAGTGGAGAGTGGAGAATGGAGAATGGAAGCCGTTGGCCTCACTTTCCACTCTCCACTAATTAACCGAACAACCTTTCCCCCGGGCTTGTTCTATACGTATAGCATAACGAAATACACTATGAGTCATCGAATCACAACTCTCTTCGGAATACAGTATCCCATCGTCCAGGGCGGCATGGTGTGGTGCAGCGGATGGCGACTGGCCTCTGCCGTGAGCCGCGAAGGCGGACTGGGCCTGATAGGCGCCGGTTCCATGCATCCCGAAACACTTCGCGAACATATCCGTAAATGTCGGGCCGCTACTGACAAACCTTTCGGCGTTAACATCCCGCTGATGTACCCCCAGCTGGACGAGATCATGAATATTGTGGTCGAGGAGGGCGTGAAGATAGTCTTTACCTCCGCCGGCAATCCGGCTGCGTGGACAGGCTGGCTCAAGGAACGCGGCATCACGGTAGCACATGTTGTGTCGTCCTCCCGTTTTGCGATGAAGTGCGAGGAAGCCGGAGTGGATGCCGTTGTGGCCGAGGGATTTGAAGCCGGAGGGCACAACGGGCGCGAGGAAACAACCACGTTCTGTCTGATACCCGCTGTGCGACGGGCTACTACCTTACCGTTACTGGCTGCCGGTGGTATTGCTTCGCCCGAGGCGATACGGGCTGCATGTGCCTTGGGCGCCGAAGGGGTGCAGGTCGGCACTCGCTTTGCTTTGACGCACGAAAGCTCGGCCAGTCAGGTGTTCAAAGAATACTGCCTGCGACTGAACGAGGGCGATACCCGTTTGTTGCTGAAGAAATTGGCTCCCGTCCGCTTAGTGAGGAATACCTTCTCCAATGAAGTAGCCGAGGCAGAAGCACGTGGCGCTTCTCCCGACGAACTGCGTGCATTGCTTGGCCGGGGACGTGCCAAGAAAGGCATCTTCGAAGGTGATTTGGAGGAAGGTGAACTCGAAATCGGACAAGCTGCATCGCTCCTGCGGCAGCAGCAAACAGTAGGCGAGGTGATGGCCGACCTTGTCAAGGGATTTATGTAGCATTATTCACTCCTGCTACACCGTTCGTTTTTTTGAAAAGTATTCGCCATTCACCATGCTTTTCGAGGTAGATTCTTGGTAAACAACAGTTTGGCTTATGGCGAATATGTCTTTTATTCACCATTGATTCACCATTTTCGGGGTATTCACCATCATCACATTTCCTTTCCTTCCGGTTGCTTCCTTGTATTGCCCCGGAAGAAAGAAGCAAAGTACCCGGAAGAAAGAAGCTATTGCGCCGGAAGAAAGAAGCAAAGTGCCCGGAAGAAAGAAGCTATTGCGCCGGAAGCAAGAAGCAAACTGTCTGTTTCAAAGGCTCAAACATTGAGTTTCCTCCGATGAAACACCAAGTTTCAAGGCATGAAACAGTGAGTTTCATCGGAGGAAACACCTTGTTTCATACGTAAATTATATTGTGCTCTGACTTATACTAAAAAAGGTTGTCAGTTTTGACGCTGGTTCCCTAAACAAGTTGTCAATGACTTGCCCTTCTTTCCTAAGTGTGTTGCCAGTTGACTCCCCGGCTTCCTTAATCGGTTGTCTTTTAGAAAATACTGGAC
>JAVBVI010000094.1:0-15188 GCA_031554505.1 Bacteroides sp. | reverse complement strand
CGATCCGCAATACCAACTGGCCGGAAAAGCGTTCGAGATCCTGCACTGGGACCACAACAGCCGCTTCTGCTCGGTATGCGGCGCCATGATGCAACAACGGGAACCGATCATGAAGAAATGTCCGGTATGTAGTGCAGAGATGTATCCCAACATATCGGCCGCTATCATCGTACTGGTACGCAAAGATGATGCCGCCCTGATGGTACGGGCACTCAACTTCCGCGGAACGCATTATGGCCTCGTCGCCGGATTCCTGGAAACGGGCGAAACACTCGAAGAATGCGTATACCGGGAAGTGAAAGAAGAAACAGGATTGGACATCAAGAATGTCACCTACTTCGGTAATCAGCCCTGGCCCTATCCCAGCGGACTGATGGTGGGCTTCATAGCCGACTATGCCGGAGGGGAGATAAAGATACAAAAAGAAGAATTGAGTACCGCCGCCTTCTTCACCCGCGACAACCTGCCGGAACTACCCCGCAAGCTGAGTCTGGCCCGTAAACTGATCGATTGGTGGATAGAAAATCCATAAAGAAACTTCTGAACAAACAATAAAAACAGACCGCGGAGCACGCACAACTACAAACGAACCGCTTCCGTGTACCTCGGAAACATCAATAAACCAATGTGCCCCGCAGCCTGTTATTTTATTATTACTTTTCTTCGTTTGGTTGTGCTCATAGAACAACCGTTTTCCGAAAAAGATTAGGCTAAGGAACTAAAGAAACAAAAAGATTCCGAATTTTAAGAAAACAAGAAAAACAGAACCATAGAAAGCTAATCGCTTTAAGAACAGACTTCTCCATCCTAATTTTCGTTAACAATCTGAAAATAATTAAATCTAAAAACTTGTTATTTCGACATAAAGTTGTATTTTTACACCATAGTAAAACCCAAAAAGATACAACTTTATGAAACCAAATCTCACTAAACCCCTCTCAGTAATCCTGGGGATAATTTTGTGTACTGTAATCAGTAGTTGCGAAAAGAATCTTTTCGATGCCGAAAAGACCAAAAAAGCCTACGAGGAAGCCTTCCCGGTAAAGGATATCGATCCCGCAATGGATTGGAAAACCACTAGAGCCACACAGGTTAGTATCGTTGTCAATGAAGATTGGGGCACGAATTACAAAGTGCAGATTTTCGATGCCAATCCTTTAAATTCCCAAAACAAAGCCAAATTATTAGCCGAAGGTTATGCCAACCAGAACTTAGCCTTTGAAACGGTGATGGACTGCCCTATAGCGCTATCGACCGTATTCGTTGCACGCGTGGACGAAAAAGGACGGTATCTGGTTCAGCCGGTAAGCCTCTTGGATGGATCGGTGTCTGTCAGCTTCGGTGATGTTGTTACGCAGGCTACCCGGGCCATGACACGGGCCAGCGAGATGGTACCTTCTGTGAATGCTCCTTATACGGATGTAGACATAAATGCCATGCTGGCAACCGCTACCGAAGTGAAACAAGGCTGGGACCTGACAGCCAACTGGGGAGGCGGGGAAGCCGGAACGGAAGATGTATTCCGGAGGAATGACCGTATATTCAAAATCACAAACAACACTGTTAAAACGTTTTCTGCCAAATCGACCGGGAAGAATGTGAAGCTGATCGTCGCTTCGGACAATGTCATACTTCCGTCCGAATTCAGTAACTCTCTCGAGATTATTGTAGCGAACGGCGCTAAAGTCGCACTCAACAATACCGTTACACTGAAAACCAACTGCCACCTCATCGTGATGCCGGGTGGAAATGTACAGGGTACAGGCACATTGGCCTATACCAATCGCTCGTATGGGGTGCTGAACTACAACGGAGGTACCATCGACATCGGTAAACTGGACTTTACCGGAAGCGATCCCAACGCTCCGGCCGATGCAGAGTATCCCTACTATAATTATGGTGAATTGAGACTCACTACTTACTCCAGCACTACTCCCAACAGTGTGCTGGTAAACAGAGGCGCGGCATACATCGGCACGCTGAATGGCAACAATAACACGGACGTAAAAAGCGCCTGTTATCTGGAAGTGACCAATAACCTCAGATGCCGCAACCTGGTGGTAGGAAGCAACTCGAAGGTGAAATGCGGAAGCCTGAACCATGATGGAACGCGCGGACTGGAAATCAACATGGAAAGTAGCTCCATGATCGACTGTCTGGGACAAGCCAACCTGGTCAGAAAAATAACAGGCCCGACCACGGGTACAGCTCTCTTCAAACTCAACAGTATCACTCCCGTATCGATCGACCTGACTACCTCGTTCATAAAAAACAATATTATTTGCGAAGTAACCGACCAGACATCTAATGAAGGAGTAAAAAGCGATTGGTCGCCTACCAGATCGTACACCTGGAGCGTTTTCGACTGGATGGTATACAAGCTCCTGCAAAACGGCGCCAGCTACTGCAACCCGGGCAAAGCCAACTTCACCCTGCCTGACGGCGATTGTACCGGCGACGGTTATGAAGGCGAGGGCGGTGGAGATCCTGTCGATCCCGATCCTATCACCTATACGTACGCTTACGAAGACAATTACCCCTACCCGGGCGATTATGACTTCAACGACATTGTGCTCGACGTCACGCCGAAATACATCCGTGATGCTGCCAACAAGATTCAACAGATAGAATTCAACATCAACCTGAAAGCCATCGGCGGCGTCAAGATGCACGGAGCCGCCTTGCGTCTGATTGGCGTCAACAAAGGACAGATAAGCAACATCTCGTTCTCCGATCCAAATAACATGCGGAACACGCTCGGGAAAGGTGCATTGTTCGACAATGTACTGCAGGAAAGTAGTGACCCGAACCTCGTGATACCCATCTTCGGCGATGCACATAAGATTGCGGGATATGGAGGCAATGACCGTCCGATGCTGAATACAGACCACAGCGGACCATCGTTTACTCCCGTCGCCCTGACCCTGACGCTCACGCTGACCGACCAAACGAAGACCACCCCGTTGCTGACCAACGATAATCTGGACTTCTTTATCGGTTATCCGGGAGCTCTGAGTACACGGGCGGAAGTTCACCTCTATGAGTTCAGAAGCTATGGCGCAACAGCCAAGGGAGTAGTCCATCTGGAAAACATGGTGGCTGCCGGAAAGATTACCTGGGCCGTATGTGTACCCGGCTTCAAATATCCGACCGAAAAAACAGTTATCACCAGTGCTTATCCCGACTTCGACAAATGGGCTACCACCGGTGGATTGAATCCTGAATTTGCCGACTGGTATCTACACCCGACAACAGACGCGGGCAAGATCTATTAAGGTTTCCTGATCACACACGTGCACATGGCACTCTATATGACAAAAGGCGCCTCCCAGCCAATATGCGGGAGGCGCCTTTTTATCTATTGTAATTATTCCGACTAAATACCCAGCGACTTGCGTACAGCATTTACCTTTTCGTCAGCAGCGGCATTGGCACCGGCATAGCAGCCACGGCATCCCATTTCCGCCTTTACTTCCATATAGAACTTAATCTTGGGTTCTGTTCCCGACGGGCGTACAGAAACTTTACTTCCGTCTTCGGTGAAGTATTGCAGTACATCCGATGCTTCGGGCATATCGAGCGATGAAACGTTACCGTTGCCATCCGTCTTCGTCAGCGCCTGATAGTCCTTGGTAAGGACGATCTTCGAGCCGGCCAATTCGCGCGGCGGGTTGCTGCGGAAGTCGGCCATCATTTGCTTGATTTCTTCGGCACCGCTCTTACCCGGCTTCACGATGTTCACAGTCACCTCTTTCGAGAAACCGTATTCTACGTAAATATCGAGCAATAGTTGGTATAGCGATTTGCCATTATCCTTTGCCCAGGCAGCTACCTCGGCAATCAGACAGCAAGCCGAAACGGCGTCTTTGTCGCGCACGAAGTCCTCGGCCAGGAAGCCGTAGCTCTCTTCACCACCACCGATGTACACCTGCTTGCCTTCGCGCAGACGAATCTCACGGGCAATCCATTTGAAACCGGTATAACAGTCGAGCATCTCGATCTTATTCTTGTCGGCGATAGATTTGATCAGCTCCGTCGTTACGATGGTTTTTACCACGAACTCCTTGCCGGTCATCTTGCCCAACTTGTTGTATTGTGTGATGATATAGTACAGGTACATCAAGCAAGTCTGGTTACCGTTGATAAGCACCCACTCGCCCTGATCGTCCTTGCAGGCGATACCTACGCGGTCGGCATCCGGGTCGCTGGCCATGACTAGGTCGGCGTCCAGTTGCTTGGCCATATTGAGAGCCATGGTCAGGGCTTCAGCATTTTCCGGGTTCGGCGATACCACTGTCGGGAAGTTACCATCCTTGATCATCTGTTCGGGTACGGTGAATACATTCTCGAAGCCCCACATCTTGAGTGCTTGCGGAATGAGTTTCATACCGGTTCCGTGAATCGGCGTGTAGACAATCTTCATGTTCTTCTGGTGAGCGATGGCTTCCGGATCGATGGATACGGTCTTCACCTTATCCAGGTAAAGGGCGTCGATATCCTCTCCTACTACCTGAATCAGCGCCGGATTACCCTGGAACTTGATGTCGGCAGCCGAAGCTACCTTGTTCACCTCGTCGATGATACCGGTATCATGCGGAGCCAATACCTGTGCACCGTCGTCCCAGTATGCCTTGTAACCGTTGTATTCCTTCGGGTTGTGCGAAGCGGTCAGAATGATACCGCTCTGGCAACCCAGATGACGGATCGCGAACGACATCTCCGGTGTAGGGCGCATATCTTCGAACAGATATACCTTGATGCCATTGGCCGAGAAGATGTCGGCCGATATCTTGGCAAACAACTGGCTGTTGTTGCGGCAGTCATAACCTACCACCACAGCAATCTGCGGCAGATTCTGGAAGTTCTTGTTCAAATAATTGGAAAGACCCTGGGTAGCAGCACCCACGGTATAGATATTCATACGGTTGCTACCCACGCCCATGATGCCGCGCAGACCACCCGTACCGAATTCGAGATCCTTATAGAAACACTCTATGAGTTCTGTTTTATCTTCATTGTCCAACATACGCTTTACTTCCGCCTGGGTTTCAGCGTCGTAAGCGGGAGAGAGCCATTTTGTTGCCTTCTCCGTCACCTGCATGATAAGTTCCTTATTATCCATTTAACTGTGTATTTTAAGGGTTAATGTATTTGGGATTCTATTCAGAAAAGCACAAATGTAAAAGATTTCGTGCATACTTCCTACATTCGGCTCGGAATTTTCTGCTTATTCCGTCACTTTGTAACGGTCGCCTGTTTGCTTCACATACTCTTCGAGGAACTCCTTCGGGTACCCCGGACGAACGGGAGGCATGGGCTGACCGATCTTGTTGCGCTCGAACTCGCCGTTCTTCACCCGGCGCACCACACCGTCGTTGTACTTCACGATCAGGAATTCGCCCAATCGTTTCCAGGTCTCGAAGGCATTCTGGGCAGTCATCACGGTATAGTTGGTCAGGAAATCTTTCGCTGCGGCAGGGTCTTTCTGGTAGAGTTTCAATGCACTTTCTTCGATACCGGCCTGGGCTTCGTTAAAGGTACTCTCCAATCCTTGCTGCGATTCGCGCAAGTCGCCTATCATCTGGCTATAGCGCGGGTAGATCATGTTCGACACCCAGTTGAAGATCCAGAAGGACGAATCCCACGAGAAGCGGGCATAGTCGGCTCCGTTGGCTGCATAGCAGGGAGGTACACGGTCGGCACAGCAATACACGGGAGTGAAAACGGCCATGTTGGCATCGTCGGTAGCAAACCACAGCACGCCACCGATGGCATTGGGCTTGTCGGCACGCATCTGGGCCACGAACACGAAACCGGCTTGCTGGGTAGAGATGGGACGTTCGTTGAAGTATTCCTGGTCGTTCACCTTGAAGGAGAGCGGCGACAGGCGGTACGGGATCTTGAAGGGACCGGCGCCCATATCGTTGGTGATGTCTAGCGGAGTACCTTCGTAATGGTCGCGCATGGCGTTCTTGATATCTTGTACAGAGATCTTGCGGTTGGCTTTCACGTACAGAGGCATCGGCGTGTTGGTTTCGCCAAGAATATAAGGCAGATACTCCTTGCCCTGGTCGGTAAACATGTTGAAGTAGCTCCATACACGGGCTTCGCAGTAGCGACGGGCACCGAAGTCGAGCGGTGCATAGGCATTGGCAAAGCTGAAATCTTTGTTTACGCCGTTGAAGTATCCCTTCTCACGGGCAAACGAGATGACGTCGGGCGAGTACATACAGTTTTCCTTGTCGTTCATGTCGAACTGGTGGATACGTGACTGGTTGGCATGCGCCGAGATGCAATCGTCCGGCAGACGGACAGCTACCCATACGGCACCGCGCACACCGGGACCTTTGCCTATCATCTCCATGATCCATATTTCGTTGGGATCGGCAATGGTGAACGATTCGCCACTGCTATAGTAACCGTACTCCTGTACCAGATCAGTCATCACGCGGATGGCTTCCCGGGCGGTACGCGAGCGTTGCAGACCGATGTAGATCAGGCTTCCGTAGTCGATGATGCCGAGCGAGTCTTCCAGTTCCGGACGCCCGCCGAAGGTGGTTTCGCCGATAGTGAGCTGATATTCGTTCATGTTGCCCACCACGTTGTACGTCTGACGGGCTTGTTCTATCTCGCCGAGGTACTTGCTGGTATCCCATTCATACACTTTCAGCCGTTCGCCCTTCTTGTAGGTAGCGGCCGGGTAGTGGTAAAGCTCGCCGAACAAGCCGTACGAGTCGGCCGAGTAGGAAACGATGGTCGATCCATCGGCAGAGGCTTTCTTGCCGACAATCAGGTTGGTACAGGCGAAAGTCTCCGCCGCGGCTGCCATCAGGAAAGCAGCACAAAAGATAAGTTTCTTCTTCATACGTACATCTATATATTATTTATTGTTTGTTACCATCGGAACGTGGTGCGGGTCACGGTTTCGTTGCCACAGTTATCCACGACAACGAGTTCCAGCGTGTGGTTACTGCCTCGCTTCACCCGCTCGGGATCAATCCGGTATTCTATCAACTGGTTGATGGAGTTGCGCATACCAAATAACGCATACTGACCGTCAATGGTTCCCCGATAGGACTGAATACCAGTTTCTTCGTCCTTGAGCTTGTAGACTATCTTGCCCGAAGCGGACCACGACTTCGGATTAATGGGAGTCACTACCGGCGGAATGGTATCCACTGCCACCGTATAGGTAGCCAGCTCACGTACGCTGGCTTTCATGTAACCACCTTCGTACTTCCCGCCCACGCTGTACAGCTTGCCGCGGGAGTTGACGCCAGCCATGTAATACTTCGTCGTATCGGCCACAGGCTGCCGGCGCAGGCCGATCGTCAGCTCGGCGGGAACATGAAGCGGCACCGCCTCATCGTTCAACCGATACGTAAAGGCGATGGAGCTGCTATCGGCCTGAAGCCGGAACTTCAACGGGACATCGTCGTATAGCGCTCCTTTGGGAACTTCGAGCGTAAGCCCCAACTCCTGCAGGTAGTTGGTGCGGTTCCACGCGAAGAAATATTTTTCGCGGTGCTCCGGCACGATGATGGGCACCTGCCTTCCACGTACCGTAAACCGATAGCGCGAAGTGTTGCCGAACGCATCCTGAAGGGTGTATAGAAATTCATAATCACGTTCCTCGTCAATGTTCACCCAGCCGTGCGTTTCCGGATCGGCTTTGAGCATGCGCAGGGCATTGCCGGGATCGATGAACGACTTCATGTATCCCCGGTACGCCCAAGAGTTGATGTAACGGTTTTCGGCAGATGCGAAGCGGTCCACCGTGCTGCGAAACACCTCTTTTCCATCTACCGTCAGCACCACCAAATAGACGCCGTAACGATTGCTCACTCCATCCATAAAGTCGTGCGCCTTGATGCCGGCGCCCACCATTCCCCAAGCTTCCACCGGACGGGCGGTAGCTACCGGTGTGGTGTAGACCGACTGCTTACCATCAACCACCCCTTTGCCGGGTTTGGGCATCAGCAGAAATCCTTCGGCTTTGGGGGCTGTATGATCCTTGATGTGCTTCCGGAAGAAGAGTATCGGGTCGATGTATTCGTCCGTAGCTGTTTCGATAACATCCAGATGCAGGTGTGGACCGAAGGAATAGCCGGTATTACCACCCAACGCTATCACCTGTCCGCTCCGGACACGATACTCGTCCGGCGAGGGGGTGATCTCCACTTCCCAACTCTGTTGCTCGTATTGCAACTTCTTCACCCGCCCGGCAATGGGCGAAACGAACGCGTCGAGATGCCGGTTGATCGTAGAATAACCATTGTCATAGCACACATCGAGCACATAGCCCGAGCCGTGCGTCACCCGGATACGGGAGATATATCCATCGCCCAGAGCCTGAACCGGTTTGCCGACGGCGCCACCCGTCTTGAAGTCGAGTCCGCCGTGGAAATGGTTGGCACGCAATTCGCCGAAGTTCCCGCTCAAAGTCAGCGGAAAGTCGAAAGGAGGAGTAAAAGAAGGCTGCTTCGTCTCCTGTGCATGCCCTCCCAGGCCACAGGCAAGTAACAGCCAAACGATATATTGTTTCATGTCAGATGCTTGATAGTACGCAAAGGTATGTTTTTCCGTGCACATACTGAAATGCTTTCAAAGATTTTACCGGCCGCTTTCTGAAAAAAGCAGAGCAAATATATCATTCTGTTTAAAAACATACAGATCCCAATGACAACGAAACCAGAATATTCGTACTTTTCGCCATGTTTAACCACAAAACGTAACGTTATGATAATCGGAATACCTAAGGAAATTAAAAACAATGAGAACCGGGTCGGCATGACTCCTTCCGGTGTAGCCGAGCTCACCCATAGAGGACATACCGTGTACATTCAGCACACAGCAGGCATGAACAGCGGTTTCCCGGACGAAGCTTACACAGCCGTAGGCGCACAGATTCTGCCGAACATGGAAGATGTCTACACCATCGCCGAAATGATCGTCAAAGTAAAGGAGCCCATTGCTCCGGAGTATGCACTGATCCGCCCGGGACAGTTGCTCTTCACCTATTTCCATTTTGCTTCCGATAAAGTCCTCACCGAGGCGATGATAGCCAACGACGCCGTCTGCCTATCGTACGAAACCGTAGAGCTGGCCGACCACTCGCTCCCCCTGCTCGTACCGATGAGCGAAGTAGCCGGACGCATGGCCACACAGGAAGGCGCTCGCTTTCTGGAGCGCGCACAAGGGGGGAAAGGCATTCTGCTGGGCGGTGTTCCGGGGGTGAAGCCTGCCAAAGTACTCGTACTGGGTGGTGGCGTAGTGGGCAACAACGCGGCCCAGATGGCAGCCGGCATGGGTGCCGACGTGACCATTGCTGATATCAACCTGAACCGTCTGCGCTACCTCAGCGAAACGCTTCCGAAAAACGTGAAAACTCTCTATTCATCGGGCTTACGGATCAGGAAAGAACTGCCCGATGTGGACCTGGTGATCGGTGCCGTACTGATTCCGGGGGATAAAGCTCCTAACATCATCACCCGCGACATGCTCTCCCTAATGCAGCCGGGCACAGTGATGGTGGATGTGGCCATCGACCAAGGCGGATGCTTCGAAACGTCGCACCCCACCACGCATAGCGACCCTACGTATGTAGTAGACGGCATCGTTCATTACTGTGTAGCCAATATTCCGGGAGCTGTTCCGTATACCTCTACGTTAGCATTGACCAATGCCACGCTTCCCTACGTCATCGCACTGGCCGGCAAAGGTTGGCAGAAGGCGTGCAAGGACGACCCGGCACTGGCGCTGGGGCTGAATGTGGTGGAAGGAAAGGTGGTGTACAAGGCCATTGCCGATGTATTCGGGCTGAAGTACGAGCCTTGTTCTCTGTGATTCGGCTATGCTTCCCAGTAGGGGGTTCAGAACTTGTTCAATGACTATCTGAATTTATCAGAAGCTTCTGATAAGTTCAAAAACCATACAAGAAAACTAAAGAACGAGAGAATGGAGTTTAAATCCACTCTCTTGCTCTTATAATCTAAATTCAATTGTTACAATTCACTGAAATGTTTTCATATACGTTTTTATCGTAGTTTTTGTGGCATAAGGACTGCTTCAACGGCACCATTGCTTACACTATATAGACCATAAAGGTACTCCATTGGACCAACTTCAACGATAATTGGGTCATAAAAATAGAAAGTGAGTGTTCCTAAATTATCAGATGTAAGAGTTGTAGTGGTTGTTGTGGTTGATGTATGAGTAGTTGTACTTGAAAATCCAGAAGTGTTTTTGATTGTACTCGTTGTATCTCCCTCTTTATCCGATGTGCCGGTTTCAAAATCTGTTTTGCTTGTATATGTATCTGTAAAAGTTTCAGTTTTTGCTATTTGCTGACTATCATCTCTTTCCTCTATAGTCATGTGTATCGAAAGAGATTGATTCTGTAAATCCCAAGGCTTTGTAAATACATCGTTCATTTCAATATTTTCCAGATTTGCCGGATAAATCCATCTAGCCCTCAAGTTTTTTGGATCAACTGTATATGTATATTTAGAATGTCTAAACAATGTTCTGTTTACGTAATCAACATTCACCTTTTCGATGGAGAATACTTCCCGAGGGGCCAAATTGAAAACCAGTTGCTGCCGCTGAGGACTATCACTTTCTCGGTTGCCTACATAACAAGTAAAATAGAATTCAAATCGCCCATCTTTCCAAACGTTTTGTACAATTTCCTCAGTAGTAAGCTTTCCACTTTCTTTTGACGTTTGTCCTAAAGAAGGATCTTTCTCTGCCTGGTCAGCAATTGTAGTAAACAAATTAGGATTAATTCTAAATTTGAATAAAGATTCTCTCATATTTCGGTTTAATGGACCTGAGGGATTTGTTTTGCTTATGCCGTAATAGATGTAATCCCTATCATAAGCATTTGGGACATCTTTACATTCCTTCCATGCATTAATTATCGTAGAATCCAACTGGACAGCTGTGGCGAAAGGAGATTGTATTTCTGTAATTTCCAAGGGGTCTTCATATTTATTTCTGGTTTGAGGACGATTCTTTTCTGGATTAAAAACATCACTTATAAATTCGTATGTTACATCTCCGGATCGAGTCACTGCCTTGCTTAACTTTACTCGTTCATTATTCTTTATAACCAAACATGGAAATCCTGGAATTTCATTGGATGGCAAGTTGTCCATGGCTTCACCATTTCCAAATAGTGTATTTGTATCATCGTCTTTGCATATTACTGCGACTTCAGGATCTTTTATATCCCAAGTTTCGGCATTAAAGTCACTAATCCAAGAAAGATCGGGGACTAAAATATTCAGTAACAGTAAAGATTCTTCGATTTGAATCAGTTCATTCTCATTTTCGCAGTATGATAATAATACTTCTCTAAAAGTCTGCTCATTGGAAACTACCCTGTTTTTTACAAAAGGATAGAAAATGTCATAATCGTTGTCGAATTGGGCCAATGCATGTTCTTTTAAAAAACTACGTACCTCTGCGCTATTATATACCGCTTTTGATAGAATTTTGGCAAAGTTTTGTTGCGCTTCGCCACTACTTAACCTTGTAACTGTCTCAACACTTTCCTTTGATTGAGTTACGATCTCATCATTTTGGGAACATGAAAACATGCAGATTGCACTTGCAAGAATCATAATAATTTTCTTCATAATTTTCTTTTGCTAATTGGTGTTTTTACTATTGTTATCTAACTCCATAACATGCATTTAAGACGATAGAGTCTTCCGGGTTGACATCGTTGTATAGTACTCCATCCACCTCAACATCAATAATAGGCTCCACCTGTGAAAGCCACAGTACATCTGTTATCTCTACTTTTACAGGGTTATTTTCATTGGGAACATAGTAAGACTTTTGACTTTTTCCATCTATTCCTTTCCTTTGAGTAACCATTTTTATACAACTATCATACAGCCCTAATCGTTTGGAAGAAATCAAATAACGAATTCCCGGATTCAGGTCATAAAGGACCACAAACAACGCAGTCGTATCATTGCATAAAATATCGGTATTCATTATGTTTATGGAATCATTACCACTACTCGTATCATGAATACTTTCTCTTACATTCTTTACCGGATGCTCTGAGTAATCACTGTTTTTCAACGATATTTCTTCACTATTGATGGTTCCTTTGAAATACCCCCACCAAATATCATCTTCTTTTGACTTTGGTTGGGGTGAGATCTCATCATCGTTGCTACATGATGACATCGCTATCAGACATAATAGTCCAATTAACGAAACAAAATACTTTTTCTTCATAATCATTTTATTTTAGTGTAAATACTATATATGTCACTATAAATAGTGGTGTATTTTGCTTTAAAATTGGTAATATGCTAGCCATACTTAGAAGTACCCATATATACACATGTCATCGAAAAATAATTCAATGATATTTGCTCCTTCATTTTCAATTATATCTTCCAACATGATATCAATTTGAGTAGACTCATTTATTTCATAGCTCTTTTCGAACAGAACTAAATTTTCAGGGTCACTTACTCTAACCAACACATTCCTTGATGGTGGGAGACAGCAAAAATCGAGTGTAATCAAATTGCCATCAATACATGCATTGACAAGAGATTGATCTTGTTTATTCGTGAATGTTCTTTCTATCACTCGACTTTTCATTTCTATTTTGCTTTTGAGTATCTCATCAACTCCATAGATTTTACTTTGAACATTTTGTGTGAGCACTGCACACATCAATAATGTAATTAAGACTCCTTTTTTCATACAATTTTGTTTTATTTGTTATTGCAAAGATAGGGCTAACCGCAAAAAAAGCAGTCAAAATTACGCTACATCGAAAATTCACAACTCTTTGATTTACAATATAGTAAAAAACACCCGCGCTACAATCTTATGAAATTGGGTTATCTATGAACAGAAAAGTGACTCATATAAATCTAGATTGCTGGATTCTTCTGTTAATTTTTTCTTTATTCGATAGCGTCTTTGTCTCGCCGATTCTAATCTGGGATAACCGGCGCAAGCACTAATAAAGGGAAGGGGAAAGTTTAATTTAGCCAGTACACAGAAGAAAACATCTTCTTCTGTTAAAACCGGACAAAGAGTCAATAAGTCATTTACAAAATCAGCATATATAATGAGTAATATTTTTTTCAATTCTTCCCTATCGTTTAATGGCAAAATTTCTATATTTTCATTGTCCGCGTTTTTTCTTAGCTTTAGTATCTTTTTATAAATAGGTTTCTCCGCCAACAGGTGGATTCGAAGGTTGTTTAACTGTTCTTGCTGTTTTTTCAAGTGTTGTTCGAGTTGATTTATCTCTTGTTGGCTGTGGATGGAGAGTTGTAATTCATGCTTTTGGCGGAGGATTATGTTTTGCGTTTCTGCGATTTTCCTTTGTAAGTGGGTTACTTCCTTTTCTTTTTCCAGTATTTTTCTTTCGTGTGCTGTAATGGCTTGTTCCTGTTTGATTTTCTTCTTTCTATCGTATATGGTGAAGATTGTAATAATTGCCAGGAAGATAATAATGGAAATACTTATAATGATAATCATTTTTGTTGTGTGATTCGCCTTTACTCTGTTTACTTCTGTTGTGATATTGTGCTCACGATTTATGCTGTGTATTTCTGATGTATATGTTATTGTCTGAAGGGAGTCGTATAACTCAAAAAACTGATCCTGTAATTGAAGTGCTTTTTCGAAGTTGCCTCTTGTCTCTTCAATCTTATAAAGTTGCTTGTATGCAACAATCTGAACTTCCAAATCATCGCTGTTTTTCACTTTATCCAAATGATAATAGGCTGAATCGTAGTCGTTCATTGAGCAAAAGATACTTCCTTTAGATATGTTATGTTGATCTGTCATAACAGTAATCTTACGCATACAATTCAAAGCTGCTTCTTGATTACCTATTTCTGTATAATAGATGCTAATGTCGTTATAAATTAAGTCTTTAAATTCAATGGAATCATTTGAACTTTCAGCATACTGCAATGCTTCTTTGAAATACATCAATGCACTGTCGGGTTTATCAACGAATAGACATGCAATTCCCATATTTCGCGTAGGAATACATATAGATCCAATATCATTGCTTTTTTTGCTGTAGTTATATCCGGTTTGAAAGGACTTAAACGCATCCTCAAACAAGTTCTGATCAATAAATATATATCCAATATTGCCACAAAGTTCCGCTTTTAAGTTCAAGTCAGAATCGTTATTCAGCAAATCAAGAGCTTTCTGATGGCAAACAAGGGCTTCCTGTGGCACTTGGTTTTCCTTCCATATTTTACCTTTGTATAAAAGGGATTTAGCATATAACGGTTTATTTTTTACTAACTCCTTACAAGAAAAATCAATAAGCGAATCCATTGATTCTATTTTTTGATTGTTTTTGCTTTTGGCTTGGGCTAGAAGAACATAATAAATAGCTTTGTTGAATTTATTAAACTTCTCTATGTCAATATTATTCTCCAACTCATAAAGTGCGCTATCAGGAGATAATCTAATTTTATTTTCAATTACAGCCAACTGTAGGTCAACATCAGAGCTTCTGGAACAACTGCAAATATGGCATGTAATAAGCAGAAATAATAATAATTTTTTCAAAATAATTAGTTTTTGGTTTCTCAAAGATAGTAAATTCCTTTAATTTGATACTATTCTAATTTTTAAAATGTGTGTTTAACTCAATAATTATTCGTTCAAGTGTAACATTATTAGTTCCGTGAGGGACAATATATATTGTTCACACCTTCGAGTAATCGTGAAAGAATCTCGTCAAAATAGTATAAACTAACTGGCGCTGGGGCTGAATGTGGTGGAAGGAAAGGTGGTGTACAATGCCATTGCCGATGTATTCGGGCTGAAGTACGAGCCTTGTTCCCTGTGATACGAATGCCCGGAGCCTCCTACACCGTGCGTTTTTTTGATTTTATCTTGCACGCCGTCACGATTTCCTATTTATTTAACTGATAATAAGAAGATTATCCCGTGAAGGATACCGGTTTTATCCGTCACGCATTTACCACTTTTCGAGGTATTCGTCACGCTTTGAGTTCTTTTGTCCTTTATGCCTTCCAAGTTTCATCAAGTGAAACATCCATGCCAACAATCTTGTCGCCAAAGGTGATGTAAATAGTTGGTTATAGCTACCTTTGTCTGGTTATTCACCAATAAATCTAGCTATATGGATACAGTTACATTTCCCAGTG
>JAVBVI010000008.1:0-82640 GCA_031554505.1 Bacteroides sp. | reverse complement strand
AAAGTGTTTCTTGCTTTGAAACGAAGTGTTTCATGCTTTGAAAATGAACGCAACTCCTGGACAACAAAACATGCTCTCTCATGCAACATATTTAGATAAAGGAACAAGAGCTCTCAAAACAACAATAAGAGAAGAAAAACTAAAAGGAAAAATCTAAAACGATAAAAGAACAGATCGCCCCGCTCTATAACAATCGTACTGTATTAAGACGAGTGCAGCGAGGTCACAAGAAAGCACGAGCGAAGCGATGTGGCGTTGCGGGATTGGCCTCGTGTGTTTTCCGTTAAGCGAGCGACCGTAGTAGCGCGTGAAGACGACCCTGTGTTTGAGCGTAACGAAGTGAAGCGAGTTCGGGGTCGTTAGCGCTACGCAGCGAGCGAGTAGGAAAACACACGCAGCCTTGATTTTTTCTTTGCTTCTTTCTTTTGCATCAAGGCAAAAGAAAGAAGAGACAGCGCTAGCAATAGCATAAAGAACATTAAAATGAATATAGAAATCCTTAAACAAGAAATGCAGGAAGTGCTCACGCAAAACATCCTGCCCTACTGGATCACAAACATGGTCGACGAAACCAACGGAGGTTTCTACGGTCGCATCACCGGTACCGAGACTCTCATGCCCGAAGCCGAAAAAGGAGCCGTTCTCAACGCCCGCCTCCTCTGGACATTCTCTTCGGCCTACCGCCTGCTGGGCAATGCCGAATACTACGACGTAGCTACCCGGGCCAAGAACTACCTTATCAGCCACTTCTACGACCGCGAATACGGCGGTATCTACTGGTCGGTCGACTATCAAGGCCGTCCCCTCGACCCCAAGAAACAGATTTACGCCATTGGCTTCGCCATCTATGGACTCAGCGAGTACTACCGCGCCACGGAAGACGCCGAAGCCCTCGACTACGCCATCCGCCTCTTCGAAGACATCGAAGTTCATAGCTTCGACTCCGTGAAGAACGGCTACTGCGAAGCCCTCACCCGCGAGTGGAACGAGATAGCCGACATGCGCCTCAGTGAGAAAGACGCCAACGAGCGCAAGACCATGAACACCCACCTCCATATATTGGAGTCTTACACCAATCTGTTCCGCGTGTGGAAGGACGAGCGACTGGAACGGCAACTCCGCAACCTGATCCGGTTGTTTACCGATCGTATCCTCGACCGGGAGAGCGGGCACTTGCAACTCTTCTTCGACGACGATTGGGTGAGCAAGTACCACATCGTCTCCTACGGGCACGACATCGAAGCCTCCTGGTTGTTGCACGAAGCTGCCCTGGAACTGGATGATTCCCAAGTGCTGACTGCCGTAGAGCCGTGGGTAAAGAAGATAGCCGATGCGGCTGCCGAAGGATTTACGCGGGACGGCGGAATGATTTACGAGAAGAACCTCGATACCGGGCACGTCGATACCGACCGGCATTGGTGGGTAGAGGCAGAGACTGTGGTGGGATACTTCAGCCTCTACCGCTTCTTCGGCGATGAGGCCGGTTGGCAGAAGGCTGTTGTCTGTTGGGAGTTTATCAAGCGGCGCATCATCGACAAAGAGAACGGCGAATGGTTCTGGAGTTTGCGGGCCGATGGCACTGTGAACCGGACCGACGACAAAGCTGGTTTCTGGAAGTGTCCGTACCACAACGGGCGGATGTGTATGGAGTTACTGTCTGCCCTTGGCTAAGAGTGTTAACGAGCGCGGGGTTTGCTCGGCTTCTGCATCCGGTAGGAAAAGTAGAACAAAAGCAACGTCAGGAGCGATGCCCAGGCTATACTGATCACAATCATGTACCGGTTGAACAAGTATTCGCCCTCCTCCGGTACCTGATTGAATGTGCAAAACAGGCATTGGCAGACAGATAACTGCTCGTCGTGCGACAAACAGGCATCTATCAGAATGCTTATGCTGCCTATCAGTAGGAAGAGGGCGGTCAGGACAATCCATTTCACAGACCGCTTGGGGGAAATTAGTGGTTTCCTTTTCAATTCGTTCTAAAGTTTTCCTTGGTTATTTGCTTTGGCAAAGGAACGGACTTTTACGTTTCCTTTCAATACCTCGCAATCATTAAAATAGTACTTCCGGATAACCATAAATAGTTATTGCAACTTGGATTATAGGGGTATAAATGCGAAGAGCATGCAAGTATTTGTCTTGCATGCTCTTTTTGTTGGGGCCGGGCTTTTCCCGGTATATTGATTAATAGTCGGCGTTCTGCGGATCGAAGTTAGTCCAGCTATCCAACCAGGTATCGTTGGCTTTCAGGGCGCCAATGTACGTCACTGTCTTGTCCAGGAACGAGCTCGTTACGCCATCGAAACCGGCACCGCTCAGCAGCGGGCTGCCTGTGCCCGGAGCATAGTTCTGTCCGGCGCTCTTCGGGTCGGCGAGGAGCAGTTCGGCTTCCGTCTTCTCCTGGTTGCCTTCGCTCAGGAAGAACGAGTGCGAGTAAGAAGGCTGGGTGGCGTCGTACACATTGTTAGCTTTGTCATACAACTCATCCTTGTAGTACTTGTTGTTGTCCGAGCCGAGTACGCCCATACCAGCAAAGATCAGGTTCTTTAGGTGGAACTCGCCATTCTTGGCCGAAGTTACCGTAGCACCCTTCTCGCCGTCGATGATCAGGCCGATGGGATAACCCACTGCTACCGAGTTGTAGCAGTTCAGCTTGCTGCTGCGACGAATCTGCATGGCAGCCTGGAATTTGCCCAGCTTGGAGCCATTGTCTGGATACATGTCACCACCTGTGATATAAGCAGCATCGTTGGCAAAACCGGCAGCCAGGTTCTTGGCAGTCATCGGGCCGATGAAAGTCACGTTGCTGAAGATGGGGCTGGTGTAAGGAGAAGTGGGGGTACCGTTGGCATCATTGTCCGATTCGAAGCCGTTGCTCTGCGACGTGTCGGCAATGCGCGGGTCGCGGATGCTAAGGCAGAACTGTACATGTCCGCTGAAACCGAAGTCGGTGTCGAACTCATCGTCCCAACCTTTGTAAGCCACGAGGTATTTGCAGTTTACTGTTCCGCCGAACCACTCGTACGAGTCGTCGTTGGAGTACGATACCTGCAAGTGATCCACCGTAGTACCGCGACCTACCGAACCGAAGGTGATACCGTTGATCTCCTTGTCCGTTTGGAACGGATAGCCGGCAAACTCTACGCGGATGTAGCGGAACACGCCCGAGTTGTCGTCGTCATTGCTGCCCCCGTGCTTGCTGCGCGGGCCACCTTCGATCTGTACGTCGTTGTTCTGGTTGTTGTTGGCCTTACCGCAGACGATCAGACCGCCCCAGTCGCCCGGCTTGCGTTGGCCCTTCGGCTGTTCCGAGGTGAATACGATGGGCGAACTGGCTGTACCTTCAGCCAAACACTTACCACCGCGTTCGATGATCAGAGCCGCTTTGGTCTGCTTGTCACCCTTGATGATGGTACCTGGTTCGATGGTCAACTCGGCACCTTCGGTGACGTACACCCAACCTTTGAGGAGGTAGGTACCCTTCTTCAAAGTCTTCTTACCGGTAAACACGAACTCATCGTCGCCGTTACCGATCTGTGTTCCGTCTTCGAAAAGAACGCCGGCACTGTGAGCTATACCACCGATATATTCTACTTTTTCGGTTTCATCGCCTTTGTCATCGATACCGTCATCGTTGGAACAAGCGCTGAAAAGGCTCAGGGCAAGGGCAGCTACAAAGAAGCTGGCCTGTTTCATTACATTCAAATTTGTCTTCATATTCAATTTGTTTAATTAGGGGGCTTGGATGCCCAGTTAGTGATCTGTTTAAAATTGGTAGCCGATGCTCAATCCGAAGTTGCGTCCGGGCTTGTACGACTTGGTTATCTCTTTTACTTCTTTCTCGTTGTTGTTCACCGTTACGTTCTCGATCTGCTGGAACACCACTTTCTCGGCCAAGAGGTCGCGTACGTTGGCTTTGATCTCCCAATGCCCGAACTTCTTGCCCAGCGACAGGTCGAAGGAGTTGCGCGGCATTTCATACGAGTTGGGGATGGTCTTGGTATCTTGCGAACCGGCGCCACCCACTTCGCGTCCCACACCGACGATGCGCTTTCCAATACGGTTGTACAGCACGGCGGCGGTGAACTGGTTCTTCGGGTTCTGGTAGAAGATTCCGGTGTTGATGAGGTAGGGCGACTGTCCCTGCATGGGGCGGTCTTTCTCCTTGCTGCCTGCGGAAAATTTTACTTCGCTCTTGATCAAAGCTCCATTGAAACTCCAGCTGAAGTTCCTTAGTCCAATGAAATCCAGTGTTTTGCGGATATCGAGTTCTATGCCGTATGTAGTGGCTGCCCGTGCGTTCTGGTACGAGTAGATCAGGTCGGTTCCGCCCGATACAGTATAGGTCCATTCAATGGGGTTCTTAAAGTCTTTGTAGAAAAGCGCCACAGAGACAAGCTCTCCGCTGGTAGGATAAAGCTCGTAGCGCAGGTCGACGTTTTGTACGTAGCAGGTCTGAAGCTGGTAGTTTCCTTGCACGTTGCTGGCCAGGTCGAAGTCATAGTACACGGCCGGGGAGAGTTCGCGGAACTCCGGACGGTTGGACGACTTGCCGTAGGCCAGGCGCAACTGTTGTTTCTGTGAGAGCTGGTACGTCATGTTCAGCGATGGGAAGAAGTCGTTGTATTTGTAGAACGTGCTGATAGGACTTTCCTCGTAAGAGCGGGTGTTGGTGATGAGCTCCAGTTGGTTGTACTCATAACGCACCCCGGCGTAGATATTCAGTGCTCCGAAAGGGAGGGTGGCGCCTAGGTACCCGGCTGCCTGGGTGTTGTTGCCACTGTAGTCGTTGGTCTTCTTCACCTCTTCCTGTAGGTAGAGCTTGTCGGCCCCGTAGTTGGCGGGTACCAGCAGGTCACCGGCTATATTCTCACTAAACTGGAAGCCATAGGGCAGGGCAGTGGTCGAAGGGTTGTAGCTGTAGTCGAACTGGCGCGTCAGGTAGTCGCGGGTGCGTCTTTCGCCGTAGACACCGGCTTTCAGTGTAGGCGTGAAGCGGCCGAAAGAAAATTCCCGTTGATAGTTCACGTTGCCCGAGAAGATATGTTCGTCCAGTTTGGTATATTCCCGGCCGATGCGGTAGAGGCCCATCGTCTGGTCGGTACGGTCGTTCAGCTCTATCAGGCGGCGGTCGGGCAGGTTGCGGTTAGCATAAGCATAGCCGACGCTCCAATCCAGGCGACTTTTATCGTACGTGTGCTTCCCGGTGAATTGGGTGTTGTAGGTGCTACGCGAGGAATAATAGTACTCCATATTGTGTTCATTGTCCTTCTGCGCATTGAATCCTGTGCGTTCGGTGTAGCGCGACTTACCCAGTTGGTTGAAGATGTTCTTCCACTCGTAGCGGTGGTGTGAACTCTTCGGTTGGTAGGTGAAGTTGAGCATGGTGCCTACGCGGGCATCGTTTACGTATTGGTTGTCATTGCTCTTACGCATGTATACTGGTTGGTCGTTCGTGGTGTCATAACTGCCGAAGAGGGAGTTTTCCATGTCGAGGTATGTCTTGTAGGTGTTGCTGTAGTTCAGGGCAGCCAGTACAGCATAGCTTCGTCCGCTTTGCGTATCCCAGCGGTGATTCCAGGCCATGTTCAGCTTCAGATCGGAAAGAGGTTGGCGGGTGCGGATGGTCCAGTCGTTGTTGAAGCCGTTGTTCATCACGTCGATATTGCTCGATCCCGGGTAGGTGTTGAGCGTGCCCTTCATACCGGCCGATAGTGAACGCAGTCCGTTGTCGAAACCCAAAAAGTCCGTGGCGCTTCCTTGATTATACAGGAAGTCCTTCCCGTGCGTCTGATCATTGTAGCTGCCTCCTATGGAGATGCTGAACGAGTTGTCCGAAGGCATGTCCTTGGTATTGATCAAGATGAATCCACCGGTGAAGTCCGAAGGATATTCCGGTGCGGGACTCTTTACAATAACCATGTTGTCCAGTTGTGAACTCGGGATGATATCGAACGAGAACGCTCGTGAGTCGGCTTCCGAGCTCGGTACGGCACCGCCGTTGATCCATACGTTGTTGTATCGTTGTGACAATCCGCGTACCATCACGAACTTCTCATCGATGATAGATACACCCGGCACCCGGCGGATGACTTCCGAAGCATCCTTGTCCTGTGTTTTGCTGATCTGCTGGGCCGATACACCCGACTGTACCACCAGGCTGCGGCGTTGGTCGGCCATCATGGCGATATCGGTATTCTTTTTTAGCTGCGCCACGACGGCCACTTCGCCCAGCGCTTGCGCGTCCGGCTCCATTCCCAGCTCCAACGTTAGCGGTTCGTTGCTCACCTTTATATTATTCAATACGATGTCCTTGTAGCCGATATACCGGATGGAGAGAGAGTATGTTCCGTTCTTTACGTCGGCCAACTGAAAATTGCCGTCCAAGTCGGCCACGGCACCTTTGGCGGAGTTTAGAATCTGTACGGTGGCGCCTGTGAGAGGTTCCTGAGTTACTTTATCGGAGATCTTTCCGTGGATGTTTCCTGCGTAGGTCTGTAGCCAGCCTGCGGTCATTCCCAACATCAAAAGGATGACTCTTTTCAACTGTTTTTTCATCTTAGTTTATCACTGTTTCTTTTTCGTCGCAAAGGTGCATCGTGGAAATTACAAGGTTGCTACAGTGGATAGGCATTTCGTTTACGGAAACGTTACAATCTTATGTATAGGGTTTTTATTCATGTTTTGTTGCTAAAAATCAACTGAAACATTGATTTTTAGCAACAAATATTCTACTTTTGTGAGCATCGTAAGAATCAGTACTTACTCACTCATCGTATCTTATGCGTAAACACGACGACCTAGAGTTCATGAAAGAACTCTTAAATATGGCTGAAGTAGGCTGGTGGCAGGCTGACATGGCGACCCAGCAGTTCTACTGTTCCGATTTTTTGTGCCAGTTGCTGGGCCTGGAAAAGGGCGAGCCCCTTCCTATTGCCGAATATTGTAGCTACATTGATGAAGAGTTCAGGGAAGTTGCCCTGAACGAGATTGCTTCCACCATCCACATAGATCAGTTCAATCATGCTTATCCGATTCGTACTCGCCGGGGCGAGGCGGTATGGGTGCGCACACGTATGGCCCGGATTGTCGAACACGATGACAATCAGGTTATCTACGGCATTACCAGACTGGTAGAGAACCCGGAAGTGGATGCCATGCGCGAAGAACTCAGGCATATCAAGGAGCAGGTGCGGAAACAAGAAACCATATCGGCTTCCTTATCACTTTTCCTTCGGGGGAGCAATCCCGTGGAAGGAGTCTCCAAAATTCAGAACGACTTGTTGCGCCTCTTCCACGCGCAGCGTACCTATATATTCGAGTACGACGATAACTTCCAATACCAGCGTTGCATTTACGAAACGGTGGCCAACGGAGTAGAGCCAGTGATGGAACACCGTCAGCGGATACCTGTCTCTGTCAATCCTTGCTGGACACGGCAGATTTTGAGTGGACAGCCTTTTCTGATAGATTCTACAGACCTGCCGATGCCGGGGGCCGAAAAGGAATGCGAAGTACTGAAGAAGCTGGGGATACGCTCTGTTATTGTGGTTCCTCTAATGGTGGACGATGTGGTGTGGGGGTATGGTGGAATCGACCTGATGACACATCACCTGCACTGGAGTAAGGAAGACGCTATCTGGTTATCGTCCGTAGGCAACATGATTTCTGTCTGCTTGCAACTGAGCCGGGCGAAAGACGAAGCTCATCGCGAACGCCTCTTTCTGGCCGAACTGTTCCGTTACATGCCCCTGGGATATCTCCAGGTGAAGCAGGAGTGCGATGAGCAGGGAGTGCCCCAGGCCTATCGGCTGGTGGATGCTAACGAGCGGAGTGCAGAACTGACGGGTAAACCGATGAACATGAGCATAGGAAAGTTGATAAGTGAAGTGTATCCGCAGACACTACCCTTCTTGCACGAACTGATGAATATTTCGGATAACCAGTACCGGGATGTTGAAGTGCGACTGAGTGGAACCGGAAAGGAGTGCCGATGCATAGCTTTTGTGCCGAAGCCCGACGAGGCTGTAGTGTTGCTTCTGGATACTACCGAAGCCATAGATGCCCGCAAGGCATTGGACAAAAGCGAAGAACTCTTCCGAAATATCTTCGCCAATATTCCGGTGGGCGTTGAGATATATGACAAAGACGGGTACCTCATCGACCTCAATAACCGGGATATGGAGATATTTGGTATCCGACGGGAAGATATCCTGGGGCGCAATATATTCGATAATCCGCATGTCAGCGAAGAATTCAAGGAACAACTGCGTACGAAGGATGATCTGGAGATCCGTATGGAGTACCGGTTCGATGTGGCCAATGAGTTCTGTCCGACCGACTTGGGAGGTAGTCTCGAATTGACAAGTAAGATCAGACGTCTGTATGACAGACAGGGCAACTTCAACGGATGGATCATGATTATCATAGACAATACCGAGCGGGTAAACAACGTCAAGAGATTGCAGGATTTTGAGAAACTCTTTGAACTTGTTTCCGACTTTGCCCAGGTGGGTTATGCCAAACTCAACTTTGTGAACCGTGAGGGATATGCCATCAAACAATGGTATAAAAATATGGGCGAAGAGGAGGGTACCCCGTTGTCCGAGGTAGTGGGTGTGTACCGGCATGTACATCCTGACGACCGGCAGGATTTACTGGCTTTCTTCCCCGAAGCGCTGGCCGGCAGGCAAACGGCTTTCCGCAAGGAAGTACGGGTATTGCAACCAGGCGAGAGCGATGTGTGGAACTGGGTGAATGTGCATATTGTAGTCACCGAGTTAAAGCCGGAACAGGATATTATGGAGATTGTGGGTATCAACTTTGACATTACCGAACTCAAAAAGACGCAGGACAATCTCATCGAAGCCAAAGAGAGAGCCGAAGAAGCCGACCGCCTGAAGAGCGCTTTCGTAGCCAATATGAGTCACGAGATACGTACCCCGCTCAATGCCATCGTGGGATTCTCCAGTCTGCTTATGGAGACCGATGATTCGGCCGAACGGAGCGAGTATATCAAACTGGTGGAGGAGAATAATGACTTGCTGCTGCAACTTATCTCGGACATCCTCGACCTGTCGAAGATAGAGGCGGGTATGCTCGATCTTACCTACTCGATGGTCAACGTACGGGGACTGTGTGAGGATATTGTCCGGGCTTTCCAGTTGAAGGTTTCTGACGGCGTAAGGTTGTATTGCGATCCGGACGATTGGGATATCGATCTCCTGACCGACCGCAACCGTCTGCATCAGGTGATCTCCAACTTTGTCAACAATGCCGTAAAATTCACCTCCCGGGGAAGTATCCGGGTGGCCTATGAAGTAAGCGACAAAGAAGTCAAAGTATCGGTCACCGATACCGGCATCGGCATCTGTCCGGAAAACGCGCTGCTTGTCTTCGATCGCTTTGTGAAGTTGAACGGATTCGTGCAGGGGACCGGATTAGGTTTGCCTATCTGTAAAAATATTATCGAGCAGATGGGGGGACTCATCGGCGTCGACTCGGAACAGGGAAAAGGCTCCTGCTTCTGGTTTACACTTCCGCGTATGCAGGAGACTGTTAATCTATAAAAAACGTAAATGTTAGTGCGAAGGTGTATTTTTTTATTACTTTTGCGGCAACGAAATATCGACTATTCTCGGTGCAAACTCTAAAGAAAACGCCAGTGACTATAAGCAATACCTGTGATTATGACCATTTGCGAGAGATGTCTCTTCTGGCGCAAATAGGATGGTGGGAAGCTGAATTTACCACCAAACAGTATATCCTTTCCGATTGTCTGATCAATTTGTTCGGGGTGGACAGCCCTGTGATAAGTTTTGACGAACTACGTGCTCTGGTACGCGAAGACTACCGGGACAAGATTATGATCGACTTCAATGCGGTGATTCATCTGGACACGTTTAGTGAATTGGTTCCCATTTGCAACAAGCGGGGCGAAAACTGCTGGATACAATGTACCATGGGGCGGAAAACGGAAATTGAAGGTCGCGGACTGGTTGCTTTTGGTTTCACACAACTCATCGAGAATCCCGAGAAGATGAGCCGGGAACTGCACCGCGCCAGCGACGCAGAAAGCCGCGAACATGCTATCTCTCACTCGCTCACTCATTTTGTCCAGGAAGGTGATACGGATCAGGGCATCATGGACATTCTGCACGATATTCTTTACTTGTATCAAGGCAGCCGGGCATACATCTTCGAATACGATGAGGCTCGTCAATACCAATCGTGTACTTACGAGGTAGTGGCCGAAGGAGTGTCCGAGGAGAAGGACGTGCTGCAATTCATCCCGCTGGAATACAATGCATGGTGGTCGTCACAAATTCTGGCTGGAAAAGCGATCATGCTCAATACACTGGGCGACTTGCCTCAGTCGGCTCGGTTCGACTATGAAGCACTGGCGGCTCAGCACATCAAATCCTTACTGGTGGTTCCACTCCTGGTCAACCATAAAGCCATTGGTTATATGGGCATCGATCTGGTGAGCCAGCAACGTACGTGGAGCAGCAGCGATTACCAATGGCTCGCTTCGCTGGCCAACATCGTGAGCATCTGCCTGGAGCTGGGCCGTACCAAAGATGCTGCCGTACGCGAACGTACCTTCCTGAACAATCTCTTCCGATATATGCCGTTGGGATATGCCCGCTTCTCGAAAGTGTATGGCGATGACGGCGAAGTCGTGGACTACTATGTGCTCGATGTCAATGCCAAATATGCTGAATTAGTCAATCGCCGGCAAGAGGATATTCTGGGCAAAAAGACTACAGAAATAATGTCTGGACTACGAGAGACCACCACTGCTTTGATTCAGGGTGTGGATGAGAACACGCACAAGGAAGTAGATATCGTCTTTGATCGTACTTCCAAGAGCTGCCGCGGGGTATTCTACTCACCCGGGCAGAACGAAATAGTGGCCCTCTTCCTCGATATGACCGAAACAGTACGTGTGAACAAGGCGTTGGACAGTAGCGAGAAGTTGTTTCGCAATGTATTTGCCAATATCCCCGTGGGAATTGAAGTTTACGATAAATATGGTATCCTGACCGATTTGAATACGAAGGATCAGGAAATATTCGGCGTCAAAGCGGAAGAAGCCATCGGACTGAGTTTCTTCGACAATCCCAATATCTCCGATGCCATCAAGGAACGGGTGCGCAACGAAGACCAGTGGGATTTCCGTGTCAACTACATGTTCCATGTGGCCGAGACGTATTACAATCCGGAAAAGAAAGGTTTTATCAACCTATACACCAAGGTGCGCAAGCTGTTCAATAAAGACGGCGAGTTCAATGGCTACGTCTTTATCAATATTGACAATACGGAGAAGATCGACGCCATCAACAAGATACAGGACTTCGAAAACCTCTTCTTACTCATTTCTGACTATGCCAAGGTAGGCTATGCCAAGCTCAACTTCTTCGACCGCAAAGGCTTTGCCATCAAGCAGTGGTACAAGAATATGGGCGAGGACGAGGATACGCCGCTCTCGGAAGTGGTGGGTGTGTATAGCAAGATGCATCCGGACGATCGGAAGATATTCCTCGACTTCTACGACGAGGTACTGGCTGGTACGGCCGACAGCTTCCGCCGCGACATGCGGGTGCTTCGTCCCGGTACTACCGACCAGTGGAACTGGGTACGAGTGCATGTCATCGTCATCAGTTACCACCCTGAACAGGAGGAAATCGATATTATCGGTATCAACTTCGACATCACGGAACTGAAGGAGATTGAGATAGAACTACTCAATGCCAAGGAGAAAGCCGAAGAGGCCGACCGCCTGAAGAGTGCTTTCTTGGCCAATATGAGTCATGAGATACGTACGCCGCTCAATGCCATCGTAGGATTCTCCGGTTTGCTGGTCGAGTCCAATGATCTGGAAGAACGGCAAGAATACCTGGCACTGGTGGAGAAGAACAACGATCTGCTCTTGCAACTCATCTCGGACATCCTCGACTTGTCGAAGATCGAGGCAGGGACCTTCGACTTCGTGAAAGCCCCACTCGACGTCAATATGGTGTGCGAGGACTTGGTGCGTGCCCTGCGCATGAAGACTCCCCCGAAGGTGGAACTGTTGTTCGAGCCTTCGCAAACGGAATGCCGCATCGTAAGCGATAAGAACCGTCTGCACCAGGTTATCTCTAACTTTGTGAACAATGCCATCAAGTTTACTTCCAGTGGAAGTATCCGGGTGGCTTATGAAGTGGTGGGCAACCGGATTCGGTTCAGTGTCACCGATACCGGCATCGGAATCTCTCCGGAACGGCAGAAGGAGATCTTCGAGCGTTTCGTGAAACTGAATAACTTTGTCAATGGTACCGGGCTTGGGTTGTCTATTTGCAAGAGTATCGTGGAGCAAATGGGTGGTACCATCGGGGTAGAATCCGAGGAAGGTAAAGGCTCTTGCTTCTGGTTCACATTGCCGGTTACTTGGGCTGTGGAATAAGATGCTTTGTAAATTTGATTAGTTGCTTTGTAATGTTGCATTACATGCTTTCTAAATTCAATATCTGGTATATAAAAAGCAGCTCCCGAGGGAATGACCCCTCGGGAGCTGCTTTTTATATGGGAGTTGGCAATGACCCTTACACCCCGAAGCTAAGCGTGTCGATATATTGATCTACCACACTGGCAATACCCAGGCCTACAATACCGATGGTACAGATAGCCAGAGCCAAACGTGTGTAGTTATCGCTGCGGAACGAAACGATAGGTTCGTCCGACGGATTGATGTACATAGCCTTTACGATGAGCAGGTAGTAGTACAGAGAGATAACTGTGTTCACCAGAGCAATGAATACCAGCAAGTGGAATCCGGCCTTGAATGCTGCCATGAAGATGAAGAACTTCGAGAAGAATCCGGCGAACGGCGGGATTCCAGCCAGCGAGAACAGAGCCAATGTCATCAGGAACGAAAGTTTCGGATTGGTCTTGTAGAATCCATTGTAGTCTTCTATTCCGTACTGCTGCGAGCGTTGTCCCACTACGGTGATTACGGCAAATACAGCTAAGTTGGCCACCATGTACACCAGGATGTAATATACCAGTGAAGTCATACCTTCGGGAGTACCACCAATCACACCCAGCATGATGTAACCTGCCTGTGAGATGGACGAGAATGCCATCAGTCGCATGATGTTCTTCTGACGCAGGGCAAACAAGTTGGCCAGCGTGATCGAAGCGATGATTACCCAGTAAAGGATTTCCTGCCAGTCGGCCATCAGAGGAGCGAATACCTTGATCAGTACTGCGAACAGCACGAAGGCAGCCGAACCTTTAGAGATCACACTCAGGTAAGCAGTCACCACGCTGGGCGAACCTTCGTATACGTCGGCTGTCCAAAGGTGGAACGGAACGAGCGAGATCTTGAATCCCATACCGGCAAAGAAGAACACGAAAGCCATCACCTGCAACAGGCTGCCGTCGATATGTTCGGGCATGTCGGCAAAGTAAAGCGTTCCGCAAGTACCGTAGATCAGTGACAAACCGAACAACAGCAAGGCGCTGGAGAACAGAGCAGTCAGGATATACTTGGCACCGGCTTCGGCCGAGTTGTGACGGTATTTGTCGAAAGCCACCAGGGCAGCCATCGGGATACTGGCCATTTCCAGTCCGATGAAGAACATCAGGAAATGTCCGGCCGAGATCATGAAGTACATACCCAGCAGCGTGGAGAGCGTCAGCACGTAGAACTCGCCTTGCTTCACCACGGTGTCTTCGCGCTTCATCCATTCGTGAGCCATCAGGAAGATGATGACCGTGCCGAAGCTCAGTACCGACTTGATGATGGTGTGCATCGGCACATAGCTGTACATACCGCCGAAAGCCTCTGCCGGCTGACCCGGTATCAGATTCACCACTGTGTGGATGAGCAGCAGGATGGCTGGCATGGACGTGTTCAGGATGGGGCGGCCGCCGTTCTTATGAGCATCGGGGCTCATGAAGAGGTCGGCAATGAAAATAATGAGGATCACCGCTATCAGCGACAGCTCCTCGCGCATATATAAGAATTGTGAATAATCCATCTTTATACTTTTAATGGTTAGTGATTACGGTACCAGATGTGTGATCAACGGCAGTACGCTCTCAGAGATCATATCGCTCATCCAGAAAGGAGCCAATCCCAGACCGGCTACACAGAGGATCAGGCAGATCACCGTGAAACGTTCGTCCCACGTAGCATCGGTCAGTTCCAGGTGATGCTTGTCCTGTACCGTGCCGAAGATCATCTTGCCTACCAGGCGAAGGATATATACGGCGGTGATAACGATGGACGAGCAGGCGATGACAGTCCACGTGCGGTGGAACACATCGAAGTTCTGAAACGAACCTACAAAGATAGTCATCTCGGCGATGAAACCGCTGAGGCCCGGCAAACCCAAGTTAGCCAAACCGGCAATCACATAACATACGCTGAGGAAAGGCATCACCTTCATCAGGCCCGACATCTCGCGGATGTCACGCGTGTGGGTACGTCCGTAGATCATACCGATCAAGGCAAAGAACAAGGCAGTCATCAAACCGTGCGAGAGCATTTGCAATATAGCACCCGTGCAAGCGGTCTGGTTCATCATCAGGATAGCAAAGAGCACCAATCCGCAGTGACTCACCGAAGAGTAAGCATTGATGTACTTCAGGTCGGTCTGTACGCAAGCCGAGAAAGCACCGTACACTACCGAGATACCGGTCAGAATCAGGAAGATCCACGACAGTTCGTTAGCAGCCTCAGGCATCAGGAACATGGCGATACGGAAGCAACCGTATCCTCCCAGTTTCATCAATACACCGGCGTGGAGCATGGAAACAGCCGTAGGCGCCGAAGCGTGACCGTCGGGACTCCACGTATGGAACGGGAACAAAGCGCCCAACACTCCGAAACCCAGGAAGGTCAGCGGGAACCAGATGCACTGCTGTGCAAACGGAATATTGTGCATGGCAGCGATGTCCAGGATGTTCATCGTCGTAGCGCCCGAACCGAAGTAGATACCCAGGATGCCGATCAACAGGAAGGCAGAGCCACCCATCAGCATCAGCGTCAGCTTCATGGCCGAGTATTCCTTGCGGCCCGAACCCCATACGCCGATGAGCAGGTACATCGGGATCAAAGCCACCTCGTAGAACATGAACATGGTGAACATGTCGATAGAGATGAAGAAACCGAATACTCCCATCGAAAGCAGCGTGAACCAGAGGAAGTACTCCTTGGTCAGCGGCTTGAGGTTCCACGAAGCAAACGTTCCGGTAAACACGATGACAGCCGAAAGTAGCAACATGGCTACCGAGATGCCGTCCACGCCTACCGAGTAAGCTATGTTGAGAGGAGCATACCACACCAGGTCCGAGCGGAACAGCATTTCGCTGGTGTCGCCCGCCGAGCGCGCTCCTAAATACAGATAAGTCAATACAATGGATAAGGCCAGCAAAGCTACAGAACCTGCTACCATCACTCCCCGGATCTGCTTGATGTCGCGGGCCAGCCAAAGGCCGCCCAGCATCAGCATGGGAATCAGTACGAATAAAGATAAGAAATTCATATCGTTATGTCATTATAAGATTAATAGTAGGATAAGCACTATAACTCCGCCAAGGAATACGAGGGCATACTGTTGCACCCGTCCACTTTGCAGACCGCGTATCTCGTCGCTTGTTGTATGAGCACTCCAGGCCAGGAAGTTGAAGAAACCGTCGACTACGTGGCGGTCGAACCAGGCGATGGGAGTGGAGATGCAACGGAAGATGATCTTGTGCGTGATGTACTGGTACACCTCATCGATGTAGAAGCGGTTTGAAGCTGCTTTGTACAGGCCTGAAAAACGCTTGGCGAGCATGTCGGCCACCGGCTGCTTCTCACCCTTGTAGATGAAGGTAGCCAAAGCAATCGACCGGGCAGCAATCGCTACCCTGGTGATGGCACTCTTCATATCCAAGTGGATGTGGTAAGCATGACCGTTGGAACTAACGAATTCGCCGAAAGGAATGAATCCGGCCACTACCGTAACGGCAGCCAGGAACATCAGCGGGATACTCATCACCAGCGGACTTTCGTGCGGTGTGTGGTGTGCATAGGCTTCTTCGTTGTTCTTGCCCCAGAAGATACCGTAGTACAAGCGGAACATATAGAAAGCAGTCATGGCGGCAATCACTGTCATCGTCCAACCCATGATGGGGCTGTAAGCGAAGCAGGCAGCCAGGATCTCGTCCTTCGAGAAGAATCCAGAGAACGGAGGAATACCGGCAATGGCCAAACAGGCAATCAGGAAGGTGATGTGTGTGATGGGCATGTACTTGCGCAGACCGCCCATGTCCTTCATCTCATTGGAGTGAACGGCATGGATGATGCTACCGGCACCGAGGAACAACAACGCCTTGAACATAGCATGTGTGAAGAGGTGGAACATGGAAGCCATGTAGCCCAGTCCGCCTTCGTGCGGATCAGACGAAGTAGATACACCCAAAGCCACGATCATGAAACCTATCTGTGAGATGGTCGAGAAGGCCAGTACCCGTTTGATGTCAGTCTGCACACAAGCGATGGAGGCAGCAAAGAGAGCCGTGAAAGCACCCACCCAAGCGATGATCTCCAATACATTGGGAGCATAGACAATGAAGAGCGGGAACATACGGGCTACCAAATACACGCCGGCAACTACCATCGTAGCAGCATGGATCAAGGCCGAAACAGGCGTCGGACCTTCCATCGCATCGGGCAACCAGATGTGCAGCGGGAACATGGCACTCTTACCGGCACCACCGATGAACATCAGTCCCAGAGCCAACGGAAGCATCGAAGCGCCACCGGTGATCACAGACATAGAATCGGGGGTAAAGCCGAATGTACCGCCATAATAACCGTACAACAGGATACCGATCAGGAAGCCCAGGTCGGCGAAACGGGTAACGATAAATGCTTTCTTACTGGCAGCAACAGCCGACGGTTTGGTATAATAGAAACCGATAAGCAGGTACGAGGAAACACCCACCAACTCCCAGAACAGGTACATCTGGAAGATGTTGGTAGCCACCACCAGACCCAGCATGGACATGGTAAAGAGCGAAAGGAACGCGTAGTAGCGTTGGAAACCTTTCTCACCTTTCATGTACCCCAATGAGTAGAGGTGTACCAGGAAGGATACGGTGGAGATAACGATGAGCATCATCACTGAGATAGGATCCAGCAGGATACCCATGTCGAATGTCAGCGTATCGGTGAAGGGCAACCAGCGGAAGTTCATGGGGATGATCGTTTCGAACGTACCATCCGCCAGGCGCGGCGCCGTGAAATATTTGAATGCAGTGAAGTACGAAAGGAGGGTTACCAACCCTAAGGAGGTTGTACCCAGTAATCCTGCAAGTCCCGGTTTCAGCCACTTGCCTCCGATTCCCAAAATAAGGAACGTGACCAATGGCAGAATCAGTATGAGTATTGTAAATTCCATATTGTTTCTCTGTTTTTAGATGGTTACCACTTCAGCTCGTCCAGCTGTTTAACTTGTATCGTCCGTATGTTACGGTAGATATTGATCATGATAGCAATGGCGATGGCAGTTTCCGCAGCCGAGATAGCGATGGAGAAGAGCGCAAAGAAATGTCCTTCCAAATTATCCGGGAAAAGGAAACGGTTGAATACAGCGAAGTTGATATCGGTAGCATTCAGCATCAGTTCCACACTGATCAGGATCGCCAGCGTGTTGCGGCGGGTGAAGAAGCCGTAGATTCCGGCAAACATCATGACAGTGGAAATAATCAAATAATATTCTATGTGTATCATCAGTGTACCTCCTATCGTTTACGTGCAATTAACAATGCGCCCACGATACAGGCCAGCAACAGGATGCTGACTGCTTCGAAAGGCAATACATATCCATACTTGTCGCTCGAAAGCAACTCAAGTCCGATGCGCTTCATGTCCAGCTCGGCGATGGGGCCTGAGGCTGCATTCGCGATGAAGTGATGCTTCAGCGTGATGAAGAGCACGAGGGCCGCACCCACGAGGGTGGTTCCCAGACCTGCCCAGAATCGGCTGCGTATCAGCTTCTCGGCGCGGTCGCCCTCGCCACTGGTGAGCAGGATGGAGAACACATAGAGCACCACGATACCTCCGGCATATACCATGACTTGCACCGAGCCCAGGAACGTATAACCCAACAGAAAGTAAATGCCTGCGGTGCCGAACAGCACGAAGAGCAGGTAAGTGGCCGAACGCACAATGCGTTTAGTAGTCACCGTCAGGATGGACATGGCGATGATGAAGATGGCCAGTGAGTAGAAGACTACTGTTTGAAGTGTAAATTCCATATTTATTCTTCTTTTTTCTTTTCCATAACTTTACTACCCTCGCGATTCAACTGTTTCACGAGTTTCGAGCGGTCGAATACGGCGTGCTCGAATTCCTGATCGAACTTGATGGCGTCATGCGGACAAGCCGTAACGCACAACTGGCAGAAGATGCACGAACCCAGGTCGTACATGTACTTGTCCAGTATCTTCTTTTTCTTTCCCTCGGCGGTTTCGATCGTTGTCGTGGTGATCGTAATCGTATCGTTCGGGCAAGCGTTCTGGCACAATCCACAGGCGATGCAACGGTGCTCGTTCTGAGCATTGTGAGGCATCGCGAGCGTGCCGCGGAAACGGTCGAACATCTTCAGCTCGGCCCGGTTCTCGGGATATTCTTCAGTCGTTTTCTTGCGGAAGAATACCTTGATGGTCGTCTTCATACCTATTAATAAGGTAGAGATGCCATGGAAGAGTCCGCCTAAATAACTTCTTTCTTTCATAATTCGTCTATCTTAAAAGTGGAGTCCGAAGACTACGATTAATACCATGATAAGCAGGTTCACCAGTGAGATGGGCACCAGGTACTTCCATTCCAGCGAGAGGATCTGGTCGATACGCAAGCGGGGGAATGTCCATTTGATCCACATCAGCAGGAATACCACGAAGAACGCTTTTCCGAAGAACCAAACGAATCCCGGGATGTAGTCCATGATAGCGTTGAATCCATCCAGACCACCGATGTGGAGCGGCATCCAGCCTCCGAGGAAGATGGTGGTAGCGATACCGGCCACGATGAATACGTTCAGGAACTCTGCCAGATAGAAGAAACCGAAGTGCATACCCGAGTATTCGGTATGGTATCCGGCGGTCAACTCACTTTCGGCTTCCGGAAGGTCGAACGGACCACGGTTACACTCTGCATTACCAGCGATGAGGTAAATAATGAAAGCGATCACGGCAGGGATATGTCCCTTGAAGATGAACCAGCCGTCGGCCTGGTTGGCCACTATTTCAGAAAGCTGCATGCTACCGGTCAGTACCACCATGGTGAGAATGCTCAGCCCTACAGACAACTCGTAGCTGATGATCTGTGCACCGCTACGCATGGCGCCGATGAGCGAGAACTTATTGTTCGAACCCCATCCGGCCAGCAGGATACCCAGCACACCGATGCTGGAAGCGGCCAGCAGGAAGAAGATACCTACGTTAAAGTCGAGAACCTGCGCACCTTTATTGATAGGAATGCACGAGAAGGTCAGCATAGAGGCAATGATCACAAGGAACGGAGCCAGTTCATACAGGAACTTGTCCGAGTGCTTCAGGGCGATGATCTCTTTGGTGAGCATCTTGAACACGTCGGCAATCACCTGGATCGATCCCCATTTACCTACACGGTTCGGGCCTAAGCGACATTGGAAGAATGCGCAAACCTTGCGCTCCATATATATCATAATGATAGCCAGTACGGCATACATCAGGATGATGCACACACCGATGACTACGCATTCGATGAATACCGCCCATCCTTCAGGCATGAAGGAGGTCAGCAATTGGTGTATCCAGTTTGTTACAATACTAAAATCAAACATGTGAAATCTCGTTTTTAGTGTTTTTATCTATCAATATCGGGTACTACATAATCCAACGTACCACCGATGGCGATGAGGTCGGCAATCTTCGATCCGCGGCACATCGTATCTACTACAGATACCAGCGGTAAACCGGTAGAACGGTAGTGCAGGCGGTACGGAGTCTTGTCGCCACGGCTTTCCAGGTACACGCCGAATTCGCCACGGCTGCCTTCGACAGCTGCGTAGTACGAACCTTCCGGTACACGGATGATGGGTTTCATCTTCTCCTGGATAGATCCTTCGGGGATGTTGTCGATCAACTGCTCAATGATGTTCATGGATTCCATGATCTCGTCCATACGTACCATGTAGCGGGCGAATGAGTCGCCTTCGGTATAAACGATCTCTTTGAAATTCACTTTGTCGTAAGCAGCATACGGCATGCGTTTGCGCACGTCGCAAGCCCAGCCCGAAGCACGTCCCGAACCTCCGGTAGCACCAAAGGAAATGGCGTCTTCACGACTCAGGATGCCTACGCCCACGAGGCGCTGCTGGGCGATGATATTGCCTGTAAACACTTCATGATATTCGTGGATGATGCCACGCATGTGTTTGATGAACTCTTTCACGCGGGGAACGAAGTTGGGATGCAGGTCGTACTGCACACCACCGATAGTGTTGTACGTCATGATCAGGCGTCCGCCGCAGGTCTCCTCGAAGATGTCGAGGATCAGCTCCCGCTCGCGGAACCCGTAGAAGAAAGCGGTCAATGCTCCCAGGTCCATACAGAGACAAGAGTAGAAAAGTAAGTGGGAGTCGATACGCTGCAACTCGTCCATGATGGTACGGATGTATTGTACGCGTTCGCTCACCTCAACGCCCATGGCTTTCTCTACACACATGCAAACTGCGTGGCGGTTCTGGTGAGCGCCCAGGTAGTCCAGACGGTCGGTCAGAGCCAGTGTTTGTGGGTAGGTGAGGCTTTCGTTCATCTTCTCGATACCGCGGTGGATGTATCCACAATTGGCATCGATCTTCTTGATGATCTCTCCTTCTAATGATACGCGGAAACGGAGTACACCATGCGTAGCGGGGTGCTGCGGGCCGATGTTCACTACGTATTCGCGGTCTTCGAAGATGAAGTTTTCTTTGTCTTTGACAGTACCGTCAGCATTTAAGGTAATTTCTGTCGTGGTATCGATGGTCTCTTCATTGGTCATGTTCAGCGGATTGTCCTTCTCAGGATCATTGTCTTTCCGCAGCGGATAGCCCACCCAGTCGTTGCGCAGGAAGATGCGACGCATGTCGGGATGACCTACAAAGGTGATACCGAAGAAGTCGTACACTTCGCGCTCGTTGATCTCGGCCATTTTCCAGATGTCGTGTA
The DNA here is from genome assembly GCA_031554505.1 of Bacteroides sp. Lineage (GTDB taxonomy): Bacteria > Bacteroidota > Bacteroidia > Bacteroidales > Bacteroidaceae > Bacteroides. The sequence continues at coordinate 61,406 of JAVBVI010000008.1, read as the reverse complement.
CTGAAGGAAGTTCCGGGTTCTCCCGGTCCAGGGTAGCTGTTTTGACAGCCATCCGTTCGCCGGTAACCGTAGATTCCAGGTGGTAAACTACTCCCAATCCGCCTTCTTCTCCCCAGTCCATACCGGTGAGGCTTTCGAGAAAATCCATCTTTTTTTCATTCCGCAGCCGTTCCATTTCTTTCCGGAAGGCGGCAGGTTCTATGTAAAGTATTTCTTGCATATTAAATGTTGGATAATCATTTCTCTTCTTCTGTCTTTTTCTCTTTCCGGTTCACACCGCCGAAGAATTTTTCTACCTTCACCTTGCGTTGAAGTTGCATCATTCCGTAATAGAACGCTTCGGGACGAGGCGGACATCCGGGGATGTACACATCTACCGGCAGAATCTGATCGACTCCATTCACCACGTGATAGGATTTCTTGAAAGGGCCACCGCTGACGGCACAACCTCCTACAGCCACCACGTATTTCGGGTCGGCCATCTGGTCGTACAGACGCTTCAGTACAGGAGCCATTTTGTTGGTGATGGTACCGCATACCATGATCATATCGGCTTGGCGCGGACTGGCGCGGGCTACTTCGAACCCGAAGCGGGCCATGTCATAACGCGCGGCACCGAGTGCCATGAATTCGATTCCGCAACAGCTGGTTGCGAAAGTGAGCGGCCACAGCGAGTTGCTGCGTCCCCAGTTGATAACGTCGTCCAGAACGGCCAAAGCCACATTGCTTCCGCCTTCATTGAGTTCGTCCACCAACTTCTGCAACGTTTCGTTGTCTTTGAAGTCTTCATAAGGAATAGACTTTATCTTTGGCTTTTTGTTTATTTCCATTCCAAAGCTCCTTTCCGCCAGGCATAAGCAAGGCCCAGCACTAAAATGATGATGAAAAACAGCACGCTGGCGAGTCCCAGAACGCCCAGTTCACGTACTACCACTGCCCACGGGAAAAGGAATACCGTCTCCACGTCGAACATCAGGAAGAGAATGGCAAACAGGTAATAACCTACGCGGAACTGCATCCACGATTTGCCACGTGTAGGGATACCACACTCGTAAGCCTCCGCCTTCTGGGCGTTGTACGAGCGAGGTGAGATAGCATTGGACAATACTATCACGATACCGACAAATGCAATTGCCGTTAGCAGCACAACAACTAACAATGTAAAATTCATGATTAATATCATTAAGTTTGACTAAAATACATACGCAGGAAGCCGCCTCACGGGCGGCTGTACAGGGCATAGTTGCCTATGGACCGGATGAATTGTAAATAGCAAGATGGCCGTACAATTGAAATGTACTGGCCAATAATAGTCCGTATTTTAAAAATTGCATCATGCTTTGTTTTAAATCGCCGCAAAGATAGAATTAATATTTGTTCTTTTTGCAATCTTAAGGTTACAAAAAAACTTTTTTAGCAGATTGTTTTAGTTCCTTCTCCAGAAACCGGGAGTGAATAGAAGTAATACGGTAAAGATCTCCAGACGGCCCAATAACATAAGGAAAGAAAGGAGCCATTTGGCTGCGTCCGGGAGTTCGTTCCAGGAGAAGGCCGGGCCGTAAAGTCCGAGGCCTTGTCCCATATTGCTTAGACTGGAAATAACTGTCCCGAGCGATTCGACCAGTCCTACGCCCATGCCCAGCATGGCCAGTACGGAGATGATACAAATGAGGGTGTATAGAAAGGTGAATGCCAGAATCGTGGAACGAAGCGTAGGCGAGATGACGTGCTTGTTGATGCGTACTGGAAGTACGGCATTGGGGTGGGTGATGTGTTTGAACTCGTTTCGGGCTACTTTGGCCATGATGACTAAGCGGATGCACTTCAGCCCGCCGGTGGTACTGCCTGCACAGGCACCTATGATCATGATGACCATCATGCAACCCCACAGGATGGGAGGCCAGGTCATGTAGTCGGAGGTAGCGAATCCGGTGGAGGTGTGCAGCGAAGTCACCTGGAACAGGGACTTGCGGAAGGCTTCTTCCGCTCCCAGAGAAAGGTTGCTGTAAAACAACACAACGCCGATAAACACGGTGAAGCCCACTACGGAAAAAAAGTACCATTTCAGTTCGGGGTCGTGAATAATCTTCTGTAGCTTGCCGCTGACCAGCAGTAACAGCAGTGTAAAGTTGATGCCTGACAGGAACATGAAAATGGAGAGTACATATTCTATATAGGGCGAGTTGTAGAAAGCAATGCTGGCCTGTTTGGTGGAGAAGCCTCCGGTACCGGTGGTGGTAAAGGCATGACAGACACTATCGAACAGGTCCATGCCGCCCAGTAGCAGTAATACGATAAGGACTCCAGTCATTCCGACGTAGATGCTCCATATCCATTTGGCAGTAATGCCGATGCGCGGATGCACCTTGTCATGGGTGGGTCCGGTGGCTTCGGCAGCAAATACCTGAATACCACTGACCCCGAAGATAGGGAGCACGGCAATGGTGAAGAATACGATGCCCAATCCGCCGAACCATTGGGTGATAGCCCGCCAGAAGAGCAACCCGTGGGGAAGTTCTTCGATGTTATCGAGGATGGTGGCGCCTGTACTGCTGAAACCGGACATGGTTTCGAAGAAGGCGTTGGTAATATCGGGAATATACTTGCTGAGATAGAACGGAAGCATGCCGAATAACGAGAATACCACCCAGGCGATGGTCACGACAAGATAGCCGTCTCGGCGCCCCAATCGTTTCTCGGCTCCCTTTCCGGCGCCGAGCAGCACGAACCCGGAGAGAGTGGTGACTCCGGCCGATTGCAAGAAGCTGAGCAGGTCGTCTTCACCATATATTACAGATACTCCGGCGCAACAAAGCAACAGGGCTGCTTCTATGAGTAATAAGAAGCCTATGATGCGAAGTATCATTCTCTTATTGATCATACTAATTGAAGTATTTCTCGATTTTTTTGATCATCATGCTTAGACAGAACACTACAACGTGGTCGCCGGCAACGATCTGGGTGTCTCCTGTTACCAGCAAACCTTCTCCGTTGCGTATCATACCTCCGATGGTAGTGCCTTTGGGGAGTCCCAGGTCTTTTATAAGATGTTTGGTGATTTTCGAGTCGGCCTTGACGGTGAACTCGGCTACGTCGGCATTGGCAAAGGTGAGGCATTTCACGTTCGATACGTCGGCGTCGAGCATCATCTGGTAAATATGGCTGGCGGTGATCAGTTTCTTATTGATCACCGAACCAATGTCCAGACTCTCGGCCATGCCGATATAGTCTATGTTTTCCACTTCGGCAACCGTCTTTTCCACACCCATGCGTTTGGCCGCCAGGCAGGCGAGGATGTTCGTTTCCGAGTTGCCGGTAAGCGCCACAAACGCTTCGGTGTTCCGGAGACCTTCCTCGGAGAGTAGATCCAGATCACGCCCATCGCCATTGATAATCAGGGTGCGGTCGTCCAGTAGCTCTGTCAGACGGTTGCACCGGTTGAGATCGCTCTCGATGATCTTTACCTGCATATAGTCGGGTACATATTGAGCCGTGCGCACAGCGATACGGCTACCACCCATGATCATGACGTTGCGTACATCAGCATAGTCCTCTTTACCAGCTATTTTGCGGATATAAGGAATATATTTGCGGGTTGTGGTGAAGTAGACGATATCGTTCAAGCGGATGGAGTCATCGCCTCGCGGGATGATGGTTTCCTGTCCGCGCTTGATGGCCACCACGTGATAAGGTATGTTTTGTCCACCCAGTTCATAGAGTGGTATGTCGAGCACTTCAGCTTTCTCGCGCATCTTTACCCCCACGAGGATCAGGGCGCCTCCGCAGAATTCCCACCACTGACGTACCCAGCTCATGCGCATGGACGACACGATCTCTTTGGCGGCCAGCATTTCCGGATAGATCAGCGAGTCTACTCCCAGCTTCTGGAAGAACTCCCGGTTCTTGGGCAGCAGGTATTCGTAATTGTCGATCCGGGCTACGGTCTTCACAGCTCCCAGGTTGGTGGCGAGCATGCAGGCTGTCATGTTCCGACTCTCGTCAGGCATGACGGCAATGAACAGGTCGGCTTCTTTGACGCCGGCGTCCTTCAATCCCGATATGGAAGTGGGCGAAGCAACGACAGTGAGCAGGTCGAAGTTGGAACTGATGCTACTCAGGTTCTCTTCATTCTCGTCCATCAGGACGATGTCCTGCCTCTCGCGCGACAACAGGTTGGCCAAATGCGTGCCGACTGCTCCGGCACCAGCGATGATAATCTTCATTGCGAAACGATTGCTTGGTAAATGCCTTCCTTATCCATGCCGCAGAGATGTTGAAGTTCGGCGATGGTTCCATGTTCCACGAAGCTGTCGGGTGCGCCGATGCGGTGGACTTTCGGTGTGTATCCGTTGTCGGACATGAACTCCAGTACGGCGCTACCCATACCGCCTTTGATCACTCCGTCTTCCACGGTGATGATCCGGCGGAAGTTACGCCCTACTTCGTGCAGTAACTCTTCGTCCAGCGGCTTGAGAAAACGCAAGTCGTAGTGGGCGATGGAGAGTCCTTTCTCTTTCTCGGCCTGTGCGATGGCTTCCTGAGCTTGCCGGCCGATGGGGCCAATGGTAATGACGGCCAGGTCGGTACCTTCTTTCAATTTCCGTCCTTTACCTACGGGAACCTCTTCGAGGGGACATTTCCAGTTGGTCAGCGAGCCACGTCCCCGCGGATAGCGGATGACAAAAGTTCCCTTGCCGGGCAACTGCGCGGTATACATCAACCGACGCAGTTCATGTTCATCGAACGGCGAGGCGATGGTCAGATTGGGAATGGGGCGTAAGAAGGCCATGTCGAATACTCCGTGATGCGTGGCGCCATCTTCGCCGACCAGTCCGGAACGATCCAGACAGAGAACGACCGGCAACCGTTGTATGGCTGCGTCGTGGATCAGGTGATCGTACGCCCGCTGCATGAACGACGAGTAGATGTTGCAGAAGGGCTGCAACCCGTCGGTAGCCATACCTCCGGAGAAGGTCACGGCATGCCCTTCAGCGATACCGACGTCGAAGGCCCGGTCGGGCATCTCATCCATCAGGAAGTTCATGGAGCAACCCGATGGCATAGCGGGGGTAACTCCTACGATGCGGTCGTTCTGGGCAGCCAGTTCTACCAGTGTGTGTCCGAAGACATCCTGGAAGAGAGGTGGCATACCGTTGGTGTCTTTGATGATACGTTCACCGGTGTCGGGGTTGAACAGTCCGGGAGCGTGCCATTCGGTGGCATGTTTCTCGGCCTCTTCAAATCCTTTACCTTTGACAGTATGCAGGTGGAGTATCTTCGGCCCTTTGAGGTCTTTGATGTCGCGTAGAATACGGGTGACATTCTTCACATCGTGCCCGTCGACAGGGCCGAAGTAGCGGATGTTCATTCCTTCGAAGATGTTTTGCTGCTGGGCAGCCATCGACTTGAGGCTGTTACCGAAGCGGATGAGCGCTTTGCGGCGTTCTTCGTTCAGGATACCCATGCGGTAAAGCACTTTCGATGCCTTAAAGCGAAGCTGGTTGTATCGGTTAGAAGTCGTGATGTTGAACAAGTATTGCTTCATTCCGCCCACACTCCGGTCGATAGACATGTTATTGTCATTGAGAATGATGAGCAGGTTATTCGGTGTGGACGAAGCATTGTTCAGTCCCTCGAACGCCAGTCCGCCACTCATAGATCCATCGCCTATGATGGCCACTACATGGCGATCCTTTTCGCCTTTCTTTTCGGCAGCTACGGCCATGCCTAAAGCAGCCGATATAGCATTGGAAGCGTGTCCGCAGGTGAACGTATCGTATTCGCTCTCATCAGGTGAGGGGAACGGGCGGATACCACCCAACTTCCGGTTGGTAGAGAATGCCTCGCGCCGGCCGGTGAGTATCTTGTGTCCGTATGCCTGATGCCCTACGTCCCACACGATGCGGTCGTAAGGTGTGTTGTACACGTAGTGTAGGGCCACCGTGAGTTCTACTACTCCCAAACTGGAGGCGAAGTGACCCGGATTACGTGAAAGCTCGTTGATGATATCTTGCCTTAACTCCTGGCATACCTCCGGCAGCTCGTCCACACTCAGTTGACGCAGGTCCTGGGGATAATGGATAGTATCCAGCAAGTTGTTTATGGGTTCTTTTTTCATGATTCCGGCAAATTTCTTGCAAAATTACGAAAAGAAAAAGATTATACCTGAAAGTGTTGATTAAATAACGCTTTTCTTTACTTCTAAAGTTCAATAATCGCTTCCGGTGCGTTGGTAAGCTTCTCAGCACCCTCGGCAGTAACCACCCAGGTATTCTCGATTCCTACGGGGCCGATACCCGGCAACACGATCTTGGGTTCCAGAGCGAAGACCATACCGGGCTCCAACTCCATTTGGATGCGAGGTGCCAGTACAGGAGACTCGTTGATTTCCAGTCCCACGCCGTGTCCGATGAAGCGGGCCTGTTGGCCGATACCCATGAACTTGTCGGCAAAGCCGGCCTTAGTGACCATCGCGATGGCGGTATTGTAGAGTACTTCGCAAGTCATACCGGGTTTGGCCATAGCGGCTACGGCATTCTGTATGTCAATACATACCTGATGAGCGGTGTAGGCTTCGTCGCTGAGTTTACCGATGGAAAATACACGGCTCATGTCACTCATGTATCCGTTGAAGTTTCCTCCCATGTCCACCATTACGCTCTGCCCTTCTTTAAGTAAGGTACCGTTCAGTCCGCCGGGCAGGGCAGGGTCGAGCCCTTCGCCTCCCAAGGCAAAGTCGTAGGGTGAAGGGGCAGCGGCATTATCGCCTGTCAGCACACTTCCCATGAAGATTTCCATGCTTTGTCCGAATACCCGGAAAATGCCTAAACAACCTTGCAAGCGCATCAATCGTTCCACTTCGACAGAGAGTTCCAGGTCGGTCATTCCGGGACGGTACACCTCGGGTATGTGGCTGTAAGCCTGTGCATGCAATACTCCGGCCCGACGGAACAGGTTGATTTCCATATCGGTCTTCACGCTGCGTGCCTGGCGGATCAGCGGGGTGCCGTTGACGATCTCTGCTTCGGGGAAGAGGGCAGCCAGGCGGTTGTATTCGGTGTATGAAAGTTCATCGGCTTCCAACATCAGTTTGGTGGGAAGCGGGAGATTCTCTTCTTTCAGTATATCGACGATTTGCTCCGGTTTGCGGATGGAGAACAAGTGTTCGCCCGACAGTGTGTTGGGACGTTTCACGAAGATGCGGGCAGGGGCATTGAGCGGGAGATATAGGTATCCGCTGATGACGCGTCCGAACGTGTAGAGTAAATTGACATTACAGGTGATAAGGGCGGCATCGATGCCTTGTTGAGCCATGCACCTGCGTATATTGTCGCGGCGTACTGTTAATTCGGGTTGTAACATGTCGTAATAATTTTAGTTTCGGAATGCAAAGGTAGACTATTCCTGTTTTATTACGAAACCTTTTGGGCTTTTTTCAGTGTATATTCGATGGGTGGGAACGCAAATATGTCTAAAAAACGAGCTGCTTTCAATGGGGTAGGGCGATAAGGGACAGCGAGTGTTTCGTAACGTGTCACCTCTACCTGTGCAACTCCCTGGCGAAGAATACCCAATGTTTGAGCGGCCCGATAGGAGAGGTCGATCATGAGTCGTTTGCCGAAGGGCCCCCGGTCGGTGACCTTGACGATAACTTCCTGTCCGTTTCGTGGGTTCCTGACTAGCAGGTAGGTGCCAAACGGATAGGTGCGGTGGGCGCAAGTCATACTGTCGCGGTGGTAGGTACTGCCGTCCGAAGTACGCCGGCCTTCGAACTTCTTGCCATAAAAAGTAGCGTTACCCACTTCCTGTCCCAGGAGGTGAGTAACGCACATTAAACTAATTAATAGTACCAAACAGAGTTTGCTTATCATATGTCACTAGATGATACCCTGTCCCAGCATAGCATGAGCTACCTTCATGAAACCGGCCACATTGGCGCCCTTCACGTAGTTGATGTAGCCGCCGGGTTCGGTACCGTATTTCACGCATTGTTCGTGGATGCCGTGCATGATGGCCTTCAGCTTGATGTCTACTTCTTCGGCGCTCCAGCTCAGGTGCATGGCGTTCTGCGACATTTCCAGGCCTGAGGTAGCTACACCGCCGGCGTTCACTGCCTTGCCCGGTGCGTACATGATCTTGTGTTCCAGGAACAAGTCGATAGCTTCGGGTGTACAGCCCATGTTGGAGATTTCGCCCACGCAATATACATTATTGTTGATGAGGTTCTGTGCATCTTCACCGTTGAGCTCGTTCTGAGTAGCGCAAGGCAGGGCGATGTCGGCTTTAACTTCCCACGGGCGACGTCCTTCCACGAAGGTAGCGCCAGGGAATTCTTCGGCATACGGAGCAACGATGTCATTGCCTGTAGAGCGGAGCTCAAGCATGTAGTCTATCTTCTTGCCACTGATACCATCTGGGTCGTATACATATCCGTCGGGTCCGGAGATAGTGATGACTTTGGCTCCCAGCTCGGTGGCTTTCAGGGCAGCACCCCAAGCTACGTTTCCGAAACCAGAGATAGCCACTGTCTTGCCTTTCAGGTCGGTGCCTTTGGCTTTCATCATGTCGTGCACAAAGTACAGACCGCCGAATCCGGTAGCTTCCGGACGAATGAGCGATCCGCCGAATTCCAGTCCCTTACCAGTGAAGGTTCCGGTGAACTCGCGGGTGAGTTTCTTGTACATACCGAACATGTATCCCACTTCACGTCCGCCTACACCAATGTCGCCTGCCGGTACGTCCATGTCCGGTCCCAGGTGACGCCACAGTTCCAGCATAAATGCCTGGCAGAAGCGCATCACCTCGCCGTTGCTCTTGCCGCGGGGCGAGAAGTCCGATCCTCCCTTTCCTCCGCCCATAGGCAGGGTGGTGAGGGCATTTTTGAATGTTTGTTCGAAGCCGAGGAACTTCAGGATGGAAAGGTTGACTGAAGCATGGAAGCGGATACCTCCTTTGTACGGGCCGATGGCATTATTGAACTGAACACGGTAACCGAGGTTAGTTTGTACATCTCCTTTATCGTCTACCCACGTCACGCGGAAGGTTAGAATACGGTCGGGTTCTACCAATCTTTCGATGATTTTGGCCTTCTCAAATTCGGGATGTTGGTTGTAAATGTCGTCAATAGAAATCAAAACTTCTTTGACGGCCTGTAGGTATTCTGACTCTCCGGGATGTTTGGCTTCCAGGGAAGCCATTAGTTTCTCAATGTTCATATGTGCATTAATTAAAAGGTTGAATATTAAAATGTCAAAAGTGTCTGTTGCAAATATAGGAATAGTTTTCTAATAACATTCTCTTTTAATTTTTATTTTGTTTTGTACGTGATAAAATGACATCTTATTCTTTCTTTTTCCGCTGTTGCATAGGTAAAGTGAGCCAAAAGGTGAACATATGCTTGGATTGAGAGGTGAATCCTATCTTTCCTCCCAGTACTTTGACGATGGCTTGTGACAGGACGAGTCCTACTCCGGCCTCTTGTACATTGAAGATTCCTTTCTCGAAGTTATCGAATGTGTCACGAATTTTTCCTTCCGGTATTTCGCCGCCGGTGCTTGTCAGGTACAGGTACGCTTCGCCTGGCTGAGGTCGGTAACCTATCTGTATTTCGGCTTGCCGGGAGTATGTCAGTAAGGTTTCTGCCAGATTGTTCAGGGCTTGCGTCAGCAGTTTCCAGTCGCTCAGGATGAAGCATTCCGGGATATCGGCGGTCAGGCTGATCCGGGAAGCGGAGTCCGGGTATTTACTCTGGAGTACGTTGACTATGTCGCTGACGGTCGATCGCAAGCAGACCGTTTCTTGTTTTATCTCCAAGTTTCCTGATTCGATTTGTGACAGATCCAAGATGTTATTGATGAGCTGCAGCAGGTTGTCTTTGTTCTCGGCGAGTAGCTGCTGGGACTTCTGTCGCTCTTCCGCGGTGAGTAATCCGGGCTCGGAGAGTAGGGAGGAGAACCCGATGATGGCATTGAGCGGGGTACGTATTTCGTGGCTCATATTGGCGATGAAGGCGGCTTGCAACTTGTTGCTTCTTTCGAGGATCTCTTTCAGGCGTTGCGAGTTCCGGAGTTGTCGCTGTTTGTACTGTACGAGCAGGGAGAAGATGATGGCCAGCAAGGAAACGATGATGATGATATAGAGGATAAACACTTTGTTCTTCTCAAAGTTGTCCACTGGTTTCTCGTAGTATATGGCATCCCGGGGGTATAGCCGGGAAGGGATTTCCAGATAGCTCAGGTTCCGGTAATTGAGGTAGCTTTGGGCATCGGGAACAGCCATAATGGGCAGGCTGGAAGCTTTTTCACCAGTCAGTATCCGGTCGGTAAGCTGGTGCAGCTGGGTCGAGATGGATCCGATGGTGGAGTAGTGCCCGCCGGTGATCATGCCTTCTTTGACGCCGGCATCGTATAGGGTGAATACGGGTGAGTTGGTCAGTCGGCCTATGATTAGTTTCATGCTGTTGGTGTTACTACTTCTGCTTTGTTCGAAGTTGGGCAAATACCAGGAATGAAAGAGGATTCCCGTGTTAGGGGTGAGGTGTTGTATGGTGTCTCTGAGTTGTTCGGTGGAGTAGTCGCCCATGTGCAGGTTGATCAGGCGAATCTGGGGAAAGTTTTCCCGGAGGGTGTGCTTTACCTCCTGCTCTACCACTTTGCTGATGCGGCGCTTGTCGGTGATCAGGGCTATCGAGTTGAGTCGGGGCAACAGATGGTGCATTAGTTGGACGGTTTCTTGGGCGTAGGTCTTATCTTGCAGAATGACGGCATTCATCCCTTTCCGAGAGTCGTCCAGCGATATTCTCTCTGACTCGCTGGCGGGTGCTGGGGAGAGATAGCTGTCCAGGCTGGTGGTGTAGTTGCCGGTGAATACGGCGATGGCGGGTTGCTGACTCCAGCACTGACCGAAGAAGGTGCGGTAAAAGATCCAGGCGTCTTCGCCCAGCAAGAGAACGAGTTTGTTGGGGGAGGTATATTTCTCTTTGATCTCCTCCGCTTTCTGTCGGATGGCTTCTCTGTCCATCTGCGGGGACATTTCAAGATATTCTGTCACGACCTTTACCTTCTTGGGACCCTGAAAGTAGGATGAGAAGTTGCGTTCGATAAGAAAGGCCCATTCGTTGTTGACGTCGTACGAATTAAGTATCAATACGTAATCGGGCTTATAGCCCACACTAGGGTAGGCTGTTTGTGCCGACAGCCGGGATAAAGATAAACATAAGATAACCCATAGCAGGGAGGTGTAAAATCTGTACATAACTGGCCTTTTCGTATAGTAAGCGTAGCAAAGATAAATATTTTGCCCCGGAAAAGCAAGATTATCGCATAAAAAAGCAGGCAGCAACCGAGAAGTCACTGCCTGCGTATCATGCTGTACTAGCTTTAAAAATGAGGGTGCATGCCGAGGTTGTACATGATGAAGGCATACGTATCGGCCTGCTCTTCCAGTATTTTGGCCAACGGTTTGCCCGAGCCGTGTCCGGCCTTGGTTTCGATACGGATCAGGGTGGGGTTGGTGCCGTCGTTGCAGGCTTGCAGCATGGCAGCAAACTTGAACGAGTGCGCCGGTACCACGCGGTCGTCATGATCGGCGGTGGTGACGAGTGTGGCGGGGTACTTCGTGCCCGGTTTCAGGTTGTGCAGGGGTGAGTAACCTTTGAGATACTGGAACATCTCTGCGCTCTCCTCGCTGGTACCGTAGTCGCTGGCCCAGTTCCAACCGATGGTAAACTTGTGGTAGCGTAGCATGTCCATTACGCCTACTTGCGGAATGGCTACGCGGAACAGGTCGGGACGTTGCGTCATACAAGCGCCCACGAGCAATCCGCCATTCGATCCGCCCACGATGGCTATCTTCTCCGGATTAGTGTACTTATTATTAATAAGGTATTCGGCCGAAGCGATGAAGTCGTCGAACACGTTTTGTTTCTGCATCTTGGTACCGGCCACGTGCCACTCTTCACCGTACTCACCACCTCCACGGAGGTTGACTTGTGCGTAGATACCGCCATTTTCCAGGAAGGGGATGCGCCCGGTGGAGAAGCCTGGGTTGAGGCTGTGGTTGAAGCCGCCGTAACCGTAGAGGTATACCGGGTTCTTGCCGTTCTTCTTCAGCCCTTTTTTGTACGTGAGGAACATCGGGACCTTCGTGCCGTCCTTGCTGGTGAAGAAGATCTGCTCGGTTTCGAAGTCGGCCGGGACGAAGTCTACTTTCGGTGCGCGGAACAACTCGTACGTGTTGCTATCCATGTCATACTTGAAGGTCGATCCCGGGAATGTGAATGAGGTGAAGCTGAAGAAGCACTCCTTGTCGTCCTTGTCGCCGCTGAATCCTACGGAACCGAGGGTAGGCAGGGTGATTTCCTGTATCTGCTTGCCGTCCAGCCCATACACATAAGCGTGGCTCGAAGCATCTTGGTCATACGTCAGGAACAGTTTGCCGCCAATGACCTGAGAACCAGAGAGTACCGGTTCGGATTCGGGTACCAACTCCTTCCAGTTGGCCAGTTCCGGACGGTTGATGTCGGCCACCATGATGCGCCCTTTCGGAGCCTGGTAGTTGGTCTGGATGAAGATCTGGTCGCCTATCACTTCGACGGGGCTGTATTCGTAGTCCATGTCCGTGGTGAGTGGCACGAAAGCAGCATTCGGCTTGGTGAGGTTCTGGACGAAGAGGTTGTTGCCCCGACCGGCACCCGATTCGAACAGGAAGAGTATCCGTTCGTCCTCGCTGACACCGGCGCTATAAAATCGTTTCGGTTCTGCGGGATTCTGATACACCAGCTTGTCAGTGCTTTGCGGCGTGCCCAGCTTGTGGTAATAGATTTTATGATTCTCGTTCACGTTGGAGAACTCTTTGCCTTTCGTCGGAGCATCGTAGGCACTGTAATAGAAGCCGTCACCCTTCCATGAAGCACCGGAGAACTTGGCCCAGAGAAGGTGGTCGTTCAACAACTGACCGGTGGCGAGGTCTATCACATAGATCTCCACCCAGTCGGAACCGCTACGCGAAATGGTGTAAGCGGCATACTTGCCATCGTTCGAGAAGGAGAGCCCGGTAAGTGCTACCGTACCGTCGTCCGAGAGTTTGTTCGGGTCGAGGAATACGCGGGGAGTACCCGTGAGAGAATCCTGTACGAAGTACACGTTCTGGTTTTGCAGACCGTCGTTCTTGCTGAAATAGTATTTCCCATGCTTTTTGAAGGGGGTACCTATCTTCTCGTAGTCGGCCAGCTTCGTCATCCGTTCCAGCAGCGAGGTACGGAAAGGGATGTGCGACAGGTATTCGTTGGTCACTTTGTTTTCCGCTTCCACCCAGGCGGCGGTGGCGGCGCTGGTGTCGTTCTCCAGCCAACGGTAAGGGTCGGAGACTTGTGTACCGAAGTACACGTCGGTGGTGTCCACCCGGGCTGCTTCGGGATACGTCAGCTTGGGCTGTTTGGGCGTACAGGCTACTACCATGATTCCACTTAATAAGATGGTTACTTTCTTCATGCTCTTCAGAATTGATTGGGTTTGAAATACAAATATAGTGCTTTGTGCCGATATTTGGTAGGCATTTGTTACTTTTCGGAGTATTATCAAATTATGAAGTAATGTAATGATGCATTAGATAGTATCTAATTACATAGAAGAAAGCATGTAATGACTCCTCCGGTACCGCGATGTAACGCGCGGGTGTAATAGAATGAGGGCGTAACGAATATCACTATCCACCACGCCCAATTCTCACTTGATTTCAGATTAATTCTACAGTTTTTTATAGTGAGTAATACCTTTTGAAAATCCTTTTTCTTATCCTTTTAATCTTATGAGTTACTAGTATGAATATCCGGGGAGAGCCCTAACTTCTCCCCCCGGATCAAAGAATCTAAGGAACGTGTATCTTTTCGATGGTTGTGTAATTCTCAGCTCCCATGCCCGGATAGTTTGTTGTCGGCTTTCCGGCGGCAGTCTGGCAGTTCATCGATACACGGATCCAGTAGTCGATACCTGTGTATTTCAACGGCATGTCTGAACGGTAAGTGATCTCTTTACCTTCATCGTCGTTGACAATTGTCTTCTTGGTAGCAAACAACTGACCGTCGAAGGCCGAGGCGTTTACCGACCGGGATATGCGCAGGTAAGATTCGCGCAGATCGGGCATTTCGTATCCCGCTTTCTGGTTTCTCTTGAAACGAATGGAGCATTCCAGGTAATTGTCGGCTGTGAGCGTAGGCTTCTTTACCCATTCCAGAGTGAGGTACGGGGTCACCGTGAAGTCTTTGGAAGTGGTACCGGATATTTTGACCAGTTCGCCGGCATCGTCGCCGTCCAGCAACTCGTCGTCGTACGGGTAGAAGTTACCGGAGTAGGGAAGCATGCGGTATTCGCCCGAGAACCATTTGGTGTTGCGGTATGTACCGTCTTGCTGTACCTTCAGCGTCTGGTTGCCGACGTACCCATTTTCTTTTCCGGCAGCCCAGCTCACCTCGCGCATCCGGATGTAGCCCGATCCCTGGTTCACCTGTAACGGGTCGCCATTGTGGTCGAACAGTGCTCCCTGGATGGTAGCATCCGGTCCGTCGTAGTTGTCTATTTCGCAGGATACTGCCAATACACTACATAAAATGAAAACTAAATACTTATTTAAGAGTTTCATATCGTTGCATTTTTAGTTATTGAAATCTGTTCTTTTGCAGCAAAGGATTATTCTTCAACTCATTGGTCGGGATGGTTTCGTAGTAGTTGTTTACAGACCAATTTACCCGGCCGCTTCCTTCTTCGCAGGATTTGGCATCATAGATGTATTTTCCGTCGGGGATACCGTTCGCATCGTTCGTGGCACCCTTAGCAAACATGAATGAGTAGAGACCTCTACGACGATACTGGCGTATCTGTGTGTCGAAAGTAAACCAGCGGAGCAAGTCCCAATACAGTTTGCTCTCGAAAGCCAACTCTTTGTATCTTTCTACGCGGATGATCTGCAAACCTCTGTTAGGAGCTTCGATAAAGCTACCCTGACCTTTCGGACCGGGGTTAGACCAGTTGGCGAATGCTGCGTCAGTAGAGAGTTCGCTCGCGCTGGTGAGCAAGTTAGCTCCGGCACGGTCGCGCAAATCGTTGATACATTCGAAAGCGTCTTGTTGCATATTCACTCCACCGTGTGTCGTAACTCCGCTCTGGAACAGTTCGAGGGCAGCTTCGGCACGGTTCAGCAAGATCTCAGCATAGCGGATCTCGATCCATGACTGAGTAGAAGTATGGTGAACGGTTTCAGCTCTGGTCATCTTGATGTCCAGGTACTTGCGGCCGAAGAATCCGGTGATGGTGTTACTACCCGAGGTGCCGTTGATCTTCGGTCCGTCCAGACCGTTCTTGAAGATCTTCGTGCCGTCGGTGCGTACGTACGGATCGCGCTGGTCGGCCGATGTGCCTGTAGACCAGTCGAGGAAAGTACGTTCGCGGAACGGATTCTTACCTGGATAATTGGTTTTGTCCCATGTAGAAGAAGAATTCAGGTTGCTTTCGGCTGCTCCGTCGTCCACGGTAAACTTCTTGAACTTATCCACGGTCGGGTCATAATTCTCCTTGATGATACCGGCACGGAGGTCGAGCTTCTGACCACCTTTGTAGAGGTTGCCCGGGATCAACAGGTTGGCTTTGAGGCGCGGCTCTGCTGATTCCCAGATTTGCTGACAGTTGTCATAAACGATGTAATTACCATCGGCATCGAAAGCGCTGAAATGTCCGTCGGCATTGAGTGGCAGACCGTCGAACAACTCTACCCAGTCCAGGGTGGGGTTGAAGCGGTCACCGCCTTCAGTGGCCATACGCGGAGGACACATCATGGAACTATACGAGTGTACGGTCATCGTGAAGTCAAACTTACGCAACCAGATCGATTCTTTGTTCGTGTCGCACTTTTCCCATACTTCGGCATAGTTTTCTTCCTTGTCGGCATTGGATCGGTGTAGTTGGTATAAACCACTGGCTTCTACCAGTTTGGCGGCATCCCAGGCTTGCTTGAAGTAGTCATTAGCTTTCTCCTTCGGTATACCTTGGAGCAATACACCATCTACAGCCCAGTCGGTGAACTTCTCAGAACCATAGCGGGCGGTAGTGGCGGCATGCAGGGCTACGCGGCTTTTCAGGGCGGCAGCTACATACTTGTTGGCACGGGCTGCTTCGCTCTTTGCCGGCAGATCGGCAATTGCTTCGTCCAGGTCTTTCAGAATGAAGTCGTAAGTATCGGCATGGCTTTCGCGCGCTACCCATAAAACACTTTCATCATTCAGATTCAGCGTTTGCGGTTCGAATATTTTGGGCAAACCTCCGTAGCGCTTGGCCAACTGGAAGTAAGTGTATGCGCGGATGTACTTAGATTCGGCAATCCATGATTTTGACTGAGCTTCCAGTGCCGGGTAGTTGGGTAGATTGGTGATCAACGTGTTGGCCTGGCGAATGATTTGGAATGCGCCACCCCAGTAACCCGTACGGTGACGGGAAGCGCCAGTGTTGTTACGGTTTACCATTTCGCCGGTAGAACTCCAGTAGTTCCAGACAGCTATACCGTTGCCTACGTAATAGCCGCCGCCGATACCCTGACCCACACCGTCAGTGTTGGTGTCGTAGTGGAAGTCTTCCATCGGCAAGTGATTGTACATACCTGCCATATACGCCTTGATGCCGTTCTCATTATAGATGTCTTCGGCAGTGATGATCGATGTCGGCTTGAGATCCAGCTCGACACAGGAGGTCGTTAGTCCGGATGAAAGCAGGATGGCAGTTGCTGCTAACAAATGTATCTTTTTCATATCTTTTATCTTTAGTGTATTCATGATTCAACCTGTATTAGAATGTGATGGAACCACCAAAATTGTAGGTCCTACTCAACGGATAAAGATAACCGTACGTTTCAGAGGGCTTTTCCGGATCGAGGCCCTTCACACCGGTAATCGTCAACAGGTTATAAGCATTGATATAGAGGCGCAGATTCTTGATCCCAATTCTGTCGAACGCCTGGTTCTTGGGAACGGTGAATCCAATTTCAGCACTCTTCAGGCGCAAATAGGCTCCGTTCTGTAAATTGAACTTCGAGGTTTCTTCTGCCCGTGTCTTTCCGTAGGGGTAGTAGCCGGAAGCCCATTTGTTGGACGGATCGTACGGGTCGGTCTTCGGATCTACGGGATGCCAGCGGTCAAAGAGCATGTCAAGAGCATTTCCGTCCCATGACAGCGGGTTCAGCAACTGTTCACCATAACCGATGTTAGACATGGCTGCACCTTGGAACAACAGATTGAAATCGAGCCACTTCCATTGTCCCCCCAGCGTCAAACTGAAGTTCATGAGCGGATAGTTGCGGGCGTCGTTCAGGTTGGTACCGGGAAGTCCGCCGTTGTTGTCTTGGTTGGTAGTCGTGGCAATGGGGTACTTGTCCTGATCGTCGATCACACCGTCGCCATTCCAGTCTTCATAGATAGGGTCGCCCGGAAGCGAGTTTGCGGTAGCATAGATAGAGTTCGCGATATCGTTGTACGATTGGTATGATCCGTTAGAACCTTTACCGAACCAGATGTCTTTGTAGCGGTCGATGAAGTTGTTACGCCAGTAGTCGTACGAGTTGGAACGATCAGGCATTACTCTTTTGGTCCACATGCTACGGGTCATCTGTACGGAACCTGTTACGTTGTATTGGAATTTGTTGATACGGTTGTTGTGGCGCAGTACAAGCTCGAAACCTCTGGTAAGGTCGGCATTCAGGTTAGCATCTGAAATACCTGAACCGAAGGTACTCGGTACTACTGTGCTGGGGGTGGCGAGCAGACCGTCGCGGTCACGCTGGAACAGATCGAATGAGAAACCGAACAGGCCGCCCCAGAAATCAGCATCTACACCGATGTTCTTCATGGTAGCTGTGAACCACGTCAGGTCCATATTCGGCGCGTTACGGAAGCCGAGTGCGTTGGTGAAAGAATCGCCAAATATGTATCCTCTCGGAAGATTCACCCGATTGTGATATGACTGTGGATAGTCATATCCTTCGATGAACTGGAAGCGTCCGGCTGTGTCATCACCCAACTTTCCCCAAGTACCTCTGATCTTCAGGTTCTGTACGAAAGAGAAGTTATCTTTGATGAAGGCTTCTTCGGAGATACGGTAGGCCAACTGCACACTGGGGAAGAAGCCCCACTGCTTGCCTTTCGGGAACTTAGACGATCCGTCGTAACGGAAAGAGAATTCAGCCATGTACTTACCGGCATAGTCATAGTTTAGGCGTCCCACTAAGGCACGGGCGGCATCCTCACTCAGACCACTACCTGTTCCTTCCTGATTCTCAGAGTTACCGGCGAACAGATAAGGAATAGGAATTTCAAAGTAACGCTTGGCGCTGAAGTCGTATCCCTGGCTGTATCTCTCCTCGTAAAGCAGCAAGGCGCCTACGTGATGTTTCTCGAAGAAGGTGTTATCGTAATTCAACTGGGCATTCCACAGAGTGGAGTACGAGGTGCTGAATACGCGTCTCAATTCGGTCTTGCTGTTACGGGTAGCAGCAATCTCGTATTGGTCCGTTACGGCATTGTGGCGGTATTCGTTGTATTCTTTTTTGAAGTTGGCATTGTCGTTGTACGTCTTATCGTAGCTATACATTACTTTAGCCTTCAAACCTTTGACTTGCGGAACTGTATACTCCAGTTGCATGTTGGACTGGAAGATGTTCTTTTTGTCCTTTACATATCCGGCCAGGTCGGGGCGGATTACTGCTGCTGGATTGAACTCTACATCGGGCTTATAGAAATAAGGCTCGGTGTTGTTAGCATATACCGGGTCGGTAGGGCGCGAACGCCAGAGCATCTTGAATACTTCCCAGCTCGACATGTTCTGTCGGTTGGTCTCGTCCATGATCATATTCAGCTTGATACCCGCTTTCAGGTGTTTTGTGATCTGAGAATTCAAGTTTGCTCTCAGGTTGTAGCGGTTGTAGTTGGCCGAGTTGGTACGAAAGAAACTGCCTTGGTCAGTGTAACCGAAGTTGACATAATAGTCTATTTTCTCGGTTCCCCCACTGATAGAGATATTCTGCTGCTGTTGGGGAGCGGTATTTCCCAGGATGGCGTCGTACCAGTCAGTACTCGGCATTTCACCTTTGGCCAGCTGTTCGAAGTACTTGTCATCGTACGTCAAGATGGGGTTGCTGGTACTACGCATGGTCGTTTCATTGTACAGAATGGCACGGTCGCGAGAGCCAAGCGGACGCAGGATTTCGGCCGGAGTCTGGATGCCGTAGTATCCCGAGTATTCGATCTTGGTTTTCCCCTGATCGCCCTTCTTGGTAGTGATCAGTACCACACCGTTAGCTGCACGCATACCGTAGATGGCTGCCGAGGCGTCTTTCAGTACCGAGATGCTTTCTACATCGTTCGGGTCCATACGTGGCAAATCACCACGGGGAACACCGTCGACGATCAATAGGGGCGCACCCAAACCACGGATATCGAACTGGTTGGTGAACTGCCCCGGCTCAGATGTCTTCTGAATGTTACGTACACCCGGCAGCTTACCGGTCAGCATGTTCTGTATGTTGGTACTCTTGGTGGTGGTGATTTCTTTGCTTTCCACCGCAGCTACCGAACCGGTGATGGTGGCTTTCTTCTGGGTTCCGTAACCTATCACGATTACTTCGTCCAGCTTTTGTGTGTCTTCATTCAGGATCACTTCAATAGTACTCTTCGTCCCGATGTTGACGTTTTCCGTCCGATAGCCTATATAAGCAATGATTAGCGTGGTATTGGCCGGTACATTCAGGGAGAAGTTACCGTTCACGTCAGTGATGGTTCCGTCCGATTTGTTGGAGGTGGAAATGTTGGCGCCAATGATGGCTTCCCCTGCCTGGTCGACTACTTTTCCGGTTACCCTCCTCGTATTTTGGGCATTCATCCCCTGGAGGCATCCGATGCAAAGTAACCCTATCATAAAAAAACGGAGTAAAGAAGCGTTGCCTTCGCAGAATAAGATTCTTCTCTTTAGCTTTTTAGATAAATGGATGTTCATAATTACAATGTTATTTAAGATTACAAATACAGAGCCTGTTGCTATAGGCTCTAAGAATACGATTGTATTCTCGTAAATTCTGGAATGATAGATTGGATTGATGTCAATGGATTAACCACAGGCTCTTACATGTTTCATATTTACTCATTAAACAGGTTTTTCATATTACCAGAAATTAAAATTAAACTACGCTTCGTCGCAGGACTTTCGTCCTTTGTGTCAGCTAACTCAGAAGACTGAACGGAGAGTGAAGCAGCTCGATAGCCCGTCGGGACGTTGGCTGGAATCTTAAAAGTAACCGGTCATTTAAGATCTTCTTCTGCATTCAGTGAGGGTCTGGCTGCCAAAAGCAACCTTGTCTTTCATATACAAAAGTTTATGGGGCAAAGGTGCCGACAGGGAGTTACTTTCAAGGTTAACTTCTGGATTAACGCTGAAAAAAAGTATAAAAATATTCTACTTAAGCGCTTTGCTAACCCTGACGGTAATGCCCTAAAATGACATTTGTGTATTTGCTTGGAATACACGAAAGGAATTACTTACTTACCAATAAAATACAGAAATGATGATGAAGAAAAGAAGAAGTATCAGCCTGCTGGCCGGGCTGATGCTACCGTTACTACTCTGGGCTGTCCCGGGAGATACACCCGAACAACGGTACAGGGAACTGCAAAAACAATTGTCCCAAGGATGGAACACCTGGGATACCCGCAGTGTGCTGACCCATGTCCTCCTTCCGTACGGAGCAGCGGTCGACCTGAACCTGATCGATGCCGATCATAAAAGGGCCGATACTTTCCGCATCGGAGGATATCCCCAGCTTAGTCCCGGAACACGGACGTATGACGGTAGCTATACAGATATATCGGTGGAATGGAACGGACACAAGTTTCGCGTGCAGACGGCTGCCGAGGGATGGAAGAACATCATCCTCGTCACTCCCCTCGAAGGAAGCCGGAAGGGCGGCCAGTTGGTTGTTGTTCCGAAGTCCCTCTGGTTGCGGGCCAACAATATAGAAGTCGACGGTAATCGCTTCACCATGCAGCCCGGCGACTCGAACCAGCGGATCACCGGGGAGGTCAATGGCGACTTCCGCAAGCAGGAGAAGAACGAGATCTACCTCTCTACCGATAATCCCGTGGTGATTGCATGCAACCAACCCATGACCGTGGCCGAAGCCACCCGCTTCATGCAACAAAAGGCCGAAGCTTTCGTAACTGCCAACCGTCAGAAGTACGGCGAGAACTACGAACTCTACAACGCCATGCAGAATGTCCTGGCTTGGGATAACATCTACGATCCCACCATCCGGAAAGTCATCACTCCTGTGAGCCGAAGCTGGAATGTGCGGTGGAGCTCTAACCCGCAGTTCGGCGGATTCGTACTCTTCTGCTGGGATACGTATTTCGCTTCGATGATGTTTGCAGTAGACAATAAAGAACTAGCCTATGCCAATGCTGTGGAGATCACCAATGCCCTGACCGAGAATGGTTTTATCCCCAACTTCTACGCCGACAACGATTATAAATCGCGTGACCGCTCACAGCCTCCCGTCGGCTCGTTTGCCCTCTGGAACCTGTACAAGCAGTATCAGGACAAGTGGCTCCTCGAACTGCTGTATGACAAGCTGCTCACCTGGAACCGCTGGTGGGATAAGAACCGGCAGGCGGACGGACTCCTGTGCTGGGGAAGCAGTCCCTTCGAGAAGGTGACCTATCGAAACTACGAAAGCGGCATCAACGGACTCTACGCGGCCTCGCTCGAATCGGGGTTGGACAACTCGCCCATGTATGACGGCGTGCCTTACGATCGTGACCGTCATCTCATGCAACTTAACGACGTCGGTCTCTCTTCGCTCTATGTCATGGACTGCAACTACTTGCAACAGATAGCCCGTGAACTGGGCCATACGGCCGATGCCCGCGAACTGGCTGCCCGGAGCGCACGCTATGCCAAGAATCTGCAAGGGCTGTGGGATGAAGAACAGGGTATGTTCTACAACCGGCATACAGACACCGGGAAACTGAATCCACGTACCTCGCCCACCAACTTCTATCCGCTACTGGCCGGTGTGCCCAACCGTAAACAGGCCGGCCGGATGATGAACGAGCACTTGCTGAATCCCGCCGAGTTCGGGGGCGAATGGATGATCCCAGCCACCCCGCGCAACGATCCCGCCTTTAAGGATAACATCTACTGGCGTGGCCGCATCTGGGCGCCGCTGAACTTCTTGGTCTATGCCGGCTTGTACAAGTACGACCTGCCACAGGCCCGGAAAGAGGTAGCCACGAAATCGAAAGCATTGTTGCTGAAAAGCTGGTTGGCCGACCGCTATGTCTTCGAGAATTATAATTCGGTGACCGGCGTGGGCGATGATACCCCCCGAAGCGATCACTTCTACCATTGGGGGGCGTTGCTTAGTTTCATCGGGCTGATCGAGGATGGATATTTCCGGATTTATTGATCTAAAACAAAGCGGCCCGGGTGTAGTTCCCGGGCCGCTTTGTTTCCCTCGTAGAGAAAGAATGGTTTACTCACTGACCAAGCTAACCTTCCTCGCCGAGGGTCTATGTAAAAGATGGCATCTTATGCTGCATAAGATGTACATCTTTAACTGTATAAGGTGGCATCTTTTACAGCATAAGATGTACATCTTTTACATCGTTGGTCTACGAGGTAGCTAAGCTTGGTCGGTGAGCCAGGCTACTTCACTCTACGAGGGCCGTAATCCGGCTCTTTTAATAGAAGAAAAAAGAGAAGGATTAACGTTCGATGATCATTGTTTTCTCCTGGTAGGGTGTCGGGTAGGCGGATATCCATACTTCCGGACGGAGGGTTTCAGCGCCGGAGTATCCCAGGACGAAGACTTCTATCTTCTTTCTTTTCATCTCCTCCGTTAGGGGGAAGAAGTAGGTATAATCCGAACCGGATTTGGCGGTGATGTTCTCCCACGGATTGGCGGGATAGGACACAGCCCGCGAGGGAGCGCCTACCAACTTTCCGTCCACTTTCAGGGTAGCATAAGCACCTTCCACTCCGTGCTCACCATTGATGGCAACAGAGAGATAACTGTTGGCAGCTATCTCGTCGAGCCGGAAGACGGTGGACCAAGCATTCGTGCACTTCATCACTTCCGAATCGGCAAACAGGTTGCTGGCGCGGAAGGTGTCGGCAGGGATTTTTCGGCCCTCGCTGTACACCTCTATCTCGGCGATGGCTTCCGGGAAGGGATTCAGCTTCAGGTAGCGCAGGGTGTGACCTACGGAGATCTTCATCGTTCGCCCGGCCAGGAAGGTGATCGTCTTCCATGTCAGGAGGTCCGTCGACACTTGGGCGAAGTTGCCTTCGGCGGTAAGCAACGGCTGCAGCTCGTATTCGTTGTTCACTTTTACGAGCACACTGTCCACATGGATCGGTGTTCCGAGGTCCAGACGGAAACATCCCCGCTTGATGCGGTTGTCGGCTCCGTTCCGCTTCGAAGGCCAGAAGCCGGTCTGCATATCGCCGTCGAACAGGTTCTGGTCCCAGATGCCCCGGCTGATGAATGCCGGTTGCCGGAAGAAGGCGTCGCGGGCAGCTTTTGCTTGCGGAATGTGTGTCTCGCCCGAGCGATAGAGGGAGCGAACCTCCATCGCATTATTGTCGGCGGCGAAGACGGTAGCTTCATATAAGGCATGGGCATCGGCGGGAATGGCAGTGAGTGCCATATCTGCCAGCTTCCGGTGATAAGGTTGGTGTAGGGCTTCTCCTTCGAAGCTGATCTTTACTGAGGCTTGGTCTTTGAATTGCTTAGTTACGTCTTGTCCATCGATGTGGATGGCTTTTATGTGGGATACGTGTGTGGTTTTTATAGTGGCTTGGGTCCCGGGCAGACCGACTAACCGGAATTGTAGCGGTTCGTGGGGAAGATCTTTGATGATCTCGAAGTCGACGCCTTCTACGCCCGGTTCGTCGTACAGGTTATGGGTGGAGGCGCAGAGCAGCATAGCCCGGAAGGGGGCCACTGTCACCCGGATAGATTCACCTCGGCGATACGTGCCCATCATCCGTTCTTCCGGATGGTAGATACGTACCTTGACTTGCTTCCCTTTACGGAGGCCGATCTCTTGGTCCAGTCGGATGGTAAACTCCTTCGGCTCCCAGCTCAGGTTGCGCAGGGTGATGAGGCGCGTACGGTCATCGCCCCGGGATACGGCGTGTTCACCGTAGCTGCCGGGGAGTTCCATGCCGTCGATCAGGATGGAGGAGAACTTCCGGTGCAGGTTGTAGATGCGAGCCAGTCGGGGGAACTCATGGTCGGCCAGCAACCAGGGATTGCCATATATTTGGGGAGCCAGGATCAGTGAGCGGTTGAATGCTTGCAGAATCAGATCGTCTTCCCAATAGTCCAGACAGGAGGAGAGGCATACGCCATGATCTTCGGTGAGTCGCTGCAAGTCCGGGACGAGTCCTCGTTCCAGGACTCCCGCCCGGTTGTGCGGAGCCGTCGTGTTGTTCCGGGCATTGACGTCGATGTAGGATTCTTTGCCTTCCCAGAGGAAGGTGGTGGCATGCGCTTTGGCTTTGTCCAGCCCCAGGCGGTGGTTCAGCAGGATCAGGTCCGGGGAATATTGCCGGCATTGCTGCATCAGGTCGATGAAGTCGTCTTCTTTCTCCTTTCGCAAGGGACCGCAGACGGCATCGAACTTGAAGAGTGCCCAACGGTAATCGCGGCAGAGAGATACCAGCATCTCTTTTCGTTGACGGGCTTCCTCCGGGGTGTTGCCGAATCCGTCTGGACCACCCCAAAGTCCCAAACGGGTATTGTTTTGCGCAGCTTTCTCATACACCGGAGCCAGACCGTTGGGGAAGTTCTGGTGGAACCGTTCGGAGGTCATGGTGCCATAGAAGTTTTTGCCGTCTATCAGTCCGGCATCGAAGGCGTAGATGTCCAATACCATTCCGTACGCCTGTTTCATCCAGTCGAAGAACGCCAGGTTGATAAGTGTTTGTTTTTCGGTGGGACCTTCGTTGGTGTTGTTGATCCAGGCGAAGTATTGGGAGCGGGAAGAGCTTTTCTCGCTGGCACCCGGATAGACGGTGGCTTGCGGGAAGGATTCCAGTGGGAGTAACAACAGTAAAGCTAATAAATGATATTTCATTATTGAATACTTATATTGATTTGACTCTGTGGTGAAATAAACTCATTTAACTTCCGGGAGTTTGATGTTATTATACTCCGGCCAGCCATTGAGAATTTTATCCCTGTATTGCAGGGCGATATCGGCATCTTTCAACCAGTTGTACTGACCGATGGGGTAGGTGTCTTTCCACTGTTGCATCTCCTGCGAAATGCTCTCGATGCGGTCCAACGCTGTCCGTATCTTTTTTACTAGTCCGACAGGATGATAGACTGTCTCCCGGGTATAAATCCGGAAGCCGTAATAGGCTGTACATACCGCTTCGTGCAGAAGAGCTGTTAAGTAAGTCCGGTTGAAGAGGTCGTATAATTCCTGATACCGGGCAGGTTTCAGCAGTCCGCGTCCTTGGCGGATTTCGTTCAGCGCTTCCAATGCCAGTTCTACGCCGTATTGCTTCTCGGTGAGGATATATTGATAATACACACTGTCCATCTTTTCGCCCGGATGCACCCAGTGATTGTCCAATACATAGCGGACTTCAGAAGCTAAGGGCGAGTTCGCTGTTTTGTAGCGCGGAGGAGCAATGTGATCGACGACATCCTTCCAGTAGTGAAACTCCTTGTAGATGTTGTGCTCGATAAACACCACCGGCGGGTCCATCCATCTCCCGGAGACATGGCGGTTGTAACTCCACCGGTTGGTATCATAGTTGAGCGAGGAGTGATCGGCCGTACTTGTCCCGAGGGTATAGAGAATCGACGTTGTGATGTCGTAGGCTTTCAGGAAAGCTTTCTTGACTGGCTCTATCGCTTTCTTTCCATATCGTTCCGTGATGAACTCGTCGTATATCTGTTCCACAGGAATGGAAGGCTTCTCTGTGATCCGCCGGAGTGTGTAGAGCAAGATCTCGTGGGGAGTATTCACGATCTGGGTGGTTCCATACCGGTCGGTCCGGGCTACGTAGCCCGTGACGTTTGGCAGGTGGATGTAGTTTCTCCATCGCTTCGTGACATACTCGGGCCAGGTGTTGGCTATCACGCACTGGCCGTTGTACTCGTTGCCCGTGTCGAACTCCACCAGGGTGGGACGGTCGAACTTCCCGATGAACGGATCGTTGGGGTGCGTCAGGAAGAAGTCGTGCGGCACCTCTTTGACCATGAGTCCCACCTGCTTGTTCCGGATGAGGTCGATGCAACCCACCGTCCCGGCATATTCCTCCTGAGAGTAAGCGAAAGTGCGGATGTAGAGCTTCTTGCCTCTTTCCTCGATGACCACTTCCGCCAGAGCGTTGACCACCGCCGCCAGCTTCTCTTCCGGGGTTGTCATCTTCTGCGAATACTGCTTCTCTGCGTAGGCTCCCGTCTCGATGAAAGTCAGGATAAGCCCGTCTATCTCGGGGACAATGTCGAGCATCTGGCGGTAGTCTTCCTTATACCATGCCCAAAACTCAGGGTTGTCGAGATCGAGCTTACCGCCGGGAGCGGTGCGGAAACGGCTGGGGTAATAATCCAACGGATAGAAACTATGGTCCCACAGGAATACATCGGGGATACCTTCTGCATGGGCCACGCGGGTTAGGTAAGTAACCTGGTCGCGGACGGAATTATCCTTGACTTCCCGCAGGTCGTGGACGATCAGGTGTGAGAGCTGAAGATGGTTGATGTTATACCTCCGGGCATTCTTAATGGTTTCCACCGCATTGTCCGTATGGTCTGAGAGGAGGGTCCACCCCCTCACGGCATCGTGTGCGGTAGAAGCACAAGATGCCAGGAGGAGGGAGAATACCCCGATACCTATGATTTTATGTAGGCCTTTCATCATAACTTAATTTTCTTTTCTTTGCCATTGTAGCTGATACGTTTCACGGTGTCCGGTTGTCCGTTCGTTCCCTTCAGTTGGATGGCGAAATTCCGGTTCTTCTCGCCGTAGTTTCCGGTCCGTGTGCCGATGGTCAGCACCTTCCGGGCATTGTCCCAGGCGAAGGGAATGACACTGTAACGGCCTTGTGTGTACTCCATGGAGGCTCCGTCATCCTCGTACAGATCGAACGTGGCGTCCTCGCCTCCGAAAATCTGTATGTCCATCGGAATACGGGTATTGACATGCTTCTCGATGGAGGTGTAATACGGAATGATGGAACCGGACTTGACATACAGCGGCATGTGAGCCAGAGGTGCGTCGGCTTGGATGGTGGTTCCGCCCTGGAAGGTTTCCCCGGTACGGAAGTCGGTCCACGTGTGGCCGGTAGGCAGATAGACCGTACGGGAAGTGAGACCGGGCTTGGTCACCGGGCAAACCAGCAGGGCAGGACCGTACATGAACTGGTCTTTGCAATCGAGCACCTTCTTATCGTTCGGGAAGTCGAAAGCCAGCAGGCGCATAGGGGTGTAGCTGTTTCGGGTGACTTCACCGGTCAGCGTATAGATATAGGGCATCAAGCGGTAGCGCAACTTGATGTACTCGGTGCAGATGCGTTGAACTTCCGGTCCGTAGGCCCAAAGCTCATTGGGCGTTTTACGATCGCCGGGATAACGACGACCATGTGCGCGGAATACCGGACAGAAGGTGCCGTACTGGAACCAGCGGGTGAAGAGCTCCCGGTAGGCAGCGTCGGCCGGATCGCCCCCGGAGTAGCCACCGATATCTGTGGTCCAGTAGGGGATGCCGGTGGCTGTGAAGTTCAGTCCGGCTGTCACCTGTATTTCCAGTTCGGGAAAGGTGGCAGGAATGTCGCCCGACCAGACAGCGGTTCCGTATTTCTGCTGCGAAGCCCAGGCACAACGGGTGAGGAAGTAGGGCCGTACATTGGGCTCGTATTCGGATATACCCCGGTAGAAATTGCCCGAATGTACCAGCGGATAGAGGTTGCGTACTTTCTGTGCCGGACCGGCATAGGTGTTCACCGGGAGGAACGAGGCGGGGTGATCCGGTTCAGGACCGTCCAGAAACCATCCGTCGATGTGCTGCCTGGCCAGTGGTTCTACTTGTTTCCAGTACATCTGCCCGGCTTTCGGGTTGAAGGCATCGTAGATGAACCCGTCGAGGGCTTTGGCTCCTTCCAGGATGAATCCGTTCCGGGAAAGTTCGTTATAATTGGATGTGCCGGGTTTGTAGGTAGGCCATACGGTTAGCACTACTTTGAGTCCGTACACCCGGTGAAGGCTGTCGAGCATTTGCTGCACGTCGGGGAACAGCGTCTCGTCGAAACGATGGGAACCGGTACCATGCTTCTCCCAGTAATAATAATCAATGAAGATGGAACTGGCGGGAATATCTTCGGCTTTCATCCGGCGGGCAATGTCGAGTACTTCCTGCTGGGTGGTGTATTTGTTCCTGCTTTGGTGAAAGCCCAAGGTCCAGTCGGCAATCATGGGCGATTGTCCGGTGAGGGAGCGGTAGGCGCCGATAAGCTGATCCAGACCGTTGCCCACGAAGAGGTAGTAGTCGACTATATCGCCGTAGTCCGAGCGGAAGCTCATGCCGCTGGGATCGTCTTTGAAGAGGGTACGGGAGGTGTTATCCCAGAAGATGCCCCATCCTCCGGTGGAGTAGAGCACGGGCACAGCGGCTTGGGTATTGAACTGAATCAATTCACGTTGAGAGTTTCGCAGGTTCATTTTCCCGTCACGGAACTGCCCCAGCCCGTAGAGCGCTTCTTGGGGTTGCAAGCGGAAGCTGGTGTAGGCTGTTACCGAGTCGCCCACGGTGTTGTAGCGGGCGCTGCCGGGGTATTCTTCCACCAATAGTTGACCGGAGGGGTTGTACAGGCTGATGTGTCCGCTTTGCTTGTGGATGAGTACTTTCATGTGAGAGGCTTGCAGGACCACCGAACGGTTGTCCTCGCTGACGGTGAAGTCGGCCACTGCGGGAGGATTGGTCACGGCGTAGCTGGTGGTCTTCCGGATGGTTTCCGGATGCCCGTAGCGCACGTGCAGACTACCTGAGGTAAAGGGTTGCAAGTACAAAGTTCCCCCCGAGGTTTGTAGCAACAGGGCATTGTCGGCTTTCTTCCAGGACTGGACGGTTTGCGTCTGTCCTTTACTGACCGACTGGGCGGTGGTACGTGGGTTCACAACTTCCCGGAAGTCGGCTCCCAGACGGATGTTGCTCATATCGCCCATCGTACCTTTACCGGCTAACAGGTGGATACGGTCGAACTTAAAATTCCCCGTCAGCACCTGTTCGGCTCCTTCGATGTCGGGTACCGAGGCGATGCTGGGGTTGACAAATACATACGCTTTGTCGCCCTGTGCCGAGTAGTCGATCCGGACCAGCACCAACGAAGCCTGTGCGATGTCCGGGCGGAGCACCTGGGTACCGAATACGATTTTCCGGGGAGCATTGATACCTATATAGATTCGTTCCTGGTTGTTTTCACTCAACGACAAGCCGAAGCGGTTGGTGCCTTCTTTCTTCACCAGGAGGAAGCTGACCCACCGGGTTTTGGCATTCTTCAAGGCCGGGCTTACCTGCCGGCTTACTGTGATTTCTTTTTGGCTGGCGTCGAACTGCATCCGGTAGGGGTCGATGGCAGTGCCCATCACATCCAAGCCGGGCTGTACGGAGCGGACGGCAATGGTGTCGCCTGTCCAGGGACTACTAAAATAAGAGTCCGAAGAAGATTGTGCTTGTAGACGAATAGACAATAGCAAGCTGATAATGATAACT
Source organism: Bacteroides sp. (assembly GCA_031554505.1). Lineage (GTDB taxonomy): Bacteria > Bacteroidota > Bacteroidia > Bacteroidales > Bacteroidaceae > Bacteroides. The sequence continues at coordinate 31,591 of JAVBVI010000008.1, read as the reverse complement.
AAGGTATTCTTCATGATTTAAAAATAATTATAGATTGTAAGCACAAAGGTTAGGCGAGATAGTTAATCGAGAGGTTACTATGGAGGTTAACGGTCGGGAAAAGTATAAAAAAAACTCCAGATTCATCTGGAGTTCTATGCTGGGAGGGCGATTTATGAGATAATTTGCTCGAAAGTGTACTTAAAGTCTGAACCGAAGAGCGACTGGTATTCTTTCTCGAAAGAGAGATAAGTTTTTCGGGCCAGACCGTTTTTCCCCATCTCTACCAACAAAGAGCACTTGATCTTTAGTGCGTCTTCGTTCAGCGAGTCATGAACGAAGATAGCATCGGCTATCTCGACCCTGAATGACTGACTGAGTTTCAGTGCCGTGGCATTGTCCAGCGTGTTCAGCAGGAAGTCGATGAGCCGGTTGGAGAAAGAGGACTTGAACGGGTCTACCCATTCGGTCTGTACGTTGGGCAGGAGTTCGCCTGCCGAGACGATGGCCACCAGCTTCCGGAGGTCGGGAATGTTGGGAGCGGTAGACAGGCGATCCATCAGTAGCAACGCTTCGTAGTAGTCGCAGAAGATATCCTGCCCGAAATGGGTAGTCCAATAAGAGCTCTGCCCACTGATGGTTACCTCGCCCACCTTCTCGAAGATAACTCTCAACTTGCTCATGGAGACGCCCCGGTTGTTCTTGGCGCTCTCGTCGCTCTTGTCGAACCAGAGTATTTCGCGGAGCTTCACGGTGGAGATGCCTTTCCCGTCTTTGAGTGTATATAATAATATAAGGAGGAAAAGCTGCTTCAAGATGGGGGCAAACTCGCCGGTGATGTTCTTCGATTCTTTGTCGAGCACCTGGAAACCGCCGAAGAGCCGGATGACTTGTCGGGAGGGTGCGTCGTACCGAGGCTTGTCGGACAGGATCACACGGGGCGTTCCTTCTTCCTCTGGTACCGACTCGTCGTCATCGAACCGGGCGGCTTTCTTCTTGCTCCGGATTCGGATGTACACGAAGCCCAGAATGCCCACCGCCAATATGGCGCCTCCGATGTAAATCAGATATCCGTTTCCGGCTTCGTGTTGGAAGATGTCAGTTCTACTCAGGGGTGGATAGGCCAGGGTATATACGGAGATGGTGGCCTCTTGCACGTTGCTGTTGGTACAGGCGGTGACGGCCACGAGCAGTGTGCTGTCGCTGCTGAGGTAGAGGTCCGCGTACGAGAGGTTATCGTTGAACGAGAAGGGGATGCTGTCTGCCAGCACCTCGTATTCCGGTCGGTCCAGTGAGAAGCGATACAGCTGCATGTGTGTATCGTATTGCTGATTTGGGAAGCACAGGGCATAGAAGCAACGGCCCAGCGTGTCGACCACCAGCGAGTTGGCCACAACAAAATTGTGCTGGTTGGCATCCAATTCCCAGAGTTTCCGGGCGGTGGAAGTCTTCGTATCGTACGTATAGAGATCGTAATAGTTGTGCGGCGAGAGCTCCTGCTTGCCTTCTTTATTTCCGTATCCACCAAAGATCAATACTGTCTGCTGGTCGATGGCACCCAGTCCGCTGAGGTACCGGGGCAATATCTTTTCTTCTCCCTCGAAGGGTGCTTGGCCCCACGTCTGGGTGGGGAGGTGATAGGTATTGATATCGTTCTTGTACTGCAGGAATCCGTATCCTCCGAAGGTGTAAAGGGTGCTGTCCGCCAAGGAGAAAAAGCGGTTGTGATGCCAGTAGTATGGAGAGGCAGGGGTGTTGGGGTGATTGCTCCAGCTTCTGCTGAGTGGGTCGTACTCGGCGATAGGGTGCTGGAAGTCATAGGTGAAGAAGTGCCTGCTCAGGGGGTTGTACAACAACTGGTTGGCGTTGCTTCCGGAAGGGAATCCCCGGTCGAAAGATGCTTTGCTCAGCGTGCCGTGCTGTGGGTCGTACGAGTAGAATGTTTGCTTGTCTATCACCGTCACGGCATTGTCCTGCGGGCCGAAGCATAGTTGCGGGTTGATCCCCGTGGTGAAGGTACCCGACTTCTGCCAGGAGCAGTGTGAGTCGATGATCCAATGAGGATACTCGCAGGCAGCGAATTGCCTCCTGAGCTCGTCGTATACCCCGTTGGTGGTATGCTGGGAGAGCTTCCAGTGGTACACCGGTTTCTCTTTCATATCCTTGATGAGAATGTCCTTTACCGACATATTCGGCACGTCGCTTACCTGGAAATTGATGCTCTTGCACAGTCCGAAAATGACGTCGACCGTGGTGAATTTCCGGAAGTATTCGTTGGTCATCTCGAAGTCGTGTCCGTTGATAGAGAGCCTGAACAAGCCTGTGCGGCAGTCGAAGAACATCTTTATCTGGTTCCATTGGTCGAACGCCACGTCGAGCATATCAAAGGTGCTGTTGCAGATGATTTCTCCAGAGCGGTAGATGGCGGTGATGTTGGGTATAGAGCCCACTGTGTTGGTGCTTAGCAGCAGGTCGACGTGCTCCTCATTGTCACCGATGATGCGGGCAACGTACCCGAAATTGTACGTCTTCTCCCGGAACAACAGGTCGAACTCCAGTGCGAATCCGTCGGAAAAAGAAAAGCGACCCTCTGAAGTCAGGTTCAAGCTGGTGCGCTGTTCCTTTTTAACTTCATAAGACTGAAAAGAAAGTCCGTATTGGACTTCGGGTTTGCTTAGCGTCGCCTGGGACAAGAGAATCAGACAGGCGAGGAGGATGTACCTGGTATGATTTTTCACGTATTATCTGATAGTTTTTTAGTGACGTTTTGAGTAGTCTATCGGTAGACCGTGCTAAATTATGGCAAATTTTCTGAATGACCAAGCCTGTAAGCGTTAAATCACTAAAACTATTATTTGTGGGACGTAGTATCCGCCGGATTTAACTTTCGAACATCCGGCTGCGGGCCAACATACAAGCCCCTACGATGCCCGCCCGGTCCTTCAACTTCGACGTCAGGATGGCCGAATCTTTGTTGACCAGATTGAGCGAGAACTTCCGTACCGCCGTCTTGATGGGCTGGGTGATGTAGTCGCCTGTCAGAGACAGCGTACCGCCGATGATCACCAGCTCCGGGTTGAAGATATTGATCAATCCCGCTATATGTTTTCCGAGTTTCTGTCCGATCTCCTCCACGATTTCGATACAAAGCACATCCTCCTTGTTGACGGCCGCGATGATCTCGTCCAGTGTCAACGGCTTCTCTTCCGATACCCGTTTGGACAGAATGGAACTCTCTCCGTTGCGGATACGCTCCAGCAGGATGCGGTGCAGAGCCGAGCCAGATGCTTCCGTCTCCAGACAGCCTTTCTTCCCGCAATGGCAGATGATCTCGTTCTCGTACGTGCTCACATGCCCAAACTCGCCGGAGAAGCCTGACTTGCCCGTGTACACTTTCCCGTCGATGATGATGCCGATGCCCAGCCCCCAACTGATATTCACAAAGAGGATATTCTTTTCGCCCTTCACGCAGCCCTGCATGTATTCACCGTAGGTCATGGCCCGGGTGTCATTGTCTATCGTCACCTTGAAGCCGAGTTTCTCTGTCAGTACATCCGCCAGCGGACGTTCCTCGAAGTGGAAGTGGCTGAAGCTAAATCCCGATTCCGGATTCACCCGGCCTGATACATTGACATTGATGTTCAGTATCTTTTCCTGGTTGATGGTGAGCTTTTGGATGAAAGCGAGGATGAGTTTGCACAGTTCGTTGAGTCCTTCCACCGAGTTTTCGAACCGGTAGGGGATGTTCATTTCCAGTTCTACCATATCGCCTTTGAAGTTGATGAGGCCGATGTTCACAGCGAAGCGCTTGATGTCCACCCCGATGAAGTAGCCCGATTCCGGATTGAGCCCGTACAGGTTGGGATGACGCCCTCCGCTGGTTTCCAACTTTCCGTAATCGTTGATGTATCCGTCTTTGCACATCTCGTCGATAAACTTGGTGACGGTGGGCACGCTCAGATCCAACTCCCTGGACAAGTCGGTTATCGTAGAACTTCCATTATATAAATAATGTGTAATGATCTTCTTTTTTAGGAGGGCATTCTTAGAGCCCATCTCTATTTCTTTTAAAAATCGGTGGTGCATATTCGCTGTTTTTTCTTCTTATTCGGCAAATATACTAAATATATTTAGTAATGTAATAGATGTTATGGAATAAATTTGCTTAAAAGCCTTACTTGGAAAGAGTCCTATTCGGGCGATTCATTACAAAGCATGTAGTCTGTCATTACAAGGCAAGTGATCAGTCATTACATACTGCCTTATTTTGAATTACTTAGCTGGTGAATGTAGATTGTATACCTTTTATTAATAAGGTGATATTATTCTGCGTTTCTTTCTCTAATGTTAAAAATGCAGGATGATATAATTAAAATATTTATTATATATTGCTTTATTAATAAAAAGAATTATATTTGTACCCAGATATTCGTAAACCAAGTACCAGTTAACTCAAATCTTGTATCATGCAAAGCTTAAAACTAATCTGTTCGTGGTTGCTGGGGATGCTTTTGTTGGTGTCCTGTGCCGACCCTCATAAAAACCAAGTGGATGTACTTATCATAGGCGGCGGTGCCAGTGGAGTGACAGCCGGCATTCAGGCTGCCCGCATGGGAGCCCACACATTACTAATCGAAGAGACGGAATGGCTGGGTGGCATGCTTACAGCTGCCGGAGTCAGCGCAGTAGATGGAAACTATCACTTGCCGGGTGGACTCTGGGGAGAGTTCCGGGAGCGGCTGGCTACTCATTATGGCGGACTGGATTCGCTGAAAACAGGATGGGTGAGCAACGTGCTCTTCGAACCGTCTGTGGGCAACCGGATCTTTCAGGAGATGACTGCCGCCGAAGAGAACCTGACCGTATGGCAACGCACTACCGTGACGGATGTCCGGCGCGAAGCCGGTGAATGGCGGGTGAAAGTACAAACCGGAACCAAAAACAAGGAACTGCGTGCCAGCGTACTGATCGACGCCACCGAACTGGGCGATATTGCTAAAAGGTGTGGCGTGACATACGATATAGGTATGGAGAGCCGCTACGATACCCATGAGGACATCGCCCCCGAAACCAAGAACGATATTGTACAAGACATCACCTATGTAGCCATCCTGAAAGATTACGGGCGGGATGTAACCATCCCCCGCCCCAAAGGGTACAATCCTCATGAATTCGCCTGCGCCTGTGCCAACCCCATCTGCGTCACTCCCAAAGAACCCGACCGGCTGTGGTCGATGGAGATGATGCTCTCCTACGGAAAACTTCCTCACAACAAATACATGATAAACTGGCCCATCGAGGGCAATGATTATTATGTGAACCTGATAGAAATGAGTCCGCAAGAACGCGCGAAGGCGTTGGAACGTGCCAAGCACTATACAATGTGCTTCCTCTACTTCATTCAGCACGAACTGGGCAATCGCACCTTGGGGCTGGCTGATGACGAATACCCGACAGCCGATAAGCTCCCCTTCATACCGTATCACCGGGAGTCGCGGCGCATTCACGGGAAGGTTCGTTTTACGCTGAACCACATCATCCAACCCTACGCCCAGGAGGAACCTCTATACCGTACCTGTATCGGTGTGGGCGATTATCCGGTGGATCATCACCATACCCGCTATAAGGGAGATGAGGAGCTTCCCGACCTCTATTTCCATCCCATACCTTCGTATGGGCTTCCTCTGGGGACGCTGATTCCCCGCGAGGTAGACGGACTGATTGTGGCCGAAAAGTCGATCTCGGTATCCAATATAGTCAACGGTACCACCCGCCTCCAGCCGGTGGTGTTGCAGATCGGTCAGGCAGCCGGAGCCTTGGCCGCCCTGGCGGTCAGAGAGAACCGGGAGATAGTTGAAGTACCCGTCCGCGAGGTACAGGAGGCTCTCCTCGAAGCCAAAGGATACCTGCTTCCCTACCGGGATGTGCTTGTTACCGACCCGAGGTTCAAGGCGTACCAACGCATCGGCTCCACCGGTATCCTGAAAGGCGTAGGCAAGCATGTAGCTTGGTCTAACCAAACCTGGCTACGAGCTGATACAGTGCTGCTGGTCAGTGAACTGGACGGTCTGAAAGAACTCTATCCGGCTTCCCGGGAACTATTGGCCAAAGAGCAGGGGACGATCACTACCGAGAATGCCATCCTCCTACTCGAAGCCATCGCCTGGTCCGAAAAGATATCCGCTCCGCCGGCATCGGAAGCCTGGGAAGAGGCCGGCCTGTCCAACTACGATCCCCGGCGTGCCATCCTGCGCGGAGAGATGGCTGTTCTGATCGACTATCTGCTCGATCCCTTCCACCGAAAACCTGTGGACATCACCGGGAAGTGGATACCCTAAGCAGCGAAAGCGCTGCCATCCATACTAACTATATATTCTAATTCGATAATAATACACTATGAAAACAAGTAATCGCAGAGACTTTCTCAAGAAAGCCGCTTTGGCGGGTGCTTCGGCCTTGGTGGCCCCTTCCTTGCTGGGTGCCGGACACCCCGAAGCCGAAGGCGACCTATTCCCTTCCCCAGGGCCGGGAGAAAGCAAATGGATCATTCCCAAAAACAAGGGCCTAAAGATCTCCGGAACCTTCCTCGACGAGATTTCGCACGATATCCCTCACCAGAACTGGGGAGAGAAGGAGTGGGACCGGGACTTCCGTCACATGAAGCGCATCGGTATCGATACAGTCATCTTGATTCGTTCCGGCTATCGAAAGTTCATGACGTATCCTTCCGAATATCTGCTCAAGAAAGGGTGCTACATGCCATCGGTCGACCTGGTGGATATGTACCTCCGGCTGGCCGAAAAGTACGGCATGAAGTTCTACTTCGGACTGTACGATTCCGGTAAGTATTGGGATACGGGCGACTTGTCCTGGGAGATCGAGGACAACAAATATGTCATCGACGAAGTGTGGCGGAAGTATGGTGAGCGTTACAAAAGCTTCGGAGGCTGGTACATCAGCGGCGAAATCAGCCGGGATACGAAAGGGGCTATCCCTGCCTTCCATGCCATGGGCAAGCAGTGCAAGGACGTATCGGGCGGATTGCCCACGTTTATTTCCCCCTGGATCGACGGGAAGAAAGCCATCATGGGTACTGGCAAGCTGACCAAAGACGATGCTGTATCCGTACAACAACATGAAAAGGAGTGGAACGAGATATTCGACGGTATACACGATGTGGTCGACGCCTGTGCTTTCCAGGACGGACACATCGACTACGACGAACTGGACGCCTTCTTCACCGTGAATAAGAAGTTGGCCGATAAGTACGGCATGCAGTGCTGGACCAATGCCGAATCGTTCGACCGGGATATGCCCATCCGCTTCCTGCCCATCAAGTTCGATAAATTGCGTATGAAACTGGAGGCCGCCCAACGTGCCGGTTACGATAAAGCCATCACTTTTGAGTTCTCTCATTTTATGAGTCCGCAGTCCGCTTACTTGCAGGCCGGACATCTGTACGACAGATACCGGGAATATTTTGAAATCAAGTAAATAGGTATGAAGTCAACAATAAATGTAGGTTATCTCGTATTCCTGTCAGTGGTGGCGGCATTGGGCGGCTTCCTTTTCGGATACGATACGGCAGTCATCTCCGGCACCATTGCCCAGGTGAGCCAGCTCTTCGGGCTAGATACGTGGCAGCAGGGCTGGTATGTGGGATGTGCGTTGGTAGGCTCCATCATCGGAGTCTTGTTTGCCGGCATCCTGAGCGATAAACTGGGGCGGAAGCGGACGATGATTCTGTCGGCCATCCTCTTCTCCGTATCGGGCATCGGTTGCGCCATCAGTACTACTTTCGATCAGTTGGTTGTGTACCGCATTATCGGCGGGCTGGGCATCGGCGTGGTTTCCATCATCTCTCCGCTTTACATCTCCGAAGTGTCAGTGGCACAATTCCGCGGACGCCTGGTGTCGCTCTATCAGTTGGCCGTGACGGTCGGGTTTCTGGGAGCTTATCTGGTGAACTACCAGTTGCTGATCTGGTCGGGTAGCGGAGTGGAGTTGGGAACAGGCTGGTGGCACCGAATCTTCGTTTCCGAGGTGTGGCGTGGCATGTTAGGCATGGAATCGTTGCCGGCCATCCTGTTCTTTATCATAATCTTCTTTATTCCAGAAAGCCCCCGTTGGCTGATTCTGAAAGGGCAGGAGAAGAAAGCCGGGAACATCTTGTGGAAGATATACCGCTCCACTGCCGAAGTGCTTCACCAGATGGGCGAGACCCGGTCGGTGATCGCCTCGGATACCAAGTCCGACTGGCGTTTGTTGCTGAAGCCCGGCATCTTCAAAGCCATCGTTATCGGTGTATGCATCGCCATCCTGGGACAGTTCATGGGTGTCAATGCCGTGCTCTACTACGGTCCGGCTATCTTTGAGAACGCCGGTTTGTCGGGAGGCGACTCACTCTTCTACCAGGTGCTGGTGGGCTTGGTCAATACGCTGACCACCGTGCTGGCCCTGATCATCATTGACAGAGTGGGACGCAAGCAGTTGGTGTACTACGGTGTCTCCGGCATGATCCTGTCCCTGCTGCTCATTGGTGGCTACTTCTCGTTCGGCGAGTCGTTGGGACTTTCCAGCGTGTTGCTGCTCATCTGCTTCTTGTTCTACATATTCTGCTGTGCGGTGTCCATCTGCGCTGTGGTCTGGGTGCTCCTTTCCGAGATGTATCCCACCCGTATCCGCGGACTGGCCATGTCCATCGCAGGCTTTGCCCTCTGGATAGGAACCTTCCTCATCGGACAACTCACCCCCTGGATGCTCCAGAATCTTACCCCCACTGGAACATTCCTGTTGTTCGCGCTGATGTGCGTTCCGTATATACTCATTGTCTGGAAGCTTGTACCCGAGACTGCCGGCAAATCGCTGGAAGAGATCGAACGCTACTGGACACGTAAATCGACCTTATGATACAGATACAGTGGAAAAAAGAAAGGAAATGAAACGTAAACTCCTTGGATGGGGTTGTTGCCTGATGCTTTCCGCGTCAGCGTATGCCCAACTGGAATATGTCAGCGCGGACCGGTTCCCTTTGTACGGGAAACTATCCGACCGGACGGAAACCCGTTACGAGCGCTTGCCTGCCGATATCCGGGAGACGACTCGTGCGCCGGTATGGGAGCTGGGCAAGAACACCGCCGGGTTGTATCTGCGATTCTCCTCCAATACCATGCAGATAGGACTGAAGTGGACCTTGCTTCAAGACCGGGTGATGAACCACATGACAGCAACGGGAATCAAAGGGTTTGACCTCTATTGCCTGCGCGATGGCCGGTGGGAGTTTGTCAACTCAGCCCGTCCCGGTACTGTCGGGAAAGAACAGAAAGCTCTCATTGCCTCGAATATGACCCGCGAAGAGCGAGAGTATCTGTTGTTCTTCCCCTTGTACGATGGAGTCACCTCGCTCGAAATCGGTATAGACCCGGGAGCCAGTATGGAACTGCCTAAGGTGCCTTTACCCTGGAAGGACCAACCGGTTATCTGCTACGGCACCAGCATTTTGCAGGGTGGGTGTGCCAGTCGCCCGGGAATGGCCCATACCAACATCCTGGTCCGGTGGCTGAACCGCACATTCATCAACCTGGGATTCAGCGGGAACGGACAGTTGGACTACGAGATAGCTACCCTCATCGCCGGGCACGATGCTTCGCTCATCATCCTCGACTTTATGCCGAATGTCAATGCGGAGCAGGTCAGGGAAAAGATGATGACGTTCTACACCCTGATCCGAAAGAAATCCCCCGATGTGCCTATCGTTTTTGTGGAGAATCCCCCATTTCCGCAAGCAACTTTCGACACCTACATGAGCCGGGTGATCCAGGAAAAGAACCAGGCATTGCGCGAGGAATACCACAAGCTGATAGCCCGGGGCGAGAAGAACATCCGGTTGATTCCCTCGGCAGGAATGATCGGGTGCGATCAGGAAGCCACCGTAGACGGCATTCACTTCACCGATCTGGGATTTCAGCGATATGCCGGGTACCTGTATCCGTACATCAAGGAATACCTGAACGAATAACAGAACTTCAAATGGACCTTAATACAAATATGCATATGGACTTTAAACAATTGGCAACGCAGTACAAGGACGAATTGTTTGACAATGTTCTTCCTTTTTGGTTGGAAAAGTCGCAAGACCGTGAATACGGCGGATACTTCACTTGTCTGGATCGTGCCGGGAATGTGTTCGATACAGACAAGTTCGTCTGGCTCCAGGGACGGGAAGTGTGGATGTTTTCCATGCTTTACAACCAGGTAGAGAAGCGGCAGGATTGGCTGGACTGTGCCGTGCAGGGAGGTGAATTCCTGCGCAAGCACGGGCATGACGGTCGGTACAACTGGTACTTCGCACTGGACCGGAAGGGCAGACCGTTGGTAGAGCCTTATAACATCTTCTCGTACACGTTTGCTACAATGGCTTTCGGCCAACTCAGTCTGGCAACAGGCAATCAGGAATATGCCGACATAGCCCGGAAAACATTCGATCTGGTGCTTTCCCGGGTGAGCAATCCCAAAGGAAAATGGGAGAAGGCATATCCCGGCACCCGTTGTCTCAAAAGCTTCGCTCTGCCCATGATACTGTGCAATCTCGCCCTGGAGATAGAGCATCTGCTGGACGAAGACTACCTGATGCAGACCATGGATATGTGCATCCATGAAGTGATGGAGGTTTTCTACCGTCCGGAGCTGGGAGGGATTATCGTGGAGAACGTGACGGTGGACGGGGAACTCTCCGATACCTTCGAAGGACGCCAACTGAATCCCGGACATGCTATCGAGGCGATGTGGTTCATCATGGATCTGGGCAAACGCCTGAACCGCCCGGAACTGATAGAGAAAGCCAAGAACACCACGTTGGCCATGATCAATTATGGTTGGGACCGGCAGTACGGAGGCATCTATTACTTTATGGATCGGTTGGGCTATCCTCCCTTGCAGTTGGAGTGGGACCAGAAACTCTGGTGGGTGCACATCGAAACATTGATCTCTCTGCTGAAAGGATATCAACTCACAGGCGATAAGCGATGTCTGGAGTGGTTCGGAATGGTGCACGACTATACCTGGACGCACTTCAAAGACCCGGAATATCCCGAATGGTACGGCTACCTGAACCGCCGGGGCGAACCGCTGCTACCGCTGAAAGGCGGGAAATGGAAAGGTTGTTTCCACGTACCCAGAGGACTATACCAATGTTGGAAAGTACTGGAAACTTTGTAAGAACCATCAAACCTATGAATCAGATGAAAAACGATCGACGTACATTCTTGAAAGGTGCCCTTGCCGCCTGCTCTCTACTGGCCGGAAACAAGTTGTTTGCTTCGTCCGGCCCTGTGGCGACCTCTATGGAAGAGCTGGCACAGGAAGGCGTCCCTCCCTCTTTTATCACCCCCGGTGCCCTGAAAGGAATGCCCATCAAAGCTACCTTCCTTGACGAAATCAGCTGGGACATCCCGCACCAGAACTGGGGATTGCGCGAGTGGGACAGAGACTTCAAAGCCATGAAGCAAATGGGAATCAATACAGTGGTGCTGATCCGTGCCGGACTGGGGAAGTGGATCGCTGCCCCTTTCCACTCCCTGCTGAAAGGAGAAGAGGTCTACTATCCTCCGGTCGACTTGGTGGATATGTTCCTGACGCTGGCAGATACCTACGGCATGGCTTTCTACTTCGGCATGTACGATTCCGGTAAATACTGGCAGGAAGGACTGTTCCAGAAGGAAATTGACCTGAACCTGGCTTTGATAGACGAAGTATGGACCAAGTACGGTCATCACCACTCGTTCCAGGGCTGGTATCTCTCCCAGGAGATCAGCCGACGTACGAAGAACATGTCCCGGATATATGCCGATGTAGGGAGGCATGCCAAGGCTGTTTCCAACAACCTGCCTACGCTGGTATCTCCCTATATCCACGGTGTAAAAACCGATCAGGTGATGGCGGGCGACAAAGCCCTGTCCGTCCGGGAACACGAAGACGAATGGAGCGAGATACTGGACAATGTAAAAGGCGCGGTAGACATCCTGGCTTTTCAGGACGGACAAGTGGATTACCACGAACTCTATGACTACCTCGTGGTCAATAAAAAGCTGGCCGACCGCTGTGGCATGCGGTGCTGGACCAACATCGAATCTTTCGACCGGGATATGCCCATCCGCTTCCTGCCTATCAAGTGGGAGAAGCTCCTGCTCAAGCTGGACGCTGCCCGCAAGGCGGGAATGGAGAACGCCATCACGTTCGAATTCTCTCACTTTATGAGCCCGAACTCCGCGTATCTGCAGGCAGGACATCTGTACGACAGATATCGCGAACATTTTAGACTTAAATAGTTACCCTTATTTTATTAATCTTAAACACATATCTTATGACTGAGTTAAACTCAAAAACCAAGAATTATCCGGTAGTGAAATTCATATTAGTTTCGCTATTCGCACTTTTCGTGTGTGCGTTGGGTACGTACGCACAAAGTGTGGTGAAAGGTACGGTTGTAGATGTTTCAGGCGCGTCTTTGCCTGGAGTGAGCGTTGTTGTAAAAGGCACAACCGTAGGAACCATAACGAATATAGACGGAGAATACACCATCCAGGCCGTTTCGAGGGATGTACTCGTATTCTCATATATTGGTATGAAAACGCAAGAAGTCAGAGTGGCCGGACAAACCATCATCCCTGTCGTCATGCAAGACGATGTGGCGGCTCTGGACGAAGTGGTAGTAGTGGCTTACGGTACCCAGAAACGCGCCAGCATTACAGGAGCTGTTTCCACGGTATCGTCCACAGACATATTGAAAGCGCCCACTATGAGCGTTAGTAACATTGTCGGTTCGCGTGTGGCGGGTATCTCTGCTGTACAGGCGAGCGGTCAGCCTGGCGAGGACAGGGCTGCTTTGCAGATACGTGGCCAGGGAAATGTTATCTTTGTGATCGATGGTATCCGGCGTACAGAGGCCGACTTCAACGGGCTCGATCCCAATGAAATAGAGTCGGTGTCTGTGCTGAAGGATGCATCGGCGGTAGCCGTCTACGGGTTGGATGCCACCGGCGCTTTCATCGTTACCACCAAGAAAGGTAGGAGCGAGAAGATGTCCATCACCTATACCGGTACGGTGGGTATCAGCCAGAATGCCAACCAGCAGGAATGGCTGGATGGTCCGGGCTACGCCTACTGGTACAACAAGGGTCGTGTGCTCGATGGCGATACGGAAGTCTTTACAGCCGATATGGTACGGAAGATGCGCGAAGGAGTCGATGGCTGGGGCAATACCAACTGGTACGACAAGGTATTCGGCGACGGAGTCCGTCAGCACCACAATGTATCGGCTACAGGAGGCAATGAGAAGGTTACTTTCTTCGCTTCGCTCGGCTACATGGACGAGAAAGGAAATATTGACAACTTCAATTATGACCGTTTGAACATGCGCTTGAACATGGAGGCCAAGCTGACGAATAGCCTGACGTTCAACATGGGCGTATCGGGACGTATCGAAACCCGGGAGACCCCACGCTATTCGGCCAATCCGAACGACTGGTTCAACGTGCCGCAGCAAACCATCCGGGCACTTCCCTATGCTCCCGAGACCATGGATTATGACGGACGGACGTACTACGTGTCCACTCCCACAGCCTCTTCCCCGGTGAACCCGCTGGCGGCTGTCAACGAGTCGGGCTACAGCAAGTCGCATCGCTCATATATCCAGACCAATTTCAGTCTGAAATATGACGCACCCTGGCTGAAAGGTCTGAGCTTTAAGTTCCAGGGAGCTTATGACCTTACCTACAATTTCAGCAAGACCTTGTCTATCCCCTTCAAGGCAATGATCATGCAACTGCCTACAGCGGCCAGCACCAACCTGACTTACTATCTGGGTACGGATGCCGCAGGCAATAATACCTCCCTGGGCGAAGCTGCTTCACGGGGGTATGACTTTACCACCCAAACCAGCGCTACCTACGAGAATATATTCGGCAAGCACAATGTCAGCGCCCTGGTCCTGGCCGAAACCCGGGAGAACAAGAGCAACCAGATGAGCGCGGCCGGCTCCGGACTGGACTTTATCGAGCTGGACGAGCTGAGCCGGATTACCAACAGGACAGGGGATGGTCAGACGAAAATACCTACCATCGGCGGATATAGCGGCATGTCCCGCGTAGCCGGTTTCGTGGGTCGTGTCAACTACAGCTATGACGATAAATACTTGCTGGAAGCCTCCGTGCGTTATGATGGCAGCTACCTGTACGGTGGAATGAACGACCGGTGGGTTGCTCTGCCGGGAGCCTCCTTGGGATGGCGCATGAACAATGAACCGTGGTTCGACCTTCCCTGGGTGAACAACCTGAAGATAAGAGGAGGTGTCGGAAAGACTGCTACCACCACTGGATTGAGTGCTTTCCATTGGCGCAATACCATGGAGCCCAGCCCCAACCAGGTGATTATCGGTCCCGGTAGCCAGAGTATGATCTATGCTTCGGTACTGGGCAATCCAACCCTGAGATGGGCACCATGTCTGAACTACAACTTCGGTTTCGATGCCACTCTGTGGAACGGTATGCTGGGCATGGAGTTCGATGTGTTCTACAAGTATGAGTATGACAAGCTTTCCAGGGTTACCGGCTCTTATGCGCCCTCCATCGGTGGCTATTACTATTCTACGGCCAATGTGAATAAGGCCGACTATAAAGGATTCGACCTGACCTTCACCCACCGCAATAAGATCAATGACCTGGAATATGGTGCCAAACTTATCTGGTCGTACTCCTACGGCCGCTGGCTGAAATACAGTGGGGATGCCGAAAATACTCCCGACTACCTGAAACGGACCGGCAAGCAGATCGGGGCCAAGATGGGCTTCGTTGATTTAGGACTCTTCCAGAGCGAGGAAGAAATAGCCAATTCTCCGACTATACCGGGTTCGGGTGTACTTCCGGGCTATGTGAAATACCTGGATAGAAACGGTGACGGAATCATCACCTACGCACAAGATATGGGCTATGTGGGCAAGAGCTCCACACCGAAGCACTCCGGATCTATGGACTTGTTTGCCAGTTGGAAAGGATTCGATTTCGACGTGCTGTTTGCCTGGGGATTAGGACACGATGTCGCTCTGACGGGTCAGTACACTTCCGCCGGTTCAGAGGGTATCATGGACAATACAGCCTATACGAAGATGTTCTATCACGGAGGTAACTCACCGGCATATCTGGCCGAGAACTCCTGGACACCGGAGAATACCAAGGCCGAATTCCCCCGTCTGTCACTGGTTACCGTCAGCTCCAACAATGCTTACTCTTCTACTTTCTGGTACCGCAATGGCGACTACCTGCGTATCAAGACTGCGCAGATAGGTTACAACTTCCCCAAGCGTTGGTTGCTCTCCACCGGTGTGGAAGCAGTCCGGATCTTTGCGGAAGGGTACAACCTCCTTACCTTCAGCGGACTGAGCAAGTACAACATCGACCCGGAAGCACCGGCTGTGAACAACGGATACTATCCGCAGCAAAGAACATTCTCTTTAGGTCTTAAATTAACGTTCTAAAAATGACAGGTATGAAAAAAGTAATATATAACCTCACAGTAGCGGTGGCGCTGCTTCTGACCGTCACTTCGTGCAACGACTGGATCGACGGTGTGACACAGACGTCAACGGTCAGCGATGAAATTGTCTGGGAAAACGAAACCAGTGTAGACCTTTACGTCAATGGTTTCTATACCTATATTTTCAAATATGGCCAGTTGGGTGAAAGTGTGAAAAACGATCTTCAGTTTGGCGGAAGCCTGACGGAGAGTCTGACCGAGACCTTCAAATACGGTTCGTACGCTCTGGGACACAGGGCCGGACATCCCAATAACTACGTGTTCAATCCCGATGCCATCACCACAGCCGGATGCTTGTACAGCGTGTGGGAACCAGCGTATGAGAACATCCGGCGCATCAATCAGTTCATGGTTTTGCAGAAGAAATATTCCAAGTTCTCGGCCGAAAGGAATGCGTTGTGGGAAGCACAGGCCCGTTTCATGCGAGCCTTTATCTACTTCCAGTTGGCCAAGCGTCACGGTGGAGTCATCCTCTATACCGATCTGAATGTGCAGAACGACAAGGCCCGCAGCAGTGCTGAAGACACCTGGAACCTGATAGCGGAGGATCTGGACTATGCAGCCGCCAACCTGCCTGCCATCTGGAGTGCGGCCAACAAGAACCGCATCACCCAGGGAGCGGCCTACGCCCTGAAATCGCGCGCCATGCTCTATGCCGAGCGTTGGCAGGAGGCATACGATGCCGCCAACAAGGTCATCGAGTTGAAACTGTACGGCTTGGTGGACGATTATGCACAGTCGTGGAAAGGCCAAAACAAAGAGTCCATCCTGGAGTTCGACTTTGCTCTGGGCGGACCGAACCATACCTTCGACAAGTTCTACGTGCCTTTCAGTGACGGGTATGCGTTCGGAGCATTGGGCACCCCCACCCAGGAGATGGTAGAAGCCTACGAAAAGGCCGATGGTACCAAGGTGGACTGGACACCCTGGCACGGAACTACCACGGTGGTTCCGCCTTACGATCAACTGGAACCCCGCTTCAAGGCTACGGTGATATACCGCGGAAGCACCTGGAAGGGAAGAGTGATGGACTGCAGCGTGAACGGCACCAACGGAGCCTTCATGGCTTACCGCGAGCAACCTTATTCGTACGGTAAAACCACCACCGGATACTTCCTCCGGAAATTGCTGGACGAGAAGCTGACCGACGTCACAGGTACGCCGAGCACACAGCCCTGGGTGGAGATACGCTATGCCGAAGTGTTGCTGAACAAGGCGGAAGCTGCCTATCGCCTGAACAAGATAGGCGAAGCTCAGTCGGCCATGAACGAAGTGCGGGCCCGTACGGGCGTCAACCTGCCGGGAAAGCAATCCACGGGCGAAGACTGGTTCAAGGATTACCGCAACGAACGGCGGGTGGAACTGGCCTACGAAGGACATCTGTTCTGGGACATGCGTCGCTGGAAACTGGCTCATACCGAGTATACAGGTTACCGCGTACATGGTTTCAAGATCACGGGCGATACCTACGAGTACATCGATTGTGACTACCAGGACCGCAAGTTCCTGCAGAAACTCTATGTGCTTCCGGTGCCCGATGCCGAAATGCAGAACAACTCTTTGATAGAACAATATGACGAGTGGAAATAACTTTAAAACGGTGAATACAATGAAAAAACGATTTATATCCATCCTATCGATAGCCCTGCTCCTTGGGGGCATGGCGGGTTGCCAGAGCCCGGAAGATTTGATTCCGTCTATCTCCCGAAGCGGGGTCAATAGTTTTACGGCTTCTTTCCCCGACGATGACAGAGACGAAAACCTCTTCACCAGTGAGATTGACTATACGAATCATATCATCACGGTGGTGATGCCTTACAACTATCCCCGCATCTCGGACAATGTGGTGACTATGGACAAGCTGGTCCGGATGCGGGTGAAAGCCACGCTGGACGACAATGTGTACATCACGCCGAGTCTGCTGTATATGGACCTGACCAAGGAAAATCACTTTACGCTCATCGACCAGACGAAGGCCAAGATAGACTATAAGGTGGTGGCCGAGATACGCAAAAGCGCCGAGTGCGCCATCACGAGCTACACCATCCCTTCTATCAGCCTGAGTGGAGTCATCGATGAAACGAATAAAACGATCTCCCTGATCAGCATCGACGACATCGGTACGGTGCTGGCGTCTCTCACCATCTCGCATGGAGCCACCATTACGCCCGACCCCAGCCAGGTGGCCACGAACCATGACGAAGAGTTCCAGCTCACCGTAACGGCGCAGAACGGAACATCGAAAGCTACCTATACGGTGAAGAAAGCCATCCCGCAGAAGGTAGAACTGGGCTTACGGGCCGGTAGCCACAAACTGCTGTTTGCCAGGAAGCTGACCGACCTGGGTATCACTTCCCTGAATATGACGACCGGTCTTTCCGCCACTTACGACCATCTGGTCATTAATACACGCGGACAGAACAGCGTCTACCTGAATGCCCGTACGGGAGAGATAGCCGGGACGATGGACATCAGCTCCATTATGGGAAGTCTGACCAACTTCTACGGCACGGCCGACAGTGGTAACAACATCCTGATCAGTAACCTCACGCCCAACGCAGGACCTAACTTCAAGGTATGGAAAAAGGCCGGGGTAACGGGTGCACTGGAACCGTTTATCGACTTCACTACCACGCTGGCTCTGGGACGCAAGGTCTCCGTCATCGGTAGCATCGACGGCGATGCCATTATCACGTCGCCGATAAACGGGGCTTCTACACAGTTTGCCCGTTGGCAGGTGGTAGGCGGGGCCTTGGTATCGCAGACTCCGGATATACTCACCGCCACAGGTGTGGGCAACTTCGGTAATAATGCCGACGTGGTTTATTCCGATCCGACCAATCCGAACAGCGATTACTTCCTCTCCAGCTACGGTACTCCGTACATGTTTGCCTGGTACAACGGTACTACGCATACGGTGAAGGCATATAGCGATGCCGTCAGCAGCAACTGGATCATGAATGCGGTGGACTATGCGGTGTTCAACAAATCGCCTTATGCCCTGCACAACTCCGTGAACAGTTTCACCTGGGGTAGTGACGACAGCATTTACATGTACGACCTGAACGCCGGTTCGCTGACCAGTAAGATCCACGTGGCCGACACCGGTATCTACGGTGCCAAAGCCTTGGGCGGTCAGAATGCCAACGGTACGGGCGACGTAGCCTTCAAGGTGTCCGATGACGGTTATTACCTGTACGTCTACTTCATGTTTACCAATGGGTACGTGGTAGGTGTCCAGTTCGACTGTATAGACATGTAGAGTTTAGTGAGTAGTAGTATGCAGAAGCCTGTGTCTGTGTGAACAGCGCAGGCACAGGCTCTGTTTATTTTTTGAATCAAGAACTATGAATACGAAACAAATGATTAATATCCTTCTGGGCAGCCTACTTGCCCTGTTTACCGTGGCGTGCAGTGATTCTAAGAAAGACTATTGGATAGATCCGGACAACGGAGGGGACAAACCCACTAAGAATGCCGACAAGCCACGCTACATCTGGATCGATGCGGCAGCCAACTTCCCGGACTTTGCCAACAGCAAAGAGAATATCACCCGCGACCTGACCTTGGCCAAGGATGCCGGATTCACAGACGTCGTAGTCGATGTCCGCCCCACTACCGGCGATGTGCTGTTCCGTACATCGATGGTGGATCAGGTGACGTTTATGTATGCCTGGGTGTCCGGACAATATACCCGGATAGATCGTACGGCCACCTGGGACTACCTCCAGGCGTTCGTGGACGAAGGGCATAAGTTGGGGCTCAAGGTGCATGCCGCTATCAACACATTCGTGGGGGGCAATACCATCGAGGGCGGCACAGGCGTGCTGTACCGCGACGCATCGAAAGCTGCCTGGGCCACGCAGATGAATACCCAGGCGGGCATTGTCAGCGTGATGAACACCGGGGAAAGTACCAAATTCTTCAACCCCGTGCACGAGGAGGTGCAGACGTATCTGTGCAATCTGTTGAAGGACCTGGCCAAGTACGACGTCGATGGAATCCTGCTGGACCGCGGACGCTTCCTCGGCATGCAGAGCGACTTCTCCGACTATACTCGTAAGAAATTCCAGGCCTATCTGGGCAATGTGAATATCGTAAACTATCCCGCCGATATCCTTCCCGCCGGCGCTACGGCGCTGCCCGCTACGTACCCCACGTATCTGACCCGTTGGTTGGAGTTCCGGGCAAAGACCATCTACGACTTTATGGACAAAGCACGTGCGGCGGTGAAATCGGTCAACTCCGAGATTAAGTTTGGCGCCTATGTAGGCGGATGGTACTCCACGTACTACGATGTGGGTGTCAATTGGGCCAGTCCCAAGTACAACACAGCCACTTACTATAAATGGGCCACTACCCGGTACAAAGACTATGGGTATGCAGCCTTGATGGACCACCTGCTCATCGGGGCATACGCTTCGCCGTTGCGGGTGACGGGTACCACCGAATGGACCATGGCAGGCTTCTGCGCGTTGGCCAAGGACAAGGCCCGTGGCGACTGTCCCCTGGTAGTAGGAGGTCCGGATGTGGGCAATTGGGATACCAATAATCAAGCCACACAGGAGCAGGAGAATCAGGCCATCGTAAACTCTGTCAAAGCCTGTATGGATGTGTGCGATGGGTATTTCCTGTTCGATATGATTCACTTGAAGATGGCCAACCAATGGTCGTACGCCAAAGAAGGCATACGACTGGCCATTGAATAAAAATAATTATCCGATGTTTCCTCTGCCCCAGAGGGGCAATGTGTCCGTAGCCGTGGGCGAAAGCCCACGGAACGGCACATTCCCCGGTTTTGCGCCACGTAGTGGTGCTGTTTGGGATGATACACGGCGCCACTACGTGGCGCATGGGTGAGGTGCATCTAACCCGTGGGCTTGCGCCCACGGCTACGGACACATTGCCCCTCTGGGGCAGGGGAAGATGCAATCATGATAAAAAACAAATGCGTATGTATACTATTTACAGGCTATGGGTGGCGATACTGCTCATAGGGAGTGGCGTGGCTGCTGTACAAGCCCAGACCATCAGCGGAAGGGTGGCGTCCGGTGGTAGAGGAATCGGCCAGGTAGTGGTTACCGACGGATACCACTGCACGCAGACCGATGCACGGGGACACTATGTGCTGACCCTGTCGGACCGGGCTTCCTTCGTGTACCTGTCCACACCTGCCGGATACGTCCCCGCGCGTAAGGGAAGTCTGCCGCTATTCTACCGGCCGGTGGAACCGGGCAAGACCAAAGGCTACAACTTCGAACTGAAGAAATGCAGCGTCGACGATACCCGGCACACCTTCCTGGTTCATGCAGATCCCCAGCTCTATAAGCCGGAGAATCTGGTACCCTACAACCGGATTCTGGACGACTGCATCGGCTTTGTCCGGGAACATAAAGGCCGACACCTGTTCGGCATCGACTGTGGCGACCTGGTGGGCGATAAGCCCGAACTATTCCCCGAGTACATCCGGTCGATGGACCGGTTGGACATTCCGTTCTACAGGGTCATCGGCAACCATGACATGACGCTCTATGGCCGTTCGCACGAAACCTCCTACCAGGCGTTCGAGACCATCTTTGGCCCCTCTTACTATTCGTTCAACCGGGGGAAGGCGCACTACGTGGTGCTGAACGATGTATTCTACCTGGCACGCGACTATTTCTATGCCGGATATCTGGACGAGAAGCAACTGGCCTGGCTGGAGAAAGATCTCTCGTACGTGCCCGAAGGTTCGCTGGTGTTCGTAGCCATGCACATTCCTACCCGGTTGGAAGTAGGGCAGGTTCCGTTCGAGTATTCCAACGGCAACATAGCCGGACGGGTGAGCAATGCCTCTTTCCTGTACGAGCTGCTGAAGCCTTACCGGGCGCATCTGCTTACCGGACATACCCACTACAACCAGAACCTGGAACACTCGCAGACGCTGTACGAACATATCACCGCGGCCATCTGCGGAACCTGGTGGCAGGGAGATGTATGCCTGGACGGAACACCGCAAGGATATGGCGTGTACGAGGTGGAAGGCGACCGTGTGACCTGGTACTTCAATAGTGCCGGATACCCGCGGGAGTACCAGCTACGGGCCTACGTTCCGGGCACTTCCCCGGAATACCCGGACGACCTCATCGCCAACGTCTGGAACTGGGACACGCACTGGAAGGTGGAATGGCTGGAAGACGGACAGGTGATGGGGGAGATGACCCGCGTTACGATGTGCGACCCTGCTGCCGAGAAACTCTGTGCCGATAAGGAAAAACTGGAATTCCCCTGGATAACACCCACTCCGAACGAACACATGTTCCGTGCTACGGTGCGCAACCGCCAGGCACGCCTGGAAGTGAGGGCTACCGACCGGTGGGGTCGGGTGTACACGGCCACGCCGAATAATAACTAACTAACAAAATCTAATTAGAAACCATGAAACAACTAACTACATTACTTGTCATTCTTCTTACCTTACTGACATCCTGCCGGCCCAAGGCCGATGCGGTAGCTTCCGAAGTGAAACCGGCCCTGATGTGGTTTGATGCCGAGGCCAACTTCGCCCGGTTCAGTAACCCGGATTCCATCGACTTCTACCTCACCAAGATTAAAAACCTGGGATTCACTCATGCCATTGTCGACGTCCGCCCCATCACCGGTGAGGTGCTATTCGACAGTAAGTATGCTCCCAAGATGACCGAATGGATGGGGTATCACCGGAAGGATTTCGACTACCTCGGACACTTCATCGCCAAATCCCATGAGTTGGGCCTCGAAGTACACGCTTCGCTGAATGTCTTCGTGGGCGGGCATAACTTCTACGACCGGGGGCAAACGTATACCGATCACCCGGAATGGGCCTCTACGGTGTATGTACCCGGCAAAGGACTCATCTCCATCATGGACGAGAAGAAGAAATATTCGGCCATGATCAACCCCATTCATCCCGAGTTTCAGACCCACATACTGAACGTACTGAAAGAACTGGTGGGCAAGTATCCCGCATTGGACGGGCTGATGCTGGACCGGGTGCGGTATGACGGTATCGGCGCCGACTTCTCCCCGCTATCGCGCCAGAAGTTCGAGGCTTACCTGGGCGAAAAGGTAGTACGCTTCCCCGAAGATATCTTCGAATGGAAGCAGGACGACCGGAAACACTACTATCCCGAACGAGGCAAGCACTTCCTGAAATGGATAGAGTGGCGGGCCATGAATATCCGGAACTTCATGGAACTGGCCCGCAAGGAGGTAAAGGCGGTGAACAAGAATATCTCGTTCGGTACCTATACCGGGGCCTGGTATCCTTCGTATTACGAGGTGGGAGTCAACTTTGCCAGCAAATACTACGATCCCAGCCAAGACTATGACTGGGCCACCCCGACGTACAAGGAGAGTGGATATGCCGAACTGATCGACCTCTACACCACGGGCAACTACTATACCGACATCACCATCGAAGAGTCCCTGCGCAACGACAAGAGTGTATGGAACGAAACCGACAGCCAGGCACAACGCGGCACGTGGTATTCGGTAGAAGGGTCGTGCCAGAAGCTACGGGGCATCCTGAAAGGCAACAAGTTCATGGGCGGTATCTTGGTGAACCAGTTCTATGACAATCTGCCGAAGCTGTCACAAACCATCGAGATGAACCTCCGCCAATCGGACGGGTTGATGGTGTTCGACATTGTCCACATCATCCAGATGAACTTGTGGAAAGAGGTAGAAGCCGGCATGATAGCCGGAGGAGCGTTGGATAAAGCACCGGAGAAATGAACCAACGGGCAGGCTCACTCGATGCTCTGCGCGGGTATGCCATCGTCACCATGGTACTGTCGGGGGCGGTGGCCTCCGGCGTGTTGCCGGGGTGGATGCATCATGCGCAGGTAGGGCCCCGGTCGGACTTCGTGTTCGATCCTACCGTGTACGGAATCACATGGGTGGACTTGGTCTTCCCTTTCTTCATCTTTGCCATGGGAGCCGCTTTCCCCTTCTCGTTGGGTGGTAAGTACGAGAAGGGAACTCCTGTGTGGCGACTGGTCTGGGATAGCCTGAAACGGGGGGCGAAGCTGACGTTCTTCGCCATCTTCATTCAGCACATGTATCCCTGGATCACAGCTTCTCCGCAAGATGCGCATTCCTGGTGGCTGGCCTTGCTGGCCTTTGCCTTGATGTTTCCCATGTTTATGCGGTGGCCGTGGCCCATGCCTGTGTGGGTGCGACAGGGCACGAAGTGGGTGGCGTACGGTGTGGGCGTAGCGCTGCTGCTTACTGTGTCGTATGCCGACGGGAGGGAGTTCTCGTTGTCGTTCAGCAACATCATCATCCTGGTGTTGGCCAATATGGCTATCTTCGGTTCCCTGGCCTACCTGTTCACCATCGGCAAGCCGTGGGTGCGGGTGGCTATCCTGCCCTTCGTGATGGCGGTCTTTCTGGGCAGCACCACCGAAGGGTCGTGGGTGAAGGAGGTGATGGACTTTTCGCCCCTTCCGTGGCTGTACCGGTTCTATTACCTGAAATACCTGTTCATCCTCATCCCCGGGACGCTGGCAGGCGAGTACCTGAAAGAGTGGCTGGCGAGTAGGAGCAGCGAAAAACGTACCCCGGTTGAGGTGCGTCGTACCCCCTTCATCCTGTTGCTCTCCGTAGGCATCATCGTGTTCAACCTGTACGGGCTGTACATGCGTTACCTGGTTCTCAACCTGGCGGGTACCGTCGTGCTGCTGACTGTTCTGTACGCGCTGCTACGCATGGAGGGCAATAACGGGAAGTATTGGCGACGACTGTTCACGGCAGGCGCCTATCTGCTGATGCTGGGACTGTTCTTCGAAGCCTACGAGGGAGGAATCCGCAAAGACCCTTCTACGTTCAGCTATTATTTCGTCACAGCGGGGTTAGCCTTCATGGCGATGATGGCTTTCTCCATCATGTGCGATATCTATCAGTGGAGGAAGCTGATGCTGCCCCTGGAAATGTCCGGGCAGAATCCGATGATTGCCTACGTATCCACGCAACTGGTGGTGATGCCGTTGCTGCATCTCACCGGACTGGCGGACTTCTTGCCATACCTGCAACACAGTGCCTGGTTGGGCTTCCTGCAAGGTGTATTGCTGACGGGATTGGCTGTGCTGCTCACCATGTTCTTCACTCGCATCAAGTGGTTCTGGCGAACGTAAACAAAAGTAATGGCAACCCGGCCCAGAAGCCAGATTGCCATTATACCTTATATATACTTTACGGAGTTATCGCAGCAGTGAAGCCGGGTCGATATGCTCCGATTCGATGTCCTTGAAGTAACGGTACGTTCCCACTTTCAATTCATCCGTAGCTGCATCGTCGCAAACGATGATGCCTCTCTCGTGCATCTGCAAGGCGCTGATGGTCCACATCTGGTTGATGGAGCCTTCTACGGCCTGATAGAGCGCACGGGCTTTGTTGTGTCCGTTCACGATGATCATCACCTCTTTGGCCGAAAGAACCGTACCCACACCTACCGTAAGTGCCGTCTTGGGCACCTTGTTGATATCGTTGTCGAAGAATCGTGAGTTGGCGATTATGGTGTCCGTCGTCAGCGTCTTGATGCGGGTACGCGAAGCCAGGGAAGAACCCGGCTCGTTGAACGCGATGTGTCCGTCGGGACCGATACCCCCCATGAAGAGGTCGATACCGCCGTACGACAGGATCTTGGCCTCGTAGCGAGCACATTCGGCTTCCAGGTCGGGAGCGTTACCGTTGAGCAGGTGGGTATTTTCGGGTTGAATGTCAATGTGGCTGAAGAAGTTGTTCCACATGAAGGAGTAGTAGCTTTCGGGATGATCCTGGGGTAGACCGACGTACTCGTCCATGTTGAACGTCACCACGTTCCGGAACGATACGATGCCTTTCTTGTTCAGGTCGATCAGGCCTTTGTACATGCCCAGGGGCGATGAGCCGGTGGGACAACCCAGTACGAACGGTTTCTCGGGTGTGGGACAGGCAACGTTGATCCGGGCAGCGACGTAGTGTGCCGCCCATTGCGATACCGACTGGTAGTCCGGTTGGATAATTAATCTCATGGTTGTTTCTTGTATTTATAGTGTTAATAAATGGGGGGATTTACTTCTCTATCGGTCTTTCTTCAGACGCTCGGCCATGGCACGGGCCAGGAGTGCGCACTGATCGTAAGTGATGTCGCGCATGGCTTGCTTCATTTCTACCGGGTCGCCTACGAGTTCGAACTTGCTCTTCTCGGCAAACTCGGCCAGGCGTTTCACGGCTGCACCGGCCCAAGTGAATGAGCCGAAGTAGCCCAGGTAACGCCCCTTCATGTCGCGCGTCAGGATCTTCGTCAGCATGGCGTCTACCTCGGGGAAGATCTGGTTGCTGTACGTAGGCGAACCCACGATGAGTCCGCGGTACTTGAAGATGTCCATCAGCATGTACGAGGCGTCGCTCTTGGTCACGTTGTGCATCACAATGTTGCGGATGCCCTGGTAGGAGAGTTCGGAGGCAATGGCTTCGGCCATCTGTTCGGTGTTGCCGTACATGCTTCCGTAGAGTATCACCACGCCCTCTTCGGCTTCGTAGCGGCTCAACTTATCATACATGCCGATGACTTGCGGGATGTTCTCCGTCCATACCGGTCCGTGGGTGGAGCAGATGGTGGTGATGGGCAGTGAGCCCAACTTCTGCAAGGCCTTCTGTACCGGTCCGCCGTACTTGCCCACGATGTTGGAGTAGTAGCGCACCATCTCGTCCCAGTAGCGGTCCGTGCGGATGCGCGAGTCGAGGAACCCACCGTCGAGCGTACCGAAGCATCCGAATCCGTCGCCGGAGAAGAGGATACCGTCCGTTTCGTCGAACGTCATCATCGTTTCGGGCCAGTGCACCATCGGAGTGAGGTAGAAACGGAGTTTGTGGCGTCCGATGGCCAGGAAGTCGCCGTCGTTCACCAGGTATTGCTCGCCGGTAACGCCGTAGAAACCTTCGACCATGCCGAACGTCTGCTTGTTGCCCACGATGACGATATCGGGATAATGCTGCTTGATGAGTCGGATAGAGCCGGAATGATCGGGCTCCATATGGTTGATGATGAGGTAGTTGATGGGGCGGTCGCCGATCACCTGGCGTATCTTGCGGAGGTAGATTTCGAAGTAGCACACATCGACTGTATCGATCAGGGTAACGAATTCATCGTCTATCAGGTAAGAGTTGTATGAAACGCCGTAAGGAAGCGGCCACATGCCCTCGAAGAGGTGTTTGTTACGGTCGTTCACCCCTACGTAGTGAACTTGGCCTTTGATGAGAGATTTCTGCTTCATGTTGTTTCAGGGTTTATTTTTGAGTAGGTGCAAAAGTAACTGTTTTTTCTCAAACGGCGTACATCTTTCCCTGATATGAACCTCTTTCTTTCATTCTTTTTTGCAGTCGGGCGGTGAATTCGTAGTTCTTCAAGCCCCAGTCGGGTGCGATGAGGAGTTCTTTGGGCGATTGGGAGACGAAGCGTTCCAGCACGATGTCGGGGCGTAGATGTTCCACGTAGTCGATGACCAGGTCGATGTACTCGTCCACCTCGGTGTAGAGGTGGAAGTCCTGCGGACGTTGCTCTTGCTCATGGGCCATGCGGGTGCCCCGGATGAGTTGCAGTTGGTGCAGCTTCAGCGTGGCCAGGGGGAGGCGGGAGAGGATGGCCGCTTGCGATACGATGTCGGCGTGTTCTTCGCCCGGCAGACCGAGGATGACGTGCCCTCCGGTGAGGATGCCTGCGGCTGCTGTTCGTTCTACGGCATCTACTGTGTCCTGGTACAGGTGTCCCCGGTTGATGCGCCGCAACGTTTCGTCGTGGGTGGATTCGATGCCGTACTCCACCAGCAGGAAGGTATGGCGATTCAACTCTTCCAGGTAGCGGAGCAGGGTGTCGGGCATGCAGTCGGGGCGTGTGCCGATGACCAATCCCACGACATCGTCCGTAGCGAGCGCTTCCTCGTAGCGGCGTTTCAGACTTTCCAGTTCGGCATACGTGTTGGTGTATGCCTGGAAATAGGCCAGGTACTTCATCTCCGGGTATTTGTGGGCGAAGAATCGTTTGCCCTCTTCGAGTTGCACGCTGATGGGTTTCTCGGTGTGGCAGTACTCGGGGTTGAACGTCTGGTTGTTGCAATAGGTACAGCCGCCTTGTCCCTTCGTTCCGTCACGGTTGGGACAGGTGAAGCCTGCGTTCAGCGATATCTTCTGCACTTTGTACGGGAAGTGCCGGCGCAGGAAGGTGGGGAAGTCGTTGTATAATATGGGCGTGGGCATGGCTTGCGATTGTTTTTCGAGGAGCAAACATACGGAAAAAGAATGATTTTGCAAGGAGATTACACTTTTAAGGACGACTCTTTGTTGTTTGGGTACACTTTTAAGGACGACTTTTTGTTAAAGCATACACTTTTAAGGACGAGTTCTTGCTTTTCCCTTTCTTTCTTCCTACATTTGGCACCTATAAATAGCTGATATAGAATGAAAAGAGACGCCATCAACCAACTGTACGAATGGAAAAGCCGAACAGGGCATAAGCCTTTGATCGTTCGGGGAGCCCGCCAGGTAGGAAAAACCTGGCTGATGAAGGAGTTTGCCCGCGAAGCTTACAAGCAGCATGTCTACATCAACTTCGAAGACAACGAGCTGGTGCGCGAGCTGTTTCTGCGCGACTTCGATATAGATCGAATTCTGACCTCTCTCCGGCTACTGACCGGAGTGCCTATTGATACGGATACTTTGATTGTCTTTGATGAGATTCAGGAAGCCTCTCGTGGACTGACCGCTTTGAAGTACTTCCAGGAGAAAGCTCCTCAATACGATGTGATAGCGGCAGGATCGTTACTGGGTATATCCATGAATGAGAGTCAGTCATTTCCCGTAGGGAAGGTGGAATTCGTTGATCTGTATCCGCTTTCGTTTCATGAATTCTTGGATGCTATGGGGCAGTCGGCTTATGTCGAATTGCTCGATAAGAGAGACTGGCCCTTGCTTTCTCTTTTCCGACCTAAACTGATCGAATACCTTCGGCAGTATTATTATGTAGGAGGTATGCCTGAGGTGGTAGCTTCTTTGGCAACCGAAAAGGATTTCTCGACAGTACGGCGGTTGCAACAAAGTATTCTGGACGCGTACGACCGTGATTTCTCCAAGCATGCCCCCATCGCTGAGGTGCCTCGCATACGGATGGTGTGGCGCTCCATTCAGTCGCAACTGGCCAAGGAAAACAAGAAGTTCGTTTATGGATTGGTCAAGGAAGGTGCTCGTGCCAAGGAGTTCGAACTGGCTATCGAATGGTTGCTCGATGCTGGCTTGATATACAAAGTGAACCGGGCCAAAAAGGGCGAATTGCCTCTGTCGGCCTACGAAGATTTCTCGGCTTTCAAACTATTTCTGCTCGATGTAGGCTTGCTATGTGCCATGGGCAATCTGCCTGCCAGGGTGTTGTTGGAAGGAGATAGCCTGTTCTCCGAGTTCAAAGGGGCCATCACGGAACAGTATATGATGCAGCAATTCAAATCGGTCAACGATCTGGCTATCTACTACTGGTCGGCCGATAATTCAAGGGGTGAGCTCGACTTCCTGCTGCAATACGCCGACCGCATCATTCCCGTAGAGGTCAAGGCGGAAGAGAACCTGCAATCTAAAAGCCTACGGGTGTTTGTCGAGAAGAATCCGGGGCTTCATGGCGTCCGTTGCTCCATGTCCGATTATCGGGAACAGGAGTGGATGACGAACTTCCCGCTCTACTTGCCCAACGGTTTCTCCCGCACGGACGAAGCATAAATACCAAACAAACACAGCACAAAGCAGAGGATGAAGGTGATACGCATACTGCTCACCAGCTCGGCATGCACCTCGGCAGAGAGTTTCACGTGTCCGATCATCAGCGACATAGCCATGATGGCAATACCCATACTGAACGATTGCCCGGTGAGACGCATGGTACCCAGCGTAGCCGAAGCCAGACCGTAGTCTTTCTTGTCCACCGAGCTCATCACGATGTTTGTGTTGGGTGAGGAGAAGATGCCGAAGCCGAAGCCCAGCAATATCTGCATGAAGCCGATGAAGTACAGGCTGGTCGACTCACTGATGAAGCATAGCCCGACTAGCCCTACGGCAATGACCGACATCCCCGACGTAGCCAGGAACGTAGCCGACATCCGGTCGGACAGCCGTCCCGAACGCAGCGACACCACAGCTTGTACCACCGACTGCACAATCAATATCAATCCCGCATCCCGGGGCGAGAGTCCCCGT
The DNA here is from genome assembly GCA_031554505.1 of Bacteroides sp. Classification (GTDB taxonomy): domain Bacteria; phylum Bacteroidota; class Bacteroidia; order Bacteroidales; family Bacteroidaceae; genus Bacteroides. The sequence continues at coordinate 1,786 of JAVBVI010000008.1, read as the reverse complement.
ACATACTGCAAGTACAGGCTGAGCATGAACGATATCGCCATCGTAGCCGAGTAGTTGATCAGGGCTGCCAGTGACGAGAGTTTGAACACCCGGTTCTCCAGGAACAGCCGGATGTTGAACACCGGGAAGGTTTGCCGTTTCTCGTACGCGGAGAAAAGGTAGAGGATGGTGATGCCCACCGCTGCCAGTACAAATCCCGTGGTATGCGGAAGCAACGAGAACGAATAGATCAAAGCCGACAAGCCCGCCGCAAAGAGTATCGATCCCACCACATCGAACTTGCTACGCGTGCTCTCCCGCCAGTCTTCCTGGATGAACAGGCAACCGCCTACAGCTACCATCAAACTCATGAAAGCCGATACGAAGAAGATGCTGTGCCAGCCCAGGTATTGCGTGAGTAGCCCCCCGAGGAATGGACCGGCAGCCAGTGAGAAGTACACCGTAGCCGTCATAATGCCCAGCGAGAAACCACGCTTCTCTGCCGGGACGGAGGAGGTGAGGATAGCCGTATTGGTACCGAATACCATCGCGCTGCCCAGTCCGGCCAGGAAGCGGTAGGCGATGAGGCTCGCCCCCGTGGTGGCCAGTCCGCTGAGTACGGAGAAGAGGGTGAGTATCAGTACGCCGGCCACGAATACTTTCCGTCGGCCTACCATGTCGGCCATGCGGGCACAAGGTATCTGTAAGATGGCTGTGGAGAGCATGTACGAGGTGGGTATCCAGCCAGACATCACGGCGCTAAGCCCCAGGTCGTGGTTGATGTACGGCAGAGCCAGATTCAATGCCGATCCCATGAAGGGGATGAGCGACGACGCCAGGCAGACGACGAGGAGCAAAGAGCGGTATTCGGACGATGTTTGTTTCATGATGCTTGATGTTTTGTTTCACCACAGAGTTTTGGTTTACCACGGAGGGCACAGAGGAAATAAAAAATTAAAAAGGGAGAGAGGTATTTAGATCCTCTGTGCCCTCTGCGTCCTCTGTGGTAAATAAAATAAAAACTCTGTGGAACTCTGTGTGACTCTGTGGTGAAAACTAAGTTTATCCTTCTTCCAGCCAGCCTTTGCCTTGGCGGATGATTTCCGGTTCACCGCTGGTACAATCCACGACCGTAGAAAGTTCCACCCCGCCGATACCGGCGCCAATCACCAGGTCCACCATCTCTCCGAACTTCTCGTCGATGAGTTCCGGATCGGTCATGTACTCCATGTCTTCTCCCTCGTCAAGCCGGAGGGTGGTGGTCATGATGGGAGCGTCGAGCAGACGGGCTATTTCGCGGATGATGTCATTGTCGGGCATACGGATACCTACTTCCCGTCGGTTGCGGAATATCTTGGGCAGACGGTTGCTGCCCGCCAGGATGAAGGTGAACGGTCCGGGCAGGTTGCGCTTCATCAGCTTGAAGATGTGGTTCTCTACCTTGGCATATTCGCTGATGGTGCTCAGGTCGTAGCAGATGATGGAGAGGTTGTTCTTCCGCGGATCGATGTTCTTGATGCGGCAGATACGCTCGATGGCACGCTCCTTCAAACCGTGGCAACCGATGGCATACGTTGTGTCGGTGGGGTAGATGATGAGTCCGCCGTCGTTCAGAATATCTACCACTTGTTGCAGATGTTCCGGATCGTTGTTTTTGTCGTACAGTTTAAGGAGCATGATGCGATGTCTTTATTCACCACAGAATCGCACAGAGTTCCACAGAGTTTTTCCTCTGTCTTCTCTTGGTAGTAGGCCAAAATAAAACTCTGTGGAACACTGTGAGCCTCAGTGGGGGAACAGTTATTTA